>JBEKPY010000022.1:0-101401 GCA_049520275.1 Bryobacteraceae bacterium
TTCCACGCGGCGCCAGGCCGGCTTGAAAGCCGGCTGCGGGCAGGATTGCCCGCCCCACAAACTCAGAGAATCAACCACTTGCCAGACAGGCTCAAAAGTTAAGTGCCATTGGGCCGAGGGCCCGCCCCACAAGGGTGTCTCTGGGGCAATGCGCGGGACCTTGTTCGAGCGGATTACGTGCCGTTCAGCACCACCAGGTGCTGGCCGCGTGGAAGAATCAGCTCGAACCGATTTCCCGCGCCGGTCACCTCGGGCGTTACTGGAACGCCGTCCACTTCAACGTGAGCCGGCGCGAAGTTCAGCACGGCAATGGCGCGCGCGGCGCTCTCGTAGGCCAGTTCCACGCCGGAGCGGGTCCGGGTGGCCGAGCGTAGCGTGCCGTTGAAGTCCAGTACGCGCCACGTGGCGTCGTGGGCAGCCGGCTCGATGGCGTGCGCGCCGGGCGGCAGCCACAGCGTGGCATCGTCACGCACCGGCCACGGCTTCCCGTTCACCAGCGCCGGGCCGTCCCAGGCAACGCCCAGCGCCTGCTTCGATTCCACCACCAGCTTGCCTTCGGAGCGCGCGATCATGTCCGGCGCGGCCGCCGCGGCCGATAGCAAAGCGAGATCGGGCGGCAGGATGGAGTTCTCGAAATACAGAGCGACGCGCGGGAACGACATTGCGGCCAGGTGCACAAGCTGAAACAGTTCGACGCCGGTCTGCTGCTTCGTCGGATAGACATCCTGATACCGCTCGACGATGTTGATGTCGATGGCCAGCTTGTCGGGGCGTTTGGCGATGGGCCGGTACCGCTCGGCGATCTGCGGATAGCGCTGCGGACCCAGGTTCCAGATGGTGGCGGGATCTTCGATCAGAAACGTCACGTCGTGTTGCTCGGCAAGGGGCAGGGCGCGGGCGGCGTCGGCGCCGATGAGATCGCGCATGCGCGTATCGAAGCGGTCGTCCACATGGGTGAGCACCAGATCGAGATTCGGCCGGCTGCGGCGGATACTCTCCAACTCTTCGATCCACTGCTGCTGCATGCGGCGCGCGAGGCCGGCCCGATAGTCGAGAAATGCGCGAAGGCGCGCTTCGTTGGGCGGCGCGGCGGCGAACAGCTCCAGCGGATCGAAGCCGCCCGCTTCCCGGAACTCCCGGCGAATATCGTCGTTCATGGGGGTGAAGCGCGCCGGGTTGGCCGCGCCTTCGAGCGATTCAAAGTACAGCTCGGCCACGTTCACGCCGTCCCAGTCGAACGCGCCGATCAGGTCGCGAACCCCATCACGGACCGCTTCGAACGCCGCCGGGTTGCGAAGGTTCATGAGCTTGCGCCAGTCGAGCTGGGCATCCTGCAGGAGGGCGGTCTTCTCGCGCCATTCCGGATGGGCGTTCCAGAACTTCTCGCTGACGTGCGGCAGCTCCAGCCAGACGTACACGAGAATGGCGTGACGATGGCAGGCGGCGATCAGATTTCGCAGGTATTCGTCGGCTTGCGGTTCGCGCTCGAAGGTGTGCCAGCCGGCCACCTGCAACGCCCCGATTCCCGCCTTGCGCCAGCGGGCGGCCAGGTAGTCGGGGTCGGCGCGGCTGCGATACGCGGAATCGAAAAAGGCCCAGAGGCGGGAGGAGCGGACGGGCGGTTGCAAACCCAGATCGCACAGCGCCTGCAGAAGATAGGGGTAGCGCTCGTACCCCTGCTGGCCGGGAGAACTGGCCACCCACAACACCGCGCCGCCGCCCACCTTCATGCCGGCCATCAGCGGCGCGTGCTGCCAGCGCTCTTCGGCGAATACCTGCGCGTCTTTGGGCACCGCGAAAACGGGCAGATCGAGTTCTTTCTCCCAGACGATGGAAAGCTTCGGCGCGCGGCGGTCGACAATGCTGCGCACCACTACGTGCTTCTTCGTGGCGACAAAGCCGAGTTTCGCGGCCATGCCCGATTCCCCTTCGAGGATGGCAAAGCCGCCTGCGCGCACGCGGTCCAGTAGCTCCGGCGCCGGCGTGCCGCCCGCCCGCACTACAAAAATGCCCGCGGGAAGACCGCGCCCGCCGGAGAAACCAACCGAGGAGAGAATCTGCGGCCAGGGGCCGGGCTCGTCGCCGTCGATGGTGAAGGACACCGGCAGAAATCCCGCCCGCGCGCAGGCAGCCAGGAAAAGAAAAGGAACCAGCCACGAATTAATGCGCGAACGCATACCAGAACCCGGCCCGGACGTCGAAATAGTTCGGGCGGCGCGGGTTGTCCACATTGGTGAGATACGCGCCGCGCAGCCCGTTCAGAGAGAACAGGAGGGTCCGGGGTGTCTGGGGCACGTGGAAGCGCAGGCCCGGACCCGTTTCGACAGTATTCGCCCAGTACAGGCGCTGGCTGTCGGTGGTAATGTTGCCGTTCCAGTAGAACTGCACTTTGCCCAGGCCGAAGCCGGCGCGATTCTGTGAGTACACCATCAGATCGTCGGCGAAGCGGCTGACAAAAACGAGGTCGTCGTTGGTTTCGGAGAACCGGCCATGGCCGCCGGCCGCGGCGTGCCCGAACGCCCGCGCCCACGACAGGCCGCCCCGGTAATCGGGGATCATGGAGCCGACGTCGTGCCGGCTGTCGAGGTACTTGATGGCTTCACCCGCTTCGCCCCAGGCCGTCATACCGTGCCAGGGATGGCTGGCCAGACCGAACGCCAGGATGAAGGAGTCTTCCGAGAGGTATTGCGGTTGCGTCATGCCGCCGGCTACGGGGCCGGTGGTGACATTCGTATCGCCGTCAAAGCGCGTGGAGACGTACGCGCTGACCGGCAAAGACCCGATCTGCATTTGCGTCTTTGCCTGGCCATAGGCAAACAGGTCGTGCCAGCGCGTGGAGAAGAACGGAAACACCCACACCGTGGTCTGGAAGCGCTCATTGGCGGTCTCGAGGTTTTGGAAGGCCTGACTGGCCTGCTTCGCCTCATCGGGATCGGGACTTTGCCGCGCCAGCCGGAACCAGCGCTCAGCTTCCGGATCGTCGTGCAGGATGTTGTAGGCCCAGGCGAGCTTCAGCATCACCGTGAAGTCCACCGGGTCGGTTTCGTGCGCGATCGTGTAGTACTTCAGCGCGTCTTTCATGTAGCCGGCGGCGTAACTTTTGTCGGCGAGCGCTTTGGCCTCTCCGGCCACCTGGCGCTGTGGCGTTTCGCCGCGGTGTTTCAGAGTCTGCGGGTACTTCAGCGCGGACCGGACACGGTCGGCCAGGTCGTCGTCTTCGCCCTTGAGAACCGATTCGAGCAGCGGGCGCGCCCCGGCTTCATCGCCGCGGCCGAGCTTCAGCAATCCGAGCTGGGCGGTGGAGAGGCGGTCGTCCGGGGCCTGCTGGTGCAGCAGCTCGAATTGCCGGTCGGCCTCGGTCCCGTTCCCCATTTCCAGATACAGGTAGGCCAGCTCGCGGCGCAGCTCGATGTTGGCGGGGTCCAGCTCCAGGGCCTTTCGAAACTCGTTGACGTAGGGATATCGCGCGGGCAACAGCTCAGTGGCGCGTTCCCGGACGCGAGGTTGTGCACCACGCGATGCGGCCAGCAGGGCGGCCTGGGCTTTCTCCGTTGCGCCCAGCTTCTGCCAGACGCGCCCCATGTCCAGCAGCAGCTCCCGCTCGCCGGGCTTGATGCGCCAGGCTTTCTCGTAGTGCTCGGCGGCCAGCTTCAGCTCGTCGCGCTGCTCGGCCAGCGTGGCCAGCTCGCGATGCGCGCTGAAGTTGCCGGGCTCCGATTCGAGCGCCTTGCTCCAGCGCGCAATGCCCTCCTGCAGCGGGCGGTCGATATTCTGGAAGGCCTGTTCGGCCGTGGCGTCGCCGGTGCGGCGGATGCGATCGAAGATGCGCCGCGCCTCGGCCTGCTCCTTCGTCTCGTAACAAAGAAACGCGTATTCGAGGGCGGCGTGATCGTCGGCGGGATCGAGGCGCATGGCCTCGCCGAACTGGTCGCGCGCGGCCTCGTTATCGCCCACCTTGAGCAGGGTGTACGCCAGGTCCTTGTGGATCGCGGGACGGGTGGGCGCCAGCGCGGCGGCCTTCTGAAAGTCGGCAATGGCGGTGTCGTAATCGCGTGCATTCAGCGCACGGTAGGCGCTGTCGAGCGCCGCCCAGACCGGATCGGGCGCCTGCGCGGCAACGAGTCCCGCGAAGAGCAGAAGCAGAGCCGGGATACGGGCCATCTGGTGTGTACTTCCGATACCGATTAGTGCGGGAGTGGGAGGCGAGTTCTCAGGCGGAGCAGACGGGCAACGGCGGCGGCATTCACGCGAAGGAGGCTCCATCGAACGTCAGGTTGGAGCGGAGCTTCGGTAGCAACCTCCCGCAACCGCGACGCGCTCACGGAAGACTCTCCTTCTCGACCGGTCCCGGCTCAAACGACGACGCGCTGTGGCCGCTCGGCAAAGGTTTGGGCCGCCGCATGAGCATCCGCTTGTCCGATGGCGGTTATGCGCACAACGGGCCGCGCGCCTGCGGCGCGTTCACGATCTGAAACGGGTTCACACTGTAAGGATGCACGAGGGGGCGGGTCAGGGGAGCATGCGGTGAAAGTACGCAAAGGACTGGTTACGTTTGCAAGCCGTCGTCCCATCGAAGTACTTGAGAAGTTCCAGCAGGAAGTCGAGTTCCGAGTCGAATTGCGGCGGTCTCAGCCGGTCCAGGTCCTCTTTGGTCAGACGGTCTGTGGATGCCGGGACCGTGACACTGAGCGCGGCTGCGCCGTCGGCAGTAAGCCCGGCGAGATACCAGCTCTCAATCTCTCTTGAGACGACGATAATCTCCCGGTCCCCAAGCCCGTGATAGCGCTCGTTCACCTTCTCTTTGCGGCTGGTGACACACGGCGCAGAGTTGATGTCCGCTATGAACAGACGGTCGAAGCCCTCGTGTGACATGGCGCGCATCAGGCGATTGACGAAGCCGGTCTTTTGCTGGCGATACTCTTTGACAAGCACTTGAGTGTACGCCGACTCCAGCGAGGCTTTATCACGGCGTCAACAAAGCGCCTGTCCCTGTCGCCTTCCACCCAGATCACCAGCCTCGTCGCCATGAGCTACGCCTCAAGCAGATTCTGGACGTAGAGTTCGTGCATGCTGATTTCTTCGCTAAGAAACCGCTGAACCTGCGCCTTGTCGGCTGGCCGTTCGGCGTGGGATGAGCCGGAAGCATCGCGCGATATCAGGATCAGTTGCCCCGGCTCCGCATACCGCACGATTTCCGGGTTGTGAGTGCTGACGACTATTTGTTTGAGCCTGGAGGCGTCCTTGAACAACTCGACCAGTCTGGAGATGAGCGAAGGGTGCAAGTTTCGTTCCGGCTCCTCAATAATAACGAAGGATTTGCGCTCGAAGTAGAGAATTACAATGAGGGCTACGATATCGATCGTGCCATCGGACAGGAAAGACGCCGGCATCGGCTCGCGAGCGAACTTCTCGCGCATGTTGAAGAAAAGTGTACTGTCCTGCATCTGTTGGGTATCCAACCCATCGGCGAAAGGCAGGACGTCGCTCAACAGGTTTAGCAGCTTTCGACGATTCTGGTCTTCAGAGAGGATCCTGGAAAGGGCGATCGCAAGGTTATCCGCATTCGGTTCCAGCTCACTCTTGACAAAGAACGCACCGGCCTTTGGTCCCTTCGGATCGATATCGTACGCCGCGATCGATTTCAGACCGTTGAGCGCTCGCATCGAGCGGACGGCCTCGTGCTCAATCAAAAGGGTCGGTTGGCGCGGGTCTTCTGGGCGGGAGTTCACGGAATCCAGTAGAAACCGGCCCAGCAGATTAGCGTCCTCGATCCCACGAGCGGGTTCGATCTCATACTTATCATGTGCTCGCTTGAGCGTGAAGGTAGTGAGTCTCGGCACAACGTCGCCATGCTCCAGCTCCATCTGAAGTTCGTCCTCGGCAACGGACACGTGCCGTCCGTCCCTAAATGCGAGAGAGAAGCGATACACTAATCCAAGCATTCGGCTGTTAGAGAAGGGAGTGGCCTTGGCCATCGGATCGTCACGGTCGGGTCTGATTGACAATTCAATCGTGAGCTTGTGGTCCGTCTCGCAGTTAACATTGCGCAGGTATTGCGCGCCGCCCTGAATCGAAATCGCGTTGTCCAGCCCGCTCTCGACAATGTCGCGAACAAAGGTGAAAAGCTGGACAAAGTTAGATTTGCCAGAAGCATTAGCCCCGATCAAGACATTCAGGCTGTCGAGCTGAATGTCCAGGTGCCGGAAGCTCTTGAAGTTTCTCGCGCAGACGCGTGTCAATCTCATAACTCACCCAATAGGGCGATACCCACCAGCCCTGAGTCTAGCAACGATGACGTAAACGTCAAGCCCCACTTGGGACCCGCAACTCCGAGAAATGGAGCTGATCTTCGTGCCCGCGCACTCCGCCGCGCCATCTTCACCGAAGCCGAGACGTGCGAAGAACTCCGTGAGAACGTTCTCGATGCGGAGTCTCTGCACTTCGAAGCCGGGGAGGTTCATCCCCGTATCGATTGGGAAACTCTCAACAGGAACGAATCAAACACAGATGGTAGAGTCCGGATTGCTCCGGAAGACCGTCAGTCAACCGTCGGGCGCGGCAAAGTGCGCCGGCTGAGCGTCCGCAGGCGCACCGAACCAGGCCCGATGTCGATGTTCGGGCCGGTGGAGGGCCAGCATGGCCGAACGCAAACGTTGGGTTGAAGCGCGGTGGTGCGTTGCTTTGTGATGAAGCTATACTCCCCGCTCGCTGCAGCATCCAGGGATGATGCGCGTCAACCTCGCCTGTACCCTCGTCCTCTGCCGCCGTCCTTGAAACGCCGTCGGCCGTCACACGGTGCGCCGCCAGAGCCTGGATGTGCGGACCGGCGGAGCTGCCGAAAGCTCAGTGTCCCCCGGCGCCCGGCCGCATAATGTCGGGCAACGGCACCGCATTGCGCGGTGGTTTCGACACCAGCCGCACCGGCTGGATGGCGATCTTTCCGCTGCTGGTATCGGCCGGCTCCCAGGCAATGTCTACGCCCGCGCGGGCGGCCATGTCGCGCACGGCATAGTAGGCCTCGAAGGAATCGCCGTTCAGCAGGCACGAGACGTACTCCCTGCCGGAGTGGATTTTCGACAGGAACCGCGCAAACTGGCTGTTTGGCGCACGCGCTTCCGCGATGGTCTCCCCCGGCTTTTTGCGCGTAGCCACAATCCTGGAAGAGACCGGGAACATGGGAAAGCGAAAGAACTCCCCGTTCACGGGCGCGATTCGGTTGCCGCTCAGATCCACCAGCAGGGGGAGCTTCTGTGAGGCGCCGACCGCGCGTGGAATGCGCCTGGTATCGGGCACCGGCACAGCCGGCGCGGTCAGGCTCGCCAGCTCGGATTCAAGGTGGGCTATCTCCACCTGGCGCTCTTTCACCAGATTCTCCATCCGGCTTTCTTCGTCGGAAGGGCTGGCTGCCGGCGCCGTGGAAGCGGGCCGCGCCTGGAGGGCCTCGAGTTGGGCGCGAAGAGCATCCACCCGGCGCTGCAGCATTTCGATCTCGGCGTTCTGCGCGTCCAGCGCCGCGGCGCGCTCGCGCATGGCCTTCTCGGCCGCTTCCAGTTCCGCACGCAGGTCCGCCGGGTTGGGCATGCTGCGCGGTTGTGGGGGTTGTGCGCGTGGCGGCGGAGGAGGGACAGCAGCGGCCGGGGAGTCCGGACGCAGCAGCGCCGCGGCATCCGGGACCGGGGCCAGCAGCCACAGTGTCCCGCCGATGAGCGCGACGAGAAACAACAGCAAGGGGTCCGGTAACGCCGCTCGGCGCAGCTTCATGGGTGGCTCCCGGAGAGAACCGGTTCGTAGCCCAGGGTGGTGACGCCCGCCGCGCGCGCGATGGCGCGTGCCGCCAGGAAACTGTCCAGTCCATCCGGCCGCACCAGGAAGTTCACGCCTCCGCGGCCCCTCACCGCGGAGACGAATGCACCGCCGCGCAGGGCCGCAACGGGGATGCGGGTGTGCTGCGGCTGGAGGACCACGGCGCCACGCACACACTCCACCAATTGAGGCGAACGGGTTTCCGCCGCCGCCCGCGCGCTGCGCGCCTCCTGCGCCTGCCCGACGCTCGCTTTCAGTGCGGCGATACGGCGCTCCAGCTCAGCGGCCTCGGCCCGCAGGCGCTCGATCCGCTGCCGCGCCGCCTCCTGTTGCGCGGCCTGACGGCGGG
The DNA here is from genome assembly GCA_049520275.1 of Bryobacteraceae bacterium. Lineage (GTDB taxonomy): Bacteria > Acidobacteriota > Terriglobia > Bryobacterales > Bryobacteraceae > CAWACP01. The sequence continues at coordinate 8,153 of JBEKPY010000022.1, forward strand.
CCGCCTCTTCATAGTCGCGCAGCGATGCCCGCCGCTGTTCGATCAGGCGGGTCAGTTCGTCCTGCTGCCGGTTGAGCACAAGGATGTGCTGGGGGCCCGGCTGCACCTCCCGCTCCAGCACCTGAATGCGCTGGCGCGCGTCGCGCAACTCCTTGTCCAGCGAGGCCAGTTCGCGCTGCCGCGCCATCATCTCCGCGCGCGGGTCTGGCTCCGGGCGCACAGCAGGCGGCGGCGCATGCCGCAAAGTCTCTTGCGTGAACGCCGGCGAGAGAACTCTCAGCAGCGCGAATCCCATCGTGCCGACGCACGCGGCGAGCACCAGCACAGCGGCCAGCACCATGGCCAGCGGCGCCCAACCCGTCGGGGACAGGATGGCGTCGTGCCCGGCGGTTGGCAACTGCCGGCGGGATGGCCGGGACATGTTCATCGATTCATACACGTGTGCTACCTTAGACAGGATAAACCGTTCAGGGTTCTGACCGCATGATCGCCATCCCAACGCCGATTCTGGTAGCCTGCGCGGGGCTCTTCGCGCTGTTTTGCGTTCTGCTGGTCAGGATGTCGCAGCAGTCCTCGCGTGCTTATCGCGCGCTAGGGACACTGGGATCCGTGCTGCGTTCTTTCGCGCTGGCGGCCGGAACCGAGCGGGGCCGCGGCTTGGATCCGGCGTTCCTCGATGAGGTGCGCGGACGCTGCCGGGCGCTGCCGGAGCCTTGCCGGACCTGGTGGCTCGGCCTCGATGAAAACATCGTGACGTATGTCAGTGTCGACGGGGTGGAGGGCTGCTATCTGGGGGCATCGCCGCGCGAAATCCTGCGCGAGGAAAGCGTTTCCGAGCGTTATTACCATGGCTCGTTCTATCAGGCCGTGCCGGGCATCCTGACCGGTCTGGGACTCATGCTGACGTTCATTTCCATTCTCGTGGCCCTGACCGGCCTGCATGTCAGCGTGGCCAACGGGACGGAAACCGTGGTCGGGATCAAGGAGTTGATTGAGGGACTGGCGGCGAAGTTCGTATCCTCCATCATCGGTCTGGCGCTCAGCATCGCGTTCCTGCTGGTCGAGCGCAAGTGGTGCGAGAGACGGCTGTCGAACGCTTACGAAGATCTTCTGGAAGCCGTTGCCCACCTGATCCCGGCTATCACCGCCACGCGCGTTCAGTTGGACGTGCAGGTTCTGGCGGCCCGCCAGAGCGCGGCGCTGGAGAGCATGAACGCGAAGATCGCCGCGTTTCTGAACATGGTCACCGTCGCCAACCAGTCCGTGCCGCGGATGGCGGCCGCGCTGGCCAGCGACGTCGAACAGTTTTCAGACCGCCTGGAAGCGCTGAGCGACACCCTGAACAACGGCATCCGGCGGTTGCGGCAATGAAGCGCTCCACGCCCGGCGACCACCTCTCCAGCTCGCTGACGGACCTGATGACGTCTCTGATGGTGATCTTCATCCTGCTGTTGGTGGCGAAACTGAACAGCCAGGCGGCACGGACGGGACGCACCGTGGAGTACGTCGCCCGCCGTCTGAACGCCGCGCGCGTTTTTAATTCGGGCGAGAAGATGCGCCAGGATGGCGACGTCATTGTCGTGGTGGTTCCGCAGGCGTTGATGAGTTTCAAGGAGGCGAAGGCCGAACAGGGCGGAGCCGACCTCTCGGCGGAAGGCAAAGCCTACCTGCGCAGCACCATCCCCGGACTGGCTTCGGCGCTCTGCCGGGACGACGTCAGAAAGTACGTCGATACGATCGTCGTGGAAGGGCATTCGGACCAGAAAGGCTTCGGCACCGGCAACGAGAGGACCGACAAGCAGGAGAACCTGATCCTGAGCCAGCAGCGCTCGATGGCGGTGGTTTCCGAGAGCCTGAATATTCTGGGACAAGACCGCGCGTGTTTTCTGGATCTGCTCTCGGCCACCGGCCGGGGCGACGCGCATCCGCTGAACCGCCAGGAGATGGACAGCCCGGAGAACCGCCGCGTGGAATTGCACATCCGGGTGCGGCCGGACCTGGCCAGTTCCATCGCCAATAAGTTGGGAAGGTAGCGTTGAGAAGTAAACTCAGAATCGAGCGGAGAGGCGCCTTGCCCGGGGGGCGGCCCGCGCGGCTGTTGATGCAGGCGGCTGCGGCGGTGCTGCTCTCGGCGTTCTTCTGTCTGGCCCTCATCCTGCTGCGCGGGCCGTTTCCCGCCGGGTTCGCATACCCCGAGCACTCGGTCAGCCGCTGGGCCTTGTACGTCTGCCTGCTGCTGACGTTCTGGTCGCTGGCGGGCCTGCTGGCGGACTGGTGGAAAGCGATCAACCGCGAGCGCTCGATCTCCGCCACGTCTATTCCGCCGTCCGCGTCGCTGACGAGCGAGGAGGGCGCCAGCGAGGTGATTGACGCCGCGCAGGCGGCCGCCGAGCGGTATGGTGACGGCCTGCTGGCGCTCCGGATGGAGAAGGCAATCGCGCGCTTTCGGTCCTCGCACAGTGCAGCCGCGGCCGCCGAGGAACTGGCGATGGCCGCCGATGCCGCGCTGGCGGAGCTGGAAGCCGGTCACGCCCCGGTGCGAATGTTCCTGTACGCCATCCCCATTCTGGGCTTCGCCGGCACCGTGATGGGCATTCGGCAGACACTCCAGCAGGCCGCGCTCTCTCCCGTGCCGCCGCAACAACTGGACGCCATCAGAGCCGCGCTGGCCAGAACTACTTCCAGCCTGGCGGGTTCCTTCGACACCGCTCTGCTGGCTCTTGTGCTGAGCCTGGTGGTGATGGTGGCCCTCACGTGGGTGATGGAGAAGGAAAAGACCCTCCTGCGGGCCATCGAAGACTTTTGCCGCGTGCGCCTGCTGCCGCTCATGCAACCGGTGGAGGAGCAGCCGGCCGACGCTCCGGCCGCGCGCGAAGAGGCGCTCATCGGTGCGCTGGCCGATCTGCGGCGCGCGCTGGATGGTTTGACGCAGAAGGCGGCCGAGGCGGGGGCCGAACAGCCGGGGAAGCTGGAGGCGGCGGCGCACCAGTGGGGCGCGACGCTGGAGACATTACGCGGCGAACTGAGCGACGCGTGGTCGCGCCACTTCGACCTTGGCAGACAGGACCTGGAACAGAGACAGGCCATGAGCCTGGACCTCGCGCGGCGATTCGATGAAGTGCGCGAATTGCTGGGCGCGCGGAACGAGAATCCCGGTGCCCGCGAGCAGCCCGGCCGCGGGAACCGTCTCGCGGCGCAGCCTGCTGCCTGGGCGAGCGGCCAGCACGCGGATGCGGCATCCCCGGCGGCGGGCCGTGTCGAAGAACTGAGCGCCACCCTCGAGGACCTGCGCGACAGCATCCGGGAGACGGGCTCCTTCCTCCAGCGGCTCGCCCAGAGACTGCGCAGCCAGACCGCGGAGCCCGTGGTAGTGGCCGTGCAGGTGATGCCGGAAGCCGTGCGCGAGCCACCCGGCGATTAGACCTTGCAAGCCGTCAGTCTGCCGCCGGACGCCGCACGGTGCTCCGGCTGAACGCCCGCACGCGCAGCGAGCCGGGCCCGATGTGGATGTGCGGGCCGGTGGAGCGGCCCAGCAGGGCGGTGCGAAAACCGTAGTAGGGGATGTGCGCGCGCTCCAGCCAGGCGCGAATCCAGAGTCCTTCGGGACTGTCGGGGCCGACGGCCACATCCACACGCCCGTGATGGTCGAAGCCGAGCATCGCGTGCATGGCGGTTTCTCCCCAGGCGCTGATGGGGAGCGGCTTCGAGAACCTCTTTTGAAACGACGCCGACAGCGTGGCCACTTCGGCGGGCCGGATCAGCCGGCCCGAGCCGTCATAGCGCAACGTGCCGTAGCTCGTACGGCGCGCGCCGCCCGGTGCGCTGTCGTCGGCGCGGGCCATCTCGATCAGTTCCGAGAGCATGGCCGCCCGGTCGGTGGCCAGATCGAGAGTATTATGGCGGCGGGCCGCCTCTTCGCGGGCGCTGGCCGCGGCATCGGCGGGAACGGCCCCCTGAGCCGCCAGATCGTCCATCCGTTCGGCCCGTCTGTCCGCGCGCTCGGCCATGCGCTGGGCGGCGTCCAGCATGTCGCGGGCATCCTGCTCGGCGGCATCGCGCAGGGCGGCTGACGTCAGCAGATCGTCCACGGTGATGGTGCGCATGGTGCGCAACAGGATGGCGCTGTCTTCGGAATCGGCTTCCAGCTCCTCGGGAGCGATCGGTGGCGCGGCTTGGCGCGGCGGTTCGGCCGCGGCGGGGGCGGGCGTGGCGTCGGGAAGGCGCATCTCCGAGCGGATGCGGTCAACGGTGGCCTGAATGTCGGCGGGAACACCCGAGCTGTCCTGCGCTGCGGCGGCGGCACACAAAAGCAGGCCCGCGAACAGGCGAATCACCTGAACAGGATACCATCGGCGTTTCTCTGGCACACTGGTACTTCCGGCATGGAGCAGATAGCCATTTCGTTCGAGCCCCAGCGGAAAACCTACACGGTTTCCGAGCTGAGCGGGCGCATTCGCGGCCTGCTGGCGGGCGAGTTCACGGACATCCGGGTGGCCGGCGAAATCTCCGGGTGCCGCACCGCCGCCAGCGGCCACTGCTACTTCACGCTGAAGGACGAAGAATCGCAGATTCAGTGCGTGTGCTTCCGCGGCGCCATGCGTTACCTTCGCTTCAAACCGCAGGATGGGGTGGCGGCGCTGGTGAGGGGCAGCATCGACGTCTATGAAGCGCGCGGGCAGTATCAGCTCATCGCCGAGTCCATCGAGCCGCAGGGCCATGGCGCGCTCCAGCTCGCCTTCGAGCAGTTGAAGAAGAAGCTGGCGGCCGAGGGTCTGTTCGAAGCCTCGCGCAAGCGGCCGCTGCCGAAGCTGCCGGCGCGCATCGGCATTGTCACGTCGCCGGGCGGCGCGGTGATTCAGGACCTGCTCAACGTCCTGTTGCGCCGGTTTCCGGGGCTGCATATCCGCCTCTGGCCGGCGCTGGTGCAAGGCGAGGGGTCGGCCGAACAGGTCTGCCAGGGTCTGGAGTATTTCAGCCGCTCGGAGTGGGCGCAGGTGGTGATCGTGGCGCGCGGCGGCGGGTCCATTGAGGATCTGTGGACGTTCAACGAAGAGGCGGTGGCGCGGGCCATCGCCAACTGCGCCGTGCCGGTGATCTCGGCCATTGGACACGAGACCGACTTCACCATCGCGGACTTCGTGGCCGACCTGCGGGCGCCCACCCCCTCCGCCGCCGCCGAGCTCGCGGTGCGCACCGGGCAAGAGATCCTGGAGCAGATCGCGGGGGCGGAGCACAAGCTGACGCAACGCGCGCGCTACCGTCTGGCAATGGCCGCGCGCGATCTGCACCAGCGCGGCGTGGAACGAGCCAGCGCCGCGTTGCACCGCCGCATCGGACGGGCGCAGCAGCGCGTGGACGAAATGGACTATCGCATTCGCGACGCGATACAACGCGGCCTTGACGCGCGCCGCCGCCGGCTGGACGAACAGGCGGTCCGGCTGCGCGGTCTGGACCTGCGGGTCCGCTTCGGAGACGTTCGCCGCAGGCTGCACATGGCCGAGGCGGCCGCTGTCCACGTCTGGCAAACGCGGGCGGCGCTGGCCGGAAGGCGTCTGGAGACGCTCAACGCCCATCTGACGCAATTGAGCCCGCTGCGGGTGCTGGAGCGCGGTTACGCCATCGTGCGGAATGAACGCGGCCGCGTGGTGAAACACAGCGCCGACGCGCCGCCGGACGGCACGGTGGAGATTCGCGTGGCCCACGCCAGGCTGCGCGCGCAAGTAAGCGAGAGCACCGAACAACCATGAGAACCACTCTGCTTGTACTGCCGACGGTCCTGCTGATTGCGCTTGGCGCGGCGTGCGACCGCGCGAAGATCAGCCCGCACCTCAGTGCCGATATCACGATTCAACGCACCAGCCCGGCGGTGGTGCGGATCAAGGTCCATGTGAAAAACGATGGCGAACGCGCCACCGTTCCCCTGGACGTCGAAGTCACGGCGGGGCCGGAGCGCCTGGTAATGCACCCCGTGCCGTTTGTGCTGAACCACCAGGAGACGCGGGATCTGGAGACGTCGCTGGCGACTTCCGCCGGCGTGCGCGCCACCTTGACCGTGAAGGAAGCCGAGCGCGGCCTGACGGTGGTGACGAAAACGGCGACGATCGAGTGAGCGGGGACACGCGACGACTCCGGCAAACGCGGCACGGCAGTCACCGCGACCATCATGCCCGCGTGAAGCATGACCAGCAGCAGCTTCTCGGCCAACTATGTGCGCGGAACTCGACACCGACAATGGCAAGAACGATCACCTGCCAGATGGGCACGTCAGCTCCACAGATCCTTGAGCGAGATGGCGATCAGCGCCACCGTCAGGCCGATCATGAGGATCACCGAGAGCCACGTGATGCCGTTGTACAGCGTCGAATTGGTCCACTCCTTCATGAGGCGCTTGTTGTTCACCAGCTTGATCATGTAGATGAGCACGAAGGGCAGCAGGGCGCCGTTGATGGCCTGCGAGAGCAGGGTCATCCAGATGAGCGAGAAATTGGGGGTCAGGATCACCAGCGCGCCGGCCACTATCAGGAACGTATACAGCCAGTAGAAGACCTTGGCCTCATGGAAGCGCTTGTCCAGCCCCGATTCGAAGCCCATGCCCTCGCACACGGTGTACACGGTGGACAGCGGCAGGATGCACGCGGCGAAAAACGAAGCGTTGAACAGGCCCGCGCTGAACAGCAGCCAGGCGTACTGGCCGAACGGTTTGAGCGCCAGCGCGGCATCGGCGGCCGATTCGATGTCGCGCGGCTGGAACTTCCAGATGGTGCCCGCGCAGGCCACGATGATGAAGAACGCCACCACGTCGGTGAGGATGCAGCCGATGATCACCTCCAGCCGCGACTGAATGTATTCCTTCGCGGTGATCCCCTTCTCCACCACCGCCGATTGCAGATAGAACTGCATCCACGGCGAGATGGAAGTGCCCACCATGCCGATCAGCATGAACAGGTAACCGGTGTCGAAGGCCAGGCTGGGCTTGACGCTGTAGATGAGCGCCTGCTTCCAGTCCGGACGCACCAGAACACCGGAAATGATGTAGGTGACATACAGCGTGCAGGCCACCAGGAATATCTTCTCGACGCTGCGATAGTTGCCTTTCACTACCAGCCACCAGACGGCGAAGGCGCAGATGGGCACCGACACGTAACGGGAGATGTGAAACAACTCCAGCGAAATGGCGATGCCGGAGAACTCGGCGATGATGTTGGTGAAGTTGGCGATCACCAGCGCCGCCATCATGAAGAACGTGGTGCGCAGGCCGAACTCCTCGCGGATCAGGTCCGAGAGGCCCTTGCCAGTGACCGCGCCCATGCGCGAGCTCATCTCCTGGGTGACGATGAGCAGGACGGTGATGGGGATCAGCGTCCACAGCGGCAGATAGCCGTACTTCGCGCCGGCCTGCGAATAAGTGAGGATGCCGCCGGCGTCGTTATCGACGTTGGCGGTGATGAGCCCTGGACCAAGAACGGCCAGAAAGACCAGGAACTGATTTCGAAATCGCTTGATCCCCCGCGGGGTCTCGGTTTGCATTCCTCACTTGTGCCGCAGGACGGAAATGATCTCGTCGGCGGTGATCACGCCCGACAGCCTGCCGTCCTCGTCCACCACCGGCAAAGCCAGCAGATTGTACTTGTCGAACAACTCGGTGATGCGGTCCTGGTCCTCGCCGTCGTCCACCTTAATGAGCGTTTCGGCCGCCAGCTCCCTCAGCGGCGTCGTGCCGGCGGCGCGAAACAAACGGGCCAGCGGCACGGTGGCGCTCAGTCGCTCCTCGCCATCCACCAGGAAGATGGTATTCAGGCTTTCCAGCACTTCTGCCTTGCCGGCGAGCGCGGCCATGGCGTCGGCCACGGTAGCCGTCTCCGGCAACGCTACGTAGCGGGTGTTCATCATACCGCCAGCCTCGTCCCCCTCGAACTCCAGCAGCTCTTCCACTTCCGTCTTCGGTTCCGGCTCCATCTCTTCGAGGATCTCTTCGGAAGTTTGCTCCTCGAGTTCGCCGAGCACGTCGGCGGCTTCGTGCGGCTCCATCTCCTCGACGATGTCGGCGGCCTTCCCGGTGTCCAGCGATTCCAGAATGCTGCTCTGGATGTCCGGGTCCACCTCGGTCAGCATCTCGGCCGCGGCCTCGCTGTCCATGGAGGCGAAGATGGCGCCGCGATCCTCCGGGCTGAGCTCCTCGACGATGTCGGCCAGATCGGCCGGGTGCATCCCCTCCAGCAGACGCGTGCTGATGTTCAGGCGCAGACGCCGCTGCGGATCGGGTTCCAGAATGTTCACGAATTCCCAGCGAATGGAGTTGGGCGGGATGCGCGTCTGCAGGCGGCGGATCCATGTGCGCGGAAGCATCCCCTGCAGCAGGCGGCGCAGAATGCTGCGCAATCCAATGTCGACTTCCAGCACCTGCAGGACGTCGCCATCCGCCTGGTGGAGGATCTCAAAGGTGACGTCGGTCACGCGCACCACTTTGCGGCCGTGCGAATCGATGATCTGCTGGTCCAGCAGGTCGCGCATGAGGCGCAGCATGTACTCGTCGGAATGGTAGGGAGTGAGCTGCTCGTCCTTGAGCCAGATGCCGCTCAGATCGAGGCGGCTAACCTGATCGTGACGCACGGTGAGCCAGGACCATCCGCCGCCCACCAGGTACCGGTCGACGCGCACCGGGTCCACCAGCGGCACGATGGCGGCGTCGCGGACCACGCCGAGGCGGCGGCCCTTGAGGTCGTAAACGGTGAGGCCGAACAGTTCGGTTAGATAGAGGAAGTCCAGCATCGCGCAGCGGCCCGGCTAAACCATGATGACCCAGGGTTGCGCGGGGAGGCAACTGCAAAAACTATGCCGCGGCGGAGACGATCGCGTCGAGTTGCCGGAGGTGATTGAGATCGTGCCCGGCCATGGTTTCCACCAGCACCTGGAAGGTCATGCGGCCCCGTTCGGGATGGGTCAGCGCCCTCGAGAACGCGTCCGGCGGGAGCGAGCGGATCAGGGCCAGATTCCACGCGCGCACCGTGGAGAATGTGGCCAGCGCGCCGGGGATGTCGAAGGCCGCGTAGGCGGCCGCCCACTTATCCTGGTCGAAGGGCTGCACGACGTGGTCCGGCTCGGCCAGGGTCTGCCGCAGGCGGAAGGCGAAGACCACTTCGGTGTCGGCGAGATGGCAGACGATCTCGCGGGCGTTCCACTTGTCCGGGGCGGGCTTTCGCTCCACGCCGGCCTGGCCCAGTTGGTCCGCGATCCCGGCGAGACGGCCGGCCGTCGCGGCGATTGTTTCAAGCGCGTTGCGATTTCCCAGGAAGGCCGCGTAGGGGTTCATAGGTCAGATGCTACCACGACGACATGCTTAGCAGCATCCTGTGCGTACCCGTGCCATGTACCATGGTGATGAGGGCGCCATGGTTAGTGAGGATTTTGCTAAGTTCGTTGAAAGCCAGCAGGCCGCGGACGTTGATACCGACATCAACTGGTCGGACACACGTGACGAATGGCTCAAGGATCTCGACGACCTGTATCAGAAGATCGTCGAATTCCTACAGGAGTATATTGCCAACCATTCGATAACCTATAGCTTCACCGCAATCGATTTGACCGAGGAGAATATCGGCACGTACTCCGCCAAACGAATGGACATTAAGATCGGCAGGCAAATTGTCTCGCTTGTGCCAGTGGGGACCGTGCTTATTGGCTGCAGGGGAAGGGTGGACGTCGAGGGTGCGGCCGGTACCGGACATATGCTGCTCGTAAACAAAAAGGCGCGAAATGCTGCGGACCTCGTCCGTGTCGCGGCTACTGTGATCACGAAGGGGGCTGTTCCAGCGTTGCCATCTGCGGCGCAGGAACCGATCATGTGGGTCTGGAGGATTGTTACTAACGCCGTCCAAAAGGTCTTCGAAGACCTGAATAAGGAGTCCTTCCTCCGGCTCGTGCTGGAAATTGCGAATGCCTAAACGGCCCGTTCTCATCACCACGCTGAAGCTGGATGAAATCGCCGCGTATCATCGGGACATTTTGAGGGCCTTGCGCCTCTTTTTCAGTCCGTCCAATCCGAGATTTGAAGAACTGTTCGTCGGAAAAACTCAAGATGACGTGGATCGTGAACTTCGTGCACGCATCGAGGAATCGGATTTCAGATCGAGCTTCGTAGTTCTGACCAGCGTGGAGGCGAGTTTCCAAGTGGACTTCGGTTTCCGCTGCGGGAAGAAATTGAAGGACGACTTGTCGAGGCATTTTCGCAAGATCGAGAAGGAGCGCGGGACGAAGGTGCATTTGGACGATATTCTGGAAGGATGGAAAGCCTACGGGGGTGTTCCACCCGCTGAGATCGGCGAGGTTCGCGGTGCTTTCAGGTTCCGGCATTGGTTCGCCCATGGACGATATTCGGAGTGGAAGTTCGGGCGCAAGCGCGACTTCTTCACGGTTCGACTGATGGCTGAGCGCATCACTTCCGTGTTCCCGTTCCAAGCTTAGCCATCGACTCTCCGCTTGGATCGGCCCTCAAAAGCCCGCTACTCCAAGACCACGCGGCGATAGGCGCGTCCTCCGGCGTTGTTCTGGCAATTCCCGGAACGCGGCTGGCGCCGTGTGTCCCTTAAGTCCACTCCTACCCCGGCTCGAACACTTCGATGCCGAACGACCGGCGGACAATCTCCCGGGCTTCGCTGGCGCCGGCGACCTCGCCCGCGCCCATCGCCTGTACCAGCACGTTGCCGGCGGCGGTTGCCTCGGCCGGCCCCGCGATCACGGTTCGCCCGGTGGCCGACGCCACCAGCCGGTTCAGCAGCGCGTTGCGCGATCCGCCGCCCACAATGTGGATTGTCCGAATCGTCTTCTCGGTAAGACTCTCCAGCCCGTCCAGAACCTCGCGATAGCGGCGGGCCAGGCTCTCCAGAATCACGCGGCAGATCTCGCCTTTTGTGCGTGCGCCGCACCTGGCCGCAATGCGGGCCGGCATTCCGCCGGGCTGCACGAAATCGTCGGGCTCGATCAGCGCAGCCGCCGGGCCCGCCGCCTCGGCCATCCGGATCAATTCGTCGTACGTGAAGGTCTCGCCCTCGGCGGCCCATGCACGCCGGCACTCCTGCAGCAGCCAGAGGCCGGCAATGTTCTTCAACAGAAGAATGGACCCATTTGCGCCAGCCTCGTTGGTGAAGTTCAGCCGGCGTGAGGATTCGTTGATCACCGGCGCGGGCAGCTCCACGCCCATCAGGGACCACGTGCCGGAGCTGATGTAGCACCAATCGTCACCCGTGGCGGGAACGGCGGCCACGGCGGCGGCGGTGTCGTGCGCTGCCGTCGCGTACACGGGCGCCGCGCCGAGCCCGGTGGTTTCGCCGAGCGCGGGAAGCAGAGTTCCCAGCCTGCGGCCAGGCTCGATGAGGGCTGGAAGCAGCCGCACGGGCAGGCCCAGCTTCTCCAGCAGCGCGGTGGCAAAACCGCGCGACGCGGAATCGTAGAACTGCGACGTGCTGGCGATGGTGACCTCGGCCCGTTGCACCCCGGTGAGCCAGTAGTTCAGCAGATCGGGCATGAACAGCAACCGCTGGGCCACGGCGAGCGCGGGCGAACCCGCCAGATGCATGGCGTATAACTGGAACAACGTGTTGAGGGCCATGATCTGAATACCGGTGGCGGCGAACACTTCCTCGCGCGGCGCCACTTCGAAGAGGCGCTCGGGCACGCCGTTGGTGCGGGCGTCGCGGTAGTGCCGCGGGCATTCCAGCAGGCCGCCATCGGCGCCCAGCAGAGCGAAGTCCACGCCCCACGTATCCACGCCGATGCCGTCCACGCGCAGCTTGCGCTCGCGCCCGGCGATGGTGAGCCCGCGGACAATCTCGTGATGAAGACGAAAGCTGTCCCAGTACAGGCCGTTCGGCAACTCGACCGGCTGGTTGGGGAAGCGATGCAGCTCTTCGAGAGCCAGTCTCCCGCCGTTCAACACGCCGAGCATGACCCGGCCGCTCTCGGCGCCAAGATCAATCGCGAGGTAGTTCGACATGCCGAATCGGTAAACCGACGATGGCGTGGCGCGCCACAGGGCAGCCCAGCCGCGACCCAGGGGCAGGCGGGGCGGAGAGCCCCGCGCAGGCCACGGGCCTGCCCCACGCTGCGCAGCACATTAGAGCCCGTGCTCCGTGCCGCAGATGTTCACTTCGAGACCAAGATTGCGGAACATGGCGGCTTTGACGGCCAGCGCGTGGTTGGCGGCCTCGGCGCTCGGTGCATAGGCCACCTGAATGTGGTTCGACTTGTGCTGCGCCATAAACTGGTCGCGCCCGATGCCGCAGGTGACGGCGTGCATAATAGGCCACTGCGGCGTGGTGATGTCCCAGCGGCGCTGTGTCTCCTCCGGCGGCAGCTCCACCACCTTGGCGCGGCCGATGTCCACCTTGAGCGCGTACGCCTCCAGATACACGCGGCTCCACACGATTTCGCCGGGCTTGCTTACGCCCTTGACGGTGCCTCCGCCGAGGCGGAAGTACATGGGGGGCTGGCGCTCGCTCACCGTGCCCGCGTATCCGCCGATCAGGTGCTCGGGCGGCACCGAACCGGAGATTTCAAAGACCCACACAAACTGGCCGTTGTACTCCTCGCCGAAGCGGACGTCGTGCAGTGTGGTTTCGGGCGCAAAGCCCAGGTGCGTCCAGATGCGGTTGGTGACCAGCGCGTCCAGCCCCGCGCACTCGTCCACTTCGTTGAAGTGCGGCAGGGGACGGCCTTCGTAGAGCACGCGTCCATTGCCACGGGCGCGGACGGGCGGCCGGTCGGTGTTGTTGAGCAGGCCTTCGGCCAGATCCGAGGCCGGCGCGAGGTCCTTCAACCCCTGCTGATACTGAATCCCGATCACGTCGCAGCCGAAATCGTCGGCGATGCGCAGGGCGGCGATGTACATCTTGCACTGATCCAGAATCTGATCGTCGGTGAGGTCGGTTTCGGGGTTCGGCCCGGTGAGGAAGCGCATGCCTTTGGCGTCCAGCCAGGCGCGCACCGCGCGAGCTTCGGAGTCCGGCGTGGCCAGCATCTCCGCATACAGCGCGGACTGGCTCAGCCGCTCCTTGCCAATGCCCAGCGGCAGCAGAAAGAGGTCTTCGACGATGGCGTTGTACATGCCCATGCAGCCTTCGTCGAACACGCCGAGGATGGCCTTGCGAGTGCGCAGGTCGCGGGCGAGCAGCCGCCCGGTTTCCGCCGCTTCGGCCGGCAGACGGAGGTTCTTCAGCGGCTGTACGTGGCTGCGGTCATGAACCACCGGCTCGCCGCGCAGCCATTTGCGCAGGCCGCCGACGAAGAAGTCGTCTTTGAAATCGACGCTCCACAGGGTGCTGTAGGGCGTGTTCGCCTTGGCCAGACACGCGTTCAGGTTCAGCAGCCCCACCAGTCCGGGCCACTGGCCGCTCCAGTTGGCCACGGTGAGAATGGGGCCCTGATGCAGAATCAGGCCGGTAAGCACCTGATGGCTGTACTCCCACACCGCCTCGCACACGATCAGCGGCGCGTCCGGCGGAAGGTTTCGGAACACCTCGATGCCCTGCTTCTGGCTGCCGATGAAGCCGTGCTTCAGCTCGGGATCGTAGGGATGACCGCGCTGGATCTCGCGGCCCTCCGCGCGGACGGCGGCCATCACCGCCTCCTCCACTTTCTCCTGCGCGGCCCAGCAGTTCTGATTGGCGGACAGACGGAGATCTCCGTTAGCGATAAGGTAAATGGTTTCCGGCATATTATTATCCCTGCGCGATCCAATCTATCATGTTCTGATGAGCCTTCACACGGACCTGACACGCCGGGATCTGGCGCGCTTTGTCGCGGCCGGAACGCTGCTTCGGTTTGCTCCGCCGCTGCGCGCCGAGGAGGATCGCAGGGTCGGCTACTGCATCATCGGCCTCGGCCGCATCTCCATGGACCACTTCATGCCCGCAGTGAAGATGTCCCGCCACGCGCGCATCGCCGGCCTCGTCAGCGGCCATCGGGACAAGGCCGAGCGCGTGGCCGCCGAGTACGGCGTGCCCGCCGGCAGCATCTACAGCTACGAGAACTGCGACCGGATGGCCGGCAACAAGGACATCGATGCGGTGTACGTCGCGCTGCCCAACAACATGCACGCCGAGTACACCATCCGCGCGGCGAGGGCCGGCAAGCACGTGCTCTGCGAGAAGCCCATGGCCACCACGGTGGAGGACTGCGAAGCCATGATCGGCGCCTGCCGCGCCGCCGGCCGGAAGCTCATGATCGCCTACCGCTGTCATCTGGAGCCCACCAATCTTCGCGCCATTCAGCTCATCCGGGAAGGGAAGCTGGGCGCCCTTCAGGCGATCGAGAGCGCCTTCGGGTTCGACTGCGGTGCGGGCGAGTGGCGCCTCAGCAGGAAGATGGCCGGCGGAGGGCCGCTGATGGACGTGGGCATCTACTCGCTCAACGCCTGCCGCTATCTCACCGGCGAGGAGCCCGTCAGCGTGGAGGGCTACGCGTCCGTGATAGACAAGGATGGGCGATTCGCCGAGGTGGAGGAGAATCTGTCCTGGACCATGAAGTTCCCTTCCGGGGTGCTGGCCAGTTGCTGCACCACCTACGGCGGAACGATGACCGGGTTCTTCCGCGTACACGGCTCGAAGGGCGAAATGCTGGTGCAGCCGGTGTTCAATTACGACGGCCTGCGGCTGCAAGCCGAGATTCAGGGCCAGCCGCCCATCGACGAACCGAACCCCGCTCGCGATCCGTCGCATTTTGTGGCCGAGGCGGATCACTTCGCCGAATGCATTCTTGAGAACAATAAGGAGCCGGTGACCCCCGGGGAAGAGGGTCTTCGGGACATGAAGCTGATCGAGCAGATTTATCGTTCCTGCGGGCGCGCCTGACCGCCATTCCAGAGGGGCTCGCCGGTCCCCACGGGCTCAGGCTAAAGCCAATGCTGTTATCGGACACGCGGCGCCAGCCGCGTTTTTGCCCGGTACCGGAGGAACGCGGCTGGCGCCGCGTGTCCCCCCAACGCAAACTGAACAGTGTTAAAGATAAAGCCTGTGCGCGTGGCTGCCGCCGCACTGGCCGGCGGTGTCCGTCACGGCCGCGCAATCCTCTCCATGGCGGATGGCCTTTCCGTTACGTCCATAATGGTCGAATGCCGGATATGAGGCGGATCGTCCTGCGCGCTGGATTATGCCTGGCGGGCTACGCGCTCGCGGCGCAGGCGCAAGCGGGGACAAATAAGAACTCCTTCGAAGTCCTGAATCAGTTCAGCGAGAGTGTGCAGGCACTGGCGGCCCGCGTTGCGCCGAGCGTGGTTCAGATCTCGGTGACCCGGTATGCGCCGCGGGGGGACGCGGACGGCGGGCGCACCGGCGTGGTGTTAGAACGCCAGCAAGGGGTGGGATCGGGCGTGATCATCGACCCCGACGGCTACATCGTGACCAACGCGCACGTGGTCGCGAACGCGCTGCGGATTCGGGTGACCAGGACCGCCCCGGGAGCGCCGCCCGCGGACAAATCCGATCAAACCATCACCGACACGCTTGCGCAGGCGCTCGCCCCGCCGGTGGACGCGACGCTGGTGGGGGTGTTCCGGGAACTCGATCTGGCGCTGATCAGAATTCCGGAGAAAGGCCTGCCCGCGCTGCCGTTCGCCGACTACCGGAAGCTGCGCCAGGGCCTGGTGGTGTTCGCCTTCGGCAGCCGCGAGGGGTTGGGCAACTCCATGAGCATGGGCGTGGTGAGCTCGGTGGCGCGGCAGCCGGATCCCGATAGTCCCTTCGTTTACATTCAAACCGACGCGCCCATCAACCCCGGCGACAGCGGCGGCCCGCTGGTGAATGCGGAGGGGGAGATTGTCGGGCTGGATACGTTCATCCTGACGCAGTCGGGCGGGAGCGAGGGCATCGGGTTCGCCATTCCCAGCAACCTGATCAAGCTGGCGAGCGAGAAGTTGCGGAAGTACGGCCACATGCACCGGCAGCTTATCGGCGTGGGAGTGCAGACTATCACCGCGACGCTGGCGTCGGCGCTGAGGCTGCCCCGGGACTCGGGCGTGTTGATCTCGGATATTACGCCGGGCGGTTCCGCTCAGGCCGCGGGCGTGAAGCTGAACGATATCGTGCTGGCGATCGATGGGAGGCCGGTGGAGAATGTGCCCACGTTCATGACGGCGCTGCTGTCGCATCCCGGCGGCCAGAAGGTCAGGCTCGATCTGCTGCGCGGCGACGGGACGCTCTCCATCGAGGTCGCATCGGTTGAGGAGTCGCACACCACGGACCGTCTGGCCGACATGATCGACGCGGAGAAAAATCGGGTGCGCCAGCTCGGGATCATAGGAATCGCCATCGACAAACAGACCGAAAGCATGTTTCCGGGCCTGCGCGGACCCTACGGCGTGATCGTGGCGGCGCTGGCGGCGTCTTCCGCGGCGAGTCTGACCGGGCTGGAGGTGGGCGACGTGATCCACGAGGTCAACGGCACGGTGGTGTCGAGCCTGGAGGAGTTGCGCGCGACAATCGCGAGATTCAAGCGCGGCGACCCGGTGGCGCTCTTCATCGAACGGGACGGAAAGCTCCAGTACCTGGCCTTCGAGATCGCGACCGGCGAAAGATAGATGAGACCTGGGCGGTTTGTACTGTTTGTGGCCAGCCTGCTCACGGCCGTTGTGACCACGACTCTGGCCGGCAAAACCCGCGTTCGAATCTCCGGCCCGGCGGCGCCGGCAGCGGCGGCCGGAACCGAGGATGGCGGCGCGCCCGACGATTATCCTCTGTCGTTCGATGCGGGGAACCACACGGGGGTGTTCAAGCCGGGCGGCTCGGGGTTTGTAACGCACGATGGCTCTCTGGGGATGAAATGGGGATGGTGGCGGGGAGTCCGTGGTCAACTCAGGATTAAAGGACATCGACTGGAGATGCCGGGATTGCCGTTGCGGGCTTACATTCCGAAGGACGGCTATGGAGACAACAACTGGACGCCGGTCTGACATTCGTCACGAGGGTCGCAAAGATCGCGCCGGCCCGACGTGGCGGTACGATCCGCCTGGTTCGGACAGCCTGCCGGATGCGCGATGATCTCACGGACCAGAAGGACGCGCACGAATCGTCGTGTAAAATAGAACTGACAGGTCCGGACCCGCGTTTGCAAGTCCGGTTTCCCGCCTCTCCGACTCAAAAACTGAATGCTCATCGAAGGCTGCAAGCACGAACTGGAAATCACCGTCCCGGTGGAAGACGTGGACCGCGAAACCGAGCGGGTGGTGGCGAGCCTGCAGAAGAAGGTCCGCATTCCCGGTTTCCGGCCGGGTAAAGCTCCCGCCGGGATCATCCGCACGCGATTTGCCGGCGAACTTCGCCAGGACGTGCTCGAAAGCCTGGTTCCCAAAGCGCTGGACCGGCGGCTGAAGGAAGAGCATCTGGAGTTTGTCGGCACGCCGGACATCCTCGAGGTGCATTTCGAGAAGGGCGAGCCGCTGCGTTTCAAGGCGCAGTTCGAGGTGGCGCCGGAATTCGAGCTGGGCGAGTACCGCGGCATCACCGTAAGTTACCGAGAGCCCGAGGTGACGGACGCGGACGTCGACGAGAGGCTCAACCACATCCGGGACAGCCGCGCCGAATACATCAATATCGATCCGCGCCCGGCGGAAGACGGCGATTACGCGGTGATTTCGCTGGAGAGCATTGCCGGCGCGGCCGAACCCGTGCGCCAGGAAGAGATGATGGTGAACGTCGCCGGGCCGGACACGCTGCCCGCCTTCAGCGAGGCGTTGCGGGGCATGACTCCGGGCGAACAGAAGGAAGTGCAGGTGGCGTACCCGGAGGGTTACCAGCAGGAGAACCTGGCCGGGCGCACGGTGACGTTCCGGCTCCATCTCAAAGTGATCCGGCGCAAGGAGCTGCCCGAAATCAACGACGACTTTGCTAAGGATCTGGGCGATTACCAGAATATGGACGAGGTGCGGGGCGCCATTCGCAAGTCCATCTTCCACGAGCGCGAGCACCAGGCGCAACAGGATGCCCGGAGCCAGATTGTCGAGAAGCTGGTGGACGCGCACGAGTTCCCCGTTCCCGGCGCCTATGTGGATCGCCAGGTGGAGGTGCAGATCGAGCAGCAGATGCGGGAGCTGGCCGGCGCCGGCGTGGACCCGCGCAAGCTGAACCTGGACTGGGCGAAGCTAAAGGAATCCCGCCGCGAGAAGGCCACGCGGGAAGTGCGCGGTTCGCTGTTGCTGGGCAGGATCGCCGAACGCGAGGCGATCGAGGTGACCCAGGACGAGGTGGACCGCGAAGTGCAACGCATCGCCCGCCAGGAGCGCGAACCCGTGGCGGCCACGCGCAAGCGCCTCGAAGAGAAGGGCATGATCCGGCGCATCGTCTCCGGCATCCGCACCGAGAAGACGCTGGCCTTCCTGTTCGAGCAGGCCCGCAAGGAAGCGGCGCCGGAGACGGCGGCGGAATAGGCGAACCGCCAGGTTGCGAAGCTCGCGCCGGTGGGTACCAGTCACAAGCGGCGCAAACGGAAGCTCGGGTTTCTGACAGGCGCCATCGATCCCAATCTGCCGGATGAGGAGCCTGGTCGATACACGCGTTCTGTGGTGGTCGGTCATGGCGCCACGCCAGCGCCTGGGAATTGGTCCTGAAGGCCCGGAAGCTGTGCCTGCCGATCCCTTTCGCGTCGTTTCCCGAGGAGGCCATGGCGGGCCTCGGCGTGATTTCCCCCGTCCTGATCAAATCAGGGATAGATGCGGGCAGTTTCCTGCAAAGTAGACAATCAGGGGCGTATCATTCTGCCGCTCGAATGGCGGAGGCAGTATAGATAGCGTCCGGAGCGGATCGGAAGCGATCCTCAGTCCGGGGTGCCGGAGGGGAGCAGACCACCGATCATCATCGCTGGCTGCTGCAGGAGATCCTGGGAGCCTGGACACACAGGTCTTCCAGGTTGGGCACGAGCACGTTATTTGCGCCGGTTGCTGGTGCAGGCGCAGGAGGTTAGCCCCGCGGCGTCACCGCCGCCACCAGCGCGCGGGCATCCGCCTGTAGTTGCTGGAGGTGCTCCCTGCCCTGGAAGCTCTCGGCATACAGCTTGTACACGTCCTCGGTGCCGGAGGGACGCACGGCGAACCAGCCGCTGGCCGCCACCACCTTCACGCCGCCGATGGGCGCGCCGTTGCCTGGCGCTGTCGTGAGGATCGCCTGTATGGGCTCGCCGGCCAGCTCCTTCGCCGTCACCTCCGCGGGCGCGAGCTTCAGCAGCGCCTCCTTCTGCGCGGGCGTGGTGGGCGAATCGACGCGCTCGTACACGGGATCGCCGAAGCGCTCGGTGAGCTCCCGGTACAGCTCGCCGGGATCGCGCCCGGTGCGCGCGGTGATCTCGGCGGAGAGCAGGGCCGGCGCCAGCCCGTCCTTGTCGGTGGTCCAGACGGTACCGTCGCGGCGCTGGAACGACGCGCCCGCGCTCTCCTCGCCGCCAAAGCCGAGCGAGCCATCCAGCAGTCCGTCTACGAACCATTTGAAACCGACGGGAACTTCCACCAGCTTGCGCCCGAGATCGGCGGCCACGCGGTCGATGATGCTGCTGCTCACCAGTGTCTTGCCCACGGCGGCATCGGCGCGCCAGCCGGGACGGTTGCGGTACAGATATGAGATGGCCACGGCGAGGTAATGATTGGGGTTCAGCAGCCCCGCGCTGCGGGTGACGATGCCGTGGCGGTCGTGATCGGTGTCGCAGGCGAAGGCCACATCGTAGCGGTCCTTGAGGGCGATCAGGCCGGCCATGGCGTAGGGCGAGGAGCAATCCATGCGGATGCGGCCATCCCAGTCGACGGTCATGAAGCGGAAGGTAGGGTCCACCTGGGGGTTCACGATGTCCAGGGGGATGCGGTAGTGCTCGGCGATGCGCGGCCAGTAGCGGACGCCCGCGCCGCCCAGCGGGTCCACGCCGATCTTCAACCCGGCGCCGCGAATCGCGTCCATGTCCACAACGGAGCCGAGGTCGGGGACATAGGCGCCGATGTAATCGTGCCGGTGAGTCGTGTTAGCCCCGATAGCGCGCGCGTAGGTGAAACGGCGCACTCCGTCCAGGGCGGCTTCCAGAATGCCGTTGGCTTCGTTTTCGATCCAGTTCGTCACGCCGGTGTCGGCGGGCCCGCCGTTGGGCGGGTTGTACTTGAAGCCGCCGTCTTCGGGCGGATTGTGCGAGGGCGTGATGACGATGCCGTCGGCCAGGCCGCTCCGGCGTCCGCGATTGTACGTGAGAATGGCGTGCGAGAGGGCCGGGGTGGGCGTCCAGGCGAGGTCGATATCCAGCATGACCTCCACGCCGTTGGCGGCCAGCACCTCCAGCGCGGTGGCGAAGGCGGGCTCGGAGAGCGCGTGGGTATCCATGGCCAGAAACAATGGGCCCGCGATGCCGGCCTGCGCGCGGTACCGGCAAATAGCCTGGGTGATGGCCAGGATGTGCGCCTCGTTGAACGAGTTCTCGAGCGCCGTACCGCGATGCCCGGAGGTTCCGAACTGCACGCGCTGCGCGGGGACGGCCGGGTCGGGCTTCCCAGTGTAATAGGAGGTTACCAGCCGGGGGACATTCACCAGCATGGAGGGCGGGGCGGGTTTTCCAGCTTGGGGATTCGTGGCCATCTTTCCATTGTGCACGGGTAGAGCGGGGGCAGACTATTCGCTGTATTCGCTGTAAGCATGTCCCCGTTTTGCCTCCCCCGCGCCAGAGGAGGGTGTACTCCTCTTGCAGGGGCCATTTGGTGCCGATGAGGAGAATGCGGAGTAGCATATGGGCACCTCAGCTTCTTCTCTCGGTTCCACCTCGTCGACATCTTCGGCCGCCACGATAGCGGCCCTGCTGGCGCCTCAGACGTTTGTCGGAGTGAGCCAGTATTCCGGCGACCTGCAGTCGGTACTGACCCGGGCAGTCCAGATCGCGCAGCTTCCGATCACCGCCATGCAAAGCGAGGACGAAGCGGTGGTGTCGAAGGTGGCGGCGCTGGGCAGTCTGCAGAGCGACGTCAACGCCGTGGCCGCGGATCTGACCAACCTGAGCACACTGGCGGCAGGCCAGGCGCTGACCGCCACCAGTTCGGATTCAAAAACCGTCACCGCCACCATTGACGGCAACATGACGCCGACTTCGTACACCATCTCGAACATCACGTCGATCGCCGCGGCGGCCTCGGAGACGTCCACCAGGAACTTCCCCGACGCGAGCACGACCACGGTCTCGCCCAGTGGAACGATGGTGCTGACGCTGGGCAGCCAGACGGCCACCATCAAGCTGACCAACGCGACAAACAATCTGGCGGGGCTCGAGAACGCCATCAACACGGCAACGGACGCCCAGGGCAACAGCATCCCGGTGACCGCGAGCATCATCACTTCGGCCGACAATACGGACTACCTGTCGGTTACCGCGAACTCGCCCGGCGCGACCACGCTGACACTAACGGAAGGCGCCTCCGGGTCGGGAGCGGACTTTCTCACCTCGTCGAATCAGGGCACCAACACGGATTTCACGCTGAACAACAGCATCGCCGTGGACAACCCATCCACAACCATCAGCGATGTCATCCCCGGGGTCACTCTCAACATCCTGCAAGCCAATCCCGGCGGGGTCGGAAAAGTAACCGTTTCGTTGACCTCGGACCCGACCCAGCTCTCCAACGCGCTCAACACGTTTGTGAGCGATTACAACACCCTCCTCACCGCAGTGGGCGCACAGACGGGACAAGGCGGTGGCGCGCTCGTCGGCGACCCCATTCTGAGCTCCATCGAGGGGGCCATGCAGCAGCTCGTTTCCTCCCAGGGGACGGGCGCGGTAGGAGACTTGTACGATCTGGGCATTCAAATGGGCGACAACGGCCAGATGACCCTGGATTCCACCGTGGTGAACGGCTTTTCGGCCTCCCAGCTTCAGTCCGCCTTCGCCTGGCTGGGGTCCACCACCAAGGGCCTCGCGTCCTTTGCCGCGAACTTCACGGCGTTGGGCGATCCGAACACGGGCGCCATCCAGAGCGAGGTGAGCGGATACAATACCACCGACCAGAATCTCCAGAGCCAGATGCTCGTTAAGGCCACGCAGGTTTCGCAGATGCAAGCGAGTTTGCAGTTGCAACTGGCGGCGCAGGACACCCTGATTGCAAACCTCGAAAGCCAGCAGAACATGCTGAACACCACCATCGAGGCCATGAATTACAGCACGTATGGATACCAGTCGAATCCCAACGGCTGACGGGGCGCTCGACGCCGCGAAGGCGATCGCACAACTGGAACGGGCCAACCAACGCCTGCTCGAATGCGTTACGTTCGATGCCGCCGAGATAGAGCCGGCCCTGGCGGAGCGCGATGAAGCCGTGCGCGCCATCGCCGCGGCGGACCGCCTGGATGAGCCGCTCGCCAGACGCTTGCTCGATGCGTTTCAGGACGGCAAGCGGATTCGCGAGAAGCTGGCCGCCTTCTACCACGGTTCCGATGGACAATTGCGGCGATTCGAACGGATGCACGCCGGCGATCCCGGACCACCGCCGCCACCGGGGATCAGCGTGGTCGGCTGAGCCTGCGTCGCAGGGCGACGCCGAGCAGGAGTGCCCCGCCAGCGAGACTCCACGTGCCCGGTTCCGGCGCGGCGGATCCAGTGCCGGATGTTCCGCCACCGGCCGTCTGGTACAGGGGATCGTTGAGCAGAACCGCGTAAGACTGGCCGTCGTACGTCCCTTCTCCGACAATCTGGCCCTGATCGTTGATGCCGTATGCGGCGGTGATCACCCAGCCGCTGTCCGCCGGAGACAGAAGCGCGTTGAGATCCACCATGACCCCGTTCAGAACAACGAAGGCATGGGTCGTCGCGTTGCCGGCGATCCAGGAGTAGCCGACAATCTCGCCCGCGTCATTGATGCCGTAGGCGTAGCTGTTGTTGCCGCCGAGCGTTCCCAGATCCTTCGCGGTCCCGTTCAGCCACGACGTGGCATTCAGGTAACCGCTTCCAACCGCGGCGCTCCCGGCAACCACGCCCGAGTCATTGACAGCCATGCCGTAGCTGCTGCCGCCACCGAGCGTCGCCAGTTCCTGCATGCCCGCGCCGGGCGTCCACACGAACCCGCGGATCCCCGACGCGGTGTTGCCATAGCCGGCCACCGCGCCGTTGCCGCTCAGACCCTCCGCCAGGCTCCAGCTCCCACCAGGGAGCGTGCCCAGATTCGTGCGCGTCCCGTTTTGATAAAGAAATGCCTGGTTTCCCGAACCGGCCACCTGCCCGGCGTCGTTGATGGCCGCGGCCGAGGTGTTGGCGCCCAGGTCGATGCTGGTCCCCCCCGACCAGATCACCCCGTGCGCCGTGCCGTTGCTCCACACCGTGCCCGACACCTGGCCGAGACTGTTAATGCCCGTGGCCTCGCCCGCCGACCACGACGAGCCCGCAAGCAGATTCGCAGGGCTGGCGCCGCCGAACACCACCGCCTCCGTATTGCCCAGTGCCTCGACCGCCCAGCCGGCCGTCTGACCGTTCGCGCTGACGGCGAAGGCAGTCGTCCCACTCCCATCGGGGCCGGTGCCGCCCAGATTCGTGATCGTATACACGGGCCCCGCGAAACACCCGACGATTGCGCACGCGAGAATTACGAGATTGGCAAATATTCTCATTCGCAGGAGAAGTATGACACTGGTTTTTGTAGAAGTGAATACCCAGGAGTAACCATGCTTTTGGTTCTATTACGGCTACGAGTCATGTTGTATATATCGCACATTTTCGAGGGATAGTCCCCGTTTCAATTCGGGGATATAAGACAGCCTGACCGCTGTGCGACAATTGCCTCAATGAACCGGCGGACTCTGGTCCTGGCCATTCTGGACGTGCGCAGCAGCCACGTGGAAGGCCGCCGGGAACCCGCAGAACGCGAAGCGCCCGACACGGTGCAGTGGTGGATCGGGCCCGATCTCACCTGGAGAATCAGAACCTTCGGGATCGACCACGATCTGCACCTGCACCACGTCCGCGGCGGCGATGCCGATTACTACATGGAACACACCCGGCGCGAGTACGAAGGGCTGGTTCGCGCGATGTACAGACTCGACTTCGAGGACTTCATGGACGGCGCGGCGCGGGACCGGGTGCTGCGCGAGGCGGGACTGCACGCCGGTTTGGAACTCGCGGAGCAGCACGGATTCGCTTTCTGGAACCCGGACCAGGGCATCTACAGGACGAAGTCGTACCCGGATACCTGATTCGGGGACGTTCGCCAGGCGCTGAACGAGGCCGCCTCCGCTTCGCCGGCCGTACTCGCTCTTCAGGGACAATACTCGTCCGGAAGCTTCCGCCGGGCGGCGCCCGGTTATGGTTTTGCCCGGTCCGGCCAGGGGGTTCGCCGTAGTGAACGTCCCAGAATCACGTAGTACGTCACCCGTGCCTGGGTCGTTTTTGTGCTGAGCCCCGCGAAACCCTAACGGTCCCGGACGGCGCGGCCGATAGAGCAGTCAGATGCGCCTTCGGCGTGCCAACAACAGAGGTGTAGGTCTACCCGGCATCGTCTTCAGCGCTGTGCTCATTGCCGCTGGTATCTTTCTGCTGAACTGGGTCACGCATCGTGTGCCGGATCGCGTGTATCGCGTCGGCGTGGACAACGCGCCACCCTACTACATCGTGGGCGCGGACGGCGGCTTGCACGGGTTCGCCGTCGATGTGTTGAACGAAGCCGCACGGCGGCGCGGAATTCGGCTTCGCTGGGTATCCGCTGCGAATCCCACAGACGCTCTGCTTCATGGGAACGTCGATCTTTGGCCGTTGCTGGCGCCCACTCCGGAACGCTCGAAGCATTGGCACTTCACTGCGCCATGGCTACAGAACTACTACGCGCTCATGTCTTTGCAGTCGAAAGAGGTGGCCACGCCCGCGGACGCCGCCAATGGCCGGGTGGCGGTGGCGAAGATTCCGTTGCGAGCTCGGGAGCTGGCTCGAAAGTTTCTCCCGCAGGCGCAACTCGTGGTGGAAAGCGATTATCCCTCCATGCTGGAAACCGTCTGCGCGGGGAAGGCCGACGCGGCCTTTGCCGAATCGCGATATTTGGCGGAGATGCTGCTGCATCGCCCCAAAGGCTGCGAGCCGGCTCGCTTCGCACTGCACGTGGTGCCCGGCGCCGTGGTCAAATCCGGAATCGCCGCGTTGCCGGATGCAGCGGCGGCCGCCGATTCGCTGCGGACGGGAATCTCGGAACTGGCTCGGGATGGGTGGCTCGGCGACCGGCTCGATCAATGGTCGCCGGTCTCGAGTTCGGAGTTGAAGTCCCTCATGGTGCTCCAGCACGACGAGGAGCGGCAACGCTGGTTTTTGTGGACGATCCTGGCGCTGGGAGTCATTATGGCGCTTCTCGGATGGCAGACCGTACTGGCACGGAAGGCGCGTGCGCGCGCCGATCAGGCGAATCGGGCCAAATCCGAGTTTCTGGCCAACATGAGTCACGAGATCAGGACGCCCATGAACGGCATTATCGGGATGACCGAGCTGGCCCTGGATACCGAACTCACCCGCGAACAACGGGAATACCTCGCGGACGTTCGCAGCTCGGCGAACGCGCTGCTTCGGGTGATCAACGACATCCTCGATTTCTCGCGGATCGAGGCCCGCAAGCTGGCCATCGAGACGGAGGCCTTCGACCTGAGGGAAGCGGTCTTCGACATCGTGCGGACATTGTCGG
Source organism: Bryobacteraceae bacterium (assembly GCA_049520275.1). GTDB lineage: Bacteria > Acidobacteriota > Terriglobia > Bryobacterales > Bryobacteraceae > CAWACP01. The sequence goes on from JBEKPY010000022.1 coordinate 33,795, forward strand.
TGCGAGCCGCGAAAAGGAACCTCGAGCTGCTCTGCCGGATCGCTCCCAACGTGCCCGAAACGGTGGTTGGCGATTGCGGCCGGCTGCGTCAGGTGCTTATCAACCTGATCGGGAATGCCATCAAGTTCACGGAAAAAGGAGAAGTGGAGACCGAGGTGTCTTTGACCTCGCTGGTGCCGGGCGGCTGCCGCCTGGTGTTCTCGGTCCGCGACACCGGAATCGGCATCCCCAAAGAGAAGTGTGCGCGGGTTTTCGAGGCTTTCGGCCAGGCCGAGACCGCCACCACGCGGAAATACGGCGGAACGGGCCTCGGCCTGACCATCTCGCATCGCCTGGTGGAGTTGATGGGAGGACGGCTCGACGTGAAGAGCGAGCTGGGAAAAGGCAGCCGCTTCTGTTTCGAGCTGCCCCTGGGCGTGTCGCACCAGGAGGCGCCCGGCCCGGAGGGGCTGGAGCTTATGCAGTACCGGGGCTCGCGCGTGCTGGTGGTGGACGACAACCCGACCAACCGGCAGATCCTCGAGGAGACACTGGTGAACTGGAAGCTGGATGTCTCCAGCGCGGGATCGGGCGAATCGGCGGCGGACGCCTGGCAGGCGGCTGAGGGGAAGGGCACGCCGTTCCGCCTGATTCTGATGGATGCGAACATGCCCGGTATGGACGGCCTGGAGACCTCGGAGCGAATCCGGCTTACGCCGGGCGGCTCGGACGTCCCCATCCTCATGTTGAGCTCGGCCGACCTTCCTCCCGATCGCTGCCGCTTCGATCAAGCGCGCATCGCCGAGCGTCTGCTCAAACCCGTGAGTCAGGCCACGTTGCGGCGGGCGATTCTCGGCGCCCTGAACCAAGCCCCGGAAACAGTGGCCTCTCCCACGGAGACGGGCAAGCGGGCCCCGCTGCCGCCCCCCCGCGTCCTTCTGGTGGAAGACAATGCGGTCAATCAGAAACTGGCCAGGAGGTTGCTGGAGAAATCCGGTATGGTCGTGGAAACCGCGGCAAATGGCCGTGAGGCGGTGGATCGATGGTCCGCCAGCGACTATCAGATCGTCTTCATGGACTGCCAGATGCCTGAGATGGACGGTTTCGAGGCTACCGCGCAGATCCGGCGCCTGGAGGGCGCCGCGCGCCACACTCCTATCATCGCCATGACCGCCTATGCGCTCCCGCAGGACAGGGAACGGTGCCTGAAATCCGGCATGGACGGCTACGTCAGCAAGCCCATCAGCGAAGGCGAACTGAAGAAAATGCTGGACGCTTTTTTGCCTGGCAATGCGGAGTGCAGCCTTTCGCGCGCGGCCCGCCTGTAGCGGAGTTTCGACCCCTCCCTCCGACTTGTTCGCCATCCTGTCGGCAGGCGGCGTCATAATGGACGGTGTCCATGTTGATCGTTCACGTCCACGCCCACGTCAGGTCCGAAGCGGTGGCGGCGTTCCGGGAGGCCACCATAGAGAACGCCCGCAACAGCCTGCAGGAACCCGGCGTTATCCGCTTCGATTGCATCCAGCAGAGTGACGACCCGACCCGGTTCGTCCTGGTGGAGATCTATCGCTCGCCGCAGGCTGCGGCGGACCACAAGGAGACCGCGCATTACCAGCGCTGGCGCGACCTTGTGGCCGGCCTGATGGCCGAGCCGCGGTGGAGCGTAAAATACGCGCCGGTGTTTCCCGATGCGCTTTGAATTCGCCACGGCCACGCGGATCGTCTTCGGAGAGGGTTCCCTGCACGAAGTGGCGCCAGCCGCGCGGCAATGGGGGGCGCGCGCGTTGCTGGTCACCGCCTGGAGCGGCGCGCACGCAGCCGCATTCATCGAACAGCTCGAATCGGCGGGCGTGGCCTCGGTCATGCTGCGCGTGGAAGGCGAGCCCACTGTGGCGGCGGTTCGAGAGGGCGTTCGCACGGCCCACGAGAACCGGTCGGAGGTGGTCATCGCCGTGGGCGGCGGCAGCGCCATCGACGCCGGCAAGGCCATCGCAGCGCTGCTGACGAACGGTCCCGAGCCGCTCGACTATCTCGAGGTGGTGGGCCGTGGCCTGCCGCTCGCGCATCGCTCGGCGCCCTTCGTTGCCGTCCCCACCACGGCCGGCACCGGATCGGAAGTGACGCGCAACGCCGTTCTGGCGTCACCGGAACATGGCGTCAAAGCCAGCCTGCGCAGCCCGCATATGCTGCCTCGCCTCGCCGTGGTGGACCCGGAGCTCACGCGCGATCTTCCAGCCGCCCTGACCGCCAGCACCGGTCTGGATGCGCTGACGCAACTGCTGGAAGCGTGGGTGTCGGTTCGCGCGAACCCTGTCGCCGATGGTTTCGCGGTGGAGGGCCTGCCGCGCGCGGCGCGGTCGCTGCGGCGCGCCTACCGCCACGGCGGCGATATGGAAGCGCGCACGGACATGTCGCTGGCGGCGTTGCTGAGCGGCCTGGCTCTGGCCAATGCCGGACTGGGCGCGGTACACGGGTTTGCGGCGCCGGTGGGCGGGATGTTCGAGGCGCCCCACGGCGCCGTCTGCGCGGCCCTTCTTCCCCACGCCACTGCGGTGAACATCGCCGCGCTACGCTCCCGCGCGCCGGAAAGCGAACATCTGCGGCGCTACGGCCAGGCGGCACGGATGCTTACGGGCAACGCCCAGGCCTGGGCCGCCGATTTGGCGCCCTGGTTGCTTGAGTTGTGCCGCGAGCTGGAGATTCCATCGCTCGCCGCGTACGGGATCGGCGGAGAGCATGCCGGCGATCTGGTTGAGAAGGCGGCCGCCAGCAGCAGCATGAAGGGCAACCCGATTGCCCTGACGGCCGAGGAACTGCACGAGATTCTCGCGCGCGCCCTGTGATACGCTGATTCCAGAGATCCGCCCAAACACCGGAGAGGTGGCTGAGTGGTCGAAAGCAGCGGTTTGCTAAACCGTCGTAGGCCTTTAAAGTCTACCGGGGGTTCGAATCCCCCCCTCTCCGCCAGTTGATTCTAAGCCAGTTAGCTACTCGTTCAAAAGACCACCGGGCAATAGCGGGCAACGGTGTTAGAATCAACCGTGGCTCTGAACCTATATCGCCGCCACCGGCAGGAGTGTGAAGCCGGCCATCTGCTCGAATCGCGCTCAGGCGAGTTTGAGGAACGGAAGAAGGGGTGGAAGCGATGCGCGTGCTTCATATTCGCGTCCGGAACCCTGTCCGGCAAGTTCCGCCGCAAGTACACCGGCCAGACTGATTGGGACGCGGCCGGGGCAGTCGCGGAGGCCTGGCAGCGTGCCGGTTCATGGGATGGCGAAACCGCTCCTCTTCCGCAGCCAGTACCCGAGCCGACGCACCGCCGCATCACAATCGAACAGGCCACAAAGGCATTCCTCGCCGAGCTTCAGGAAACGTCGGCCTTCGCCACACACAAAAAATACCGGCTGCTCATGAAACGATTCTGCGCCTTCTCGGAAGAGCGCGGTTACGTCATGATCGACCAGTGGGAGCCGTCTGATGTCCGGCAGTTTCGCTCGACGTGGCCTGTAAGCCCGCCCACCGCGGCGCGGCGCATGAGCATGCTCAAACCGTTCTTTGAATACTGTGTTGCCAACGAATGGATCACTCGCAACCCGGCGCGCATGGTCAAGAACCCGAAGGGCCGCGATACCGGCGACAAGCGAAGCGAGCAAAAGCTGCCATTTACTGACGACGAAATTAGGCGGATGTATGAGGCCTGCCAGCGATACGGGACAACCAGCAAATACAAGTGGACCGGCGAAGACATGGCGGACTTCATCTCTCTGTCGATGTATACCGGCCTGCGCATTTCTGACGTTGCGTTGTTCCATATCGACCGCATGCATGAGAACGGCGAAATCCGTGTCCGCACTACTAAGGCCGGAACACACGTTTATACCTGGGTGCCAAAGTGGCTTCAGGAGCGTATACGCGAAAGGGCCAGGATCCACGGTCCGTATATCTTCGGCGCTCACAAAACCAGGACGCTGGACGTTATCACCGATGTCTGGCGCAGGAAGCTGAACAGGGTTTGGGATTTGTGCGGCCCCTGGAAGGACAAGCCAACGCCACATCGGTTCCGCCACACCTTTGCGCGGGTACTCTTACAGAAGGCTGGCGTTACTGTGCGCGATGTCGCGGAGCTTCTCGGCAACACCGAAGATATGATCCGCAAGCATTACGGTGCCTGGGTTCCGGAACGACAGGCACGACTCACGAGAATCCTGCAGGAAGCTTTTGACGACAAGCCGAAGCCGAAGCTGGTAGCTATCCGCTGAATCGATCACCACCGTAGGACTGTCACTGCGAATATAAGCGACCGGAATGTTGACCGTAACTTGTTGGCGTCCGGACAAAGAAACTCACAGCGTTCTAAACACTGTTCAACAACCGCGTGTGTATCCGTTGCGCCGCGGATTCTGGCACGCTGTAAGTAGTGTGAGCTTTCTTGCGCCCACAGCGTATCTTTACCACGCCGGGATCGTCCTTCACCAGCTTGCGCACGGTTTCTCTTCCCAGACCCCATAGCTGGGCTAACTGCCCAACGCGATAGTGTTTTTCGAACGCTGTGGCTTCGGAGGGCATAAAGGATGACGACGGAGGATGCGCTTCACGATCCGGACGCAGAGATTCTTGGACCGGAGCCATTGTCTATCCTTGCCCGAAAGCAATCAAGGAAATCTCGGTCCGCCGCCCCCAGTCTGTCAAGGGCGTCGAGGAGCTGGAGACGCGCCTCACGCAGGTGCTCCTTGGCGTCGGATGAATCTTCGGTCACTTTGATGGCGAAGCGAATTCGATCCATTCCGACTCTAGCCTGATAGGCCAGTTCGAATTGAACTGCCGATGATCGACCGCAGGCCACCTGAATCAGCGAGGACAATTCCTGTGCCATGTCGGATTTCATGGCGTTCTTCATGCCCGATGTCAGTGCGCGGTGAGCAACGGCAGAAGGAGATACCGGCACCTGTCCGAATCGCGCAGTGCGCGCCGTTACAGCTTTCCATTGTCAGCGTCCCCCTCTCCTGTAAAGACACGGGCGAGGGGGAAATATGACACGGGAATCAGAAAAGTTTCGCTGGGTCGGGAGGCTTGCCTGTGAAATGGAAACCCGGCCGCTTGCAAGTGCTGCACTGGCGGGCGTTGGGGATCGGATCGAGCGGAGGCTTGGGAAGCGATGCGGGGGGGGACCTTCGGCGAGCATCCCGACCCTTCACCTTGCGCAACACGACCAGACACGCGCTCAGTGCCTTGCAGTCTATGGCGAAGCCGTCCGCGCTCAGGTCCCGGCAGATACGTTTCAGGCCATGATACCGTCTGGTTTCTCTGCCCGGCGCGCTCGGACCGTGGGCAGATCAGGCGCTGAAGGGTGAGTGTGTAGGTCCTTTGTTTTCTGCAACGTCAATATTGTTCAAGATTTATCAAGGTTTGTCAAGAAAGATCAAGACTAGAGAGACAGCAAGAGAGGCGATAAAGACAGCGGCACCCGGTAGTGGAGCATAAAGGGGAATTGGGATACGTGCGGCATTGTTCTACGGAAGTTCTTGGATGTTCTATTGCCGTTTGTGACATTTAACGTGGGATACGTTTTTGCGAGACCGTATCCCGCTGGGATACTCCCATTTTTTCTTTGTTTCGGATGTCAAGAAGTACGCTCCGGTAGGCCCTTGTTAGTGCGGGGGTACTGTGCAGCAACATGCCGCTTTCCAGTTCCGAAGTTCAGAAAGATCCGAGAAGCAGCTAAGAGAAGGGCTTCGCCTCCACTTCCGATTTCATCTGCCACGAACCGGCACGTCAGCATACGCTCGAAGAAGAGGCCTGGGCGCTTAGTCTTCAATGGTTGGCACGCTCGCGGGCCCGGCGGTTACGAACTTCCCGCGCTCGGAAGGAGAGGGGGCAAAAACGGAAACCACCTCCGACATTGGCAGGGGATCATTCGGGGTGGGGGACTTTTCAACCGGCGAAGTGGGAAAACTTCAACCGGCGTTGACACCTCGAGCTCTCCCCGGATGAGTCCCAATTAGTCGCGGCCGCGTGAACTGGACGCCAAGACCGCTACGCCTCATCTCCCGATCGCAATCGAGCTGTAACGCACTGCCGCATAAACTGGACCTTCGCGGAACCCAGTTAGACCTTCCGCCGGAACTGAACTCGCATTCCTGGCTGTCCCTGACGGTACGGAACTTATTCACTCTCGGTAGTTCAGGATCACCGTTTCTGGCAGTTTCGTTGGGTTCCAGCCCCCTATTGGCCCTCGGATCTGAACCACCGAGCCATGGGTTATGGAGGGTACTGTTTGTAAGCTAGGGATACCCGTGGCACGAGTGTCGCTTCAAAGCTGAACACGGCTTCGGAATGTCGCCGCTGCCGGACCTGAGGCGACACTTCACCACAAAGACATCTGATCTCGACTAGGCCGATTCGAGAATCATGTTCGCGAACTGAATCGTGTCGCCCGTGCGAATGAGGCCGATAGCATTCGGAACACGCTTTTTGAACTCCACGTGCGGCTCGAAGACAAAGGGCACGCCGGGCATCTCCCATTCCAGGTTCGCTCGCGCAGCGTCTCCATTAGCGGCAAGGAATTCCTCCGCCATGAAGACCCGGCCGATGACGAAGTTCGCACGCACGGCGCGAAGCACGTCGACAACGCGCGGTACATCGTCCACCAGCGAAATGTCTACAGTTTCAATGTGCGGCCAGAACGGAAAACCCCGATCGGCGATCACCAGAGTGTTGGTGTGTCGAACACGGCTAAGCAGCGAGTTGATCGCGGGGTTGAGGATTCCGGTCTTCAGCATGAGCTTCCGCCCGTTCTGACCTTGATCCTGAGTGAGCCCGATACCGGCTCCTCGGATGCCACCACCAGGTATCCGCCGCCGCATCCGGAGTACATCGCACCGGGGAAACGCGCCTGAGCCCACGCAAGAATCGCCTTGAGATCGATGTTGATCGCCGGGTGGATGACGGTTTGGGGCAGGATCGCCTCCCAGCACGTCATGCACTGGTTCATGGCTGCTCCGAGACTGAGGACATCCTTGCGGACAATCGCGGCGAAGCAATCGCGACCCGTCTGGCCCAGCTTCGCGATCAATTCCGGATGAAGATTGCGAACACCAAGCGGATTGTAGCCCGGCGGCCGCTGGTTCACCGGAATCAGATTCAGCACTCTCTCTACCCACCCGGCTACATCCGTGCTGCAACATGACTCAATGTGCGCGGGGAAATAGCCATCCTCTACCTCGGCGTCGTAGTCGAGCCGGCTCACGCCCGGATAGATGAGTCCGATCATGTCTTGTGATCCGGAGGGCTCTGGTTTGTCGGCGTTCTCGGCCTGGTACAACTCGCGGACGAGGCTGGGAAGAGGACGGTCGGGCAACGCGCCATCCCAGATCCTGGTAGCGACACGCCGTGTGCTGCCGGCCATTCCGCAGCGTTCCATGAACCAGCAGCCCGGTTCGAGCGAAACCACCACCATGGAGCCGGGCGGCTCAGGGTTGTGCCGGGAAAGCAAAGGCTGGTCGATCCACCCCCCAGCCAGCGCAATTCGGTTCGGAATCCGGCTGGCGAGTAACGTCACATCGCTACAGACAGGACGGGACCCCGCCTCTGCCACCAGAAGCGAACCACCCACGGTCAGTCCCTGACCACTCGCTTGCCCGCTTTGCGATCCGCGTACTGTTGGGAAATCCATGCGTAGGTTCTCTCCATGCCGGTCCGTAAAGGCGTGCAGGGCTCCCAGTTCAGCACAGTGCGGATGAACGCGTTGTCGCTGTTGCGGCCAGCTACTCCCTTGGGCGCGCCGGGATCGTACGTCCTCTTTAATTTAGCGCCGGCAATCTCTTCAACCATCGATACCAGGTCGTCGATGGAGATCAGCTCGCTGGAACCGAGATTCAGGGGTGTCGCGATCAGATCCGGCGAATGCATGATCATGTCAATGCCGAGCACGCAATCGTCTATGAAGCAGAAACTCCGCGTCTGCGAGCCGTCACCCCAGATCTCAATCGCCATGCTTCTGCTGTCCAGCGCCTCCAGGATCTTCCGGCATATCGCCGCGGGGGCTTTCTCGCGGCCGCCGAACCATGTTCCGTGCGGCCCGTAGATGTTGTGGAAACGGGCGATGTGGGTCTCCAGACCGCGCTCGGCCCAATACTCCTGGCAGAACATTTCCGAGACCAGCTTCTCCCAGCCGTAGCCACGCTCGGCCATTGCTGGATACGCGTCGCTCTCTTTCAGCGCCCGCACGTTCGGATCTTTCTGAAGATCGGTGTTGTACGCGCAGGCCGAAGATGAGAAGAAGTACCGGCGTGCTCCCGCGCGCCACGCCGCTTCGATCAGATTTGTGTTGACCAGAATGCTGCGCAGGCACTCGACGCGGAAGTGCTCGATGAATCCCATGCCGCCCATGTCGGCGGCTAGGTTGTACACCTCCACCGCACCTTCCGCGGCGCGGACCGCGTTTTCCTTCTCGCTGAGATCCAGGGAGAGACACTCCACGCCCGGCACTCGCTGGTACCACTCGCTCAGCGGCTTGCGGTCGACGGCACGGATCCGCTTGTATCCAAGGTCATGGAAGTAGCGCGCCAATGCTCCCGCAATGAAGCCCCCCGCGCCGGTAATGAGGATAAGGTCATTCTGAACGAGTTGCCGGTCGATCTGGATTGTCGCGTTTTCAGTCATGTGGGGTTTTAGCGTCGGTCATCTGATCTGCTAGGAACCGAGGCTCTCGATAATCGCTAAAGTAACCATTATAGGACGACCCAGTCTCGCTGTCAATCGAGACACGGCGACGGTCGAGACAGGGTGACGGCAGCACCTGCGTGCTGCGAACGTTAACTGTAGCGATATAATACACCTTCTACCACTCAACGCACAAAGGGGTCTTATGAATTCCAGCCCTCCTCCCGAGGTTACGAGCCCGTCGCGCCGCCCGCACAAACTGTTCGTGCGCGAGAATCTGCTGCCGTTCGTGCTGGTGACTGCCCTCTTCTTTCTCTGGGGAATCCCAAACAACCTCAACGACGTGCTGATCCGCCAGTTCATGAAGTCGTTTGAGATTACGCGCTTCAAAGCGGGCCTGATACAGTCGGCGTTCTACATGGGCTACTTTCTCTTTTCCATGCCGGCCGCCCTGGTAATGCGCCGGTTCGGATACAAGGCTGGGCTTGTGACAGGCCTGCTCCTCTACGCCTGTGGCACGCTGCTGTTCTGGCCGGCCGCAGTGGCCGGGGCGTACGGATTCTTCCTTTGCGCTCTGTTTGTCATCGCCAGCGGACTCGCTTTTCTCGAGACCGGAGCAAATCCCTTCATCGCGCAATTGGGCGATCAGGAGAGCTCCGAACGGCGCCTGAACTTCTCGCAGGCATTCAACCCGCTGGGCGCCATCTGCGGCGTTCTCATCGGCACCGCATTCATCTTCTCAGGCATCGAGCTGACACCACACCAAGTGGCGGCGATGAAAGCAGGCGGTGCGCTGAATGCCTACCTACGCCAGGAGACGATGCGCGTCATCACGCCGTATCTGGTGCTTGGGGCGGTCGTATTCCTATGGGCATTGCTGATCATGCGCACGCGGTTTCCGAAGGTTGCCGGCGAGACCGCATCGCACACGGCGGGGGAGCACGGCAGCTTCCGCGAGCTGCTTGGCTATCCGCACTTTCTTCTGGCGGTGATCGCCCAGTTCTTCTACGTCGGCGCGCAGGTGGGCACCTGGAGTTACTTCATTCAATACGTTCAGGACTATACACATCAGCCCGAGAAAGTGGCCGGCTACTTTCTCAGCGGGACACTGGTGGCCTTCGGTGTCGGCCGTTTCTCGTCGACATGGATCATGCAGTTCATTCGTCCGAACCTTCTCATGGGTCTGTACAGCCTGGCAAACGTGCTGCTGGTTGCAGTAGGGGTGGCGCTGCCGGGATGGATCGGTTTGTGGGCCATCTTTCTGACCAGCTTCTTCATGTCGCTCATGTTTCCGACGATCTTCGCGCTGGGGATCAAGGGGCTTGGCCGAAACACGAAAATCGGAGGCTCACTGATCGTGATGGCGATTGTCGGCGGCGCGGTGTTTACGCCAATCATGGGTCTGATTGCGGAAGCCACGCGGAGTATGGCCATGGCGATGCTTGTGCCTCTGGTCTGCTACCTGTTCATCGCTTACTACGGATTCATCGGATCGCGAGTCCGGGTTAGCCGGCCGACTGCATAGTGCAATCAGGTGTACTCACTGGGGGACGTCTCGCCCAGCGCGGCGACCAGTAGCTTGACCGCTTCGGACTGATCGGCGCGACACACCAGCGTAGCGTGGGAACCTCCGGCGCAATGAGTGCATAACGCATGCATCTCTATCCCGCCGTCAGGTCCACTCCTGCCCGGCTCTCGGGTTCCTGCTGGCAATTGCTTCCCGCCGCGCATGAAAGGCGCTTTGATCGACGCGAACCGCGATCTCGGCGGCGTTGTATCGATCCGCGTCGAGGAACATGCGTTTCTGTTGGGGCGTGGCCCGCTCGACATGGAGCATCCAGCGCCATCGCAGATATGCTGCATGTTCCATTTCCGCCGGAAAGACTCGGGCGTTCCACAGCGTTTGCTCGTCTTCGGGAATGCCCGCATCCCAGACCTGTGCGTTCCCCGCTCCAACCTGCTGCAGCCAGTTCGTGAGTGGCCTGCCACAGAACGTGGCTCCCTCTCCGACACCCTGTTTGAAAGTATCCTCAATGCCGTAGTAGCGGACGAACCAGACTTTCCGGCCCTGCCGGTCAAAACCCGGGGTGACATCGAGACAAGCCCCCTCGGGGAGTTCAAAAGGTTCGCGAACATCGATACCGACGACCACATTTCGTCGATGAAGGGTGAGCGGCGCGTGCAAGCGGCAGCCTTCCACCCAGCAATCGGTCCCCACAATGGCTGTCCCGGCCTCAACTTCGCTGGAAATGGTGAGGATTCCGTTGGACGGGGCAGCGCCGCGGTTCAGCGTAACCAGCTCGACACCGCTGTCGATCAATTGGCGCGTGGACCCGAAATGGAGGAAGCCGCACTGCTCCAATGCCTGCAGGTTAAGAGGGATGGGTCGAAGTATGTCGAAAAGCCTCGCAAGCACCGGCTCTTCCACTTTCGATCCGCTCGACCGTGCGCTGGCGAGGTAGTGCTGGAAGGTCGCTTCGGTGCCGAGCGCGCAGCAGACCTCGCGGTACAAGTCGATCCCGTGTGAAGCAATCGTCTCACGCGAAGACGGGGTTCCAAAGGCGCGAAGAAGGGCAGCCGCCCCACGGCCATCCATACTCATCACCCCAATATCGAGCGCAGACCGCCCATCTTCGCCGATCGCGCCTGCCTTCGCCTGTTCCTCAACACCCGGCTTCTGAAGATAGCAGCGAACGGTTCCGTCGGAATTCGGACAAAACACTCCGTGGCGGGCGGCCTCCTCGGGGGAAACCCGCGAACCAAGCGCGGTTATCCCTTCCCGCGAAAGATCGATTCCCGCCGAGTCGAACAGCAGCAGAGCATCGCCCGAGGCGACAACCACCTGTCCAGCACCGGGCGCGGTCTCAGGCAAGGCGAGGAAAGCTGGTATCAGGCGGTCGAAGATGGTGGGAGTCGGCCCACGGCTTGTGTGGCCCGGCAGCGGCACGAAGATCTTGCCGCACGACGAGTAAGCGGGAAGACGGCGAGAATCGCCGCCGGCGTGGACAATCAGGATGCGCACACGGCGAAGAATCGTCTCAGCGATCTCGGGATTGGCAGGAACGCCTTCGGACACTCCTTCGCGACGCAACACCTCAGCGAGACACAGGAGCGTGCTGCCGCCACTGCCAATACGCCGGCCGCCTGCGTCCGGCACCACGAACACGTCTCGCACACCGGCCAGCCTGCCGTCTCTACGACGGCTCTGAATCTGCAGGTCGTACGCCGCGGCCTGCGGTTCGTTTGCAGCGGTAATGATGAGATACTGCCACGCTCCGGGTGTACTGTGCATGCGGCAAGGAGGGATTGTGCGTTTGAGTTAACGATAACTGATTCCGCGGACGCTTGTCAACGAACCGGCATTCCATCGATACCTCCCGGGGCAACGGGTTCCCTGCGGGTGGATTCACGCACGATCAGGTTCGGCTCCAGCATAATGCTCTTCGGTTGCGGAGGAGTCTTCGCCTCGATCACCGACAGCACCAGCTTCCCGGCGCGCTCCCCAATCGCCACGCTTTGTTGATCGACGCTCGAAAGCGGCACGCGCAGCGACCTGTCGAAGTGGAGGTTGCCGCATCCGACCACTGCGATATCCTGGGGTACGCGCAACCCGGCATCGAGAATCGCGTCAATTGCGCCGATCGCAATCGGGTCGTTGTAGCAAAAGACACCGTCCGGAGGCGGATCCAATAGGAGGAGCTTCTTCATCGCCTCGTAACCGCTGCTCCAACTGTCGGTGTCCGCGGACCGGCCGGTCACGACGTAACCCTGATAAGGCGTCATCTGGTGTTTCGACAGCACCTGATTGTAGCCTTCCTGCCTGCCGATGGCAGTGCTCACCGCCGCGCCCCGTACATGCGCAATTTGCCGGCAGCCCACCTCGATGAGATGTTCCGTGGCGACGCGACCGACTTTGACGTCGTCCACCCCCACGAAGTTCGCCGGCATTCCCAGAAACGCCCGGTCGATCAGAATGTAGGGCACCTTCTGCTCTTCGATGCGCCGGAAGGACTCCACAGTCCACTGCGTGGAAGCGATGATGAGCGCATCCAGCCGCCGGTTCAGCAATCGTTTGATTTCCTGACGCTCGAGTTCTGGGTCCCCTTGCGAGGAGGATATAAGGAGACTGTAGCTTTTGCGGCGGAGCGCGTTGGCGAGACCCGTCGCCACTTCTGCAAAGAAGGGATGCACTAGGTCGGGAACGATCAGGCCCGCGGTGTAGGTCTTGCCTGTGACCAGTGCACGTGCGGCCGGGTTCGGTTGGTAATTGAGTTCCTTGACCCGCTTCAGCACGCGCTGGCGTGTCTCCTCCCCGATATCGGCGTGATTCCGTATTACCTTGGATACCGTGACGACCGACACACCGAGTTCGCGCGCTATGTCTTTCATCGTTACTGACATTTGTCTCTATTATGCTCGTTTCCTGCAAATGTGGACTGTGGTCGGCGCGACGTGATCGCCGCTGTGGCGACCTCAGCTCTTTCTGATGCTCTTTGGGAGTCTGTACCGGTTACGTGAGGAACAGCTTTAGTGCCACCGCGTAGTCCATGGCGGGACTCTCCGGCCAAGGTAACTGAACGCGAAGGCCGGCGGCGGTCTGCTCCCACGTCAGCTTTTCGCCGCTGCCGAGCAGTTGCACGTTCGCGATCTTCCCGGGCTGCGTGGCTGCCGACAAACCAAGCGATTCGATGTTGAGCGCGCCCGCAGGCCAGCCCAGCGCGATTGCGTAGATCACTGTGTTGGCCTTGTTACGTGTGAACCTGATGTCCTTCGCGCCCAGATTGTGCACGCTATTCCCTTGGAACGACCCGCTCTTGACGGCGTTCGGACCTTCGCCATTCACCTTCCACGGCCGTGTCTCGTAAATGGCCTCGGCGTTGATCTGCATCCAGGCACCGATCTGATCCACGATGGCCGCCTCCTTGTGATCGATGGTGCCGTCAGGCCTGCCGGGGACGTTGAGAATGAACGTGCCGTTCTTGCTCACTGTGTCGATCATCCAATGCAGGATGTCCCGCGGTTCCATGTATCCGCCGTATTCGCCGGGTTCTTCGAGCAGGCTGCGCCGGTAATGCCATTGCCCGATACAGGTTTCCGATTGCCAGGCATATGGCATGATCCCGCTGGTGAGGCCGCGTTCGTAATCGGCAACGACAGCTCTCGCCAGACGGTCGGGGACATTCTTGATGTTGGCGACGGCCTCCATACGGCCGCCGTGAGTCTTCAGATTGTGGTTGTAGAAATACGACGCGATGTTCATTCCACCCCAGCCCAGCGGGAACAGCGCGTTGTCGAAGTAGAGGAGATCGGGATCGTGCTGGTCGATAAGGTCGCGCGTCCGGTCGTAAAAGTCTTTGACGTAGGAGACGTCGGGCAGAGCATTCTCCGGGTGCTTGGGGCCGTAGAGGCGCTGGGGATCGAGTCCGCCCCACCAGGCGTCTTTTCCATCGGCGGCGGTCAGTCTACCGTCGTAGGGGACTCCCGCCAGAGGGCCGGTCTTGTCCGCGCCGTGCGCCGTCTGGAACCACCACCAGTTGCGTGCCTGATGAACGGTAACCCCAAAGCGCATCCCGTGCCGGCGCGCCGCGGCGGCCCACGTTCCCACAACGTCGCGATGAGGCCCGGCGTTCACGGCGTTCCATGGATGGTGTTTTGAGTCCCAGGCATCGAAGCCATCGTGATGGTTGGCGAGAGTGAAGAAGATTCTGGCGCCCGCCTGCTTGTAACGCTGAATCAACTCATCGGGGTGCCAGTTGAGCAGAGTCCACTGCGCGCAGAGATCCTTATACCCGAATTTCGAAGGATGGCCGTAATGCTCCAGATGATACTTGTATTGTGGGGAGTTTTCCTCGTACATGTTCCGTGCGTACCAGTCACCCTCCTGCGGGACGCACTGCGGGCTCCAGTGCGCCCAAATCCCGAATTTTGCGTCGCGATACCACTCCGGGGCGTCGTACTGGAGCAGTGAATCCCAAGTGGGCTGATAGGGGCCGTCACCCGCGAGCCCGGAAATTGGGGAGTCCATCGGCACTCCGTCCCAGGAGCCGCCGGGCACCGGCAGTTCCCTGGGTTCGCCCCAGCCTGTTGCTTTCCAGCCGTCCTCGGTCAGCTTCCGGCTGACAATCCTGCCGCCATCCAGCGCGTAGAACACCCGCTCCTGCTCCGCCGTTGCGCAAAAGGCAGCGTAATCCTGAGTGGGCTTGCCGAATTCACTCGCCGCACCGGATTGCTGGGCCCGAGCCGCTAGGGGCAACGCTGGCATCGCAGCCGCTGTTGCGGCGATTCTGCAGAAATCTCTTCGGTTCACGGAATCTCTCCTGATCAACGTGATTCACACCGCCCCGCGCTGTCTGTGGCGCAAACCGGCGGACAGCGGCTGCTCAGTCATGGTGGAATCTCGACTCAACAGTCGTCTCGTTTGACTATATTGGGCGCCGGGGGCCCCTGTCAACGATACAGTTAGCGAAAACTCCTGTCGGGAGCCGCCGCGTGCGTGCACCTGTTTAGACAGCCATGGAGCGGCTGGTCAAAAGAGTCTCGGTGCAAAGTCCTTGAGATCGCGACGCCAAGTCTGCCATTCGTGCGAGGTACCCGGCGATTCATAGAAGACGTGCTGGATCTTCGCCTCCTCGAGCGACTTGTGGAATCTGAGGAGTCCTTCCCGCATTCGCGCAGGTTCCTCAGTCCCAACTCCCAGCCAGAGCAGGTGAACCCTTTTGGCAAAAGCCGCGGGATCCGCCAGCGCACCATGGAACGCCGTCTTCGGATCGAGCTTTTCGTTGCCAAGCACCAGCGCCCCGGCCGCTCCACTGAATCCTCCGATGTAGGAGAAGAGATCGAGGTGATCGAACGTCACCTGGAATGTCTGCATGCCTCCCATCGAAAGACCGGCCATGGCACGATGATCGCGATCGGCGATCGTCCTGAAATGCGAATCGATGTGGGGGATCAGGACCTCGGTCATGTCATCTTCGAATGCCGCGGTCATCTCCTGCATTGCCCGCATCATTTCGGGCGAGCCGAAGGGCTTTCCGGTCAGGTCGGGAAGGGGGTGGCCGTCGCGCTGAGCGTAACCATACGCCATCACGATGAGCATCGGTTTGCAGCTTCCGCTCGCAAAGAGATTGTCCATGATGAAGTTCGCGTGAGCCTGCCTGATCCAGCCGGTCTCATCTTCGCCACCGCCGTGCTGCAGGTAGAGCACCGGATAGCGTGCGCTGGTCCGCGCGTCATAGTCCGGCGGAGTGTACACCAGCGCATGCCGCCAGCTCCCGGTCACCTTCGAGTAGTACCAGATCTCACGAACCTGGCCATGCGGAACATCCTGGGGCAGGTAGTAAGTGCTTCCCGCTTCCGGAATCTCAATTCCGCTAGCGTCCTTGCCGCCGCCAAAGTAGGTATGACTGTTGGTGTCGGTGACCTCCGCGCCGTCGATCAGCAACGTGTAGTAGTGGAATCCTGGGACAAGGGGTGGCGTTGTACCGGTCCAGAATCCGTCAGGTTGTTTCGTGAGGTCCAGTTTCGCCGCGCTCCAGAAGTTCACCCGGACCGTCGTGGCGTCGGGCGCTTTGACCCGAAACTCAACTCTGGAGTTACTGTACACGCGCGGATATGCCGCTCCCCAGACATTGGTGGTGGCGGGCTGAAAGCCGCCGGAATCCTGCGCGACACACATACCCAGTGTCAGAAGCATCGCGACTGCTACGCGCTTCATTTCGGTTTCTCCCTGTTCTGATCTTGATTTCGGACGTGCCACGAACCGCGTCTGCGGCAGTGCCCATTCGGTTTCCGTTCAAACAAAATCCATCCTACGCTCACCGATTGTCGCGGAGAAAGTCGCATTCCTAACCAACATCCATCGAGTTTTTCGATGCAACAGAATCCTCATGGCGGCAAACCGCTATTGCAGCAGATCGACTTGATACGGCGCCAGGGTGAGGGAGTCCTTATAACGCTTGTTGGTGATCACTCCCCGCTTGTCGCCTTCAACGGCAACCGTCTTTGTCTCACCGGTGCTATTGACGTAAAGCGTGCGACCGTCCACGACTCTGGCATTAACACCCGCAGGCGTCACCGGGCCGCGTTCGATGTTCAGCTTTGCATAAAGACTCTCGACGAGCGGCCCCAGAATCGAGATCTGGGCGGGCGTCGCCAGGTAGATCGCATGGCCTTTGCCGTACTCATTGTCCGTAATCGCGGGCGAGGGCTCGGACAGATTGCTGAAGCTCGCCAGCGTCCTCGCGGTGCGCGGTTCCAGCACCTCGTAGAAGCTGTTCGACGCCTGCAGGGACCGGCCTTGAAATGACACCACCGGCGGCGTTGCCGGCAGGTAGAACTGCGAAGTGCGGATGCCGAAGACATCGCTCAGGCGTCCGGGCAGGGGCGTATTGAACCACTGGTTGTGCTCGTCGACCTTCGCGGAGAACGCTGTCATGATGACCGTGCCGCCGTCCTTCACGTAGTTGCGGATCGCCATCGCGCTGGCCTCATCCATGACATAGTCGCCAGGAACGATCAACAGCTTGTAATCCAGAGGATCGTAGGCGATGTTGATGATGGCTGCGTCGATATTGTCCTCAAAGAACGGCTGCAACGCGCTGTTCACCTGTTCCCTGTAAGGAGTGTTGTAGTAGTTTCTGGCACTGGCGCCATTCGGCGGACGCGAGGCGATCGAACTTTCGAAGGAGTAGGCGATCGCTACCTCCGGCTTATGGAAGCGCGGGAAACCGAGATTCTGCAGATGCGCAAACTCCGTGGCGATCTGCTTGAACTCCTCGTACTTCCACGAGGGCGTGCCGTCATGATCGAGCAGACCGAAAAGCGCTTGCTCCTCACCCCCGCGATGCGTGTTGAAGGTCCAGGCGAGGAAGGTCTGCCCGTAGTTGAGCAGTCCCAGCCAGGCCCACATGCGAATGCTGCCCTTCGGCCCGCCGTAGGAGCCGGAGCCGCCGGTGATGAACTCGTTGAACCAGACTGGCGTCGGCAGATCGCCTTTGGTCAGCAAAGCGCCGACGACGGCATCGAGCGCCGTGCCGGGATAGAAGCCCTCCGCGCCGTAGGTGACGAACTTCTTGTAGGCCTTGAAGTAATCGAAGCCCCTGCGCGGAGCATAATCCCAGAGGTTGGAAGCGGTGGGCACCCCGGGCGCATAGTGCTCGCGCACGGCATCGATCTCCAGCAGCGCGGTGATCGATTCATCCGACCAGAAACGGTGCAGATCCAGATAAGGCTCCGGCGCGCCGGGGCCGTCGCCATAAGGCAGGTTCACCTCGTCGAAAGAGTTCAGATGTCTTGACCAGCGCTGTGTGGCCCACGCGGCGTTGAGATTGGCGATGCTGCCATACCGCGCTCTCAGCCACTCGATGAAGCGCTGACGATCCGCCTCCGAATAAGACATACGGCCATCGCCGATCTCGTTGTCATAACCGAAGGCGATAAGCGCCGGATGATGCGCATAGCGCTTCATGATCGCCTCGGCCAGCAGCTTCACATGCTGGCGATAGATAGGGTCGCTGATGTCCTCCATGTAGCGTTCCGCGGCGTGCAGCCTGGCGCCCTCCGGGCTGACCAGATCGACCGATGGGTACTTATGATGCAGCCAGACGGGCGCGGGCAGGCCGCTGATGTCGAAGATCACTTTGATGCCCGCCTGATTCATCTGCTCCATCACGCCGTCATAGAGCGCAAACTGAAAGTTGCCCTCGGAGGGTTCGATCGAATCCCATGCGAGATCGCCGATCCGCACCATCTTGAAGCCCGCAGCCTTCATAAGCGCGATGTCTCGTTTTATCTCGTCCGCTGAGCGGTCGACAGGCTGGTAGCAGGTTCCCACGAAAAGCTGCCCCTTGCCGGGCCCCGTGGGATGAGCGGCCCGCGTCTGCGCGCGGACCACGAAGGCGCACAGCAGCATCGCCAGAAGGATACGCGACATGATTACACCATACTTCACTGTCTTTGATGCACCTTTGGCAGAACGCTACTCGATCAGGTCACGAAAGGCAGGTTCCAGACCGGCGGCACCCTCGCTGCCCGGTGCCCCCTTCAGACTCTGAGGACCCTCCGTACCGGTGTTCTCCCAGTGGTTCCCTGCGCCATTCCGATTTCGAAAAAACATGTTCTTCTCGGTCAGGTTGTCCTTTACAAGGAATCCCGACGAGCCCTCATCAAGGTAGATCATTACGCTCGGGTCGCCGTTCGCGGACCGGCGGAGATCGAAGATGTAGTTGCCCCGAATTTCCGACGGAGTCTGATTGGAGAGAACGTAGATGCCACCGCCATCGCCCATACGCTGCATGTAGGCGTGAATCCTGTTATAGAGGATCTTGTTGTCGCGCATGGCGTTCTCAAGCGTGGTCCAGCCCCAGCCCACGCTGATGCCGGAATATGGCAAATCGACGATTTCGTTGTGCTCGATGGTCAGGCCGCGCGGAAAACCGGCTGCGATTGCCGTGGAGCCCCAGTCCTCGTTACCGCAGTCGCGGAAATAGCTGTTCGCGACGCGATCATTCAAAGAAAGTTCGCGCTCGTCGGAAACCCGGTAGGGTAGGTGAGCCTCGAGGCCCTGCTCGGAGAACCTGCCGATCTGCACTCCATTGCCGCCGATGCCGTGAAACACACAGCCGATGATCTGGTCGTCACGCGTGGCGTAATGGAGATCGAGGGCAGCCGAGGCCGTGTTGCGGAACCGGCAGCGCTCCAGCCGGATCCGGCTCGCTCCGGCGAGATACACCGCCGCGGGAGGCCGGCCGGTCCAGCCCAGGTTGTCCAGGCCTGCAAACTCCGGGACACCGCCCTCGATCCGATATGCGGGTTGTTCGAAGTACTGACCGAGTTGGAGCGGCACGTTCCCCTCCTGCGTCGGCCGCATCCACGTGGAATCCTCAAACGACAGCCCTTTGAACTCGATGTCGTGCACCGGGCGATCCATCGAACCCTGGAAGCAGACCAGCGTCTCGAGACGCGGGGCCACAACCTGGGCCGTCGTCATATCCTCGTCGGCGCGCGGCCAGTAGTAGACGAGTCCGGCTTTGTAATCGAGATACCATTCTCCGGGCTCGTCAAGGAATTCCAGCGCGTTCACGAAATAAAATGGGTCGGTGTTGCGCGGCCATGGATACGGGTGGGAGAACACAATGTCCCGCTCCGGCTCCTGGAACGTGATGCGCGCTCTCGTCCCCTCCATCGCGATCGATTCCACCCGAAGTGTGGAAACCACCCAGGACTGCTGCAGGAACATCTCCACGCGTTTAAGATTCCGCCACTCCCCAACCTCGCTGGCGTCGACGATTGCCTGCCGGCTGACGGCACCCCACTCGACCAGGTGGTGCAGGTTGTCCCCGCTGGGAGTGCGCGCGCGAACCGCCTTTCGTCCGTTCACATACAACTGGCGGAAGTCGAGCACCGCGGCGCCAACCTCCGGAGCCCTCGCGACCCAGACATTGCCGACGGCGGCCGAAGGCAGACCGGGCGTCGCCGTTTTCAGTTTCTTCCAGCCCATCACCGCCAAGCCGCCGCTGAAAACCGGCTTCTCGCCCGTCGCGGCAGTGTAGACTACCGGGTTCCCTGTCGCACCGGAATCCTGCGGAATGAAATCCTCCGTCTGGGCCAGGCGATACAAGCCCCCGTGCACGATTACCCTGATCCCGCCCGCCGGCATTCCTTTCGTGCGCAACAGCTCCCGCACGGCCAGTTGGGCCTGGTACAGCGTCGCAAAGGGCCGCTCCGCGCTGCCGCCGCCCGAAAGCCAGTATCCCGGTTCCATGCCTCCCGTAGCCCACTTCGGCTTGCCGGGCCTGCCGAGTTGAGGCCTGACCGAGGGATCGGTTGAAGTGAACGGTTCCACTCCTCCAGGTTTCACGTGGAATTCGACAGCGCCGGAATCGGCCGCGCTGATAGCGCCACACGAGGCGAGTGCGGACACAAACAGGAAGCCTCGCAATGAGATCAAAGTGAAATGCTTTTTCATGATATGAATGCTCAGAGAGTTTCTGCGCCGCTCCCTGGGCGCACGCGGATTTCCTCTCCGTTGTACACCACGGCGCGCGACTGCCGGCCGGCGCCGGAAATAAACACGATGCGGAACTCCCGCGACTTCACCAGCCCGTCAAAATCGCCCGCGCGCGCGGAAATGACAAGTTCGCCGGCAGCTTCCATCCACCGCATCTCCACAAGCGAGAAGCGGCCCCGCTCGTAGTTATAGTTGTCTCCCTCGTCCTCGTAGAGCGGGAACACGCCGTCAGCGCCGCAATATATCCGAATTTCGTAGGGGGCGTCCCGGATTTCATCCACATACTGCATCACCGGCGACATCGGCACAATTGCGCCGGCGCGCACGAACACCGGAATCACCTCGAGCGGCGCCGGTGCATCAATTGTCTTTCCACTGGGGAACCAAGTCTCGGTCCAGTGGTCGTACCAACCGACACCCGACGGCAGGTACACCGTCCGGCTTTTGGCAACGCCGACGATCGGCTCGGAATTGCGACCGTGGTACATGGGCTTCGTCACCGGGCAAACCATCAGGCCGGGACCAAATAAGAACTGATCGGTTAGATCGTGGCTCCGCAGGTCCTCCGGGAAATCCAATGGAACCGCCCGCATCATCGTCCAACTGTTCAGGCTCACCTGGGCCGCGACAGAGTAGATATACGGCAACAACCGATAGCGGAGTTGGATGTACCGGACGATCGCGTCGTAGAACGGCGTGCCCGGTTCGCCGAAGCGCCAGACTTCCCGGGGCGCGTCCGTTCCATGCGAACGAAACATCGGTAAGAAGACCGCGTATTGCAGCCAGCGTGTGTAGAGTTCCCAGTAACCGAGATCGGTGCAGCCGGTGTCGTTAGGATCGGGTTCCCGAGCCGAGCTATCGGTCAGCCCTCGGCATCCCGCGTCATAATCGCCGCGCCAGAACCAGTGTGCGGGGTCGTTCCCGATGAAGAAGCCGCCGATGTCCACGGTCCAGTACGGTTCGCCCGCAGCGCAGAAGTTGAGTCCCTCGGGGATGGAACGCCGCAGTGTCTCCCAGGTAGCGCAAATGTCGCCGGACCATGTCGTGGTCCCATACCGGTGCTGGCCGGCGTAGGACGACCGAGTCAGATTGACCACGCGCTTGTCCTGGCTTGCGCCGCGCTGGCCCTCATAAATCCCACTGGAATGCAGTAAGGAGAACGCGCTGATGTACTCTGGATCGAGATACCGCTTCGCTTCCCCGGTGTTGAGCAGCAGCCGTTCATGCGGCTCGGGCTTCACCGCGCCATGCCAGTCCGATTCGAAAGGCTCGGTGCAGTCGCACCACCACGCATCGATTCCGTTTAAGAACAGACCGCGGTTGGCCTGCTCCCAGTAGCGCCGGCGCGCTTCGTCCTGAAAAGCGTCATAGGTCGACTGGTTACCCAGCATCCATCCGTTTTCCAGCATTTCACGACGGTCCGCGCCATCGCCGGTCATGCTCGGCCAGACCGAGACCATCAACCTCGCGCCCATCGCGTGCAGTTCGGCGGTCAGCGCTTTGGGAGCCGGAAACCGCACGGGGTCCAGAGATTTTTGTCCCCAGCCGCCGCCATCGGGCCAGGATTTCCAGTCCAGAACAATCAGATCCAGCGGAATGCCGCGCCGGCGATACTCGCCAACCGTGTCCACAAGCTCTTTGGCGTTGACGTAGCGCTCTTTGCACTGGGCGTAGCCGAAGAACCATTTCGGCGGCATCGGAACGCGGCCCGTGAGGGCGTGATAGCCCTTCGTGAGATCGTCAAACCGCTCGCCCTGAATGAAGTAGTAATCGAGTTCGTCAACAATGTCGGCCCAGATATAGGACCCGAGAGCATCGTCGTGAAAGGTCATCAGCGAGTAGCAATCGATCAGCACCCCGTATCCGCGGGTGGAGACGAAATAGGGAACAACGGCTTTCAGGTTGTGCTGGTACAACTCTCTCGACTTGCCACGCAGATTGCCGTAGCCCTCCTCGTGCGACCCGAGACCAAACAGCGCTTCGTCTTCGGCGAAGACGAGTTCCAGCTTCGCCTGGAAAGCACGCCGATCAAGAACGCGCTCGGATTCCGCGGCCGAAACGCGGACGCCGTCGATCCCGTCGGCGGTTGTTGCCGTTTCGTTGTTGCTGAAGCGGTTCCTGTACACCTCTACGGGCGTCAGCCACTTGCCTCCGCGGTCAGGCTCGCGCACCAGCAGGCGGCCCGCGCCGTCGAAACAGCGAATCGCGCCCGTTTTCCGGTCGACGGTTATTCCAAGCGACGCCGTGGCGATTCGGAATTCAACCGCGTCTTCCTCAACGCGGTAATTCTCGTACCACGGGTTCGCAACAACCGAGAGGCTGGCGCGCCGCTGAAACGGCTGCTTCCCTGTCATCGTCACGCGGGCGATCGAGTCGGTGACGAAGCCGATGCGGAGGCGCGATGTTTCGGAAGTCAGGACGAGCGATTCGCAATTGCTTTCGATCTGGTACATTTCATGCATTGTCGAGCACGGCGACGGCGCGGCGCTCGTCCAACTCCTTGCGGATACGCGGCTCCATTGCCTCGTACTTCGGATAGAACAAGACTGGCAGCATGGCGAGCGCGTAGAAAGCCGCGGGCAGCCAGATAAACCCGATCTCAATCCCCGCCAGCGACGATGGCGTCTGCCGCGCGTTCGGAATGTAGCCGTAAGCGGCCATCGTCCATGCGGGCAGCGCCCCGCCGATGCCAGTACCCGCCTTAAAGCAGAACGATGCGCCTACCGCGGTCAGCAGCCCCGCCGCGCGAAGGCCGGTTTTCCACTCGCCGTAGTCGACGCTGTCCGACAGCAGCGAGAACGGCATGGTCATGGCGACTGCACTGGCGATCACGCCGAAAATCCAGCCCGCCAGCACGGCTGGCACCGACGGGGCCGCGAAGTGAATCAGGAACTGGCCGGCTCCAGATCCCACCAGTCCCCACAACCACAGGTTGCGCTTCGAGGTGAACCGGCATAGCCAGGGCAGAAAGACGATCCCGGCCACCGAGACAAAATCGAGGCTGTTCATCAGCGGAACCAGATCCTTGCGGTCGAGTTTGTAAGTCAGGTAATAAACAACCGTCGACACGCGCGACGTGTATGCGATCCAAAACAGGAAACTGCTCGATGCGATAATGATCCACGGCCAGTTGCCCCGGAGAGCGCCGAACGTCCCGAGGACGGGCGCCCGTTCCGCCGGCGACGCGACCACCTCTCTGAGGTTCCGGAAGGCCACTAGGAACAGCAGCGCCGCCCCCGCCGCGAACAGGGGCATGGTCAGCATGAAGCCGCGCTTGTCGTTCCCGTGCCCCAACAGCGCGACCAGCGGAAGCGCCAGCGCGCTTACCAGCAGCACGCCCACCTTCCCTCCGATCATCCGGTAGGTGGTCAGCAGAACTCGCTGGGCGGGATCCGGAGTCAACACCGACAGAATCGCCGTCACCGGCGTATTCACACCGGTGTAGAGGATGCCGCAGACGATGTACGTCGCGGCGGCATACATGGCCTTGCCGTTATCACTCAGGTTGGGCGTCAGGAAGGTCAGAACCCCGAACACGGCGTATGGCGCGGCCAGCCACAGAAACCACGGTCGGTACCTGCCCCACCGGCTGCGGGTCCGGTCCATAATCAAGCCCCAGACCGGGGCGTCGACGCCGTCGATGCAGCGGGCAACCAGCAATATCGTCCCGGCGATTCCCACCGAAATTCCATACACATCGGTGTAGAAGTACAGCAGGTAATTCGAGATCACCGCAAACACGAGTTGTCCTGCGGTGTCCGTCGCGGCATAGCTCAGGCGCCTGGTGTGCGAGATAGTGTTCATGTGATTGTGGGTGACGACAGAAATCAGTTAACCGGCATCATCGCTCGCTGCGCCAACTCGTCGTGACTGGCCTTGATCTGTTTCGATTGTTCGAGCGCCGCGGCGGCGGCTTTCACGTCGCCGGCTTCCTTATAGAGACGGGCAAGCTGGTAGTACACGCTGCCATCCTCGTCGCTGGCGAGGCCTTGCGTCAGTTCCTGTATCGCCTCCTTCGGCCGGCCGGTTCCCGCAAACACCCGGCCCAGAAGGGCGTGAACACGAGGCAACAGGTCCGGACGCACGTGCAGGCTGGCTTTCAAACAGGGCTCGGCGTCCACGTACTCGTGTTGCGTCACCAGAATCTCGGCCATCAGGAGATTGATCTCGCCATCGGCCGGGCTTCGAGCGAGCGCCTTTTGAGCGGTGCTCCGAGCCTCTTCCAGCTTGCCATCGGCATAATCGGCTTTTGCCAACCCGGCCAGGCCGGCCACGCTATCCGGCGAGACCGCCAGCACCTTGGAGTACTCCTCTCGTGCTTCGTCGAACATCCTCCGGCGCTGGTAGGCGTCGCCGAGCAGGGCGTGGATTCTAGGAGAATCGGGTTCCACTTCGCCAGCGCGCGCGAGCGCGGCAACGCCCAGTTTCTGGTTTGCTCGCACCGCCCAGTACCAGCCCGCCGGATCGTTCGGATACTTCTGCCGAAGGCGATCACTCGCCAGAGCGGCTGTCTGGAACTGCCCGGAGAAAAAAACATCGCTGGCAAATTCCTGCAGGTTTTTCGCGTTGCCGACTTCCGGGATGGGGCGTTCCGTTTCGGGTTGGGGCGCGGAACGGACGCCCTCGCTCAAACGGGCCGCCACCGCGCTGGCCATGGCGCTGGGGGACTGCCGGAGTTGCGCCAGCCGCGTCTCGAGTTGTGGCGTATCAAGGCCTTCCCAGAACCGGGGCAATGATGAATCGAATCCCTCCGGGTCCGAACTCGCGAGATCGGCGAGCATCGCCAGCCCTTTATCCCGCGCGCCGCTTTCGAACAGAAGGCGAGCCATCCCCGCGCGCGCGGCTGGACACGATGAAAGGTCGCGCCGGAATTCCTGCTCGGCTTCCACCAGGTCGCCGTGCCTGGTCAGGACGAAACCGTAGGCGGTATGCGAACATCGGGGCGGAGCCGCTTTCAATGCCAGCAGTGCGCGATAGGCATGAATTGCTTCGGTCAGATTGCCCTCTTCCGCACTCGCGCCTGCCGTAAGCTCGGCAACGTACACGGACTCGCGAAAGGACCCGGTCAGCTTCGCTCCGGCCGCTTCCGCCAAACCAAAATACGCCAGCCCCAGGCCGTACCACGCCTCGCCATTGCGCGGGGCCAGAGCCGTGGCTCGCTGATAGCAGTCCCTCGACTTCTCGTATTCCAGCAGCATATGGTAAGCCCGTCCCAGGGCCAGCGGTGCCTGAGGATCCTGGGGGTTCAACTTCTGCGCCGCCAACAGGTATGGCAACGCCTCGCCGGATTTCTTCAGTTGCAGGAGATCGAGGCCGAGAAACAGATTGGGGACGAACAGCGCCTGATTCAAGCGCAACGCC
Source organism: Bryobacteraceae bacterium (assembly GCA_049520275.1). GTDB lineage: Bacteria > Acidobacteriota > Terriglobia > Bryobacterales > Bryobacteraceae > CAWACP01. Next base: position 59,803 of record JBEKPY010000022.1, read on the forward strand.
GTGCGGAACGCCTCCACTGCACCGGAGCAGTCGCTCGACTGGTACTGCATCAGTCCGAGATTGCTCCAGAGTTCGGCGATATCGGGATGGATCGCAACGGCCTGGCGATAGCTGTCCGCCGCCGTGTGGAAATCGCTCCTGGCCTGGGCCTCATGGGCTTCGGCCAGGAGCGATTCAAACCTGGCGTCCCGATCCGGCTGAGCGACAGCCAGAGTCGAAGCCGCCAGGGCAATTGTGAATAAAACGCGCAATTACCAGTACAACTTTAGTCCGAACTGGATGTCGCGCGGTGGAAGCGAGGCTGAGATGACTCCAAACGTCGAATCCGTGAGGTTGCCGTCGGGCCCGTAGAAGTTGACGTGGTTGAACGCGTTGAACATTTCGGCCCGGAACTGAAGCTTCAGGATTTCGCGGTAGTTGAACCACTTTTGAAGTCCGATGTCCCAGTTCGCCAGACCCGGCGCCCGAACGTCGCCCATGTATCGAGGCGCATTTCCGAAAGTGAATGGCGCGGGTTGCGCAAATGCGGCGGTGTTGAACCACTCCTGAATGGTCGGGTTGCTAAGGGTGGGGTTGCCGACCAGGTTCGGCCTCTGGTTGCCGCCAAACGAGTTGGTGTTGTTGTCGCCGGTTGTTATAGCGATCGGGAAGCCGTTCTTGAGACTGGTGATTCCCGAAACCTGCCATCCGCCAACAAGCGCATTGGCCACGGCGTTGAGGTTTGTTCCGACCTTCTTGCCCTTTCCGATCGGGAGTTCGTAGATGTAGCTTACAACCAGGCTGTTTGGGGTGTCTGCAGCATCCAGGGATTTCTCGGCAGCGAGGTTGTAGTTGTCGCGAATCGGAGCCTGACCCAACCAGCTGGTTGTTCCCTCGGTGTTGTCTGTAAACCTCGAGTATGTGTACGAAGCCAGCAGGTTCAGCCCGGAGCTCCAGCGGTGAGTGTAGGTCAACTCGAGAGCGTTGTAATGTGAAGCGCTGCCCAGCGGCTGCGCGATACTGACGCTGCAAAATTCCGGATAGGGAAGCAGCAATTGCCCATACGCCACCGTTGGACTGGAAAGGCCGCAACCGCTGCTGGCGATCTTGCCGTAATACGGGTTGGGGACCTGCTGCAACAGTTGATTTCCGAGCGAAAGGTCCGCTGTCGGCAACTGGTCGTAGTTCAGGCCACCCTGAGCCAGTTTGACGCCATGATTTCCCACGTAGCTGACATCGATCAGGTCGTTCTTCGTCAGGGCATACTCGATTCCAACCATCCACTGCTCCATGTACGGGTCGGGCCTGTTGAGCTGCGAACCGGCCGTGCCGTAGCCGACGTTGGTCATAGCGCCCGTGCTGTTGCCGGTTTGCGCAAGCGGGCCGGTGGGGAACGGATTGTCGAGGTTGTTCAGCGGCGTGTAACCGTCGGACGTTGTGGTTACCCAGGGCGTGCTCTGCCCGTAACCCTGGCCATTTCCCTGTCCAAAGAAGGAAGGCACGTAGTAGAGGCCGAACCCGGCTCTGACCACCAGCTTGTCCATAGCCTGATAGGCGAGGCCGAGCCGCGGAGCGAAGTCCTTCCAGGTCGGATTGTAAAGTCCGCGTCCGGCGCCATCGACGCCATTGTAAACCACTGTGCCTTTGACCGTCGAGCCGAGCGCCTGGCTGATCGGATTGGTTGCGTTGAAGTCGAAGTAGTTCTGCTGATTGAAGCGTTCCGTGGGCGCGGTTTGGTATTCCCAGCGGATACCCAGGTTCAGCGTCAGCTTGCGAGTGACTCTCCAGTCGTCCTGCAAGTGGGTGCCGTAGTAGTGCTTGGATGTGAACGGCTTAAAGGAGACGCCGGTCGAACCGCCCGTCCCGACTCCGAGCAGGAGCGAGGCGATGGCGTTGCCACTTGCGCTCGGATCCGCGGTCTCGGGGTTCGGTCCCGCAGTGGAGATGGAACCGAAGTTAAACGTCGTGGGATAAATACGTCCGCCGCCAGTCTGGCTCACGACTTCCATGAAGCCCATGGAGAAGGAGTGGGAACCGTGGACCTTGCTGACGTCGGCCGACCAGGTTAAATCGTTGCGGGGGAAGCCGCCCTGACCCGCTCCGTTTTGTGGACCCAGCGGGGCATAGCCGCTCACCGACACCACCGGGAACTGGTTGGAGGTTGCATTGATGAAGGAAGGCAGGCCGAGCTGGGTAAAATCAAACGGGTAGCCCTCCATTACATTGCCTTCAAACCAGTGATTGTAGCCCGCGTTGAGGCTGATAACCGTCGTCGGATTGAGCACCCATGTTGCGCCAGCGGCGCCATCCAGGCGGTTGTTGGGATTCATCGATCCCGGTCCGCCGGGATCGTTGCCGTAATAATCCGCCTCTTCCACCTTGGACTCGTCTTTGTTCGACCAGCGAGCGAAGATGCGCAGGTTGTCGGTGAAGTTGTGGTCGAGCCGGATACCATACTCGTCAGAGGTCGCCGCGGCACTGGCAGAGGCCGAGAAGTTGTTTATCAGTCCGCCGTTCGTCGGCGTGGGATAGAAGGCGATTAGCTTGGCCGCCACCGAGCTGATCAGGTTTGGCGGGATAATATTTCCCGGGAACGGCGTACGGGAGAATCCGCTGGAGGTCGCCACCGTGCTGAACGGGTTGTATATCACCTGGGAGATGCCGGAGAAATCTCCGCCCTTCTCGGCCGCGGTCGGCATGGTAAGGGTAACGGGACCCGGAGTGCCCTGGCGCAGTCCTTCGTAATACGCGAAGAAGAAGGTCTTGTTGCGCTGCTTGTAGATGCCGGGGATGTACACCGGCCCGCCGCCGGCAATACCAAACTGGTTGCGCTTGAATGCTGTCCGGGGGACGCCGTGGGCGTTATTGAAGAAGAAGTTGGCGTCGAGGTCGGAGTTGCGAAGGAACTCGAACGCGTCCCCGTGAAGGCTGCTGGAGCCGGACTTGGTGATTACGTTGTACACGTTGCCGGTACTCCAGCCGTATTCCGCAGTGAAGCTGTTGGTCTGGATCCTCGCTTCCTGAACCGCTTCCATGGAAGGCACATAGATGACCCCACCCCAATCGGCAGCGGTGTCCCAGTGGCCGTCGAGCAGGTATGCGCTGGTCCCAAAGTAGCCGCCCCCGAAGTTGAGGAAGGAGATATCCTGATCGGCGGTGCCGGATTGTCCTCCTCCATTGACTACCTGAAACTGATAAGAGTTGTTCACCGAGGAGTTCGTCGACACCAGACCAAAAGCGCTGCGGAAATCGACCGGAAGCTGATCGATCTGCTGCTGGTTCAGGTCCGAGGAGACATTAGCGTTGTCGGAGGCAAGGATGGCCCCCTGAGCAGTGACCGTCACCTCGCTCTGTAGCGCTCCCACTTGCATGGTGACGTCCTGATTCGCAGATTGACCCGCCTCGAGGGCAATCCCTGTCTGCTTGTAGGAGGAAAACCCGCTGACTTCGACGGTCAGCGTGTAGGTTGCCGGCGGCAGCAGAGCGAAGGAGTATCGCCCCTCCGGATCGGTTGTATAGGTTCGGGCGATGCCCTTTTCCGAACTGGCCAGAGTGACTTTGGCCCCGGGCACCGCCGCTTCCGAACTATCGTGGACAACTCCACCCAGAGACGCGCTGAACGCTTGTGTCTGGGCGTGGGCGGATGGATTCAGAATCACGAGAGCGGCTACCAGGCCGACAGCAACGGCCAAGCCGCCTCGTGGCGTATGCTTTGGCAACATGAGACTTACCCCTTTTCTTTCGAGACGGCAATGAGGCTGGAAGTGCGGGTCGCCTCCCGTCATTGATAAAGTAATCGTTTACGGTAGACTAAAGCAAGGTGCTTTACCGTGGCCTGCTCGCTCAATGACACGGGTCCAGCAGCTTGCGAAGGTTACATACAGGGAGTAAAGTACCTGGGGAGGAGCGGTGGAACGTTTTGTAACAGGACCGGACGCGCTTTCGGGAGTCGCATCGGAGGCCGACTTTGCCTTGATCCGGGAAACTCTCCGCGAGGTCCTGGAGAGTGCGCCCTTCCGGACCACGCGGCAGTGCCAGAGCCTTTTGACTTATATGGTTGAACATACTCTCGCCGGAAGAAACGATCAGCTCCGCGAACGGGCCATTGGTACAGCGGTATTCGGCCGCGGCCCTGATTTCGAGCCCAGCGAGGACCCCGTGGTTCGGGTGCGGGCGGCCGACGTGCGGAAGCGGTTGGCGCAGTACTATCAAAGCCGCACCGACAGCACCGTCCGGATCGACATCCCGCCGGGCTCCTACAAGGCGGTCTTCCAATGGAAGGCCGACCAGGCCATCGTGCCGGTATCGCCCGAACAAGGTGGGTGGAAGTTCCGGTGGTGGTGGGTGCTTGTCGCGGTCCTGATCATTGCCGCCATTTCCGTCAGCGCTGTGGTGACACGGCGTCTCCGCTCCACTCCCTCCCCGTCGCCTTCGGCCATGGACGAGTTCTGGGCGCCAGCATTGAACAACCCGAAGCCGATCCTTGTCTACAACGCCACCACGCCGATTTTTCGGTCTCCCGACCTGACCAGTTCCGCGCACAACCTCATACCCGTTCTCAACCAGTACATGACGATCGGCGACGCGTACGCCAGCGTCGTGCTCACTTCACTTTTTGCTCGAAGGGGAAAGCTCTACCAGATGCGCTATGGCGCCGATCTCACCTTCGGCGACCTGAGATATCAGCCCTCGATTTTGATCGGCGCCTTCGGCAACGCCTGGACGCTACAGACGACGAACGACTTGCGCTTCGTCTTCGACAAGCACCCGACGATTCGCGACCGGTCGGATAACCGGTTGTACACACTGCCGAACATGACGCCCGACGGACGAACACCTGAGGATTACGCGATCGTTTCACGCGTCTTCGACTCCAACACTGGCGAGCTTCTGATCGTGGCGGCCGGAATCACCCAGTATGGCAGCCGCGCAGCCGGGGAGTTTCTCACATCTCCAAACCTGTTGGCCGCTCTAGCCGTGAACGCGCCAGTCGACTGGCCGAAGAAGAACCTGCAAGTGCTGTTGCACGCGAAGATCGTCGGCGAAACCCCCGGGCGCCCGACTATCGTTGCAACGTATTTCTGGTAGACCGATCATCAGGTCCGGAGACATCCGCCCTCGCGGCGCTTGGTGAGTTACACGCTGGACACGGCCATCCAGACCTGTGATAGGCTGCACTCATATGAGTTCCCGCCGGACCTTTCTTACGTCTCTTATGTCGCTCCCAGTAACCGCCTCAGTTATCGCTTTCCAGTCACGAGCCAGTGGCGCCCCCGATTTTTCCCCTAGACGAATGCAAGCCGTCAACACTGAATGTTCCGGGACCGAAGTATCCGTGCGTTTATGCGGACCATCGTACGACGTTCCGTCTGGTGGCGCCGGACGCCATCAGGTGCAAGAGGAGTAATTGATCCCATGCTAACCGGAATATGGAATGCCTCTGTCTGGTCGGCGTTGGGGCTGGTGCTGACAACCATCGCGGCGCAGGCATCTGAACAGAAACTTGTTTCACCGGGCGGTGGGCTGGCCATTGTCGTCGATGACGATCACGAACTGGCCTTCCGCGTCGAAGCCCAGGGAAAGAGCGTGCTGACAAATTCGCCACTGGGTCTGGAGTTCGAGGGCGGTGTAAAGCTGGGACCTGCGGCGGCGATCAACAAGACAGTGAGAACCGGGCACGATGGTCAATGGGAGAACCGGTTTGGCAGCAACAGGCTGGTCCGCGATCGCTGGCGGGAAATGCATCTCACGCTGGAAGAGCCCGGCGCACCGCGCCGCACGTTCGGTTTGATCGTTCGAGCATACGACGACGGGGTAGCGTTTCGTTATGAGCTCCCCGAAAACACGGGACTCGGACGTTTCGTCCTGACAAAAGAGCTTACAGAGTTCCGCTTCGCGGACGACTATCGCTGCTGGGCCGGCGGAGAATCCCCGGCAACGGAAGCACGTTATGGGGAATCGCGAATAAGCGCCATCCCCGCCGGAAAGCCCGAACAGCCCTTCAGAAGCGTACTCCCGTTGCTCGTGGGAACCCCGGCAGGCTATCTTGCCGTCTCCGAATCCGATTTGCTCGACTGGGCGGGTATGTCCGTCACCGGCACCGGCACAACCGCGGTTAAGGTGACCCTCGATCCGCGCGCGGACGGGCAAGGGCTGGTGGTGTCATCGACGCCCCGTGTCAGTCCATGGCGCGTGCTGATGTATGGACGCACCGCGGCAGCTCTTGCCGGCTCCGACCTGATTGCCACGCTCGCGACGCCCAGCCGTTTGCAGGATACTTCGTGGGTCAAAGCGGGCGCCTGTGCCTGGGATCCGTGGTGGACGGGAACGAACCCGCACGATCCTGACCCCAGCCACACCGCCGTGCTCGCCCGGGGCACGACGGCGGCGGACAAGGAATACATCGATCTCGCCTCCGAAATGGGGTGGCCTTATCAATTAATGGACTGGTTCTGGTACAGGAACATGACGTTCTACACCAAATCACTCCAGTCCACGCCCAACCCGGAGCTGGCCGATTTCACACAGTCCGATCCGTCGATCGATATCCGCGAGCTGGTTCAATACGCCAACTCGAAAAACGTCCGCTTGTTTATCTGGGCGCACTCGCTCGACGTTGAAACGTTCGGCGTCGAAAAGGCTCTCGCATATTTCGCCGGGCAGGGCTTCGCTGGCGTGAAGATCGACTTCATCAACAGCCAGTCGCAGGAAGCGGTCCAATGGTGCGAAAAAGTCCTCGCGATGGCGGCGAAATATCATCTGATGATCGATTTCCACGGCACCTACAAGCCCACCGGAATGGCGCGCACTTACCCCAACTTCATCACCCAGGAAGGCGTGCTCGGCAACGAATACAACAAGCTGCCGGGCAATCAGTGCACGCTGCTGCACACTATCACGCTGCCCTTCACCCGTGCCCTGCTCGGCCCCATGGACTTCACGCCGGGCGGATTCCTGAATCGCCCTCCAAAGGATTTCAAGATAGCTGTGCCGGCCGAAGTCATGGGCACGCGGGCCCGCCAGCTTGCGATGACGGTGATTTATCCGAGCCCGCTGACGGTGATGTGCGACAGTCCGAAGAACTATCGCGGACAGGCCGGAATCGAGTTTCTTCGCGGGATTCCGACAGTGTGGGATGAAAGCGTGGTGCTTTCGGGCGAAGTCGCTCGGTCTATCGTCGTCGCCCGCCGTTCGGGTGAGCACTGGTACCTTGCGGCGATGAACGGCGAAGACAGCGCACAATTGCAGGTGCCGTTGAAGTTCCTCGGAAAGGGGAAATGGACATTGCGCAGTTTTGCCGACAAAGCGGATTCGTCTGACAACGAAGCTGTGGTGGAATCCACGCGCGACATGGACGCGGAATCCGTGCTGCGAGTCTCGCTCAGCCCCGGCGGCGGCTTTGCCGGGATCGTCAGTAAGGTGAAGTGACGAGAACGGAAGTACGGCGATGCCTATACAACGACTGGTTCTCGCTCTTGGCGCGGTTGCGCTTGGCAGTTGGCCCGCGCAGGCGGCGGCGCCCATCGTGGACAAGCAGGCCCACGGTGTACTCGTGCGCTTCGATAACGAAACGCTGCGGCTGGAGGTCTGGTCGGACCGCGTTGTGCGGGTAACTGACGCACCCGGTAGCGAGATTCCGCCGATTCACAGTCTGAGCGTGATCTCCACTCCGGCCGGCGTGCGTTTCGAAGTCAAGGAAACGCCCGCGGCGGTCGTTCTGATGACGAGAGCGCTGCGGGCGCGCGTTGACAAGAGCACGGGCCTCGTTTCGTTTCGTGATCCCGGAGGCAAAGTAATTCTCGATGAGAAGGGCTCGCGCGAATCCACTGCCGGCAACAGCTTCGCGATCGAGCCCGATGAACAGATCTACGGCCTCGGACAGCACCAGAACGGGTACATGAGCTATCGCGGCACCTCGGTGCACCTGCAACAAAAGAACATGGAGATCGGCATTCCGGTGCTTGTCTCCAGCCGTGGCTATGGCCTGCTGTGGGACAATTCGGCGATAACGGATGTCGAAGTCGGGATCAAGGGCAAAGAGAACGCCCTGCGCTGGGCCTCGGAAACCGGCAAGGCAATCGACTACTACTTCATTTACGGCCCCAAAGCGGATGATGTGATCGCCGCGTACCGGACACTGACCGGCCCGGCTCCGCTGATGCCAAAGTGGCTCTGGGGTTTCTGGCAATGCAAGGAGCGCTACGCCACGCAGGCCGAGATGCTGGGAATCGTCTCGCGGTACCGCGAGAACCACAAGCCACTGGACGGCATTGTTCAGGATTGGCAGTACTGGAAGCCGGGCGGCTGGGGCTCGCACGAGTTCGATCCCGAGCGATACCCGGATCCGAAGGGGATGGTCGATTCAATCCACAAGATGAACGCGCACATCCTGATCTCCGTATGGGCACGCTTCGACCTCGACATCGCCAATGAAAAGGAGCTCGAGACCGCGGGTGCACTCTACCCGCCTGTCGTTCCGAACGTTTACCCGAAAGGCGAAGGCAAGTGGTACGACGCTCTTAATCCTGAGGGGCGCCGCATTTACTGGAAGCAGATCCAGGAACACCTCGGGGTCCTCGGGATCGACGGCTGGTGGTTGGACGCCACCGAGCCCGAGATCGGCGGAAAATGGGGTGAGTATCGCTCCATTCCCACGGCTGCGGGTCCTGGCGCGACAGTGTTCAACGCCTATCCGCTGATGACCACAGCCGGGATCTACCAAGGCCAGCGCGCCGGAACGGACAGGAAGCGGGTTGTCATCCTGACCCGTTCCGCGTATGCCGGCCAGCAGCGGAATTCGGCCATCTCGTGGTCCGGCGACATCAAGGGCACATGGGAGGTGTTCCGTAAGCAGATTCCGGCGGGCCTTAATTTCTCGATCAGCGGGGTTCCTTATTGGAACACCGACATTGGAGGTTTCTTCGGAGGCGATCCGAAAGACCCCAGGTATCAGGAGCTGTTCGTGCGCTGGTTCCAGTTCGGCGCATTCACGCCCATGTTCCGTGTTCACGGCACTGGCGCGGGCAAAGAGTTCTGGCAATTCGACCAGCCCACGCAGAAGATCCTCGATAAGTTCGAGCGGCTGCGCTATCGCCTTATGCCGTACATTTACTCGGTCTCCTGGCAGGTGACCGACCAGGGCAGCTCGATGCTGCGCCCGCTGGTAATGGACTTTGCCAGCGACCGCAACGCGCTCACGATTGCCGATCAGTATCTATTTGGCCCCGCGTTGATGGTGAACCCAGTGACCGAGCCGGGAGCCACCTCGCGCGGTGTGTATCTGCCGGGCAAAGCCGTCTGGTATGACTTCTGGACAGGTAATCGCGAGGAGGCCGGCAGCCGTGTCGATGCCGCTGCGCAGATTGAAAGCATGCCGCTGTTTGTGCCGGCAGGCTCGATCCTGCCGCTCGGTCCTGAAACCGAATACGTGGACCAGAAACCGGCCGATCCGCTGGAAGTCCGCGTGTATCCTGGCGCGGACGGCTTCTTCGTCCTGTATGAGGATGCTGGCGATTCGTACGACTACGAGCACGGCGGCTACACGACGATTCCATTCCACTGGAACGACGCTTCGCGAACGCTGATAATCGGCAAGCGCAACGGCGCCTATGAAGGTATGTTGAAGAAGCGCATATTGCGCATTGTGCTTGTGGACCAGCGTCACGGAGGCGGCGTGAACGAATCGGCCGAGGCGCGCGCCGTGGCGTATTCGGGCAAAGAGATCCACGTAAGACTGCTCTGACACACGGGAGGTTCCAGGTTGAAGCTCAATCGATTTGCAGTGGCGGTACCATGCCTGCTCGGCTCCGCCTTACTCGGACAACAGACGAGCAAGGCACCGTACCTGAATCCGGATCTGCCGCCCGAACAGCGCGCCACGGATCTCGTGTCCCGCATGACGCTGGAGGAGAAGGTGCTCCAAATGCAGAGCACCGCTCCCGCGATTCCGCGCCTCCGTGTGCCCGCGTACAACTGGTGGAACGAGGCGTTGCACGGCGTCGCGACAGGTCGGGCCACCGTGTTTCCTCAAGCCATCGGACTGGCCGCCACGTGGGACCCCCGCTTGCTGAATCGGGTTGCCGACATCATCTCGACAGAAGCGCGGGCCAAGTACAACGACGCCCTGATTCATCCCGGCGAGACGACGACGGCAATCCTTCCCGGACGCACGGCCGGGCTGACCTACTGGTCGCCAAACATCAACATCTTTCGAGATCCACGCTGGGGACGCGGGCAGGAAACCTACGGAGAAGATCCTTATCTAACGGGCCGGATGGCTGTTGCGTTCGTCACCGGAATGCAGGGGAACGATCCTCACTATTTGAAAGTCGTCTCCACGCCGAAGCACTACGCGGTGCACAGCGGGCCGGAGCCGCAACGGCATGGCTTGGACGCCAGAATCAGCGAGACCGACCTGGTGAACACGTATCTCGCGGCGTTCCGCGCCGCCGTCGCCGAAGGCAAGGCCGATTCAATCATGTGCGTCTACAATTCCGTTGACGGAGTCCCCGGCTGTGCCAGCACGGATCTGTTGCAAAAACGGCTGCGGGAACAGTGGGGATTCCAGGGCTACGTCGTGAGCGACTGCGGCGCGGTGGGCGACATCTACCACAGTCACAAATACACGTCCACGCTGGGGGGCGCGGCCGTGGCGGCGGTCAAGGCCGGAACGGACCTCACCTGCGGCACCGAATACAGGACCCTGATAGACGAGGTGAAGGCCGGCCACATTACCGAGGCCGAGATCGACCGATCGGTCGAGCGGCTATTTGTGGCGCGATTTCGACTGGGCATGTTCGATCCTCCGGAACGCGTCCCCTATTCGAAGATTCCGATCTCCGAAAACGATTCGGCCGCACACCGGCAAGTAGCGCGGGAGGCGGAACGGGAGGCGATTGTGCTGCTGAAGAACGAAGGAGGGATACTGCCCCTGAGCCAGTCGGTTCACAGAATCGCCGTCATCGGCCCGTCCGGGGACGACCCCGTTGATGTGCTGGGGAATTATCACGGCATCTCGTCAAAGCAGATGACGCCGCTGGAGGGAATCGAGCGGCAGTTCCCAGTCGCGCAGGTGCGGTATGCTCTCGGCGCGACCTACACGGCCAGTACCTTCGCTCTGGTGCCTTCGACGTTTCTGAAGCCGGCGGAAGACGAGGGGCAGGGGTTGCAGGCCGAGTACTTCGACAATCCCGATCTGCAGGGAAAGTCGAAGCTCCGGCGGGTTGAGCCACGCGCGTACTTCGACACGGGAATGGAAGACCCCGCCGTAGTGGCTGCGGTCGGAGAAAGCAAGTACTCGGTGCGTTGGACGAGCACGCTGACGCCACCGGCCACGGGCGAGTACGATCTCACTGTCAAGACCGGCATGTGGAACTTCACCGGTAGGGCCCGACTGTTCCTCGATGACAGGGAACTCACCTTCGGTACGGGTCCTTCGACGCAGATGACCTCTTCGCAAGCTGCGTCCGGCCCCCGGCGGAACGTGCGCGCCCGTGTGCAATTGGAGGGCGGACGCAAGTATATCTTGCGTATTGAATACCGGCAATCGGGTTCTGGCGGTTCACTCCAGTTTGCCTGGATTCCACCCGCGGACGCGCTGCTCGCCGAGGCCGAGACCCTTGTCAAGGACTCCGATGTCGCAATTGTCTTCGTCGGGCTGAGTTCCGAATTGGAAGGAGAGGAGATGCGCGGTGTGAACATGCCCGGTTTTCTTGGCGGCGATCGCACCAGTCTGGATCTGCCGGAGCCGCAGGAAAAGCTGGTGGAAGGCATGATCGCAACGGGCAAACCGGTGGTTGTCGTGCTGACCAGCGGCAGCGCTGTCGCTTTGAATTTCGCGGCGCAACGCGCCAACGGAGTGCTGGCGGCATGGTACGGTGGAGAGGAAGCGGGTGACGCCATCGCGGAGACTCTGGCCGGGGTCAACAATCCTGCTGGCCGCCTCCCCGTGACGTTTTACAAGAGTGTGGATCAACTGCCGCAGTTTACGGACTACGCCATGAAGGGCCGCACTTATCGCTATTTCAAGGGTGATCCCCTTTACCCGTTCGGATTCGGGCTGAGCTACTCGAGCTTTGCGTACTCCGATCTGCGCGCGAAGAGGACATCGAAGGGCGCCGAGATCAGCGCGACTGTGAAGAACACTTCTTCCCGCGAAGGCGATGAAGTGGTTGAGCTATACATTGGAGGCGGCGCAGGAGACGATGCGCCAATACGAAGTCTGCGTGGTTTTCAGCGGATTCACTTGCGTGCGGGCGAAAGCGATCAGTTGAGGTTCGCGCTGGGTAGGGAAGACCTGCCAATATCCACAGTGAACATCAGTGTCGGCGGCGGCCAGCCCGGGCGAGATATACCCCACGTGCTGGGAAGGCTGTAGGCTCGACCGGCAGATCAAACGCGACTCATGCTGGTCGCAATCAGCATCATGAATCCAACGTCTTCAGGCCCCGGCGGAGCACCCCGCAATTGGTTAGTCTGAGCTGACCAACTACCGAGCCACCTTGCCTCCAAAGAACGGACCTCTGGTGTAACACGACGGAATACGTCACGCGGCGACCGTAACCCGGGGTTTTGACCATACAGACGAGGCGCGCGAACCACACGCGAACTTCGAGGAGCCGAAACCTGCCCAAACCATCCTCTGACCGTCTCGTTCCGCCGATTTGTCGGTGGCAGCGAAAAAGGGCCAATGTGACGGCGATGGCGGTGGTTGGGGGCCAAGCTTCCGAACGGAGCCTTCCCCTCATGGTGGGAGGGCTCGTTGAGAACGGCTTGGAGTCCGTCAGGCGCGCGCGGTGTTGGGCGCGGCCAAGGCCTAAGCTAAGTGAACCCTTGACGGCGAGGATCGTTCTGGGATGGTGAAAGAGAGGGAAAGGCTCTGATGCTGGGAGCTCAAAGTGGCTCGGCAGCAGTGCCTCCTTCTTGACCGAGTCTGATGCCGGGTTGAGGGCGTGGACTTGAGCGAGGATCGGGGGCCCGCTTTGCCGTGCTCCTCCGTCTCTATGGGCTTATGCAGCCGCCGGGCAATACCGGGCAATGCGCCTTGGCAGCGCAGGCAACTATGGCATTCTCGGCAATGCAAAGTCTGCAACTTACAGACTCTCGGAGTCAGGCTGCGGTTCGAATCCCCCCCTCTCCGCCATTCCCTGGAATAATCAACTTCGCGGTTTCACCTCCGGCACAGGTCCGGATGCTGCATAGCGAGACTAGGCCAGGCCAGGGCCGGGTGCTCCGTTCAGGAACGCTGGCCATCGTCATGAGACTCCGCTGCCGGCATGGTATCCGCCCCCGGGATGCGGAGCGTGTACTCTGACACGATGCAGGCCCCAGGGTTTTGGGAGCCGGGTATGGCAAGTGCACCTCTCGAAAGATTTCAGTGGAATCCGAACCCATTCCGTGGTACATAGGAGTTTGGGCACGCGGGTCGTCCGGGGCGAATCGAGACCAGGACGCGAGATCCCATCCTTCGTACTCATCCTGCATTGTGAGCGCCGAACTTCGGCCAATGGACGCTGAGGTTCATTACACGGCAGTTACGTTACGTAAGCCCTCGAATCGCGGCCTGCCCGGAGTGGAGTCCGGTTACATTCCGCGTAGAACGACGCGCGGCAATCCCCCACGTGGAAGAGACTGCCAGCGCCTGGAGTACATTACAAATGGACGGCGGAGAACGCAAGTACAGACAGCGGGGCTACATGGACAGCGAGCGCCCCGCAAACGGCCACAGCCGGGATGAAAAGCCTCGGCCTGCCGGACCGAAACCATCGATTGACGTCACCGGTCCGCGCCTTCCGCGCCTGCTGCAGACGGTAGCGGCATCCCGTTGTTTTAGTTGTTCCACCATGCTTCCGGCCGACGTCGATTTTAAGGGGAACTGCCCGAAGTGTAATGCGCCCCTGCATTGCTGCAAGCAGTGCAGCCACTTCGACACCTCCACCCGGTTTCAGTGTCTGAAACCCGTACTAGTACGCATCGCCGTGAAGGACCAGGCCAACGAGTGCGAACTGTTCCGTCCGCGCGTCACGGTGGCGCGCGACGCTGCGTCCATCGGAGCGCAGACTCCTCCGGCCATCACCCGCAATTCGACGCCCGCTCCACGCTCGCCGCAGGACGCCCGCGCGGCCTTCGATAACCTCTTCAAGAAGTAGCGTCATCCCGGGCCCCGTCGTGGGGCAGGCGCCGATGCCCTGGTGCGGGGCGCCAACCCGGCCCCCCGGTGGAGCGGTTATCGCTGCACTCGCCCCGATCCCCCGTCCTTCAGCAATGCGTTCACTTCCTCCACGGTCGCGCGATGAAAGTCGCCGGGGATGGAATGCTTGAGGCAACTCGCCGCCACGGCAAATTCCAGGGCGGCGCGGCGCGTGGCGAGGGTTTGGAAACCGTAGATGAGGCCTGCGGCGAAGCTGTCGCCGCTGCCCACGCGGTCCACAATGTGCGTGATCTCGTAAGCGCGGCTTACCAGGAAATCGGTGCGATCCCGCAGGCACGCCGACCACCCGTTGTGTGATGCGCTCCTCGACACCCGCAGCGTAATCGCAACCGCGCTCAGGTTGGGGTATTCGGCCAGAACTCTGCCGGTCAGCTCCTCGTACTGCTCCACCTCCAGCTTCCCGGAGTGCACGTCCGCAGCCGACTGGAAGCCCAGCGCCTGCTGCACGTCCTCTTCGTTGCCGATGGCGATATCCACCAGCGCGGCCAGCGGACGCATCACCTCGGGCGCCGGCCTGCCCCATTGCCAGAGATTCTTCCGGAAGTTCAGATCGCAGGAAACCGTGATGCCCGCGGCCCTGCACTTTTGGACCGCCTCGAGAGCGAGCTCGGCGGCAGAAGCGCTGATGGCCGGCGTGATGCCGGTGACGTGAAACCAGCCGGCGCCGTCCAGAACGCGGTCCCAATCGATGTCGCCCGGCCGCGCCAGCGCGATCGCGCTCCCGGTACGATCATAGACCACCTTCGCGGGGCGCTGGTTCGCGCCGGTCTCGAGGAAGTAGATGCCCAGCCGCCCCTTGCCGCGCACGATTTCCGAAGTATCCACGCCGAAGCGGCGCATCTCGCCCAATGCCGCGTCCGCGATGGGATTCTTCTCCGGCAGCACCGTGACAAAAACCGCGGGAAGCCCCCACACCGCGAGAGCCACGGCAACGTTGGCTTCGCCGCCGCCGAAGGTGGCCTCCAACCGCGGGCTCTGCAGGAAACGCTCGCATCCGGGCGGCGCGAGGCGCAGCATGATCTCGCCGAAAGTGACGGTCTTCTTGTTACTCGCCACGGGCCTCTTTGATCCGTTCCCTGAATTCGTGCGCCAGCTCGGTAATGGATTGAAAATCCCCGGTCTTTGCGCCTTTGGTAAGGCTGCCGCCCACGCCCAGGGCGGCCGCTCCAGCCCGAATCCACTCCCGGGCATTCTCCAGCGTTACGCCACCGGTGGGCATCAGCGACGCCTGGGGCAGCGGCCCCTTCACCGCGCGGATGAAGCCGGGTCCCAGCACTTCACCGGGGAACACTTTCACGATGTCGGCCCCCTGCTCCATGGCCTCGATGACCTCGCGCACGGTCTGCGCGCCGGGCATCCAGGGGATCCCGTAGCGGTTGCACAGCAGTCCGGTGGCCGAATCTATCGACGGTCCAACGATGAAATGTGCCCCCGCCAGGATGGCCATGCGCGCCGTCTGCGCGTCCAGCACCGTGCCGGCGCCCACCAGAATCCGCCCGGCGCCATGCCGTGCCGCCAGATCCTCAATCACGCGCAGAGCGCCGGGGACGGTGAGCGTAATCTCGATGGCGCCGACGCCGCCCAGCGCGCAGGCTTCGG
Organism: Bryobacteraceae bacterium; assembly: GCA_049520275.1. Lineage (GTDB taxonomy): Bacteria > Acidobacteriota > Terriglobia > Bryobacterales > Bryobacteraceae > CAWACP01. Next base: position 75,590 of record JBEKPY010000022.1, read on the forward strand.
CGATGCGCGCGGCTTCGTCCGGGCTGCCGGCGCGAACCACGGCCACCAGACCGGATTCGACGATCCTGGCAAGTGTCTTCAACCTCGAGAGAGACATGAATAAGCCTCCAGTTTACGAGAACCCGCGCCCCGCTGATATCATGGCCATGATGGAGTCTTGTTGAGCACCGCGACACTTCCCGGCGACGTAACCGAAGAATCGGATGCGCACCGCCGCAGAGCGCTCGTTCTCGTGTTCTTCTGCACGTTGATCGGCGCCGTCTCCCAGATCCTGATCAAGACCGGCGCCACCGTTCTGGCCCATCAGGTGGCGCATCCCGGGCTGATCGCCGCGGCCGCCGGGATGTTTACGAATCCCTGGTTGTTCTCCGGGTACGCCTTGTACGGCGTCAGCGCGGTGCTGATGGTGCTGGCCCTGCGCGACGGCGAATTGTCGCTGCTCTACCCGGTGATCGCGCTTACCTACGTCTGGGTGGCGCTGCTCTCGTTCGTGATTTTCCATGAGTCGCTTGGCGGATGGAAAATGGCCGGCATTGGCCTGATCGTCACCGGAGTTGCGGTGCTGGGCCGGAAGGCGAACAAGTGACCACGCCTGTTTCCTCCATGGCGCTGGTGGTGACGGGCTCTTTCATCGGCTCCTTCGGCGCGGTGCTGCTGAAAGCAGGCGCGGGCCGGCTGTCGCGAAGCATCCAATCGGTGATCACCAACTGGCAACTCGGCGTCGGCGTATTCGCCTACGGTCTGTCGTCCGTCTTCTTCGTGCTCGCCAACACGAAGGGCGAGCTGACCATCCTCTATCCGCTGGTATCCCTCGGTTATCTCTGGACGCTGCTGTGGGCGCGGCTCTTCTTCGACGAACCACTCACCAGATTCAAGTTCCTCGGGATCGGCCTCATTCTGGTGGGCGTGTTCTGCCTGAAGCTGAGCAACGGGTAGCTGACTATAACCAGCTAAACGGGTTTCAAAATTTCCAGATCAGTCCAATCCAGCAAGGCGCCGGGTTGGGTAGCCGAGGATGGTGACGATTCGGGCAGAATCCTTGTCGATGTAGATGAACGCGCCGCCTTCGATGCTGTAGTTGCCCTTCCAGCAGCCAGGCATCACCGGTATCAGTTGAGAACAGGGTCAACGGCCGATGGTGACTAGGCGTCCGTCGTGTTCGGCGGCGCGGCGTTGGGTGTAGTAAATCTCGTCGGCGAGCCGAAAATCCTTGTTCGCCACCACTCTCTTGCCGGGTACTCCGTTTGATCGTTTTCCGTCCCACTTCTCGTTTTTGTATATCACTGCTTTGAGCGCACTGTCATCAACGGCTACCTGCCGGGTTCTCCCGCCCGGAGCAGGCGGCTCACTTTGTGCGTGAGGTCCTCGGCATTCCGGTGGTGAGCAGGGGAGTTCTCAGCCAGCGCACCAACGATTACCAGGGTTGGGTCCGGGCCTGCGCCCGCAACGACAATTACGCCCATCGCGATTTCCCGCGCAGGGGTCGCGCCGGCGCGGATGCCCGGGGTCGAGCGACGGAGCTGGGGCCTGGGGAACCAGCCAAAAGCCGCTTCAAACGGGTGTAATGTCCGGCGAGATCCCGATAGGGCGGGTCATGTCAATCCAGGAACCCGCGGTCATTGGTCGCGTGATAATGCGCCACGTAGCCCAATCCTGGATCAGATCTTCCCGAAAACGGGGGCTTTCTCTCGCCGACCCGTTCTGGCCGTCAGACTTGCTCTTGAGATGCCGCAGGATCAACCCGCTGAGGCTCGTACGATGGAGGGCAAGATCAGTCGCCATCTGCGGAGTCATACGAATCGCGCGCTCAATTTCGACGCACGAGCCGCGGAGCCGAACATCGCGGAACCTGAGTTTCAATGCCCCCATGTCTGCCGACAGGACCCGCGGCCCACTTCTACGAATCTCGATCCGATGCAGACATAGCCGGCAAGACACGACATGCGCTTCGACCTCGCTGTGGTCGAAACGCTCCGGGTGGGCCACGAATTGCTCAATCACTGTAGTTTCAGGACAGGTGCGTTGTTTCATATGGACTCCAGGAACCATCCTCAGCAGTCATATCGGCACATCTGGCCGGGAGTCGTAGTCCTGCTGTGTGGTTATCCGTTTTCGGTTGCCCAGGGATCCACTACCGCCACGCTGGTTTCGGGCCCCTTCGTTGCCCGCTGATTACTGTGGTGACGTATTCACGAACACGGGCGCCATCTCGCTGGGCACCGACGGCGTAACGGTGAGCGGGACCGCGATCCGCAGCATCCTCGGCAAGCCCTTCACGTTTAAGGATCTGGCCGAATCGGTAGAGCGGGTAACCGGCGGTGCGCGCTATAATCGCTGACCCTGCGGGGGGCAACACGGGATATTGACAGGCGGAAGCGAATCGAATTCATAGACGATTCCGAGGCCTGAGGCCTGGATTGCCAGCTTGAGCAATTGGGGATCGCCATCGGAGGGCCGCGAGGTCTCAACGATCCGGAGAAGGCCAACGTGCATTCCGATGGCTGAACCCTTCGAAACTGATGGGGCGTGTTACCGGCGAGGCCAACAGTCCACACCGCCGTTCTCCCGTCTACGTCCGGTAGTCCCGATCCAGGCTGCGGTACTGCACGGCCTCGGCCAGGTGCTTCGCCGAAACCCGCTCGGCGGCCCCCAGATCGGCGATGGTGCGCGCCACCTTCAGAATGTGGTCGTGCGCGCGGGCGCTGAGACCCATCTTGCGCACGGCGAGCTCCAGCGTGCGCTCACCGGCATCGTCGAGGGCGCAGAGCGTGCGCAACTGCGCGTGCGGGATGTGCGCGTTGTAGAACCCGCGGCGCTGTTGCAGATCGCGCGGCGGCCACCCTCTGGCGCATTTGCTCGGACGTCACGCCCTGATCGCTGCCGCGCAGCTCCTTGTAGGGCACCGCCGGCACTTCGATGTGCAGGTCGATGCGGTCCAGCAGCGGCCCGCTCACCCGCCCGAGATACCGCTGGATAATCGCCCCCGCGGTGGGCGGCGTGATCCCGCTCCGCAGACTACAAGCCGCGACGACACCGAGCTTGCTGTCAAAGGAGCTCAGGTCCAGCCGAATCGCGGATCTGGTCGATCCGGCGATATGCAGAAGGCCTGGCTGCCAACCCGGTGCTACGTAATGTCGAGCATTCGTGCAGAGCGTGCTTCTGACTTCTGCTGACGTCCGTAATTCTGCAGGGCACGCCCCCCTTCGAGGTCGCCGGGGGTTGATCACACAATTCGCCTCCGCGACTTCAGCAACTCCCCGACAGTGCCCAGCAGCAGATCGGGGTCCACTGGCTTGGTCAACACCGCCTGCACTCCAAGTTGGCGGGCAACGCTCAAGTAACTTCCTCCGAATGCACCTGAAATCGCGATGATCTCAATCCCGGGTGCCTCTTTGCGTAGAGCAATGATGGTCTCGATCCCCTCTTGTTCGGGCATCACCAGATCCGTGATCAACAGGTCCACCTGTCCAGCTCGCACTTCTCTGAGTGCCTCCTTGCCGTTTGCCGCCTCGGTCACCTGGTAACCGTCACCCTCCAAGACCATCCTTAGGAACTTACGTACGCCTGCTTCGTCGTCTGCGATCACAATGCGAGCCACTTGATCGGTCGTTGCCAGGAGTTTCTGGACTTTGATTGCCAACTGCTCCGCGGAGAACGGCTTTTGAATGAGCTCTACGCCCTTCTTCAGAACCCCGTGATGCACGATGGCGTCGTCGGTGTAGCCAGTCATGAACAGCACCTTGATACCGGGCCAGTGCTTCGCCAGCAAATCCGCCAGTTCCCTGCCACTCAGGTTCGGCATGACGACGTCGGTCAGGACCAGGTCGATGGCCTCCCGCTCGCAAAGGACCAGCGCCTCGGAGGCGTTCCCCGCTTGGATCACGCGGTAGCCGTACAACATCAGTATCTCTGCCGCAAATCCCCGGACTTCCGCCTGGTCCTCCACCACCAACACGGTCCCTGTTCCTCGGATCGCGAAAGCGGGGAGTAGTCCCAGGTCCCTAAACTCGCTGGCCGATTCCCCAGCTGCGGGCAGATAGACCCGAAAAATCGTCCCCTTCCCGGGCTCGCTGGTGACCTCAATGTAACCGCCGCTCTGCTCGACGATGCCGTGGATCATCGACAACCCAAGGCCGGTCCCTTGGCCGACGGGCTTCGTGGTGAAGAACGGTTCAAAGACGTGCTGGCGCGTCTCGTCGTCCATCCCAATGCCGCTGTCGGTTACCGCCAGCATGACGCAGGGCCCCAACGGTACCCTGGGAGATGATCGAGCACCGCTCTCGCCGCCGTCCACAACGGCCGTTTCAATCAGCAGTTTGCCCCCGTGCGGCATTGCGTCTCTGGCGTTCACCGCCAGATTCAAGATCACCTGCTCCAATTGATGCGGGTCCGCAAGAACCAACGTGGCTCCGTCATGGGACCTGACGCATAATTCGATGTCCTCCCCAAGCAGAAGCGCCAGCATCGGCTGCACCTCGCGTACAACGCGATTGCAATCGATCACGCGCGGTTGCAGCATCTGCTTGCGGCTGAAGGCCAACAGTCGTTTGGTTACTCCTGCGGCCCGTTCCCCAGCCTTGTTAATCTCTTCGATGCGCTGACGGCTCGGATCGCGGGAGTCCATCGTGTCCAGCAGCAGCCGGCTGTAGCCATTGATCACCGTCAGCAGGTTGTTAAAATCGTGAGCGACGCCGCCCGCCAAGCGGCCGACGGACTCCATCTTCTGCGCCTGGAGAAACTCCTCCCGCAGACGTTCGCGCTCGTGCTCGGCCTGTCTGCGCTCAGTGAGGTCGACCACATAAGCCATGGCCAATCCGCCCTGCAGGCCAACGCCCAGCAGAGTAACTGGAATCGTGCGGCCGTCGCTGGCCTTTAACTCCCACTCGGCAGCGACCCGGCTGTTGTCCGGCAACGCGAGGAAGTCGCGGAGTGCCAATTGGTGTGCTCCAGGGACAATCTGATGCAGCGTGATCTGGCGGAGCAACCCTGGTTCATAAGCCAACAAGTGAGACACCGCCTGGTTAAAGTCCACGAAGCGTCCATCCCGATCGGCGATGAAGATGCCGATCGGGGAGTTCTCAATGTAAGAACGGAACTTCGCCTCACCTTGCTGGAGGGCCGAATGGTAGCTACGCAGACGAAGGGACGAATCATTGAAGACGCGGCCAAGATGCGCCAGTTCGTCCCGGCCCGCAATGGGTACCTGAAGCGAGAAATCTCCCTGAGCCAGTGCCTGCGCAGCATGGTCGAGGTTGGTAAGCGGTACGGTAATGGTTCGAGTGACAACGACGCTCAGGAATCCGGCAGTTACCAGGGCTAATAATACAGTCAGAGGAACGATGAGAAAAACCTGACGCTGTGTCCCCAGGGTGTCGGCCAATACGCGCTCGCGCTGCTCGCCGACTTCGGCCTCCACCACACGGGCAAGCGACGCGGTGAGTCTGCCAAGCGCGTTCTCCTGCGTGTCCAGACGCATGTGAACGGCGTGCCAGTCACCAGCTTTCGCCAAGTCGACGAGAGTAGCGGTCTGACTGGGAAGGGTGCTCTGGATGGTCGCCAGCATCGTAAGGAGAACAGGATCCTGCCTGGTTGCGGCACCAGGTGCCTGGATTGCCTTCTTGGCAGTGTCAGTCTCTTCCTGAAGCGTTAAGGAGAGGCGCCCTGCCTCATTGGCGAACTCACCGGGGCTTTCAGTCTCCGCAAGCCTCCGTAAGTTGTCGCTGAAGTCCACAATGGCGGTGTGGATTTCTTCGACGGCGGCTGATTTCTGGTCCACGCGGTAGAGTATGCCTACCTCATTGGAGAGCTTGGAGAATTGCCAGAGCCCTGTTAGGTCCGCCGCCGCTACGAGACCGAGCAGGACGGCAAAGCACAGCGTCAGCCGAGTGCCAATCCTGAGACCGGCAAATTGCAACATCAAGCGTGATATCAAACCGCCTGGTTGCGGCGTTTCGAGGTGCTCCTCACCAGACATGTTCGTCCTCATTCTTGCTCAACCAGAAACCCAACCAAATCAACTTGATTCACCGAAGCCCGCGGCCATTGATTCTGAGGAGATCGTGCTCCAACTCGCGGGCGGCAGTGGGAGCTGTCTTGCTGTGAGTGAGGACCGCGTGGACGGCCTCGGCATAAGTTCGCGAGACCTTCTGGTAGTCCTTCCCGCAAACTGCTGCCGGCCTGACCGCGAAGTGCTCCTTCCCGGCGAGTGGCCAGAGATACGGGCTTGCGGCCAGCACCACCGGGTCCTGGTAAAGTTCGGGGAAAATGGGGAAGCCGTCGTTCAGGTTGGCGCGGTTTCTCTGAACATCGCGCCGCGTCATATAGCCTACTAGGGCAATCGCCTCCTGCCGATGCCTCGAATACCGGGACACGGCATAGCTCGACCCACCAACGGTACCCCAGTGACCCGCTCGCCCGGCGGGGAGCAGAGTGGCATCGAAGCGGCCGCGCACATCGGAGCCCTCGCGGGAACTGCTCAGATAGGCACTGGGCCAGTTGCGCATGAACGCCGCGTTGCCCGACAGCCACACATTAGTCGCATCCCACTCCATGTAGTGGGTCACCGCCGGCGGCGAGATGGTTCCGACCCAGCGTGCGGCGCGCTCCCAGGAGGCGACGACATGTGGGTTATTGACACTCACCGAGCCATCACTTTCAATAATCAGTCCTCCTCCTTCGGATGCCTGCCACTCGAGTGCATTGCAGACTAAGGGTTCTCCGTCCGCGCCCTGCCAGACATAGCCCCAGAAATCGCGGTTTCCCATCGCACGCTCCGCGGCTTGAATGCGAGCCGCCATGCGCTCCAAATCGTCCCAAGTGGCCGGCGGGCCTCGATAACCGTATTTTTTCAGCAGATCTTTCCTGTAAAACAGCAGCCCGGCTGAGGTTCTGGAGGGAGCCGCCACGACAGCGCGATTCACCGTGTAGTTGCCCACCAGAGCGGGCAAGAACTGGTGCAGTTGTGGAGCCATGAAAGGTCCAAGATCAACCAGATGCTCGGCCAGGATCCCGGGCCAGATGCAATCAATTGAATAGACATCCGGTGTGCTGGCGTGACTATCCATGAGCCGTTCCCAGAGGAGGAGTTGGTCATCCACGCTCTCGGGCGCCGGGAGACTCTGGACCAGAACTCCAGTTTCTCGATGGAAGTCCTCAAACTCCCTGCGGCGAGACTCCAGAAGCGACTCGTCCACGCCGGGACTCTGCTCGAGGAGCGTGAGCGTCACCGGAGCTCGCGCAGGAGGGGGCGGGCTAGTGCAACTCGCGAGTGCGAGGAAAACCACGCTGCCAACAAACAAGGCGATGGCTCCAAGGGACCACGAGTGCACGGCTTGAGGATTCCGTCGAGAGCCAGGACTCGGGATGCAGGACTCCATCGTTCGCGGATCGGCCATATCCGACGACTCCATTCGTCGTGCTCTTGATTATATGCCGCAAACAGATCCACGGGGATCTTCTCACTTTGCGCCGAGAACGGCGCGCGATCTGAACAAGAAGGTGATCCGCGCCCTGGTGCAAGTGGGGGCACAACCTGGAGTGTATGATCCGGCGCGGTGACTCTTCTGCAAAAGGTCGAGTCGGCCGAAGAAATCCGTCTGGTGCCGGCGAAGGAGCTCCGGGTGCACATGGTCCTTCGGGAGAATATGCGCGCCACCACGTTATCTGCGCTTCGCTCTACGTCCAGTAGTCCCGATCCAGACTGCGGTACTGCACCGCCTCGGCCAGGTGCTTCGCGGAGACCCGCTCGGCGGCCCCCAGATCGGCGATGGTGCGCGCCACTTTGAGGATGCGGTCGTGCGCGCGGGCGCTGAGACCCATCTTGCGCACGGCGAGTTCCAGCGTGCGCTCACCGGCATCGTCGAGGGCGCAGAGCGTGCGCAACTGCGCGTGCGGGATGTGCGCGTTGTAGAACCCGCGGCGCTGTTGCAGATCGCGCGCGGCGGCCACCCTCTGGCGCATCTGCTCGGACGGCACGCCCTGATCGCTGCCGCGCAGCTCCTTGTAGGGCACCGCCGGCACTTCGATGTGCAGGTCGATGCGGTCCAGCAGCGGCCCGCTCACCCGCCCGAGATACCGCTGGATAATCGCCCCCGCCACCAGCATGAAATGGGAGGGGAACGACAACGTCATGTTGCTGCGCGCGATGGTCACCGAGCCTTCCTCCAGCGGCTGGCGCAACTGCTCCAGCACGTTGCGAGCGAACTCCGGAAGCTCGTCGAGGAACAGCACGCCGTGGTGCGCCAGGCTTACTTCGCCCGGACGCGGCATGCCCGAGCCGCCACCAATCAGCCCGGCGTCGGAGACGGTGTGATGCGGGGCGCGGAACGGCCGTTGCGCGAGCAGTCCCACTCCGCGCGGCAGAGCCCCGGCGACGCTGTGAACCTGCGTGGTCTCCAGTGCTTCCTGAAAGGTGAGCGGCGGAAGGATGCCGGCGAATCGCCGCGCCAGCATGGTCTTGCCCGACCCCGGCGGACCCACCATCAGCACGTTGTGCGCGCCGGCCGCCGCCACTTCGAGCGCGCGCTTCGCGGTGGTCTGGCCGCGCACATCGCGGAAATCGGGCAGCGACGGCGCGAGGGGAGCCGGTGACGACACGGGAGAAAGTGTCGGCTGAAAGCGGTCCGGCTCGTTGAGGAAGCTGACCACCTCAGCCAGATGCCGAAAGCCGAACACGCGCACGCCATCGGCCACCGCGGCTTCCGCGGCATTGTCGGCCGGCACCAGCAGGTTGGCGATTCCCTGGCTCCGCGCGCACACCGCCATGGACAACGCGCCGCGCACCGGGCGAATGGAGCCGTCCAGCGACAACTCACCGGCAAACAGATGCTGGTCCGACCGGGCCACCACGCCCATCGCCCCGAGAATCCCCAGAGCCATAGGCAGATCGAAGCCGGCGCCCTCCTTGCGGACATTCGCGGGCGCCAGGTTGATGGTCACGGATTTGTTGGGGTACCCGAAACCCGAATTCAACAGAGCGGACTTGATCCGTTCCCGGCTCTCGCGCACGGCCGTGTCGGGCATGCCGACGGTGACGAAGTCGCGGGCCGAACCGGCCGGATACATGTCCACTTCGACGTCAATCAGGTGGGCTTCAATGCCGAACAGAGCCGCGCTGCGCGTGCGGAAAAGGGCCATGGCAGACAACGTAGTGGCAGGCGGGGCCGGTTACTCTACCGAAAACTTATGCTGCGACTCCGCGGTCTGGTTGCCGATTCTGTCCCGAACGGTGAGTACGATGGTGTGCTCGCCCTTCACGATGTCGGCCGGCAGCGTGAGACTGAGCGCCGCCGGGGTGTATCGCCGCGGATAGAAGGACTGCTCTTTCAGCGTGGCGGCTTCGGGCTGGCTGAAGCCGGGCTTTCCGTCCGGCCGGATTACGGTCAGCCCATATTGCACGTCGAAGGAGTTCCCAGCGCCGAGTTTGTATCCGGTGATGTCGAAGCGGGCCCAGACGCTCTCGCCGGGCCGGTACGCAGCGGCTTCAAGCGGCTGCGCGTCGTCCTCGGAGCGGTAGAAGAGGAAATTGCGCACCACCAGCGTGTCGCTGGCCGCGACAGTGTGGCCGCGCACGCGGAACGGGATGTCGGCGCTGGCGTCGGCGCCGCTCAGCGCATCGTGCACCGAGATCAGCAGGTGGTAGGCGCCCGACGGCGCGTAGTAGGGGATCTCGAAGTTCTGGCGGACCTTTGGCAGCCACTCCTTGTCCTCGGGAGAGACATCGGTTTCCACCTTGCCGGTGGCGGGCTCTACCAGCAGGATGCCGGCCGGGTCCATGCACTTCCACTCCCAGGTGAGTTGAATGTGGTCCTTGTCGGATTTCTGATAGCCCGCGATCTCCATGCTGAAGAACGCCAGCTCACCGGCACCGTAACCCAGGTCGGCGGGCATGCGCGGGCCGTCCTCATATTGCTGCATCGCAGTGTTGACGACGCTCAGCGGCGACTTCGGCCCTTTCGGCGGCGCAGCCAGGAGCAGGGCGGCGCCTGCGGCCGCTATAACGAGCCAGCGGAATCGAGTGCGCACCTGTCTTCATTCTATGTTGGAAGAGCGTCCCCCGTGGACGCCGCCATAGCTTGAAGGGCGCGGAGGCGCGAGCTCCTCAGAAGAATCTGCGGATGGCCTCGTATTCCACTTCGAAGTCCCGCATCACGAGTTCGGCGGCGTTGCCGGCGAGTTGAAGGAATGGTTGCTGCGAAACCTCGTCTAACTCGGCGGACTTCGGCTGGACACAGTTGCCCAGGTAGTTCACGTAGCTGTCGACCGCGAAGACCACTCGGCTGAGCCGCGTGCGACCGGTTTCCGAGGGCGTGGGGTCATCGTCCGGCTGGTGATGGTAGCGCACGGCAGTCTGGATGGGTTCTGGCAGGTTCCACGCGGCCAGGGCCAGCGACGACACCTCGGCATGGTCGAGCCCCAGCACTTCCCGCTCGCAATCGCACAGGGTCCGGTGGTGGGCCGCATAGAGCGCCATGATTTCGTTGTACTCGTCGGCTGCGGCAATGGCGATCAGCAGGCGGCCGAGGTCGTGCAGGAGACCCGCGATGAAGGCTCCTTCGGGGTAGCAGACACCGGTTCGCTGCGCCAGCAGGTCGCTCAGCACGGCCACGGCGACCGAGTGCATGTTGAAATCCTTCGTTGACCAGCCGCCCGGAGTTTTCACCCTCGCCCACATTCGGGTGATCGACATACCCAGCACGGTGTTTCGCAGTTTGTTCACGCCGAGCAGCGCCACCGCATGCCGCACGGAGTTCACCGCGCCGCGGCGGCCATACAATGCCGAATTCACGACCTTGAGGATGTTGCCGGCCAGCACCGTGTCCTTTTCGATCAGGTCGGAAAGCGATGAAAACGACACGTCTTCATTGGCAAGGCTGGCCATGACGCGGTTAAGCGTGGGAGAAAACGGGGGAAGCCCGCTCAGACTTCTCAGAATCTGGTCCCGGCAATTCTCCTGTTTGAGCGCGAGCGTCACTAGGAGTCTTATCGGCGGGCAGACCAGCGGTCATAAGGGCAATCGGCCTCGGCAGAGTTGCCCGGCGCAGTTGCCCGCCCACGGAGCGGCGCGGGAATGGTAAACTGGCACTGTAGCTCCTCACGCTGTCGGGGCGTGGCTCAGCCTGGCTAGAGCGCCTGGTTCGGGACCAGGAGGTCGGTGGTTCGAATCCACTCGCCCCGACCATTTATCCCTCGTGTTTTCATTGTATTCCGGCGACTGATGCGTTTTGGCCTTCATCTGTCTTTTCGCCAGTGTGCCCGGAATTGTGCCTGCCTCATCCACTTCGCGCGCGCCATGTATTCCGCCCAACGCATGAGGCATGCTCGGATGCTGCCTCTTCAAGGTGGATTCCCCTATGTGGCCGCTTCGCGCGGCCGCGGAAAGACCCCATATCGGTAGCCAGAGCCCTCAGGTAACCAGAGCAGCGGCCTCACTCACGGCACTGGCACCAGCAGCGCTTTGCCAATCACGGTCGTGAAGCCATCCAGCACGTCCATGAAGCCCGCGGCGAGCGCCGGGATCGCGCGGAGTTGCCAGAGCTGTTGGGCGTTCTTCCACGCCGATTCCCGAGCGGCGCTCACGCTCCAGGCGGCGATGGTGTCTTGCAAGTGAGAGACCGGCGGGAGGGACCCGCCGGGAAGGCGCACATTCAGAGTTCGTTTGGCGGATTCAATGATGGCATCCAGCGTGGAGTTCAGCGCGGTGTAGTCGCCGTAGCGTGCTCCACCGTGATCCGGCGCCGTGCTGGTGACCTGACATGTGGTGACGATGGCTTCAGAAAGGTCGTGATTGATGTGGGCGTTGATTCCCGCCAGCGCGAACTGGATACGCGCGATGGCCGGCTGACTGCGGCCATTGAACAGGATTTGCCAGCACGAGGGGGTCGCCTGCCCGGAGAGCGAGGATGTGAGAGCAGAGAAGTAGAGACCGGCGAATTGCACGTCGAGTTGGGCAAGCCATGCGGGATCGGTGAAGCCACCGGCGGCGACCCGCGCCTCGACGGCCTGCGTTACCTGCAGATACAGCCAGTTGAACCATTTGAGGCCATCCGCATCGACGCAAGTGGCGTCGATGGTCTGAAGAGCCTGAAGGACATCCGAGATCGACTGCGGAGCGGCTTGAACAAGGGCGCGGAGTGTGGCGTCGTAAGGGAACATGGCCTATTGTACGTTCTCGCTTGTGTTTCCGGCCATCGGCACAATAAACAGGTTGCGCTGTAGGATTTAGTAGGATTTCAGCAGTATAGTTGGATAAAATACCCGGCTCAAGTGGAATAGCCCGGTGGAGTAGCCAGTTGGGTTGAATAGGAGGTTCGGCCATGAGACAAACACAATCCCGGAACGAAGCCATATCCCTGGCACTTCGCATATTGCTGCCTCTGATGATTTTCTTGTGCATCGCGCCTTCGTTGGCGCAGTCCGCAAGTGCTTCCACCCCGCTGTTGAAAAAGGGCCAGCCGGTGGACTGGTGGTTCGTCTTCAAATTCAACGCGGAGTCTTTTCCGAGCTGCGAGGCCGGCCAAAGAGCATGCCCTTTTGGTGGCTCGGTTCAGCCTTACGAGGCGTTTAGTCAGCAGTTCGCGTACGCCAGCAGCGCGAACCACACGCTTCAACTCGGTGGCGGCTGTGTTGGCGACACGACGGCCGATCCGCTGGGGGCGACTTTCGACGAGGTGTACAACGGCAGTTTCTTTTACGTGCTCTGGAACGATCAGTTCTACGGAGACCCTCTTGCAACGCGTATGGCGCCCGCCGGGCATTCCAAGGGCCTTCTCGCGTGGAACAAGGATGGTGACGGATTCGTGTTGCAGGTGTCCACGCCGGACTGGCCCGCTTCCGGCAGTTCGGGCACCCCTCGGAAGACTGACGGAAATACGCTCGGCTGTATCAGGCACGACAACGATGTCATGGTCAGCCAGCATTTCTTTGCGCTGAAGGTCAACGAGGACGATATCATCGCAATCCTGAAAGCGCTCGCAAATGCGAGTGTCGTGACCGACCCGACGAATCGTCAAATTGTCAACAACGGCGGCCCGGCTGAGATACAAACGCTGGTCGGGAAGCTTGGGAAGGTCTCGACGAGCAAGACCCCTATGGAAGCTAAGCTGTCGAGCGGCGTCGTATTGATATCGAAGCCTTCGGCGCTGCCGGTCCCGCCCTGGCAAATGGTTTCGGCAATGTTGGGCGGCGAACCGCTCCGAGCCGCGACCTGGTGGACTAAGCCCGAGATTCCGACGACCACGGCGACTACAGCCGTCGGATGCTGGGATCAGTCGCTCGGAAAGCCGGGCGCCGTGGAAATCGCGACAACAGGGACGTGGGACGGAAAGACGCTCGGGCTCGAAGGCATGGCCGAGCCCAACGGCAATCACGCCAAGATCGGCGTCTCGACCGGCACTCACTCCTATGCCATCTTCGGAGATATGAACCAACAGGGATCGCTCTCAGGTCCCAATTGCAAGAGTAGCCAGAATGGTCGGGGCGGTCTTTTCTACGTTGTCGACGACAGCCAGCTCTTCACGAGCGTACGGAATCTGATCAATGGCGCCACGGCCGGCCAATAGCGGCCTCCAAAAGCAACGGCGCGCGCAACGTGCTTGTCGGCGGTTTGAGCGAGGCTGGGGGCGGATCGGGCGAACGTGCTACCGTGAATGTCGGCTCAGACTCCCTTCGCGCGACGGTTGTTCTCCCGGGTTATCCGGCCAATCTCCGCCAATTGTTTGGGTGCATCGAGTTTGCGCGCTTCCGAGAGGATTTTGGTGAGGCGGTTGGAGAGCCGGCCAAGGCAGTGGCGCGGAGCGCCGTCCGGCAAAGCGCCGCGAAACATCTCCAGTGGGTGTTGAGCGGCAAGCAAAGAGTCAACAACACCATGCAAGCCGGCGAGCGGCGGAGATTTCTAGCGAGACTATCAAAACTGGTTCCTGCAGGGTCTTTCCCCCCTCGCGCAAGTGCAATCGGGGCCGCCGAACATTATCTCGTATGGCTACGGATACGAACCGCTTCAGGTTCTGCCCGTGTCCACCATCGCTTTCGCTCAAACGTTCTAGTCTTGCGCTCGCAGCCGCAAGCAGAAGCATCAACCTTGACAAAATGTCATATTAGATATAGTCTAAGTTCTTGATGGACGCCGAGGCGATCAGACGGTCCCTGGAAGGCAGCGGGTTGCGGTGCACTCCGCAGCGCTACGCCGTGATGGCATGCTTGATGGAACGCAACGGGCATCCCACGGCCGCGGAGATATTCGAAGACGTGAATCGAGTGGATCCGCGCTCTTCAAGGGCCACCACCTATAACAATCTGCGGGACCTGGTGCGAGCGGGGTTGGTGCGTGAAGTGGCCGTCGAGGGCCGTGCCGCGCGATTCGACGCGAAAGGCATGCGGCATCACCACTTCATCTGCGACCGCTGCGGCAAAGTTGAGGACATGGAGTGGTACGACGTGCCCAGGCCTGCCTCGGGCTCCCTCGGTAAGCGGATTGTCCGCGAGTGTGAGCTCATTTTCCGGGGGCTCTGCACGAAGTGCGCTCCGCGGCCCGCTTCCCGAAAAGTGTCGTAGTTGTGTGGAACCCACCAGCGTGGCCAGCGCCGATGGCGCGAATGGGAACGCCGGACGGGTTCGTAGTTCGCTGCAGTTTTTCTCTAATTCGAAGGAGGATATACATATGTCAACCGGAGCAAAGTGTCCGTTCAGACACACCCAGGCTGGGGCCCAGACGAATGCGAACTGGTGGCCGAATCAGCTAAACCTGAAGATCCTGCACACGCACTCCCCCCTGTCCGATCCCATGGGCAAGGAGTTCAATTATGCCGACGAATTCAAGAGCCTCGACCTCGATGCGGTGATCAAGGACCTCCATGCCTTGATGACGGCGTCGCAGGACTGGTGGCCGGCCGACTATGGCCACTATGGGCCGTTCTTCATTCGTATGGCGTGGCACAGCGCCGGTACGTACCGCATCGCCGATGGCCGGGGCGGCGCCGGTTCCGGAGCACAGCGATTTGCGCCCCTCAACAGTTGGCCGGACAACGTGAGCCTCGACAAGGCACGCCGGTTGCTCTGGCCGATCAAGCAAAAGTACGGCCGGAAGATCTCCTGGGCCGACCTCATGATCCTCACCGGTAATGTCGCTCTGGAGTCGATGGGGTTCAAGACCTTCGGTTTTGGCGGCGGGCGCGAGGACATCTGGGAGCCGGATGAGGACACTTTCTGGGGGCCTGAGGGTGCCTGGCTGGGGGATCAGCGCTACACCGGAGACCGTCAGCTCGACAATCCTCTCGGCGCTGTTCAGATGGGCCTGATTTACGTGAATCCGGAAGGGCCCAATGGAAAGCCCGATCCAATCGCTGCCGCACGCGATATTCGGGAGACGTTCGCCCGCATGGCGATGAATGACGAGGAGACCGTGGCGCTCATTGCCGGCGGGCACACATTCGGAAAAACCCACGGCGCCGCCGACCCGGGCAAGTATGTCGGCCGCGAACCCGAGGGCGCCAGCATCGAGGAGCAAGGCCTCGGCTGGAAAAACACCTTTGGCAGCGGCAATGGCGCCGCAACGATCAGCAGCGGGTTGGAGGGCGCCTGGACCACCTCCCCAACGAAGTGGAGCAACAACTACCTGGAGAACCTGTTCGGCTTTGAGTGGGAGCTCACGAAGAGCCCCGCCGGCGCGAACCAGTGGACACCCAGGAGCGGGGCCGGAGCAGGCACCGTTCCCGATGCCCACGATCCGTCGAAGCGGCACGCCCCGTTCATGCTCACCACGGACCTCTCCCTGAGGATGGACCCGATATATGAGCCGATCGCGAGGCGTTTCCTCAATAATCCGCAGGAGCTCGCCGACGCGTTCGCCAGGGCATGGTACAAGCTGACGCACCGCGACATGGGACCTCTCTCGCGCTACCTTGGCCCGCTGGTTCCTGCCGAGCCCCAGTTGTTCCAGGACCCTGTTCCCGCGGTGGATCATGAACTGATCGGACCGCAGGACATTGCTGCTCTGAAGGCCAGGATTCTCGCATCCGGACTGTCCATCTCCGACCTGGTCACCACTGCCTGGGCGTCGGCGGCGACGTTCCGCGGCTCCGACAAGCGCGGCGGGGCGAACGGGGCGCGCATTCGCCTCGCGCCGCAAAAGGACTGGGAGGTGAACCAGCCGGCCGTACTGGCCAAGGCCCTGACGGCGCTGGAGGCGATTCAGAAGGAGTTCAACAGCTCGCAGTCCGGCGGCCCGCAGTCCAGGAAAAAGCGGGTCTCGCTTGCGGACCTGATCGTTCTGGGCGGCTGCGCAGCCGTCGAGGCATCTGCGAAAAAGGCTGGGCACGACGTGAAGGTTCCCTTCTCACCGGGGCGCACCGACGCTTCCGAGAACCAGACCGATGTGCACTCCTTCGCCGTACTGGAGCCGGCCGCAGACGGGTTCCGCAACTACCAGCGGAAAGGAGACCAAAGACCGGCGGAGGAGCTGCTGGTGGATCGGTCGCAGTTGCTCACGCTGACGGCCCCCGAGATGACGGTTCTCGTCGGCGGCATGCGCGCCCTGAATGCTAACTTCGGGCAGTCCAAACACGGCGTCTTCACCAACCGGCCCGAGACGCTGACGAATGATTTCTTCGTCAACCTGCTCGACATGGGTACGAAGTGGGAGGCCTCCTCTACCGAAGGCGCGTTTGAGGGGCGCGATCGCGCAACGGGCAAAGTCAAGTGGACCGGCACCCGTGTCGACCTTGTCTTCGGTTCGAACTCCCAGCTCCGGGCAATCGCGGAAGTCTATGCATGTGACGACTCGAAGGAGGCGTTTGTGAAGGACTTCGTGGCTGCGTGGAACAAGGTGATGAACCTCGATCGCTACGACCTTGCCTGAGAGTCGGTGGTAAAGAGAACTGTCAACCTGGCGCTAACCCTGTTGTTTGGATCGGCAAAAACGGAGGTGGCGCTTTTCCTGGCTCGCCCGGGCCGGACCGCGCCCCCTCTGATTCCGCCGGGTCTTACACTAATCGCTTAAGCCATTCTGGAGATGCGGCGTACGCTGCCTCAGGGTCCGTGGATCTTTCCGCCCCGACTGCCAGTGGACACATCGGGCCATCCAGCCTGAAGAGGCAGCACCGAAGGGTTGGGCGCCGCACGTGGACCACTGGACCCTGGCGTATCTGGCCGGTCACCGCGACATGTTTATCACGAGACGCTAACATTCATCCGCAGGAGCACACCACGCGCGCCGCGATGGAGAGGGCACGAAGTGAAAAGGGTGGGCACAATTCTGGGCACAATCCATTTGACCTGATAGTTGCCGATTGCGGCACGAGTGCCGTAAAAATCTGATAACCAGAGGAGTTAGTGGTGCGCCCGAGGTGATTCGAACACCTGACCTTCTGGTTCGTAGCCAGACGCTCTATCCAGCTGAGCTACGGGCGCAGCGAGTGCTCTCACAGGATGTCCCCAGGAGCTTAATCTGATCCTACCATTGCGCGTACGGCGCGCGCCACGCCGCTCGCCTGGTACTGTAAGAACGCGGCTTTCGCCGCGTGTTGGAGATGACTACCGAACCGGATGAAGACGGCCGGGAGCGCCGAGTGACGGAGACCGCGAGGGCGGGGCTGAGAGCCCCGCGCAGGCCTGACCACAGGCGAACGACAAACGCCGACGTTATCCGCGGATAAGCAACGCCACCGGCGGGGCCGGATTGAACGGGTCTGCGACATGACTCCAACCGACCAGCGATCTGTTCGAGCCGGAGCTTTTCGGGGCTTGGCCGATGTTGAAAATAAAGGATTTTCGAAGGTGTCACACACCCGGAGACCACACCCGCTTCGCCTCTGGTCCGGCCCTGCCCCACGAGGCAGGACGACGGGGCTGCTTTCACGAGGCGAGTGTTTTCGAAGGTGGCCGTTAAAGCGAGTATGCGTGCCCGGCATATAGGACCAAACAAATCCGATATAATGGAACAGACATGCCCAGAGTGACCATTGACGGTAAATCCGTCGAGTACGAATCCGGTAAGCTTCCTTACCACGAGCATGGCAAGCCCGAGTCGCTTCTCGACGTCTGCCTGAACTTCGGCATCCATCTGGAGCACGCCTGCGGAGGCAACTGCGCCTGCACCACTTGTCATGTGGTGGTGAAGAACGGGGAAGAGAACCTGAGCGAGATGGATGACGACGAGGCGGACCGGCTGGACATGGCCGCCGGGCTCACCATTCATTCGCGCCTCGGCTGCCAGTGCATCGTGCAAGGCGACGTGGAGGTGGAGATCCCCACGTGGAACCGCAACTATGTGAGTGAGGGCGGCGGTTCGATGAATCTGGGCGACGCTATCCCGCCGCCCCGCGTGACCGCCACCGTGGGCGCGGATAAGAGCTGACGGCGCCTGTCCCCGAATTGGGTGCGCAGTGACTTGCGCCACCGGCATCAAGGCCCGGCGCCAGTCTCAGAGCAGGCCGTTGTCCTTGAGAAACTGCCGGAGGACAGGTCCTACCTTTACGAACTCTTCGTAGGTGACCGGCTTACGGAAATAGCTGACGCCGAGCCTGGCCGCCTCGCTTCGATCGGCCGGCGAGTCCGAGGAGGTGACGATGAGGACCGGAATGTTCTTCCATTTGTCACTGGCTCGAATCCTTCGCAGCACTTCGAACCCATCGACCTTCGGGAGATTGAGGTCCAGCAGCAGAACGTGCGGGCATGGCGCGTCCGGGTCTTTCTCCGCCCTCGCAATGAAATCGATCGCCTGCTCGCCGTCCGGCGCAATGTGAACTTCCAGCGGCAGATCCTCCGCTTTGATGGCCTCCCGCAGAAACAGAGCGTCGGGCAGATTGTCTTCAGCCAGCAGAAGACTGAGCGGCCGTGGAAAAGGCTTGTCCGGCGTGTCTGGGGACGGTGAAGAAGAAGGTGGCTCCTTCCCCCGGTGTGGATTCGACCCAGATTCGTCCGCCATAGCGCTCAACCACGCGCTGGCAAATTGCCAGCCCGATACCGGTGCCGCTGTATTTGTCGTCACGATGGAGGCGTTTGAAAACACCGAATATTTTCTCCTTGTACCGGGCATCGATGCCGATGCCGTTGTCCTGCACGGAAAAACGCCAGGCGGTGCCCTGTTGGACCGCGGAAATGTGAATTCGAGGCGGGTTTTCGCTTCGATATTTGAGTGCGTTGGCGATGAGATTCTGAAGAACCTGTTGGAGATGCGCCTCGCCCATGCACACCTCCGGCAGCCGGCCGAAGGTCACGGCCGCATTGCTTTCCCGGATCGCTACGTTCAGGCTGGAAACAGCGTGCCGCAAGACAGCCGATGAATCCACCGTGGTCATGCCGCCCTCAATCACGCCCGCCCGAGTGTACGCGAGCAGGTCGTTGATGAGCGTCGCCAAACGGCGGCCCCCTTCCGTCAGGAAGCCGAGGAACTGCCGTCCGTCGGCGTCCAACAGGCCATGATATCGCTTCGCCACGATTTCGCTGTACACCGCGACATTGCGGATCGGCTCCTGCAGATCGTGACTGGCGAAATAGGCGAACTGCTGGAGATCTTCATTGGCCCTCCGCAGTTCCTCCTCCTTCTCCTTCTGCTCGTGAATGTCGGTGGCGGATCCGATCCACATGGAAATGTTCTTCTGCGCGTCACGCATGGCGTGAGCCCGGCTCAGATGCCACCGGTACGCTCCATCGGCGCGGCGAACGCGGTGCTGAAAATGAAACGGCTCGCCGGATTGGATGGATTGCCGCCAGCCATTAACGCAAGCCTCAAGGTCGTCAGGGTGAACGAATTGGGTCCAGCCCCAGTCTTTGACCTCCGCAAAGGACAGCCCGGTGAACTCGGCCCATTGCCGGTTGAAGTAATCCACATCGCCGCCGGGCGTGGCCGTGAAGATTTTCTGGGGCATCGACTCGGCCATAAAGCGAAACCGTTCCCGGGCTTTTTCGGCGTCCCGAAGGGCCTCTTCCCGGTCGTGAAGCGCCCTTTTGAGACTCTCGTCCCGAGACTGAATGCCGGCCAGCATCTGATTGAATCCATCGACGAGCACGCCGAGTTCGTCGCCGGAGAGTTTCTGCGCGCGAATGCTGTAATCGCTGGTCTCGGATACCGACGTGGTGGCGCGGACAAGCTGCGAAATTGGGTTCGCGATGACAGCGCGCAGCCTCGATGAAAGCAGGAAAGCAAGCAGACCCGAAACCAGCAGAACACCGAGGACGGTTGCGCCGTATAGCTCCGTTCGTTCGGAGATTTCACCGAGATCGTAGAGCAGCACTAGGGTTCCAATGCGCTGGCCGCTCAAAAGAATAGCGTGTGAGACGGTCAGGTCCTTGCCGCCGAACCGAACCTCATCCTGCCCGGCGGCCGATGGACATGCGGAAGGCGCGTCCCGGCGCGAGTATTTGGCGAGCGCCGTTCCGTCCGGCCGATAGATACAGGCCGCCACCAGGTGAGGCCTGGCCCGCAATGCGGCCAGAGTCTCAGTCGCCGCTCGCGGATCGTCAAACGCTAATGCCGCGGTGCTGTTGTCGGCAACGATCCGGGCCAGGGCGGAGAGGTCGCGCTCCAGGTAGCGGCGGAAAAGGAACAAGTCGGAACCGACGATGCCAAGGCCAGCCAGCAGCAGCGCCGCTGCGTTGGTCACCATGATGATGACCATCAGCTTTTGCCTTATCGGTATGTCGCGAAAATTACGCATGTCCGGCAGTTGCACCGTCGTTCTATTTTCCGACAGATCTCGCTACATTCAACAGCCTGGAGCTGAGCTTGAGCCCGGCGTTATCCGCCGCGGTTTGATTGATGTCGAACCGCACCCGGCGGTCTTCAATAACGAAGGCGATCATGCCGCCGTCGCGGACAAAACCTTGCCCTTCGCCGACGGTCAGAACTCCCGGCCCCAAAGCGGGGAGGATTCCGAGGCCGTCTTTTCCCGGATTGCCAACAAAGAGCACCTGGCACGACTTCGGCGGCGGTGCCCGCTTCATTCGCTGGACCGCTACCTTTCGGCCGCTCACAACTTCTCCCGCCACAATCTGATCCAGCGTGCTCCCGAAAGGGTCATCTCCCAGAATGCAGATGGCCATCGGCGAATCCGGCGCGCCGAATGCCGACGCCGGCCATTCGACGAATTTGGTGAAGTTCAGCAGGAATACCGCCTTGACCTGGTACTCGAGGGAGTCATCAGCCGCCCGGACGGAAAACGGCCGGACCGGGCCGATCCCGATCGCCAGGCACGTCATCATCGCGGAATTACGCAGCAACTTGCACGGCTGGGGTTTCATCGCTGGAACCCGTCGCGGATCACTTGCTCCATGTCAGTCTGGCGTACGCGCTTCTCCTGATGCCAACGAGGGGGCCGGGGTCGCCCCCGTACTCAAAATGCCAAGGTTGCAGAAGGTTCTGTCCGATGAACGACAAATCAAATTGCCGCCCGAATCGCCAGCCGAGGCGGGCGTCGCCCGTGGAATAGGCGGACACAGCCTGGCCTGGCAGGGCACTCACGTATCGATATGTAAGATCCAACTGAAGCGCCTTCGAAAGGTCGAAAGCGGATTGAACCGTCGCCTCATGGTGAGGACTGGACCCTTCGATACCAGGCGCAGTGCCCACGTCGCCGGAGTTTGGCGATTTATACACATCCATATGAAGGTACGAATACGAGCCGCGCAGCCGCCAGTAAGCCGTGGGACGCCATTCGGGAGCGATTTCCCCGCCCTTCGTAGTGGCTAGAAGTCCGTTGCGGAACTGGGCCGGAAGCAGGAGATAAGCCAGGGCCGGGGTGGCGACAAGGTAAGGCTCTCCGGTTATGTCCTCGCTAAACAGATCGTGGTAATGGTTATAGAATGCAGCGACATCGACATAGAGTTTCTGGCCCAGCAGCCGGCGGTAGCCGAGTTCAGAGCCATTGAGCTGTTCTGGCGCGAAATTGGGGTTGGCGTTGAATCGCGCGAAAAACGGCGTCCCGTTCGCCGTTGTGCCGACGTACCCGGAAAGATAGAAGTTCTCCTCGGAGTCGGACGGAGTGCGCAGGGCGTGCGTGAAAGCCGCCCAGACGCTTTGGTTTTCGGTGGGGGTCCAGAGAAGCCGCGCGCTCGGCTCCGGGTTGACCCCATTCCGGGTGAAATTGGTGCGCAGCAATTTCGTCCCGAGAGTCAACGAAAGGCGGCCCTCCACCAGCGCGATTTCGTCCTGCACGAAGGCAGTCGCGAGATAATCGGTTCTCCTGGTCGGAACGAAGGTCAGGCCCGAGACGACCTCGATGTCGTCCACCGGGTCGACACGCGCCCCGAGACCCCACGTAACCCGCTGCCGCGCCGGCAATCGCAGGCGCTGCAGAAAATCGATGTCGACGGTATTTCGAATCTCACCGAAGTTCAACTCGTGGCGATTGGTACGGTCATAGTAAATCTGTATCTGGATGTCGTTGTCATCGCTGACAGTTCTTTTCCAGCGCGCCATGATATTCCCGCCGGAAAGCAGCGCGTTGCCGTTTATGATCTGTGAATACGGTTGCGTGTAGCTGACGGCCTGAACGCTCTCGCCTGCTTCCTCGTCGTACGCGTCCCCCTGCAGAGTAAAGGTGTCGCGATTGTCCTCGTTCCAATCCATCCGAAAGCCGCCCTGGACGGATCGCCAGTCGTCAAAGTTCTGATCGTTCGAGTGATCTTCGGGGCCGCGGGTGGAGCCTTTGCCGTAGAAACGATAGTTGAAGTCCTGGCCGTTGCCTCCTCCATACCGAAAATCGGCAAAGCCTTGTTCCACGTTTCCCCCGCCCGCGGACGCGAGCATTCCATTGGTGTCTTTAGCGTCTTTGGTGATGATATTGATTACGCCATTCACCGCATTCGGTCCCCAGATCGTGCCGCCCGGTCCGCGAATCACCTCGATCCGGTCGATGTCCTCCATCATGGTGTCCTGGACGTTCCAGTACGTGCCATCAAAAAGGGGAGTGTAAACCGTGCGGCCGTCGATCAGCACGAGGACGGATCGCGTCAGGTTGCTTCCGAAGCCGCGAATCCCAATCGACCACGTGTCGGAGTCGATGCGAGCCACCTCCACCCCGGGCGCCAGCCGGAGCGCCTCCGGTATGCAGGTGGCGCCTGAACGCCGGATATCCTCGCCGGTAATGACGTAAACGGCGGCCGGGGTTCGAAAGGCCTTCACCGGCTCCTTGGAGGGCGTGGTCACCTCGATTTGCGACAGCTCTTCGAGGCTCAAAGTCTTAAGCGCCGCGGGACCCATCCGACCAGAGGCGTCCTGCTGGGAAGGATCGGCGTTGGTGACCGGCACGAGCGCGAGAAGCAGCCACAGCGCGCGACGGGCATTACGCCCGAGCGGGAAGAATCCAAGGGCGTTGCCAGGGATGATCCTCCAGATCCATCTCTGGGTATGTTGCACTGCCTCCTCCCCCTCCGGAGGTACAGTCTGCTATTGTAAACGAACCAGTCGGGTTTTGGGGCGTCCGGTGCGGGTAAATGTAGCCCCGACTGGTGCTCCTTGCTGAGCGGCGTCCGGGTAAGGGATTGGGCGGGTCGCCCGTGCGATCCAGTTCAGCTCCGCGTGAACGTCAGCGCGGCGAAACTCACCACGCTCTGTTCGTCGATGTTCCACTGCTGGTAGCGCGCGAGCTCGCCTTGCACGCCGGGAACGGCGCGCAGAAACGTGTACATGGGCGACGACCCGCACCACTTCAGGTCATCCCGATTCTCCTGCACCAGCCCCCAGAAGCCCTCGGGGTCGGCATGGGTCACGCGGTCGATGCGCGCGCGGTCGCGCCGGGCCACTTCGGTCATGCGGCCCTGGTCCGCCCGAGCTTCCAGCGCATCGCCGTAGCGCCGGCCTATGTGCGCCATGTCGATGCCCAGCACCCAGAACAGCCGATCGCGCTCGCGCTCCGCCATCTCGCCCAATTCGCCGAGGAAGCGCTCCACCGCCGCGTTCTGCTCGGGCCTGCCGCCCTGGTAGATACTGCGAGCGAATGGCC
The DNA here is from genome assembly GCA_049520275.1 of Bryobacteraceae bacterium. Classification (GTDB taxonomy): domain Bacteria; phylum Acidobacteriota; class Terriglobia; order Bryobacterales; family Bryobacteraceae; genus CAWACP01. The sequence continues at coordinate 99,526 of JBEKPY010000022.1, forward strand.
CGCACAGGATTGGCAGGATGCGAATGTGGGGGCCGTAGAGGTACTGCAGAAAGAGCACCTGGAACTCGATGGAGTGTTCGATGGCGTGGCAGTAGTCCTCCATGGTGACCGCCACGCCGGCTTTTTCGGCGAGGCGATTCACCAGCCCCGTCTCGGTGACGGCTTCGCCCAGCGGCGTCACGAACGGCTTGTGGGTGAGGCCAAACCTCTCCGGCTCGCCATAGTGCGACGTTCCCAGGACAACGAACACGCGCTCGCCCTGGTTGGGCGCCAGCTTGTTGTAAGCGTCGCGGTAAGACTCCCAGCCACCGAACGGGCTCACGTGCGGAGCGGCGATGCCCACCAGTCCATCGGGCGCCGCCGTGAAGGTGGCAGGGCCCATGTACCCGGCGAGCTGCTGACGGGCTTCTTCGGGCTGATCGGGATAGGCGGAGCCGGCGTGGCGAGCCTCGCGCCGATCCGCCTGGGCGAACTCTCCGATGGCCGCTTCGCGCAATGCGAGGAACCGCTCGTCCACCAGGAATCCGGCGTTGCTAAGGGTATCCAGCAGATGCTTCTCCAGCTCGCCCACCTGAATTTCGCCGGTGGCCCGCACCAGGCTCTGGCGCAGGTCCAGCTCGGTCTGCTCGCCGTCGAAGCACGCCAGTGTGGCCACCAGCGGCGGCGGAACCAGCAGCATCGCATCGCTGAAGTGATACGGATCGCGAATGAAGAGTCCCGGCCGTTCCGGATCGGGGGAAGGCGTGAAATCCAGCTCCATGCGTAGCCGGGGCAACTGGTGAGGCATTATCATCAATATCGCATGGTGATTCTGGTGACTGGCGCAACGGGCGGGCTGGGGCCTGCAGTGGTGAAGGCGTTTTTGGACAGCGGAGCGGCCGCCGTCTTCGGGGTGGCGCTTTCGTGGGACGGACGCGGGCTGCCGGAGGGAAACTTCCACCCGATTGAGGCGAACCTGACCACCTTGGAGGGTTGCCGGCACGTGGCCGCGCGCGCCCAGCCGGTGGATGCCCTGGTTCACGTGATGGGCGGATTCGCCGGCGGCGCGCCGGTGGGCGAAACGACCGACGATGTCTGGAACGGCATGATGGACCTGAACCTGCGCTCGGCGTTCTACATGATCCGCGAGGTGCTGCCGTCGATGCTCGAAGCGGGCAGCGGCCGGATCGTCGCCGTAGGGTCGCGCACGGGCGTGGAGCCGGCGGCCAACCTCAGCGCTTACGCAGTTTCCAAGGCGGCGCTGCACACGCTGATCCGGACCGTGGCGCTGGAGGTGGCGGGCAGCGGCGTAACGGCGAACGCGGTGCTGCCGGGCGTAATCGACACCGCGGCGAACCGCAAGGCTATGCCACGCGCCGATCATACGCAATGGGTGAGGCCGGAGGCGATCGCCGATGTGCTGGTGTGGCTGGCATCGAGCGAAGCCGCCGGGGTGAACGGGGCGCTGATTCCGGTGTATGGGAGATCGTGAGCAAAGGGAGGCTGCGCCGCAAGGGGCGGCTCTGGCGCGATGCGCGATGCCTCAGAGTTTTGCCCCCGAGGCTCTCAGAAAGTCGACGACCTGCTGGTGTTTCCCCTTCTGTGCGAGGGAAAGCGGAGAATCGTTCCGGTCGTCCCTGGCATTGACATCGGCCCCCTTGCCGACCAGCAGTTTCACTGTTTCCAGGTCGCCATCCGCGGCTGCAAAATGAAGAGGAGCACCGGCCTTCACGCGTACGTTGACGCTCGCCCCCTTCTGGATGAGGAATCTGCTTAGGGCCTGTTAGGAAATAACATTTCCAATTGAGAATGTTTTGGGCTATGCTGGTGAGGTGGGAAACCTCACTGGAGTCGAGCAACGCTTCTCCGCGGTGCGGGACCTTCTGGACGAACGTTC
>JBEKPY010000023.1:0-78583 GCA_049520275.1 Bryobacteraceae bacterium
CTTCTTTCAGCTTCACCTCGCGGTTACGCCTTGCGGTTCGGCTACGGTTGCCGTCATCGGCCCCGATCGGCTCCTTTCATCCAATTAGATTCTGCCCATGCTGGGCACACGACACGCGGCGCCAGCCGCGTTTGTGCGGGGTCTGGTGTAACGCGGCTGCCGCCGCGCGTCCCGGGATTCGTTACAGTAGGGACGGAATGCCACGACAACTCGTAGAGTGTGTACCCAATTTCAGCGAAGGGCGCGACCTGGGCAAGGTGGACGCCATCGTGCAGGCCATCCTCGCGGTTCCCGACGTGGTACTGCTGGATCGGGAGAGCGATCCCGATCACAACCGCAGCGTGCTCACGTTCGTCGGCCCGCCGAACGCGGTGGCGGTGGCGGCGTTTCGCGCGGTAGAGAAGGCGGTGGTGCTGATCGACCTGACCGAACACACCGGCGCCCATCCGCGCATCGGCGCCGCCGACGTGCTGCCGTTCATTCCCATCGAAGGCGTCACGCTGGAAGAGTGCGTGCGGCTGGCGGAGCGGCTCGGCCAGGAGCTGTGGGAGAAGCTCCGCCTGCCGGTTTATCTCTACGAAGCCGCGGCGCGGCGTCCGGAGCGCACCAACCTCGAGAACATTCGCAAGGGCCAGTTCGAGGCGCTGCTGCGGGAGATGGGGACGGTTGGGGCGCGCGATCCCGACATCGGCGATCCGGTATGTCATCCCACCGCCGGCGCCATCGTCACGGGAGCGCGCAAGTTCCTCATCGCGTACAACGTCAATCTGAACACGCCGGACCTGGCCATCGCCAAACGAATCGCCAGAACCATCCGCTTCTCCACCGGCGGCTTCCGCTACGTGAAGTCGATGGGCGTGATGCTGGCCTCGCGCAACATCGCGCAGGTTTCCATCAACCTCACGGATTTCGAACAGACGCCGATGCACCTGGTTTTCGAGACGGTGCGGCGCGAGGCCGAGCGGTATGGCGTGGGTGTGGTGGGCAGCGAGATTGTCGGGTTGATCCCGAAGAAATCCATAGAATTATCCGCCGAATATTTCCTGCGTTTTGAGAATTTCCGCCCGGAGCTGGTGCTGGAGAACCGCATCGCCGAAGGGCTGTCCGCGCGCGGCGGGCTGCCGGAGTTTCTGGACGCTCTCGCTTCCCCCGCGGCCACCCCCGGTGGAGGCAGCGCGTCCGCGGCCGCCGGCGCCATGGCCGCGGCGCTGGGTTCCATGGTGACCCGTCTCGCCAAACTCGACCCGACGTCCTTCGAAGCCGACCGGCATTTCTTCACGGAGGCCGTCGATCGCGACGCCGAGGCGTTCAATCAGGTGATGGCTGCATATAAACGCCCGAAGGACGAGCGCGGCCCGTACGTGGAAGCGGCGCTGCACGGCGCGGCCGAAGTCCCTCTCGAAGTCATGGAGCGGTCCCACCACCTCGTCACGCGCCTGGGGGCCCTCGATATTCCCGCCAGGTTCTCCAGCGATCTGGCAGTAGCAAAGTCACTGGCGGCCGCCGCGCGCGCGGGCGCCTGGGAGAATGTCAGGATCAATCTGGACTCCATTCATGATGCCGAGTTCAAGGCCGCTATCGAGCGCCGTGTCGATGCGCTCTGATTTCGCGCTGGTCAATTGCCGGCAACTGGTCACCCTGGCCGGGCCCGCGCGCCCGCGTACCGGCGCTGAACTGCGCAACCTCGGAATCATCGAAGATGGCGCCTTACTGGTGCGCGACGGCCGCATCGAACGGGTGGGCACTCGCGTTGAGATCGAACCGCTGATTGAACCTGGGTGCCAGGTTGTCGACGCGGGTGGGCGCGTGGTGATGCCCGGGTTCGTGGACGCGCATACGCACCTGGTGTTCGCGGGTCAGCGCGCGGGCGAATTCGAGCAGCGTTGCGCGGGCGCGAGCTATCGGGAAATCGCCGCCGCGGGAGGAGGCATTCGCGCCACGGTGCGGGCCACGCGCGCGGCCAGCGAGGACGAACTCATCGAAGCCACCGGGCGGCGCATGGAGTGGCTGCTGCGCTCTGGGACCACCACCGCCGAGGTGAAATCAGGCTACGGCCTGTCGCTCGAAGACGAGCTGAAAATGCTGCGCGTCATCGGCCGGCTGAATGAGGCTGGCCCGCGGCGCCTCGTGCCCACGTTCCTCGGCGCTCATGAAGTGCCCGATGAATACCGCGGCTGCCGCGGCGAGTATCTCGACCTGATTGTCGGCGAAATGCTGCCGCGCATCGCCGCCGGGAAACTCGCCGAGTACTGCGACGTCTTCTGTGAGGAAGGCGTGTTCACCGTTGCCGAGACAAGGCGAGTGCTCGAAGCGGCCCGTGCGCACGGCTTCGCGCTGCGGCTGCACGCGGATCAGTCATCGAACTCGGGCGGAGCGCGTCTGGCCGCGGACCTCCACGCCGCGACGGCCGATCACCTGGAGCAGACGGACGCCGCCGGCATCGCCGCTCTCGCCGAAGCGGGCGTGCAGCCGGTGCTGCTGCCGGGTTCGGTTTTCGCGCTCGGCCTGAAGCGTTATCCCGCCGCGCGCGCCATGATCGACGCCGGCCTGGCCGTGGTGCTGGCCACCGACTTCAATCCCGGCTCTTCGCCCACGCCATCGATGCCCCTGATTCTGTTTCTCGCCTGCACGCAGATGAAGATGACGCCCGCCGAGGCCATAGCCGCCGCCACCATCAACGCCGCCTACAGCGTCGGCCGCGGCGCCCTGCTCGGATCGCTGGAGCCAGGCAAGCTCGCCGACTTCGTGATCCACGATTGCGCCGACTACCGCGAGGTAATCTACTGGCTCGGCGTCGAGAGCGCCCAGTCGGTCTGGATCGGCGGGCGCCGCGCGTATCAGCGCTGAGTGCTTTTCAGGGACCTGCAACCACGCGGTTGCGTTTCTGGACCGCGCCCGAAAGGAAGCGTACGCGAGATTCGCGGGGCTGCCCATAGCCTGGCCCGAGGCTGCGGACCCGCTTTCAGCCAACCAGCCCGGCCGCCGCTGGCTGCGCTGGCACAGAGTGTTATACCAGAGGCGGACGACGTGATGCCGGAAAGGAGGCGGTGGCATTGGTAGTAACCGCGCGGCACGTCCTGCGGGGCAGTGTGGCAAAAACGCACTTCAGTGGCACGTGAGCTTCCACGATCCTGAAACATTGTTGTTGAGGAACACGTCACTTGTCCCATACGCATACAGAATTGCGCTGCCAGCCCGAGGAGCCAGGTATGAACACGCATAGCGTAGCTTGCCGCCACGCCAGGATGCTGACGGCGGTGGTTTTCGGTCTGATTCCGCTCATGGCGCAGGCGCCCGCCGCGCCACCGGCGAACACTGCCGAGATCGCGTCCCACGATCAGCCAGTGACCTTCCGGTCCGGGGTGAACCTTGTGCTGGTGCCGGTGGTGGTGCGCGATGCGCAGGGGCACGCGGTGGGGAACCTGACCAGGGACGATTTCCAGCTCTTCGACAAGGGCAAGCGGCAGCAGATCACGAAGTTCAGCGTGCAGAAGTACGGAGGACAGGCAGCCGCGGAGAAGCCCGCCGAGAAGCTCGCGGGAGCCGCGGGCATGCCGGAAGAGCGGCCCGAGGAGGCTACGGCGCCGTCCGCCCCGGACCACTTCGTCGCCTACCTGTTTGACGACGTCCATCTGAAGTTCGAGGATCTGGCGTATGTGCGGGATGCCGCCGGCCGCAACATAGACACGTTGCAATCCAACAGCCGCGTGGCCATTATCACCACATCGGGCCAGGGCACGCTGGATTTTACGGCCGATCGCGCCAGGTTGCATGAAACGCTGCTGAAGCTGCGTCCGCGTCCTATGACGGGAGGAGTGCGGGAATGTCCCGACGTGAGCTACTTCATGGCGGACCTGATCGAAAACAAGGAGGAGGAGCAGCCGCCGGGCGCGTCGACCAACCCGGCCACCGGAGCGGTCACCATCACCACGCAGACCGCATTGGGCGTGGCCACGGCGGACACCATGGCCTGCATGCACCTGCCCCCGCAGGCCTACAGTGAAGCGGTCGAGATTGCGCGCTCGGCAGCCAGGACGGCGCTCGCCCGGGGCCTGCACGAGAGCCGCATTGCGCTACTCGTGCTCAAGGACGCGGTGCGTCGCATCGCCATGATGCCTGGCCAGCGGCTCATCGTTCTCGCTTCGCCTGGATTCCTGGCGCCGGATGAGCTGCGGCCGGACGAGCTCGAGGTGGTGGACCGCGCCGTCCGTTCCAACGTGATTATCAGCTCGCTGGACGCACGCGGGCTCTGGTCCCTCAATCCCGCCGGCGAGATCGACGAAAGAGCCACCGACACCCTCATCACGAGAGCGAGATTTCAGTACCACCAGCAGGAAGCCATCGCCGCTTCCGGTGTGTTGGAAGAAATGGCCGTGGGAACCGGGGGCACGTTCATCGAGAACACCAACGATTTCGACGGCGCTTTCCGGCGGCTGGCATCGGCGCCGGAGTTTGTCTATGTACTCGGCTATACTCCGGAGAGGCTGAAGTCGGACGGCAGTTTTCATGCCATGAAAGTGAAGCTGAATTCTCCGGGCAAGCTGACTCTGCAGGCACGGCACGGCTATTACGCTCCCAAACACAGCGAAGACCCGGCGGAGGCCGCGAAGCAGGAGATCCAGGACGCCGTGTTCGACCGCGACGAGATTCACGAGCTGCCCGTCGATCTGCACACGCAGTTTTTCAAGTCCAGCGAGAGCGAAGCGACGCTGACCGTGGTGGCCAGCGTGAGCCTGCAGCAGGCCTTCCTTCGCAAGGACCAGGGGCGCAACCGCAACGACCTGACCATCGTCTCGGCGGTGTTCGACAACGACGGGAACTTTGTCGCCGGGACCCAGAAGTCGATCGAGTTTCGGCTCAGGGACGAGACGGTGCAGAAACTCGAAGCGGGGCGCCCCATCAGCATCAGGATGCCCTTCGACGTGCACCCCGGCAAATACGCGATCCGTCTGGTGGTGCGCGACGCGGAAGGCCATCGGCTTTCGGCGGAGAACGGGGTTGTGGAGATTCCGTAGGCCGGGTTTTGCGGGTATGCTGGATTGGTGCGAATCAGAAACCTCTTCGTTCCGGTTATCGTGGGCACCATGAGCCTGCCGGTGTTTTCACAATCCACTCTCGGAGTCTTTACGGATACGGCCGATGTTGGCGTGGTGGACCATCCGGGCGCGGCGACGTACGACCCCGCCGCGAAGACTTACACGCTCACGGGTAGTGGCGTGAACATGTGGGCCACGTCCGACTCGTTCCGGTTCCTGTGGCGGAAGCTCGCGGGCGATGTCAGCATTACCGCCGACGTGACCTTCGCCACCACCGCGGGAGAGCCGCACAAGAAGGCCGGGGTGATACTGCGGGCGGGCACGGCCGCCGACGACCCCTATGTCGACGTCATGTCGCATAACGAAGGTCTGCTGGCCATCCAGTATCGCGCGGAAAAAGGCGGGGCCACATTCGATGTTCGGACGCCGATCAAAGCTCCCGCCACGCTGCGCCTCGAGCGCGCCGGAAACGTGTTCCTGGCGGAGGTGGCGTCAAAGGACGGTATCTTCCATCCAGTCGCTTCGCTCAGCGTGCAGTTGCCGGAGACGGTCTACGCCGGCCTCGCCGTGTGCGCGCACAATCCGGCGAACATAGAGATCGCCACGTTCTCGAATGTGGTGCTGCGCAATGACGGCGTGGCGGCGGAGAAGGACCGCGTGCTGGAGAGCACGCTGGAAGTGGTGGACATTGCCAGCGGTCTGCGCCAGGTGGTGCGCCGCGCGCGCGAGCATTTCGAAGCGCCAAACTGGTCGCGCGACGGCCAGTGGATGTACTACAACAGCGGCGGCGGCCTGTACCGGCTGGCCGCGGCGGGCGGCGAGCCCACGCGCATCGAAACCGGCAAGGTGCAACTGAACAACGATCACGGCCTGTCGCCCGATGGAAGCCAGATCGCCATCAGCGGCCAGATCGCCATCAGTGCAGCCAACGCCGGCGGGCAATCGCAGATCTGGATCATTCCGGCCGGCGGCAGCGAGCCGAAGCTGGTGGTGAAGGCGCAGCCTTCCTACTGGCACGGCTGGTCGCCCGATGGGAAGACGCTGGCATACTGCGCGCAACGCAATGGCAACTTCGACGTGTACACGATCCCTGTTGAGGGTGGGGAAGAGAAGCGCCTGACCACCGCCGAAGGGCTGGACGACGGACCCGACTACACGCCCGACGGGCAGTGGATCTACTTCAACTCCGTGCGCACGGGTCTGATGCAGATCTGGCGCATGCACGCCGACGGCTCCGGGCAGGAGCAGGTGTCGCGCGGGCCAGCGTCGGCGGACTGGTTCGCGCACCCGTCACCCGACGGCCAGTGGATCGCGTACATCAGCTACGACAAATCGGTGAAGGAGCATCCGCCCAACAAGGACGTTGTGTTGAAGCTGGCGCCGATTGCAGGGGGCGATCCGAAGGTGCTGGTGACGCTATTCGGCGGCCAGGGAACGCTGAACGTCAACTCCTGGGCGCCCGACAGCAAGCGCTTCGCCTTCGTCTCCTACCGGCTGGTGGCGCCGCGCGCGGCGGCCGAACCGCTCACCGCTCACTAAGCGCCGACGCTCACGCGGCGGTGATGGGGCTTGTCCGATGCGGCGAAGTCCGCTCTGGCTTCCCTGCTTGTCGCAATGTTCGTGGAGCCCGTTTCCGACAGCACCTTTCGGGCCCGCTTCACCCACACCGGGTTGTCGCAGTGCACCGAAAGCAACACGCCGCGATTACGCACCCTTCCCCGATAACGCCTCGCCTCGTACTCGGGCAGCCCCGCCCCGATCAGCGCTCCGATGAGGCCACCCAGCAGACCGCCCACGCCGAGACCGGCCAGCGCGGACACGACCGGGCCCGCCACGATGAGCGGCGAGACGAGGGGGTTGAGAGCAGGCACGCTCGCCAGCAACCCGAGCGCCGCCATCCAACACAGGCCGGCGCCCACGATTCCACCGGGAAGAGCGCCCATAGCCGCGCCCTCCGGCGCTTTCGTGTGCTTCTCATGCGCTAAATCCTTGGTACCGGTGTTTTCGGGGTGCAGGAACGAAACGTCCGTGCCGCGGAATCCCGCCCGCTGAAACGCGTCCGCGGCTTCTTCCGCGGAAACCCTGTCCGGATACATACCAAACGCCGCCGTATTTCTTTCCGCCATTTTGATCTCCTTTGCGCTCATGCGTGGCGCGAAATGCCCTTCACGATGGTGGCCAGGAAAGCGGCCAGAAACACGAGGAATAGCAGTTTCGCGAGAATGGACGAAACCGCCACAATGCCCGTGAATCCGAGGATGGCCGCCAGAATGACCACCAGGGCCATGGACAGCACCCAAATCCGCATACGTCCAGTCCCTCCGCCGATGACGGTGCACGTTCTTCGCCAGGATGTAAGTGGAGCGGGTACAACGGTCTGCTGGCGTACGGGAGGCGTTACAGCGTAAGTTTTCCGCTTTGAGGCGGATGAATTTTACTTAGCGCGTGAACGTTCGGGTCACGCGTCCGTTGCGATGTCCTTGCCGTTTCTTGGCTCAAACCCGTACCATGTCCGCCACTGATCGAGAGTCCGCTGAGTGGCCGGCCACTGAAAGCACAGGCCATAGCCGTCGGGATCGCTGACGTACAACTGCCTCATGCCGTAATCGCGTATGACCGGCTCCTGTACATTGAGGCCGTGCGCGCGGAAGTGCCGGTAAGCTCCATCCAGATCCGCGCAACCGAAGAAGAGCCCGGTATCGGCGTGCCCGGCTGCGCGGGCGGGATCGGGCGCCGGTGGCCGGTTGTCGTCTTCGTAAGCGGTATTGAGCATCAACTCCACGCCGTTCAGTCGGAGCAGCGCCCACCCGAAGCGGTCTCCTGCCTGGGATTGGGATGTGCTGACCAGCTCGAAGCCCAACGCGTCGCGGTAGAAATGGATCGACGTGGGCATGTCAAAGACCTGCAATAGCGGAGCGAGACCCCGAATATCAATGGGCATATGAAACTCCCACAGACTAATCCTACAGATTAATCCTGACGAAGCGCCACCACCGGCTCCACGCGCGCGGCTCGCCGGGCCGGCAGCCAGCAGGCCAGCAGCGCCACGGCCAGCCACACCGCCACCGCCGCGGCCCATGTGGCTGGGTCCGTTGGGCTGACCCCGTACAGCAAACTCGCCAGCAGCCGCGCCGCCATCGCCGACAGCGCGAGCCCTATGGCGATGCCCACCAGAGTGACGCGCAGACCCTGGCCGATCACCAGCCCGAACACGTCAGCGGGTTGGGCGCCCACGGCCATGCGGATGCCGACCTCCCGCGTGCGCGCCGTCACGTGGTACGCGATCACGCCGTACATCCCGACGGCCGCCAGCACGAGCGCCAGCGTTCCGAGAACGCCCAGCACCCACAGCTCGAAGCGGGCCTGCCAGAAGGACATGTCCAGCGAGTCGCTGAGCCGCATGACGCCATACATGCGGGAATCGGGATTGGAGGAAACCAGCGTCTCGCGCACTGGTTTCATCATGGGGCCGGGATCGCCCGCCGTCTCCACCACGATGAATACGATGCCGCCGTCGTACGCCTCCGAGAATGGCAGGTACACGTGCGGCAGCGTGACCTCGTTGAGCGAGCGGATTCTCGAATCGCGCGCCACGCCCACCACCTGCAGCGTCCGCGCGTGCTCGCACCCGAATAGAAAGCTGCGGCCGGTGGCCGGTTCGTTCGGCCACAGCCGCCGGGCCAGCGTCTGATTCACGATGGCCACCGTCGGGCCGTCCGCTTTGTCGGCGGCGTTGAAATCGCGCCCTTCGAGCAGGGGGATTCTCAGCGTGTCAAGATAGCCGGCCCCGACGGTCATGCTGGTGGCGGGCGCCGGCTTTTCCGTCGCGCGTGCGACGCAACCGCTCGCAATCCCCGCTGCATATAAGGGCAGCCGGGTGGTCAGCGTGGCGCTGCGAACGCCCGCGAGAGCGCGCAGGCGATTCAGCGTCTGATCATAGAAGACTCGGCCGGAGGCGGCGGTGAACTGCGGCGCCGGTACGAACGCGGGCGCGTACAGGCGATTGACGCTGGCAAAGCCGGGATCGATGTTGTGAAAACGGAGAATGGCGCGGGCGAACAGCCCGGCTGTGAGCAGCAGCACCAGGGACAAAGCAACCTGTCCGGTCAATGTTGCCAGGCGCAGGCGCAGCCGCCCGCCCGCGATGCTGGCACCCTTGAGTACCGTGGCAAGATCGTCGCGGCTTCCCTGCCAGGCCGGCAGGAGCCCGAATAGCAGCGCGGTGAGCAGGGCGATAAAACCGCTGTAGAGGAGGACTCGAACGTCCAGGGTCAGGTCGAATCGCAGGGCTTCGCCAAATGGCAGCGCGCTCATGCCCGTCCGGATCAGCCGGTTGCAGGCGTACCCAACGAAGAGGCCGGCCGCGCCGCCGAGCAGGCCCAGCGCGAGATTCTCCGTCATCAACTGGCGCAGCACGCGCGGGCGGCTGGCGCCGAGAGCGAAGCGGACGGCCATCTCACGCTGCCGGCCCACCCCTCGCGCCAGCAGCAGATTGCCCACGTTCACGCAGGCGATCAGGAGCACCAGCGCCACCACCGTCATCAGCAGAATCACCACGGGCATGACCCGGCGGCGGCCCACCGGGTTGGGAATGCCGCGGACCAGCTCCGCCGTCAGCGGCGCGACGGCGTCCTTCGCCAGCACCGGGTCCTCCCGGTGGATCAGCGTGGCGGCGGCGTTGAGTTCCGCGGACGCCTGCGACACGCTGACGCCGCGCTTCAGGCTGCCGAATACCATTACGCGCATGTGGTCAGCGTGGTCCCCGGCCCAGAATCGGAAGGGCACCCAGAGGTCGATGCGCAGCGGCATATAGATGCCCGCGAACTCCGGCGGCGCGACTCCCACCAGGGTATAGGAGTGCGACTCGGAGCGGACGATTTTGCCGAGCACGTGGGGATCGCCGTGGAACATCCGTTGCCACGCGCTGTAGCTGATCACCGCCGCCGGTTCGTCTTCGCGATTAAACCAGCGGCCGAGCAGCGTTCGCGCCCCCAGCACCGTGGCGTAGTTGCCCGACACGGGTTCGGCGCCAATCAGCGCGGCGTTGCCCTGAAAGCTCAGGTCGGACTCTTCCGGTTCCGAGGCCGCCAGCCCGTCCAGCGACTGGTTGCGATCCCGCAGTTCGCGGTATTCGGCGTAGGAGAGAAACGGACTGCCGCCGCGGCTGAGCACCACCACGCGATCCGCGTTGCCCACCGGCAACGGCCGCAGATAGACCGAATCCAGCAGGCTGAAGATGGACGTGTTGACGCCGATCCCAAGGGCCAGACACAGCACCGCCAGGAACGTGAAACCCGGCGATTTCCGGAACAGACGCAGAGCGAGTCTGATGTCGTGCATGCACTCGTAGACACCGCCGACGGCGGGTTTGTTCCCGAATCTGGTAAGGTGGCCCGTGTGGAACGCGTGGCCGCACGAATCCTTGTCGCCGGGGCGGCGTGTGTCGCGGTGCTTCTGTCCGTACGCGCGCTGGAGGGGCCGTTTCAGCTCGGCCGGCTCTGGGTTCGATCACCCCTCACGCTCGAGACCGTTTTCACGCTGATCGCCGGCGCGCTGTTGCTGATGGCCTGTCGCCGGCGCGATGGCTTCGCCGGGACCCCGCGCTCCGCGGACCTGCCGCTGCTGCTGCTCGCGCTCGCGCTGACGGCGTTCGCGTTCGTCCCGAATCTCCACGACCCCTTCCTGAGCGACGACTACATCCTCGCGGGACGCGCTACGCTCGATCCGCAGCGCATTACGCACAACTTCGTGGCGCCCGGCGGCGATGGGGCCTTCCGCCCGCTTGGCTACATCTGGTACGGCCTTATCCACTCCTTCGCGGGCGCTCATCCGTTCCCGTGGCACGCCTGCATGCTGGCCGTTCACCTGGCGAACTGCGCGCTCCTGTTTGCCGTGGTCCGCGCTCTTTGGGGGAACGCGCTTGTTTCGTTCACCTCGGCACTGTTGTTCGGGTTGCACGGTTCGCGCCCGGAGGTGGTTGCGTGGGCCTCCGATAACTTCGACCTGCTGGCCTGTGCGTTCTCGCTCACCGCGGCGTGGTGTCTGTTTCGTCCCACGGCGAGCAGGTCCCGGCTCTCGGCGGCACTCGCTCTGGTGCTGTTGCTGATGGCCCTCCTCTGCAAGGAAAGCGCGTACGCGGCCCCGGTGGTCATCTTCGGCCTGGCCGCCGCCGGAGGAAGACTGCGCGATCGAACGGTTCGCCTGTTTCTGGCTGGTTCGGTGGTTGTCTCGGTGGCCATGTTCGGTTGGCGCTGGTCGCTGTTTCATGGCCCGGGCGGATACGTGGACCCGTCCACCGGACGCCCCGCGATTCTCTCGCTGCACCTGTTGTCCGCCACGAAGGCGTTGTGCCTGCGGCTGTGGACCATTCTGCTTTTCCCGCTCAACTGGACCGGGCCCACCGGCGGCTGGGTTGCGGCGGCGCTCCTTCTGGGGTGCGGGGCCGTTGTTCTCCTGTTGTGGAGCAGCGGCGGCCTGCGTCCGCGGGTGGTGGCGTGGCTGCTGGCCGCCACTGCGTGCGCTGTTGTGCCGGCGCTTCATCTGGCTCTGGTAGGAGAGTCGGCGCTGGGGTCGCGGATCTACTACATTCCCGCGATCCCGTTTTTCGTGCTGGCCGGCCACGTAGTGGCAGCCGTAGTGTCGAGGAAGCGCGCGGTTGTGGCGCTTGCGGCACTGGCGTTGAGCACGGCCATTCTGCTGGAACACAACCTGCGCTTCTGGCATCGCGCCGCGCTGGTGGCCGATCGGGTCTGCGACGCTGCCGCGCAGGGGAAATCCGTGCAGGTGAGGACCGATGCGCTCCCCGGCATCCTCTCCTTCGGAAACGGCTTCAAGGAATGCGTGGAGCTGAAGCGCGGAAAGTGAGGGACCCGCGGCGACAGCCGCGTTCTTGCCAGCGGCCGCGTGCCCATTACGCCAGCGTTTCGTCAAGCCAGTTGTAGATCTGGAAGTCCCGATACCCCGGAGCGGCGACTTCACAGTGCTGATCGGCGCCCTGGTCGTGCGTGAAGTGAATTATCGTCTTCGGGCAGCGCAACGCGTCGTAGAGTTTTTGCGGCTGGCCCGGGAAAAACTGTTCGCCCTCCGGGTCGGTGATCAGCATGGGACAGCGAATGGCACCGGCGACATCCTTGAGATTGTATTCCTGAACAACGCGAAAAGCGTCATAGAAGGACGTCATCCCAAACGGGCGCATGCGAAAACGCAGCGTCATCCTGGACCGCACATTCGCCGCGGCGCCTATTTGCACCATCCTGTCGAACTGATCTTTGTTGCCGGAATCAAGCACCTGGCGAACGAATGGAGGCAGGTGACCCAGCCATGCCTCCGATACATCCCAAACGCCCGGATCGGCCACCCCGGCGGCGATACGGTGCTCGAACGCCAGTGCCCGCGGCGCCCAGTAGCCACCCTGGCTAACGCCCACAAGGGCGATGCGCTTCGGATCCACCTCGCGGTGGCTCAGCATGGCGTCCACCACCGGCGTAATCACCTTCTCCCAATCCGGACGGAAATACAGCTTGCGCACCCACAGCGAATCGCCTTGTCCCGGGCCGTTGAAGATCAGGCAATTGTATCCGCGAGCCAGAGCGCCAGCGCCGCCCAGAACATACATGCTGTTCTCCAGGCCGTCGGCGCCGGTGTTGAGCAGCACCAGCGGCCTGCGGTGTCGCGAATTGTCCACGCGCAGGAACCAGCCGGTCAGGCTGGCGCCTTCGCAGGGGATTTCCAGGCGTTCGATGGGCGGGTCGAACAACGCGGCCGCGGCGGACCAGCAGGCGGCATACTCCTGCCAGCAGGGGAAGATCCGCTCGGGGTCCTCGGTGCCATCCAGAAAGCGGAGCGCGGCGCTGAAGTAACCCGTGGCCCACAGCCAGGCCTCACGCGCGCTCACGTTGTGGCGTTTGGCTGCGGCCTGTTCCGCCAGCGTGCGCGATTCCACGCCGGCATCGTGATACGCCTGCCAGGCGGACTCGAAATCCCCAGCCTTGATTCTGGACAGAATCGCGAGCAGTTTCCCGGGATCTCCTCCGCGATAGTAGGAGCCGCCCAGGGCGATCTTCGCGGTAAAGCCGAAGTCCGGGTCGGCAAACGGGGACGCCGATGGAGCGATCTCCGCTTTAGCCGGCGGGGGCGGAGTCTGCCCGGCGGAGGCGACTGCCGCGGCAGCCCCGGATGTGAGGAAGAAACGACGGTTGATCAGGAAAGGCCTCTCCTCTCAACCATACGCGGGCGGCGCTCGCCGTGCTTGACCAGTTCTGGGACGTTGGCAGCCATGCGGTGTTCTGCACGCATCTGCCTTCACTCCATCTGGCCATGAGTCAAGGCGCAGGCGCGGTCGTGCTTCGTCGGTTGATTTTGGGACAGGCTGATGAGGCGCTGCAACGGCAAAAGGAGTGCCGTCCCGCTTATAAGCGATCCGTGAGAACCTGCTCCAGGTCGCGGCTGCCATGGAGAATCGCGACAACCTGCAACGGCTTCGTCTCGGGTCGGTAAACCACCAGGTACGCGTAGATCGAAAAGAACCTCACCGGCTCATCCGTCAAATCCTTGCGCCAATGACCCCCGCTGGGATTCCGCGCGAGGTAAGCGATCTTCTCGCGGATGACGGATTCAACCCGGTCGGCCATCTCAACACTGGCATTCCCCTTGATGTGCCGCCAGATTTGAACGAGATCGAGCGCGGCCTCCGGCGCAAGAATGTAGCGACGCCTCACTCAGGCTGGGCCTTCAGTCTGGCAAGCCAGGTGTCCAGTTGGTCCTCGGGAATGCCCTGGCCACGTTCAAGCTGATTGATGCCGCGCCTGATTTTAGCGTTGATGGCGTGCTTGTTTTCCAGCAGCCAGCGATCCTGCTCTTCCTGTGTTTCGAGGAGACGGTGCAGCGCTTCCTCCGTGCTGGCGGCGCCCGTCGCCTGAATCTGCTTTTGGATTCGAGCCTCCAGGGCGGCATCGTTAATCTCGATATTCATGGGCGGTTCCTTTGCTTCTCTCTACAGCGTAACGGATGAACGGCGTCCTGTCACGGTTTGCAGGCCGACCCCCCACCCTACATCGGCAGCACGGCCGCGGCCACCGGCTTCGAGCCCACCGGGATCATGTTGAACAGCGGCGAGATGCGGCCGTGGCGGCGCGTGATGGACGGAATCCACAGCACGGCCATGTCTCCGGAGTCCTGATTCAGCACCAGTGCGTACTCATCGTCCGGCGTGATGGTAATGAACGACGGATTTGTTCCGGCGGGCGCCACGCCCACCATCCTGCGCGAATCGATGTTGAAAATACCGATATCGCCGGATTTCGGATTGGCCACGAACAGCATGGTAGACGATGCGGCCATCGCGCCGGGCGAGCGGCCCGCCAGCACCGTCTCGCCGATTTGCGGCGTGTAGTAGGGGTATACGATGACCACCGCGTCCATCCCCTCGCCGGTAATGAACAACTGGCCGCCGTCGGCATTGAAGCAGAAGTGCTCGGGGCGCACGGCCAGCGGAAGTTTCGTGATGAGCCGGCCGGAGGGCGCCTGCAACGCCTGCAACATCTGCCCGCTCAGGTCGGCCACCACAAGGTTCTCCAGCTTCTTCCGAGTACCCACGAATCGCAGCGTGCCGATCTCCCCGGCGATCGTCTCCAGCGGCGCGGCGCGGCGCGCGGCGAGGTCGATGAACTGAAGGGCGCCGGTCTTCCCATAACTCACCGCGGCGTGCGAGCCGGTGGGCGCCACGTCGAAATCGAACGGATCGCCGCCCAGACCCGCGTACCAATCCACCCGAAAGCTCGCCAGGGAGACGGCCACCAGACGCCGCGGATCGCGGCACAGCACGTAGATGCTCCCGCCATCCGGGGAGAGGCGCATGGACACGGCGGAACGCGCCACCGTCAGGGTGCGGCCCAGCGCCAGCCGGTCTGCGCGAATCTCGTGGACCAGGCCGTTGTCGGGCGTGAGCGCGTACGCGGTCTGCCGGGGCGGGTCGGCGACGATGGCCGTGGGCGCGCCGTCGAGCCGGATGTAGCGGGTTACCGCGAACAGCGCCAGATCCACGGCGGCGATCGCCCGGCCCTCCTGGTTGGCCACGAACGCGTAGCCCGAGAACGCCCGGTGCCGGCGGCAGGATGCCAGTAGCGCGGCCGTCCCCAGCGCGGTCGAGCCTTTCAGAAATGTCCTGCGGCGGAGCATGGAACCTTCATTGTAGTGGGACACCGCAACGACGCGGCTGGCCAGCGCGTTCTCCGCAAACCCGTAACCGTCCCGCAACACCGTTGAAAATCAGCGACTTCGCTTTTGAGGCGCGGAAACCGGTATGGTATTATTCGTCAGGACTGCCTGAGCCCGCCCAGAGTTTGCAGCCCCGGTCATTCCAAGGAGTCCGCGAGCCAGCTTCATGAACGTTCGTTCTGTTTTTAGTCTCTTTTCATCGGATCTCGCCATCGACCTTGGCACCGCGAATACGCTCGTCTACGCCAAGGGCAAGGGCATCGTTGTCAACGAGCCCTCCATCGTCGCCATCAACAAGACCAACGGCGAAGTGGAAGCGGTGGGCAAGGAGGCCAAGGACATGCTCGGGCGCACCCCGGGCAATATTGTGGCCATTCGCCCCATGAAGGACGGCGTGATCGCCGATTTCAAAGTCACCGAGCGCATGCTGAACTACTTTATTCAGAAGGCGCACGGACGCAAAGTACTGGTGCACCCGCGCATTGTGATCGGCGTGCCGAGCGAGATTACGCAGGTGGAGAAGCGCGCCGTCATCGACTCCGCTTATCGCGCCAAAGCTAGTGAAGTGCATCTGGTGGAACAAGCCATGGTGGCGGCGATCGGCGCCGGGCTGCCCATTACGGAACCTTCCGGGAATATGGTGGTGGATATCGGCGGCGGCACCACCGACGTCGCGGTCATCTCGCTGTCCGGCATCGTCTACTCGCGCTCGGTGCGGGTGGCCGGCAATGAGATGGACGACGCCATCATGCAGTACCTCAAGCGAAAATATAACCTGTTGATCGGCGAGCGCACCGCCGAGGCGGTCAAGATCCAGATCGGCTCGGCCTATCCGCTGGATCGTCCGCTCACCATGGAGATCAAGGGACGCAATCTCATCGAGGGCGTTCCCAAGACCCTCACCATCGACGACAGCGAGATTCGCGAGGCGCTTTCCGAGTGCGTGGCCACCATCATGAATGCGATTCGCGTGGCTCTGGAACGGACGCCGCCCGAGCTGAGCGCGGACATCAGCGATCGCGGCATCGTGCTCACCGGAGGCGGCGCACTGCTCAAGAACCTCGACAAGCGCATTCGCGAGGAGACCGGATTGCCGGTCTCCATCGCCGAAGACCCGTTGGCCAGCGTGGTGCTGGGAACCGGCAAGATGCTGACCGACTTCAAACTGCTCCGCCGAATTGCGATTGAATAGAGAGAGGCGTCCGTTCAGCCGCCGGGGCTATTCGAGATGGAGTCTTTTCTCAACCGCTACCGAAACCTGACCGTTCTGCTGGTGGTGGTTGCCGCGCAACTGCTGCTGCTGGCGTGGCAGGTCAAGACCAGCCAGGACGTACGGCTGTTGCGGGTATGGAGCGTCAGCACGGTGACGCCGCTGACGCGCCTGCTCGAAGCGATCCGGCGAAACACCTTCGGCGTGTTCGGCGACTACTTCGTTCTGCTGGGCGTTCGCGAGGAGAACCGGCGCCTGCGCGGGGAGTTGGGCAATCTGAAAATGCAGAACCACTTCCTCAACGCCGAACTCGCCACCGCCGACCGCGTGCGCGCCCTGGCCGCGTTTCAGTCGCAATCGCCATCCAGGACCATCGCCGCGCGGATCATCGGCAACGGCACCGCGGCCAATTCGGCCGAGGTCTTCGTGGACCGCGGCACTTCCCACGGAGTCGAGAAAGGCATGGCCGTGGTGACCCCCGACGGGATTGTCGGCAAGGTGGTGGAAGCGTACCCCATGGCCTCCCTGGTTCTGCTGGCCACCGACCCCAGTTTCGCGGCCGGCGTAGTCTCCCAGAAGAACCGGGTGCACGGCGAGCTGCGCGGGCTGGGGCACGGCAACTGCGCGATCACCGAGGTCCAGAACGAGCAGAAGGTCGATGTCGGCGAGTGGTTTTACACTTCCGGCTACGACCGCATCTTCCCGCGCGGCTTCCCGGTGGGCCAGGCGGCGGTGGTGCGGAATGGAAGTGACGGCAAAGAGATCTTCGTGTCGCCGAGCGGTTTTCAGGGCGGTCTCGACGAGGTGCTCATTGTCCTCGAGGGAGTGCATCAACTGATCCCCGAGCAGGCGGCGGCTTCTCCCGGCATCCACATGATGCCTCCTCCTCCGCCTGACCAGCCTGCTGCCAGTGGACCCGCTGCGGACATGCCGCAGGCGGGAAACACCGATGCGGACCGGCTCAAGACGGCGTACAAGAAAATCGGCGATGCCCAGGGCCATGTGTACGGCGAGGGCGGTCCTCCGAATTTCAATATCAAAGTGACCGGGAACCCGCCGCCGGCCATCAGGTCCGCCGTTCCCGAGCCCGGCGACCAGGGCGATGCCGAGGTTCACCTGGATCAGCCCGATTACACCGCGCGGGAACAGACCGGGACGCCGGCCGCCGCGCCCGCTTCCAAACCGAAGACCACCGCCCAGAAACCCGCACCGGCGCCCGGAGGTGTCCCACGCGAGACACGATGAGCGAATTCGGGGAGAGGCTGCTGGCCGATACCCGAAAGAGGCGGACCCGTGGCGAGCACCTGCGCTCGCTGGCGTTTCTGCTGGTACCGTTTCTGGCCATCCTGTTCCAGGTCTACGTCCCGCGCTTCTTCGGCTTTCTGGGGTACCTGGAACTGCCCCTGCTGGTGACGATCTATTTCGCGCTCACGCGCCGCCAGCCCATCTCCGGCGTCTTCTTCGGCGCCGCGGTGGGGATTGTGCAGGACTCCCTCTCCCAGCAACTGATCGGCATGTATGGCATCGTCAAAACGCTGGTGGGTTATTTTGCCGCCTCGGTCAGCATGCGCTTTGACGTGGAGAATCCCGTCCTGATCGGTATTCTGAGTTTCTTTTTTTACTTTTTCCATCAGTTCTTTTACTGGGTGCTGGACCGCGCCCTGCTGGGGCACATGACCGTCTTCGACCCGCAGCAGACGCTGGTCTACGCGCTGTTGAATGCCGCCGTGGCCCTTCCGCTCTTCCACCTGCTTGATAAACTGAAGGCGAGAGCCTGACCGCGGGTTTGCACGTTGCCCCTGCCCATCACCAGCGAGCGCGATCCGGAGCGGATTCCACTTCCGCCGCCCCGTCTGCTGCGCGACGAAGCCAGCTTCGGGACCGGGAAGATCGCCGTTTTTCAATACCTCACCGTGGCCGTGTTCATTTTTCTGGTGGCCGGCTTCTGGGATCTGCAGGTGCGCAACCCGGACTTCTACCTGGAGCGGGCCGCGGAGAACTACATCCGGTCGGTTCCGCACCCGGCGCCCCGCGGCAAGATTCTCGATCGCGATGGCCGCGTCATTGTGGACAATCACTCCTCCATCAGTGTGCTGCTTTCGCGGGAGAACCTGAAGTACGAACACCTCCGGCCAATCGCGGAGGGGCTGAACCTCGATTACAACGCGCTGCTGGATCGCATGCACCGCTACGAATTTCGCCCGAAGTACGAACCGGTAGTCATCAAGGAAGAGCTGACGCCGGAAGACCTCGCCTTCGTCGAATCGCACAGCGACGCGGACACGTTTCCGGAAATGTCGCTATTCCGGGCGCAGAAGCGCCTCTATCCGGCCGACGGCATGGCCGCGCACGTGATCGGCTACGTGGGCGAGATCAGCGAGTCCGAACTCGATTCCCCGGATTTCGCCGGCAAATACCGGCTGGGCGATATTGTCGGCAAGCAGGGTCTGGAGAAGCAGTACAACGACATCCTGATGGGCGTGGACGGCCAGCAGCGCACCGAGGTGGATAACACCGGGCACGAACGCAAAACGCTCAGCGATAAACCGGCCATTCCCGGCAAGACCCTGCAGACCACCCTGGATCTCGATTTGCAGGCCGTTGCCGAACTGGCCATGGAAGACAAGAAGGGCGCGGTGGTGGCGCTGGACCCGCGCACCGGTGAAGTGCTGGCCATGGTCAGCCAGCCGAGTTTCGACCCCAGCATGTTCGCGGGACGCATTCCCGCGCGGGATTGGAAGGAACTGGTGGAAAACCCCGGCCACCCCCTGCTGAACCGGGCCATTCAGGCCCAGCAGGCTCCGGGGTCCACGTTCAAGCCGATCATGGCGCTGGCAGGCCTCGAAACCGGCGTGATCGACGACGACTTCAAGGTCCATTGCAGCGGCGGCGCCAGCTTCTATGGCAACTATTTCGCCTGCCATCTGAAAAAAGGGCATGGAACCATCGGCGTCCATCAGGCCATCGTGCAATCCTGCGACGTGTTCTTCTACACCGTCGGCAACAAGCTGGGCATCGATCGCATCGCCGAGTACGCCAACATGGTAGGCTATGGGCGCAAAACCGGGATCGACCTTCCCAACGAGGCCTCCGGCGTGGTGCCGTCCACCGCATGGAAGATGCGCACGTTCCGGCAAAAGTGGTACGCCGGCGAGACCATTTCGGTGTCCATTGGACAGGGTGCGCTGACGGTCACGCCATTGCAGATGGCCGTGGCCATCGGCGGCATCGCCACCGGAGGGGTCTGGCAACAGCCCCACCTTGTGCGCGACGCCAAACTGGATCCCGCGCGCCGGGCCGACCTGAATCTGGACAACGTGCAGAAGGTGATCTACGGCATGTGGGGCGTTGTAAACGAAGGTGGAACCGGCGCCCGTTCCCGTCTTGCGAACATCTCGCTCTGCGGCAAAACCGGGACGGCGCAGCTTGCTTCGAATAAACTGCTCAAGGGAACCAAGCTGGGACAAACCATGAAGGACAACGCGTGGTTTGTGGGTTTCGCTCCGCGCGAAGCTCCGGAAATCGTGGTGGCTGCCCTGTTTGAGAACGGGGCGGAGGGTCCGCGGGCGGGGCCCATTGTGCGCGACGTGATCAAGGCCTACTTCGACAAGAAAGCGCGTCTGGCCGCCCAGCAGCCGGCGATCGCCGCGTCGGCCGTGCCCGAGCTTCTGCGGAGACCGGCACAGCCATGAAAGGCAAAGGAGTAAGGGGACACGCCCGGCCCGGCTTCTGACCATGGCTTCCTACCGGTCTTTTCGCGACTTCGACTGGGCGCTGCTCATTGTAGCGCTGAGCCTCTGCGCTCTCGGCGTGCTGCAGATCTTCAGCGCCACGCGCGACACCGTCTGGCGGGACGCCTGGTGGAAGCAGATCCTCTATATCCTGGTGGCCCTGGCCCTGATGTGGATCATCAGCCGCATCGACTACCACACCCTGATGGCGCAAGTGCCGCTGCTCTACGTCCTGTCCGTGCTGGCCCTGGTGGCAACATTCATCGTCGGGAAGACCGTGTTCGGGTCCAGAAGATGGATTCCAGTTGCGGGATTCCACCTGCAGGTGTCAGAATTCGTTAAGCTGGTTCTGGTTCTGTTGGTCGCACGATTCCTGACGGAACTGAAAACGGAGCAACTGGAACTGCCCGACCTGTTGAAGCTGGGCGGCCTCGTCGGCATCCCCATGGTGCTGGTCATGAAGCAGCCGGATCTGGGTACGGCTCTGACGTACCTTCCGGTGCTCGGCGTGGGCGTGGCACTGGCCGGCTTGCGCTGGAAGTACGCGGCGGCGATTCTGGTGGTCTTCGCGCTGGTTCTGCCGGTGTCGTGGTTTCTGTTGAAGGATTATCAAAAGGCCCGGCTGGTCAGTTTTATGGACCCGAATCAGGACCCGAAAGGGACCGGATATCAGGTGATCCAATCGCGGATCGCAGTCGGATCGGGAGGAATGTGGGGCTTGGGCGTGACCCACGGGAAGCAGACGGAGTATCGCTTCCTGCCGGTTCCGCACACCGATTTTATCTTTTCGTCTTTCGCCGAGGAGCACGGATTTGTCGGCGTAATATTTTCGCTGGGGTTGTATTTTCTGTTGTTGATGCAGATTGTGCAAAATGCGCAGATGTCCACGGATCGCGCTGGCATGTACATCTGCATGGGCGTGGCGGCGCTGTTGCTGTTCCATGTCCTGGTGAACGTCGGGATGGTAGTGGGGCGAATGCCGGTAACCGGGATTCCGTTGCCGCTGATGAGTTCCGGCGGAAGCAATATCATGTCCGTTTTCCTGATGCTGGGGCTGGTGAATAATGTGCGGCTCCGGCGTTTTATTGGCTGAGCCGCGAGCGCGCGCGAGCGGTTTTGCCATGAGCTATTAGCCGGCTGCTTCGGCGGCTGGAACAACGAAGCGCGGCCGGGAGTGGCCGCTTCGAGGAAAGAAACGCTGGTTTAGACGGGTTCACGCTTCGAAGGAATTGAGCTGCCGGGAGCCGCGCTGGGTGGCAACTGGCCGGCGAGCGCAAAGGACCCGGGGGCGGGCCTCCATAGGGAGGAGGAACTCCAAGTCACCCGCCGCCGGGGCTGGGTTCCGCGCGGGTTGCTCAAAAGAGGCTGCCGGGAAGCGTACGGCGGGGCGCTGGGTGCGTCCGCCTGCTTCCGGCCGCCGACAAGTTTGATGAAGTGCGCGCCGGGGTAACGGTCTTTGGATCACCCGGCCTGATCGCCGCGCTGGCTGGCCGCTCTCCCTCCCCGCTCTCCTCCCGCCGTGACAACACGGAGACGCCAATGACCAAGGAACTGGTGATTTCGGCGGATCGGCACGAGACCAAAGTGGCGATCCTCGAAGACGACCAACTCGTGGAGATCTACTTCCAGCGAGCCAACGAGTATTCGCTGGCCGGCAGCATTCACAAGGGCCGTGTGACCCGTGTGTTGCCGGGCATGCAATCGGCCTTTGTGAACCTCGGCCTCGAACGCGACACGTTTCTGTACGTGTCCGATTTCTTCGAGGAGAGCGAAGAGTACGACGCTCTTCCGGAGGACCGTTCCGAGCGCAGCGAACGCGAAGGCAGTCGCGAGAACAATGGCGGCGGGCGCCGGTCCGAGCGTGGGCCGCGCGTTGCCGAGCCGAGCCCTCAGGCCGAGGCCGAATCCGCGCCCGAGATGGAAGCGACCCCGGTGGAGGAGCCGGCGGCAGCGCTCGCCGTGCCGCCCGTGGAGACTGCCGCTCCGGCGCCATCGCGAACAACCGAATCCGGCGAATACGGAGCAGGCAGGGATCGCGACCGCGATCAGCAGGGCCGCCGCTCACGCCGCCGCCGCAATCGTGGCCGCGGCTTTCCCGAATCGAAATACGCCAGCGAGGTAAGCGCACCGATCGCGCCTCATGTTGCGGCCGGGGCCGTTGAAGCCGCCGCCGAGCTGGCCGGCGTTCCATCCGCCGCCAACGACGATTTCCTCGTGCTTCCGGGCGAATCCCTGGCCAAGTACCAGGGTCCCGGGATCGCCGCTCTCGACCCCGACGAAGAGGACGAGATTGCGGCGGCGCAGGCCGAAGCCGATGCGCTCACCGGCGACTTGCGGGTCAGCCTGAACGATGTGAGTGAGAGCCACGCCGTGGCCGAAGCGCCGGAAGCGGAGCCCGCAAGGGGGCCTGCCGCGCCCGAAGAGCCGGTGGTCATGGAAGCCGCGCCCGAGGCGGAAGCAGTTCCCCCCATCGCGGCTGAAACTGTCGCCGTGGAACCGGTCGCGGTGAGCGGTTCGCAGGACGAAGTCCCGGAAGAGGCGCCCGAAGGGGAAGAGCAGGCGAAGGAGACCATCGAAGCGGGCGAGAGCGAGGCCAACGCCGGAGAAGCGGAAGCGGCTCCGTCCGAGGGCGAGGAAGTGGCTCCGGCCGCGGCATCAGCCTCGTTGCGCGAACGCAGCGGACGCTATCCGCATCGCGTGTCCCGGCGCATGCGCAGGAAGATGCGCGGAGGGCCGCCCGAGGCGCGTGAAAGCCACGAACCGATGCGCGAAGCTGCCCCGCCTGCCCCGCCGGCGGTGACCGCCCAGCCTCCCGTAAAGCCCGAACTGCGCGCGGCGCGCCCCCCCGAAAAGGGCCAGCCTTCCATTACCGAGCTGCTCAAGGAAGGCCAGGAAATCATCGTGCAGATCGCCAAGGAGCCGCTCGGCCAGAAAGGCGCGCGCATCACCTCCCACATCGCGCTGCCCGGCCGCTACGTGGTCTACATGCCCACCGTGGAGCATATGGGCGTCTCCCGGAAAATCGGCAGCGACGAAGAACGCCTGCGGCTGAAACGGATTCTGCAGGCCCATCGCGCGGGCATTCCCGGCGGCTACATCATGCGCACCGCCGGCGAGGGCAAGAGCGAGGACGAGATCGCCGCCGACATGAGTTTTCTGTACAACCTGTGGACGGACATCCGCCAGAAGGCCGAGAAGAAACACGCCCCCGCGCTGCTGCACCACGATCTGGACATTGTGCAACGGCTGCTGAGGGATCAGTTGACCGAAAACTTCAAGGCTATCTGGGTGGACAATGAGGACGTCTACGAAAGCGTCCTCAATTTCGTGCAGCGCTTCCAGCCCGCGCTGGTGTCGCGCGTGAAAATGTACACGCGCCCGGCGCCCATTTTCGAGGCTTTCAGCATCACCGCGGAACTGGAGAAGGCGCTGCGGCCGAAAGTGTGGCTGAAGTCGGGCGGCTACATCGTGCTCAACCAGACTGAGGCGCTGGTGGCCATCGACGTGAACACCGGCAAGTATGTGGGCAAGTCGAACAAGCTGGAGGACACCATCGTCAAGACCAATACCGATGCGGTGAAGGAGATTGTGCGGCAGATCCGTCTGCGCGATCTCGGCGGCATCATCGTGGTGGATTTCATCGACATGGACGAGCGCAAGAATCGCCAGAAGGTGATGCAAACCCTCGAAGAGGCCATGCGTGCCGACCGCGCGCCGTACAAGATTCTCCAGTTCAACGATTTCGGTCTGGTGGCGATCACCCGCAAGCGTGTGAAGCAGAGTCTGGAGCGGACGCTGTGCGCGCCCTGCCCGTACTGCGACGGAGCGGGCTACGTGAAAAGCCCGCAGACCACTATCGGCGAGATCCTGCAGGAAGCGCAACGGATCGTGAAAGCGGTGGAAGGCGAAGAGGTGATCCTGCGGGTGAATCCGGAAGTGGCGAAGCTGCTGAAGTCGCACACAACGAAATACCTGGAGGAGCTGGAAGGCATTCTGCGCCGGCCGGTGCTGGTGAAGAGCGACCCGCTGCTGCACCAGGAGAAATTCGATTTGGCGTAATCAACCGCCGATGATCACGGTGGGGCAGCCCTCCACGATCACGCCGCCGTGCACGGTCATATCCCCCAGACGCGCCGCCGGCTGGTCGCCGATGATCACCGACGAGGAACCCTCGGCGATGACGTCCGGGGGGGCGTTGCAGTATGCCAGGTCCCCAAGTCGCGCCGCCGGAAGGTCGCCAATCAGAACCGTCGGCTCGCAAGGCGGCAGAATGGGTCCGCCGACGTGCGGCGGAGGGTCCACCAGAGGGCAAGTGTGCATGTCGGACAGCCGGGCGGCGGGAGGCATACGACGACTCAGTTTACTCCGGCGCGCCGGCCGGTTCAACCACAATCAGGGAGAGTAGGGAGACTGCGTGTATCCTCCCTCGCACCCGGCGGCCTAAAGCGCGGAAAGTAAGCTGCCGCCCGCATGCGGCGCCGGGAGTGCGCGGCTGCCAACGCATGTCTCCTGGACGGCCCGAAGCGGTCTGCAGTACAGGATGTGGCAAAACCCTTGACACAGGCGCGGAACCCGATGTATATAGTTGGAGACACGAACAAACTGCTCACGGTCCGGTGAGACAGGGGTTTGAAGTAGAGGAGATTGCCATGTTCGCACGGGGACTCGCGCGGCCATCCGGCTCGCGTTTGCGCTCTATTCTTCATGTTGGGCTGATTTGCCTTGTGGGGCTCTCAGCCATGTTTCTCACCTCGCCGACGGCGACCGCACAATTTCTGTACGGAACGTTGACCGGCAACATTACCGACCCCACGGGCGCCGTCGTGCCCGGGGCTAAGGTGGAGGCCGTTAATGTCAGCACCGGCGTCGCGCAATCGACGGTCACCAACGAAGCCGGTATCTATTCGCTCTCTACTCTGCAACCGGGCGAGTACAAGGTGACCGTCAACGCGCCGTCGTTCAGCACGCTGAATCAGGCCGGCATCATCATCAACGTCAACTCGGTGACCCGCTCCAACGGACAGCTTAAGGTGGCGGGGGTCACGGAAACCGTCAGCGTGAACGCCGGGGTCCAGGCGCTTCAGGCGGACCGCGGCGACGTTCACAGTGACATCAGCACGAAGCAGTTAATGGACCTGCCGGTCATCTCCAGCGCGGGCCGCAACTTCGAATCACTGCTGAAGCTGGTTCCGGGAGTCCAGCCGCCGGCCGAGCAGAATTCGGCCGCCGGAAATCCGGAAAGGTCGATGTCCTTCAATGTAAATGGCATAGGGTATGAGAACAACAACGTACGCCTGGACGGCGCCGGCATCATTTACGCCTGGCTGCCTTATCTCGTTTCGTACGTGCCCCCCGAGGAGGCCATCGCGGAGGTGAACATCGAAACCAACAGCATGCTGCCCGAGCAGGGAACGGCGGGAGGCTCCGCCGTCAATGTGATCATCAAGAGCGGCACCAACGCTTTTCATGGATCCGCGTTTGAGTACAACACCAACACGGATCTCAACGCGCGCCCCTACTTCTTTACAGGCGCCGAGCTTCCCAAGAACATCGTGAACCTGATGGGCGCGAGCATGGGCGGCCCGATCAAACGCAACAAGCTGTTCTTCTTTGGGGACTGGGAGCGCACGATGCAGCGCCAGTTCATCTCGGGCTTCGCCACGATACCCAATTCCACGCTGACATCGGGGAACTTCTCCGGGGTGAGCACGATCATCTACAATCCAATGAGCGGCAATGCCAACGGGACGGGTCGTACACCATTCCCAGGGAATATCATTCCGGCGGGAATGATCGACCCGGCGGCCACCGCGCTTTTCGGGTTGATGCCTCAGCCGAACCAGAACACGGCGACGCCCAGCAGCGATTATTTCGGGGCGGGTGATTACGCGCTGACCCGAGACAACGCCGATGGCAAGCTGAACTACAACCCTACCGAGAACAGCCAGGTTTTCGGCCGCTACAGCATCTCCAAGGAGACCATCGCCGATCCGTACCAGTTCGGCCAGGCCGACGGCGGCACGTGGGACGGCGGTCAGCCGGGAGCGGGCCTGACTACCGTGCAGAGCAGCGCGCTCGGCGGCACGCACACCTTCTCGCCGACAATGCTGATGGATGGCACGTTGGGGTTCACCAGGCAGCACCTGGGGGCCCAGGCGTCCGATGTGGACAATAACACCGGACTTAGCCTGCTGAAGATTCCCGGCACCAACGGGGGTGCGTTGCAGGGCGGGTTGCCGGCGTTCTTCCTGACCAACGGTTGGACGAACATGGGCAATTCCAACACCGGCAGCCCGTTCCTGTTCCGCGACAACTCGTATGTTGGCAACCTGAACTTCAGCAAGATCAAGGGAACCCACCAACTACGCTTCGGCTGGGATTACACGCACAGCGACCTGAATCACTTCCAGCCGCAAGGGGGGAGCTTCACCACTGCGCGCGGGTCGTTCCAGTTCAACGGCGGTATGACTACTTTGAAGGGCGGCTCGGCGTCGAACATGTATAACTCGCTCGCCGATCTCCTTTTGGGGCTGCCGGACGAGGTTGGCAAAGTGAGCCAGAATATCGATCCGAACTCACTTCGTTTTTCGACCTGGGCGTTCTATGCACAGGATCAATGGCAGGTTACGCCGAAGCTGACCCTCACGTACGGACTCCGCTATGAGTATTATCCATTTCTTACGCGCGACCACGAAGGCAACTTCACCTATCAGCCATCCACGAACGACGTGCTGATTGGGTGCGAAGGCGAAGTTCCGTGCGATACCGGCGTAAAGGTCGGTTGGGGCTTCATCGCGCCTCGCCTCGGCTTTGCCTACCGTTTCAATGACCGCACGGTGGTCCGTGGCGGCGCCGGATTCTCCGAAGATCCCGATAATTACCGGGACATGCGCAACACCTATCCTGCCGTGATCAACTATGTGGCTCAGGCGAATGCTTACCAGGCCGCGGGCTCGCTGACCGGTGCGAACGCCGCGCTCCCGCAGGGTACGGTCATGATCGGCATACCTCCCGTGGCGGGCCCCAACATCGCGCTGGGAACGATCCCCCTGCCTAATAACATTTCCACTCAGGCCATTGCAAATCCGTACAGGAGGGGCTACATCGAAGCCTATAACCTGGAGGTGCAGCGCGACCTCGGCGCTGGCTTCACGGCGACCGTCGGATTTGTGGGCAATCACGAAGTGCGCCAGATGTCCAACGTCAACATCAACGCCGGATACCCCGGCGGCGGCAATGCCAGCCGGCTGCTGTTTGTGGAATACGGCACGGTGAACGGCGATATCAACGAATCCGAGCCGTTTGGCAGCACTCGATACGACAGCTTGCAGACTCAGTTGACGCGCCGGGTCGGCGCGGCGCAGGTTGGCGCCGTTTACACGTGGTCGAGAGCGATGGACATGGGCGACAACAGCACTTACAACGGCCTGACCTTCGCTTACCCGACTTACTGGGCACGCAACTGGGCGGCCGCCGGGTATGATCGGACACACAACTTCGAGTTGTGGACGGCTTACGAACTCCCCTTCGGGAAGGGGCACAAGTACCTGCAGAGCGGCATCGGGGCGTGGGTGCTCGGCGGATGGCAGGCCAATGCCATTTTCTCCGCGGCCAGCGGCACGCCCTTCACCATCACCTCGTCGGCTGCCTTCAACGCTCCGGGCAATACCGAGACCGCAAACCAGATCCTGCCGACAGTTCAGATCCCTGGCAATGTCGGGCCGGGCCAGCTCTGGTTCAACACCGCCGCATACGCCGCTCCCACCGCAGTCAATGGCGTCATTCCTTTCGGCAACACCGGCAGGAACAGCCTGCGGGGGCCGGGCTACTTCCAACTGGATGGGAGCGTGTTCCGCGACTTCCCCATCAAGGAGAACATAAAGCTGCAGTTCCGCGCCGAATCTTTCGCAATTACGAACACACCCATTTTCGGCAACCCCGGCAGCGCTTTGGGGAGCGGCACCTTTGGCCAGATTACAAGTCTGGCCGCATCTGCCAACGGCGTGTCAAATGGCGGCGGCTACCGCATCATGCGGCTGGGGCTGCGGCTATCGTTCTGATACTGCCGTGATGTGAGCGGGCTGAGATTCTGTGGGGCAGATCGTTAAGCGGTGGGCCGATGGCCAATCGGCCCACCGGCACGTTTGCAGGATTTCATCATGCCCCGCAGCCAGCCCAGCCGCCACCCAGAGACGGGCGGGGTTGAGAGCCCCGCCCAGGCCACTGCACCGCCCCACGTAGAATCGTCGCGGGCGGTTTGTGCCCACGAGTGCCGGGTGGCCGTCTGATTCATCGTGTACGTCCCGCAGGGCCGGCTCCTTCCGGCCCTGTTCTTTTCGCCGGTTATCCTGTAGGCAGAACCGTGAGAATGGTCAAGATACCCGAAGCCATTGCTGGTGTTGCGCCCCGGGCGTGGTTCTCTCTCAGCGGGCGTGCCGCCGTCGTGATCGGCGGGACGTCGGGGCTGGGAAGAGCCATCGCGTTGGGACTGGCCGAACACTGCGCTGACGTAGTGGCCAGTGGGCGAACCGAGGAGAAAGTCTGCGATACCGGGCGAGCCATTGAGGAGTTCGGCTCTCGAACTATTTATCGTACGGTGGACGTCACCAGCCGCGAGTCCATCGACGCTTTGCGTGACGCCGTTCTGGCCGAGTTTGGCCGTGCCGATATCCTGGTAAATGCCGCTGGCCTGACCTGGCGCCGACCCACGGCGGAGGTGTGCGAAGGGGATTGGAACGGCGTGATGAACACGAACCTGAACGGCGTACTGCGCGCCTGCCAGGCGTTCTACCCGGCGCTGAAAGCGAGCGGGCACGGACGTATCATTAATGTTGCCTCGCTTGGTTCGTTTCTCGCATTTCACGAAGTGGCGGGGTACTGCGCCTCGAAAGCGGCGGTGATGTCATTGACGCGGAGCCTGGGCTGCGAGTGGGCCGTCGATGGGATCTCCGTGAACGCCATCGCGCCGGGCGTGTTTCCCACCGAGCTGAACGACCAACTGCTGGAGGGGACCGAGCGCGGGCGCGAGATCCTGACCCGCACTCCCATGCACCGCTTCGGGCGGCCCGAAGAGCTGGTAGGCGCGGCAATCCTGCTGGCTTCCGATGCCGCTAGCTTCCTTACGGGGCAGTGCATCGCGGTGGACGGCGGCTATCTTGCTTCGGGGGTGAACTCGTAATGGGCAGCGCGCGGCGTGTCCAGTGGGGTGCAGCGCCCTGCGCTGGTGCGGCGTCAAAGGTCTCGGTTTCGTCTTCGCGCGGGGCCGCCGTGGCGCACGGAGCTGCCCAACGTCGTCGAACTATGCTGCCGAACTTCCGAAACGGAGCACCTGGCTTCTGCTCGGCCTGGGTGTTCGCTGCTTGTGCGTTCCTGCACGCCGAAACTGGATACGATGCCTGGTTGCGCTACGCGCCGCTCGAACCCGCCGCAAAGGCGATGTATGCGCATCTCCCGGCTGTGGTTGTCGCGACGGGCAGTTCTCCAGCCGTGGAAGCGGCGAGGCAGGAATTGCTGCGTGGCGTCCGCGGCATGCTGGGCAGGACGTTGCGCGTGGAATCGCGTCCGCCGGAGGAGGACGCGATCGTCCTTGCCACGTACGATGCGTTGCCCAACATCGCAGCGGACGTCGGGACGCCATCCGGGCGGGTGGAGGGCAGTTATCTTCTCAGAGCGTTGCCTTCGCGCGGCCACCGGTTGCTGCTCATCGCCGGCGCGGACGAGCGTGGTGTGCTCTACGGCACATTCGCGCTTCTGCGCCGCATCGCGCTACATGGTGAAATCGAAAACCTGGACGAGCAGGATGCCCCGTACGCGCCGGTGCGCTGGACCAACGAATGGAACAACCTGGACGGGAGCATCGAGCGCGGCTACGCCGGCCGTTCGATCTTCTTTAATGATGGCCACGTTGTGGCCGATTTGACGAGGGCGCGCGACTACGCGCGATTGCTGGCGTCGGTGGGCGTGAACGGTTGCACTGTGAGCAACGTGAACGCCAACCCGCGCATGCTCACCAGCGAATTCATCCCGGAGCTGGCGCGTCTGGCCACGGCGTTCCGGCCCTGGGGCGTGCGCATGGCCATCTCCGTCGACTTCGGCAGCCCGAAAGAGATCGGGGGGCTGGATACCTTCGATCCTCTGGACCCCCGAGTGATCGCATGGTGGAAGCAGAAGGTGGATGAGGTGTACGCGGCGATACCGGAACTCGGCGGCTTCGTGCTGAAGGCGGATTCGGAAGGCCGGGTGGGGCCGTCTGCTTACGGCCGCACGCACGCCGACGCCGCCAACCTGATCGCTCGCGCGCTGAAACCGCACGGCGGACTCCTGTTCTACCGCGGTTTTGTCTACAACCATCACATGGACTGGCGCAATCTGAAGAATGATCGCGCGCGCGCGGCCTGGGATAACTTTCACGAGCTGGATGGGAAGTTCGACGACAACGTTATAGTGCAGATTAAGTATGGGCCCATCGATTTTCAGGTGAGGGAGCCGGTCTCGCCGTTGTTCGGCGCGCTGCACGCCACCAACGAAGCGATCGAGTTGCAGGTCACTCAGGAATACACCGGCCAGCAGCGCCATCTGTGCTATCTGGCGCCGATGTGGAAAGAAGTGCTCGACTTCGACCTGCACGCGGGCGACGAACCCACGCCGGTGAAAGCTCTGGTTTCGGGCCGGGTTTTCCATCGTCCCAGCGGCGGTTTCGTGGCCGTCTCCAACGTCGGCCTCGACGCGAACTGGCTGGGGCACGACCTCGCCATGGCCAATCTCTACAGCTTCGGGCGACTGGCATGGAACCCCGGCCTGAGTGCGCGCGAGATGGCGGACGAGTGGACGCGCCTGACCTTCGGACATGACGCGCGCGTGGTGGACACCATCGTCGGGCTGCAGCTCGAGTCGTGGCCCGCATACGAAGAGTACACCGGTTTTCTGGGGGTGGGCGGCCTCACCGACATCGTTGGCGTGCACTACGGACCGGGCATCGAATCTTCCGAGCGGAACGGATGGGGACAATGGCACCGCGCCGACGAGCACGGCATCGGCATGGACCGCACGGTTTCCACCGGGACCGGTTTTGTGGCGCAATACTCGCCGCCGCTCGCGCGCGAATACGAATCGCTGGCGGATTGCCCCGACAAGCTGCTCCTGTTCATGCACCACGTTCCGTACACGCACCTCCTGCACTCCGGCAAGACCGTGATCCAGCACATTTACGACTCCCATTACGATGGCGCCGCCAGGGCGCAGGGTTTTCCGGAGCGATGGAAACAGTTGCGCGGGCGTATCGACGACCAGCGCTATCGGGCGGTGCTCGACCGGCTCGAATATCAGGCCGGCCACGCCATGGTGTGGAGGGACGCCGTCTGCGAGTGGTTTCTGAAGATGTCCGGCATTTCGGACGCCCAGGGGCGCGTGGGCAACCATCCGGGCCGCATCGAAGCGGAATCCATGACGCTTGACGGCTACGTGGTGGAACCGGTGATTCCGTGGGAGACCGCTTCCAGCGGGAAGGCGATCGGTTGTCCTCAGCAGGCCTGCTCGGCCGCGTTTCGGTGGAAAGGGACCCCAGGCTGGTACCGGATCGCCGTGCAGTATTTCGATGAGAGAGACGGGGTGTCGATTTACCGATTGTCCGTCGGCGGTCAACTCATCGACGAGTGGCTGGCCAACGACGATTTGCCATCGGACAAGCCGAATGGCCATACCAGCACGCGCCGAACCGTTGCTGGCGTGGCGCTGCGGCCCGACGACGAAATCCGCATCGAGGCGGCCACCGGCGCGAGGGACCGCGCCGACATCGACTACGTAGAGATCACGCCCGACCTTCAGCAGGGAGGAATTGCGATACTACGCAAATAGCCATGCCCGATTCCGCGTCTGACATATGCGTGAGTGAAGCGCGCGATCCCATCGCGGACGACGAGATCGGGACTGTCGTCGAGCAGGTCCTGGCCACGACGCCGTTCGCCGATAGTCACACGCATTTGTTCGCGTCGGCGTTCGGCGGCCTCGGGCTCTGGGGCATTCGGTTCGTGAGTTCTTCCGCGAGCAGGATCCCGAAAAGCACATCGCGCGCGTATTCGCCGTTGCGTAACGCGCAACGACGTGCGCCGCGATGTGATTCGCTTGTTTCGCGGCAACTTTGACGGCTGGACTCGTTAATAAGGATGAATAATGCTGCCTGAACAGTGGGAGACATTCAAGCGAGCGGCGCGCCGGGAAAGGATGGCCAGGATTCCCATGGCCCTCATCGTGGACAGCCCGTGGATTCCCGGATACCTGGGGATCAAACACATGGACTACTATCTCGACCGCGAGCTGTGGTTCCAGTCGAACCTTCGCATAATGCGGGAGTTCCCGGATATCATTTTCGTGCCGTCGTGGTGGATGGAGTACGGGATGGCCGCGGAGCCCTCGGTGCTCGGCGCCAAGATCAAGTTCTGGCAGGATAACACCCCCAGCGAGTATCACACGCTCTATCGGATCGAGGACATCGATAATTTTCCGGAGTATGAAGTGGAGGCCGATGCTTTTGCCGGCCTCACTCTGCATCGAATCGGCATGGAGCGGCAGCGCATCCTGGATCATGGTTACATTCTTCCCATGGTCACGTCGCGCGGTCCGCTTTGTACGGCGGGGTTTGTTCGGGGCACCACCAACTTCATGATTGACCTCGTTGAGGACCCCAAAGGGGCGCACAGGCTGATCGATCTGTGCACGCGCGTGGTGATCGACTGGCTCAAGGCGCAGCACAAAGTGATGGGCGATACCGTGGAGAGCATTTTCATCCTCGATGACATCGTTGGATTTATCAATGAGGAGCACTATCTGGAGTTCGCGCACCCCTACCTCAAGCGCATCTGCGACGCCTTTCCGAAGGACTGGGTCAAGGTGTATCACAATGACGCCGAGGTGGATGCGTGCCTGGACCACCTTCCCGACGCTGGGTTTCATGTGCTCAACTGGGGCAAGCAGAAACACATTAGCGAGGTAAAGCAGCGGGTTGGCGATCGCATGTGTCTGATGGGTAATGTGAACCCGCTCGAAATCGGCGTGCGCGGGACGCCTGATGAAGTGAAGGAGGCGACGCTGGAGGTGCTGGAGGGTTCTGGCGGCGAAGGGATTATTCTCTCGGTGGGCGGCGGAACCAGTCCCGGCATGCCGCGTGAGAATATTCTGGCAATGCTGGAGGCGCTCGAGGAGTTCAATGGCAAGCGTGGCTAATATAATGTCGACAATCGGCCGGCATCAACCACTTGGCTTTCCACGAAAGGGAGTCGGTTCGAGATGTGGGAACGGTTCGCGACCTGCGCGTCGATTTCCAATTGGCGCCGTACGCGGGTTACATGTCCGCGCGCAGGACCCGATTTTGCCCCACTTCGACGAACACGGCTCTCACCGCGTGTCCACGGGCGGTCATCATGGTTGATTACGCGCTGATGAACCAATGCCTGTACGAGGGCAAAGCGGCCGAGGTGGAACAGATGACCCGTGACGCCCTGGCCGAGGGCAGGGCCGTTCAGGAAGTGCTGACCGACGGACTGATCGCCGGCATGAGCGTGGTCGGCGAGGACTTCAAGCACAACGTCCTTTACGTGCCGGAGGTGCTGATTGCCGCACGGGCGATGAAGGCGGGCATGGCCGTCCTCAAGCCGCTGCTGAGCGCCCGGGATGGCGGCGCAAAGCCCGCGGGGGTTCTGTTAATGGGCACCGTGCGAGGCGACCTTCACGACATCGGCAAGAATCTGGTCCTCATGATGGCCGAGGGCGCCGGTTTCGAGGTGCACGACATCGGCGTGGATCAGAGTGTCGAGAAGTTCCTGGCCGCGGCCGAAAAATGCCACCCCACCATCATCGGGATGAGCGCCCTGCTCACCACCACCATGACTTACATGAAGACGGTGATCGATGGCTTTGCCGCGGCCGGAAAGGGCGACATCAGGATGGCCGTTGGTGGAGCGCCCATCAGCCAGATGTTTGCCGACGAGATCGGCGCCGACGGGTATGGCGCGAACGCCTCCGCCGCGGTGGACCTGTTTCTGCGTCTCGCCGCAGCGAAATAACTGCCATGGCCACTTACAAGGTTCTTTACTGGCAGGAAATCCCGTCGCAAGTCAGAGCGGAGGATCGGGAGGACGAAGTTACTCTGCCGCTGGCGCCGAAGTTCATGGAACATATCGATCGTCTGGCCGTTCAGCGGGGTCTGCAGGGCGCCGACGAATATCTGGCGCAGTGGAAGTGGAGCGACGAGGAGGACCGCGACGGCTCCGCTCGCGAAGTGGCCGAAGCCGTGAGAGCGGAACTCGAATCGAGGGCCGATTGGTAGCATCCCCAACGACAGTGGCGTCGACGCTCACCATTAACGGACACACCACGGAGGCGACGCTGGGCGTCTCGCTGTTCGATCACGCTGAACGCCTCGGCGTGCGGGTGCCCACCTCCTGCCAGAAGCAAGGCAAGTGCCGGGAGTGCATGGTGGAGGTAGTGGAAGGGATGGAGTTTCTTTCGGGGCCTGCACCACCGGAAGAACACCTGACCGGCAACTTCCGTCTCGCCTGCCAATGTTACATCGTGTCCAATGGCCGCCAGGTACGATGCCACACCATGCGCCGTGGCCGCATGCGTATTGAGCGGCGCGCGTTCGGGCTGCCTCACCAGCAGACGAAGCTGGACCCCGCGGTCACTCGCGACGGGGATCGTGTCCTGATTGATGGCATGGAAATCGATCGCTGTTCCGGTCCTATCAACGGTATCGCCATGGACCTGGGAACGACCACCGTCGTCCTTCGGCTGCTCGATCTCGAGACCGGCGAACTGATCGCGGATGCGTCGTTTGAGAACCCGCAGCGCTTTGGTGGCTCCGATGTCATGTCGCGCATTCATTACGACACCGGGCATCGCGGCAGGCTGCTGATGCGAGTACTCGCCGGCTATGTGAGCCATGCCATCGAGGATTTCCCGGTCGATCCGAAGACCATATACGAGATGGTGGTGGTGGGCAACTCCACCATGCGCGACATCTTCTTCCGCCAGAGCGTTTACTCGATCGGACAGAGCCCGTATCGTTCGGTTACCGAGATGGATATGGCCGAGGGAAGGCGCACCGGCACCAGCCTGATGTCGACGGGCCGGCGCTCGTTGTTGCCCATTCATCCCAGCGCGCGCGTGTACGGCGCTCCTATCGTCAGCGGCCACGTGGGCGCCGACGCGGCAGCTTGCATGCTCGCCGTGGATCTGGCTCGCGAAGACCGTCTGATCGCCATCATGGACATTGGGACGAATACCGAACTAATTGTCGGCAACAGGCATCGCATACTGGCCGCCTCCTGTCCCGCTGGCCCGGCCTTCGAAGGCGGAGCGATCGCCTGCGGCATGCCGGCGCTCGACGGCGCCATTGAAGATGTCACTATCGGCGGGGACGGGGCCTTCCATCTCGGCGTGATCGGCGGCGTCCCTCCAGAGGGCATTTGTGGCTCCGGCCTCGTGGACCTGACGAGCGAGTTGCTCCGTACCGGGCGGATGAACGAGATGGGCCGCTTCGAAGACGATGCCGGCCGCGTCACGCTCGACGAAGAGCGCGGCATTTCCCTCTATGAACGCGACGTCAGCGAACTGGCCCAGGCGAAGGGTGCAAACGTGGCCGGGTTGCGCGTGGTGTTCCAAAACTACGGCATCGAGTTCGAGGACATTGAGGTCTTCTACCTGGCCGGCGGTTTCGGCCGGCACTTGAAGGTGCGGGCCGCGCAACACATCGGCCTGATCCCCAACCTTCCGGAGTCGAGAGTCGTGCAGGTCGGGAACGCCGCTATTGAGGGCGCCTGTCTCGCTCTGCTCTCCTCGTCCCGACGCCGGGACCTGGAAAAACTGGTCAGAAGCGTGGAGCATTGCCGGCTCGAAACACACCCTGGTTTCTTCGACTTCTTTGTGGAAGGTTGTCAGTTCAAGCGTGTGGAATCCACTTCGCGGGTGGCTGGATGATGGAACTGGTTGATAGCTCTCCGGCAGTGGATGTCCAGCCGGCTGAGTACATCCGTTTGTTGGGCTATCCGCGCGGGTGGGTTCTGGAAGGGCGCGCGCGGGAACTGGCCGATTGGGCGCGTGCCTGGTATGCGGAGAACGGCCGGCCGTGGGTTTACTTGCGCCAGGCGGATTGCTTCGAGATCGGCGCCGCTTCGGTTCGCATCGAGGGCGCGGAGTTCGCCAGTGAGCGGCTGCGGCAAACGTTGCAGAAAGCGGGAGCGCACAGCATGATTCTGGCCGCCGTCTGTGCGGGGCCGGAGGTGGAGCGGGAAGCCCGTAAGCGTTGGGAGGCCGAGCGGCCCGATGAGTACTTCTTCCTGGAGATCCTCGGCTCCGCGGTGGTCGAGCATCTGATCGCGATGGCTGGCGCGCACCTCTGTGCGTGGGCGGAGAGCCAGCAGATGGCCGTGTTGCCCCACTACAGCCCAGGTTATCCGGAATGGGACATCGTCGAGCAACCGCGGTTTCTGGAGTTGCTAACTCCCAGACAGACCCTGCCTTCCACTATCGACGCGCTGGATTCCGGCGCGCTGCGTCCGCAGAAATCGCTGCTCGCGGCTTTCGGGGTGACCCGCCATACGGACCGCGTCCGCCGGCTAACCGAGCTGGTCCCGTGCGAGAACTGCTCCCTCGCCCGCTGTCAGTACCGGCGTGCGCCTTACCGCCGCGGGCAGGATGCGCCGCCACTGGACCCTGACGCCAGGTACGCAGTGAATACCAGAGCGCTGAAGCGTTGGGCGGACGACCGTCTGTCGCTCACCACACGCGAGGACGGCGGCATCGACGCATTGTTCCGTTACGACGGCACTACCTGCACCAACATGGGACGCCCCCTGGCATTTCACTACACCGTCAGGCTGGGGCCACGGGAAGAGGGGTTTCCCATACGAGAGCAGCGATGCGGGCCGGCTCCCGGCGACCGGGGTCATACTTACATGTGCCAGTACATCCGCGATGGCGGGCGCC
The DNA here is from genome assembly GCA_049520275.1 of Bryobacteraceae bacterium. Taxonomy (GTDB): domain Bacteria; phylum Acidobacteriota; class Terriglobia; order Bryobacterales; family Bryobacteraceae; genus CAWACP01. Next base: position 37,173 of record JBEKPY010000023.1, read on the forward strand.
TGTTGGCCGACATCGACACCGAAAAGTCGCTGCTCGGGCGGCCCCTGAATGAGGTACTGTCCTGGCCACGCTCGGGGTCCGCGGCCGGTTGTTATTGCGAGCCGGCCAGCCGCGAACACAAGTGGGGGCTGGTGCTCGAAACCGTTCACTACGCCCTGACGCGGCGTCAGCAGCGAGATGGATTATGAGGACAAGCCTCGCACAAATCTGTTGCAGGATGAACGGCGCGACCCGAAATCGTCGCGAGTCACGAAGGCCCTCGCGGCAGCCTTGCGGCACAGCAGGACTACACGCATGAAGACACGGTTACACGACGCACTCAAACAAGGGCCGCTGCTGGGGGACGGCGCCATGGGCACGCAGCTTATGCTGGCCGGCCTCGAACAGGGCAACTGCGGCGAGGAGTGGAACCTCACGCACCCGGAGAAAGTACTGGCAATCCAGCGCCGCTACGCCGAAGCCGGTTCGGACTGCATCCTGACCAATACCTTTGGCGGCTCGCGCATCATGCTCAATCGTCATTCGAAAGGCGATAAAGTTGTCGACCTAAACAAACAGGCCGTGCACATTGCCCGCGAAGCTTTCAACGGGCGAGCTGGATACGTGATCGGCGATATTGGCCCTTTCGGCGGGCTCCTCGAGCCCTACGGCGATTTTTCCGAAGCGGAGGTGGCGGCCGCCTTCCGCGAGCAGGCCAAAGCTCTGGTGGAAGCGGGCGCCGACGCGATTATCATCGAGACGCAGACCTCGCTGGAGGAACTGCTGCTGGGCATCATGGCGGCCAGGGAGGCGGGCGCGGGCTGCATCATAGGTTCCATGGCCTACGATGTTACGCTCGACGGCTCGACCTTCCGCACCATGATGGGCGTCGATCCCGAACGGGCCGCGGAGTTCATCCAGAAGCACGGCGCAGATGTTGTCGCCCTGAACTGCGGCACGGGAATGGACATGGCGCGCGCGTGCAAGGCCGTGGCGCGATACCGGAAAGTCACCGAGCTCCCGCTGATGGCCCAACCCAACGCGGGACAGCCGAGGCTGGTTCACATGAAGGTGATTTACGATGAAACGCCCGAACAAATGTCGGAAGGCGTCAAGCCGCTTCTGGCGGCCGGCGCGAACATCGTCGGCGCATGCTGCGGCAGCACGCCGGACCATATCCGCGCGTTCCGGAAAGAAATGGACGACTTTCTGAAGGGCCAGCATGAAAATCAGACTGTGTGAGATAGACGCCGCCGCCGCCGGGAAACTCCCGCAATATACGGACGACAAATCCGGCATTGGCGTACACTACGTCGACGCGTACATCAAGCCGATGAACACGAAGCTCGAGGACGGGACTCCGGTCAAATGCAAACGCCGCGGATTGAAGATCGCTTTCTCGGTTGGCGCCCGGAAGGGTGAGGGCCTGATGCGCAGGGTGGCGGTCAGTGCCGATCCGGTGGTCATGCTTCAGGCGGCACTGCAGGAGGCGGCCCGGACGGCTGGCGTCGAGTTGACCCTGGAGGACGGGGCGATTTTCATAACAGGATGCTGAGGGACTTGCTGACGCGGGCGGCTCCGGTTCGAGCCAGGGCCGTAAGGCCTCCCGGCGCGAAATCAGCACCCGCTTGCCGCCGCCGGCAGCCACAATCCCTCTGAAAGGGCGTCGCAGACCAAGGTGGCCAGGTTGACGTTGTGCGAGCGGTCGTTCGCTTTGCCGGTCCGGCGGGATGACGTTGCCTCCGCTTTGGTCGGCAGCTAATTGGCGAGACTGAAAGTGATTTCAATCTGCGTGCTCACTTCCACGGGGTGGCCGTTGAGCAACGTAGGCCGGTAGGCCCAGCGCTTCACGGCATCGGCCGCCACCTTTTCCAGCGCCCGGGGGCCGCTCACGAACTGGAGATCCTGCACTTCGCCTTCCTTGCCGATCACGGCTTGGAATCGCACCGTCCCCTGAATGCGCATTTGCCTTGCCAGCGCGGGATAGTTGGGCTCTACCTTCCTCACCAGCATGGCCGCTTGCAACCTGCCGCCCACCTGAATGCGCCGCAGTGCCGCCGGAGGGGCCGTGATCTGCGGCGGGGAGATGATATTCACTCTCTCCGGCAGCATGGCCCCGGCCGGGACCGCGGACCCGCCGGCCAGGGTCGGCGCCGGCTCCATCAGGATGACGCGCCCCTCGCCTCCCCGGTCGGGGGTTGCTGGCAGAGGCGGCGGCGTGAACGTTCTGGGCGCCGGCCGGGCGGGCTTCGGCGTCTCCTCCGTTGGCGGCTTCTCCGGCGGACTCTGGATCGCCTGATTCGCCGCCGTAGCCGCTTGCGGGATCTGGGCATCCGCTGGCGCCGCTGACTCCGGCTTCTTCGCAGCCACGGCCGATTCGCGGACAATCGCTCCCGATTTCTCGACCACCTCCAACTGGAACTCGACTCGGTCCGACGACGACTCGTAGAACAGATGACCCGCTCCCAGTTGTCCTGGGTTCAACGGCACCGTCCGGGGTGCTTTCTGGTCCTCCATAATGGACAGCTTCCCCTCGCGGGCCTGGGCGACCGGCACACTCTGGCCGTTCCACTTGAGACTGATCAGCCCGTTGTCCTGGGATTCCACCCCCAGTTGCAGCGTGGCGACGGGCGCTGGCGTCGGACGTTCCGGCAACCACGTTCCTCGGAACAACACCGCGACGACTGCGGCCATGGCCACAACGGCGGCGAGCATTACCCAGACCCAACTGAGCCGTTTTCGTTTCGCCGGTACGTCCGCCGCCCACGACCGCAGCTCCGTTTCTGCGTACCCCTCTGAAGGGGGGGCCGGCGCGGTGGCTGGAACCGGAGCGGACGCCGGGGCTGGAACCGCAACCCGCACAGGGGAGGACCCTTGTTCCAGAGGGGCGGTCCCACGCTGCGCCGGCGCTACCTGGTTCTCATCGGCCGCGGCAAGGGAGGATCGCAGGAACTCCACCGTGGCGGCGGGACCGAGGGCGGGCGATTCATCCGGAGGCAGGGCCGCTGTGGGCTCAGCCAGCACCGCCCGCTGGGGATCGCCAATTGAAACCAGCCGCAGCGTGCTCTCCACCGGTTCGGCTGTCTGGTTCTCCGGAGGCTCATCCGGGGGCGGGTTTTCGCTGGCATGGCGCGCGGCCTCGGTTCGTTCGAGCGCCGCACGGATTCGTTCGGCCGCGTTCATTGGGGCATCCTCCCGGCGCACAGCACCACCGGTGCGGCTTTATCGTGCATCTCGACTGCGAGCACTTCTTTGAGCAAATATCGGCGGATGTGCCCAGGTACTTTAGCCCGGACAGAAGCCGGGAGGTACTGCTACTATAGATTCCTGAGGTGTTGTTCATGCGAGGTGTTTTCTCGCGGGCTCTGCTTTCGGCAGTCCTGTGCCTTTCGTCAGCCGCCGCCCAAACTCGTCCGGCGGCCGCCGCTACTTCGGACGATCTTCAGTCCAGCCTGAAGAAGTTCACGTCTTTCTTGAACGTGGTGGAGCAGAATTTCGCCGACTCCGTCGACACCGATCAGGCCATTTACCGCGGCGCCATCCCCACCATGCTGCGCACGCTCGACCCGCATTCGAACTTCTTCGATCCAAAGGCCTACCAGTTGCTCCGCGAAGACCAGGCCGGACGCTATTACGGCGTGGGCATGCTGGTGGGCGCCCCGGAAGGCAAAGTGATCGTGATGTACCCGTTCCAGGGATCGCCCGCCTACAAGGCTGGCGTCCACCCCGGGGACGTGATCCTCGCCGTGAACGACGTGTCGTGCGAAGGGCTGGATATCCCGGCCGTTTCCAACATGCTGAAGGGACCTCAGGGTACGCGAGTGCGCATCAAGGTGGGCCGGTACGCTCATCCCGATCCGCTCTGGTTCACGGTGACCCGCGGGGAAGTGCCGCGCGAGAGCGTCACCTATGCTTTCTGGTACCAGCCCGGCATCGCTTACATCAAGCTGGAGGGGTTCAACGAGAATACCGGGCGGGAGTTCGAAAAAGCGCTGAACGGACTCGGGGAGGCGAACCTCAATGGCCTCATACTGGATCTCCGCGACAATCCCGGCGGCATTCTGCAGGAAGCCGTCGACGTGGCCGATCACTTCCTGCACAAGGGACAAACCATTGTTTCGCACCACGGCCGAGCGTCGGAGGAAACAAGGTTCACGGCGAAACGGGGCGAGCGAGGCCGGCCCTATCCCATCGTGGTGGTGGTGAACCGCAACAGCGCTTCGGCGGCCGAGATTCTGGCCGGCGCGCTGCAAGACCACGATCGCGCCTGGGTGCTCGGCGAGAACACGTTCGGCAAGGGCCTGGTGCAGGCGCCCTATCCGCTCTCTGAGAACACCGCCCTGCTGCTCACCATCGCCCGCTACTACACGCCCAGCGGCCGGCTGATTCAGCGCGACTACTCCAACCGCTCCTTTTACGAGTATTACGGCCGCCTGGACGGCCACAACAACACCAAGGACATGAAGAAGACCGACAGCGGCCGCACGGTGTACGGCGGCGACGGCATCACTCCGGACGAGCGCTACTACTATGCGGCGCTCAGCCCGTTCGAATCGGATGTGGAGGCCAACCTCACGCTCTTCTTTTTCTCGGCAGAGTACTTCGGCGCCCATCCGTTGAATCTGGAGCGGAACTGGAAGCCGGACAACGCCCTTCTCGACGAGTTCCGCGCTTATGCTGCCAAACGGGGTCTCACGGCCGGCGCCGAGGAGTTCCGTGCGGACCGCGAGTGGATTCGCGAACACCTGCGGGAAGAGATGTTCGTCACCGCCTTCAGCAAGGAAGAAGCGGAACGCGTGGCGCTGGAAAACGACCCGGAAATCGTGCGGGCCGTGTCCGCCATTCCCGCTTCGCGCGCGCTGCTGGACCACGCCGGGAAGACCCTGGCGCGGAAGGGCGGCGGATTGGGCAGGCTGGAGGAGTAGTCCTCTCGCGTGGGTACGCGCGTCCTCGTAATCGGTGGAACGGGATTCATCGGTCCCTGGGTTGTGCGCGGGCTCTGCCAAGCCGAATGTCAGGTCACGGTCTTTCACCGGGGCGAGCACCGCGCGCAACTTCCGCCGGCAGTGCACGAGGTGTTGCACCCTTTCGCGGGCATGCCAGTGGCCGATTTCCCAACGGACGTGCAGCGGATTCGTCCGGAGATTGTTGTACACATGATCGCCATGGGACACTCGGATGCTCATGCAGCGGTGCAGACCTTCGGCCGCTCCGCACAGCGCTTCGTCGTTCTGAGCAGCGGCGACGTGTACCGGGCATACGGGAGATTCGCGGGTCTTGAGCCCGGCCCGGCGGAGATTGGCCTGCTCACGGAAGACTCCCCGTTGCGCAGTACGCGGTACCCGTATCGCGCTCAGGCGAAATCCGGCGAGGATCTGGCTTACTACTACGAGAAGATTCTGGTGGAAGATGAATTCCTGCATGGAGGCAACCTCCCTGCCACCGTCCTGCGGTTGCCGAAGGTCTACGGCCCGGGTGGAAACGCGGATCTGCACACTGTCTATGCCTGGCGCAACCATCCGAACTGGCGCTGGACGCACGGCTACGTGGAGAATGTAGCGGCGGCGATTGTCCTGGCTGCCTTTCATCCCCGCGCCGCCGGACGAGTGTACAACGTCGGTGAGGAATACACGCCCACGGTGAGCGAGCGTCTGGCTGCTTTGCCCGGCTCGATCGTCGAACCCGCCGACGATGAAGGCCGGCATTTCGAGCAGGATATCGCCTATGACACGACGCGACTTCGGTGCGAATTGGGGTACAAGGAGCCGATTGCATATGCCGAGGGCATCCGGCGAACGCTGAGGGCGAGTGCACTTTGAGATCCGCGGGTACGCCTTGCGCAAGGCCGCAGGGGAGCCGCGGCCTCGTCATCTCGCACGCGATGAACTTTCGCTCTAACGGCCCGGCGTCGCCGACATCGCCTTGTCCTCCGCCACCACCGGCTCGCCCGCGAACACGCCATACAGAAGACCCGCGATGATCGCTCCGGCAATGGGCGCCACCCAGAACAACCACAGTTGCTCCAGTGCCCAGCCGCCAACAAAGATCGCCGGCCCGGTGCTGCGCGCCGGATTCACCGACGTGTTGGTAACCGGGATCCCCACCAGATGAATCAGCGTAAGCCCCAGCCCGATCGCGATCGGCGCAAAACCCTGCGGCGCGCGGCGGTCCGTCGAGCCCAGGATAATGATCAGGAACATGAAAGTCAGCACCACTTCGGCCACCAGACAGGCCACCAGCGAGTACCCGCCCGGCGAGTGCTCGGCATAGCCGTTGGAGGCAAACCCGCCCAGCACGAATCCCGCCTTCCCGCTGGCGATCACGAACAGCACTCCCGCCGCGGCGATCGCGCCCGCTACCTGCGCGATCACGTAGGCCGGCAGTTCCTTTGCCGGAAAGCGTCTGGCCACCGCCAGACCTGCCGAGACTGCCGGATTCAGATGGCATCCGGAAATAGGACCGATCGCGAAGGCCATGGTCAGAACGGTGAGTCCGAACGCGCATGCGACGCCCAGAAAGCCAATCCCCAGACCGGGGAAAGCCGCCGCCAGAACCGCGCTGCCGCACCCCCCAAAAACCAGCCAGAACGTACCGAGCAGCTCCGCCGCCGCTCTTTTTGACAGAGGCATAGTTTCTCCTTTTGGTTTGGTGTTGCCACCCATGAGGCAAACTCGCGGCCCCATCCGCTCCAGCAGGACCTGGGCCGCGCCCAACCAATATACAGATTTTTGCTGGCGAGGTGTTGGGCTTTTTTGTGCCGATGCCCACCGGGTCACAGGAGGCATGATGGTAGACCCCGCCGCCTGTTCAGAGCAGTTCGATGATGGATTCGATTGTGATCGACCGCAAGACGCTCAGACCATGACGAAGTGAAAGTCCACCTCAAGGAGACACCCTTTCGAGCCCGGACGGTCGGCTGCAGTGGGCCAATCAAAACAGCGAGTGCACGCCTCCGGGTGGAAGGGGCGCGAAACCGGGGACACAGGCAGGCAACGCTGGGTCGTCAATCTTAATAAGTCATGTGTTTTCAATGGTGAGCGCGGAAGGAATCGAACCTTCAACCTACTGATTAAGAGGGCGTGCACGAGAGGCTTGCAGGGTGTCTGAGGGCGTGTTTTCAGTGACAAGGTCGAATCGGACTCCCCCTCAGCAACCCAGACTGATCCTGAAGACAGGGAGAGCACCACTGGCACCTCGGTAACTGTGTGGTCCCGGACGGTAACCGAGCCGACCCGTATCAGCGCGCGTCAGAGCCGGCTCAGCACTACGAGAAGAACGTCGTTCTCGTGAAGCGGAGTCTCGCGAACAAATGCGCCGCCGGGGTGCTCGATCACACTCTGCTCTACCGGAGCGCCGCTCGCGATTTTGTCCAGCGCCCGCACCTGCGCCTGGGTGAGCTGGCTCGGAGCGCCCATGCGCAGATATGCCGTGTAAGGATCGTTCTGTCGATAGCCGATTGCGTACGTGCTGACAAGATAGCGCCCCGCCGCCACTTGATCGAGCTGGATTCGCAGCGTGCCTTTGTTCGCCGGCGGCAGTTCCTTGCGGTAGAAACTCTGATCCGTCTGCCCGGCTGGAGGAACGATCGGCGTGTAGTCCCACACAAGCGCCTGAACACTCCCGTCCGCGGATCGCGTCACCCAGGACTGCGTGTCGTCACCAGCGACATCCTGCTCGCCAAGCTGCCGCAAAAAGCGATAGGCGAAGTACGACGGCTTGCGGATGCCCTCAATGTTCATCAAGCCGAATCCGCCGTGGAACGGTGTAAATGCCGGACCGCCCTCCTCGAAGATGTCGGTGAAGGTCCAGTACGACATGGAGTCGACATAGGGCGCGGCGCGCTTGATCTTCTCGAGGATGTAGCTGGCCTGGTGATACTGATCGTGTATGAAGTCGGTGGGCGTATAGGCTGAGCTCCATTCGGTGAAATGCAGCTCCATGTTGGGCCGGCCGGAATGTGCCAGCAGTTCGCGCGAATGTTGCATACGGCCGCTGACGGCGTCGGGATCGGGATCGAGAATGGTACCGGAAGAGCCGTCAGCGTCCAGGAAACCCTGCTTTACGCCATAGGCGTGCGTGGCGACGAACTCCGCGGGCGCGTTGTTGGCTACCACATATTTCTCGAACGCTTCTTCAAAAGCGTAGGGTATTGCAGAAGCAGGTCCGCCAACGCGGCAGGCCGGGCACTCGGCTTTGACGGCCTCGGCCGTGTTCTTGTACAGAGCGAGATAGTCGTCCAGCGTTCCGGTGAAGAATCCGTTGCGCAGGTCCGGCTCGTTCCACACCTCGAAATACCATTTCCCGATTTCGTCCGCGCCATAGCGCTCCCGGTAATGCGCAACAAACGCGCGGATCAGCGCCGACCAGTTTGCGGGATCCTTCGGCGGAGTGACGTTGCCTTTCCACCAGAAGATGGTCCGCGTTCCGCTGGCCAGCGCCGAGGGCATGAACGACAGCTCCACGAAGGGCCGGATGTGCATCTTCAGCAGCGCGTCGTAGAGCGCGTCCACGTACTGGAAGTTGAACTGGGGATTGCCGTGCTTGTCCTCTTTATACACGCCCATGTCGTCATGCAGGATGCCGTGCATGCGGATGTAGTCGAAGCCGAGCTCGCGCTGCACGGTGGCTAGCTGCTGCTGCCAGTCGGCTCGTAAGCCCTCGTTGGCGCGGCCGGCCCCAATGCAGCGGAACGGAACGGTGGTGTGGGGTCCAATCGTGTGGGAAACGTCGGCGCGCACCGTGCGCGTCTGTGCGGGGGACAGACCGGCCAGGGCGAGAACGCCCATCAGGAAAAGTGCAACAGGAAGTCTCATTGTTCGTTTTCTCATTCGCAATTCGCGTCCGAGCACAGATTCCGGCTGAAGAACGGCAGGACGTGGTTCTGGAAGCGATCGGCGACTGCGCTCGTATGAGTACCGTGATAGATCTCGAAGGTAGTGGCGATCGCGTACGTATCGAGCACTTCGTGCAGCTTGCCGGTGTCGGTCTTCAGTCCATCCTGGTCGCCCACATCGATGGCGATGGCGCGATACTGCCGCAGGTTGCCGATGTACTGGTCGATCAACGCCAGCGGTGCATTCGCCGCCCATTTCGCGAGCACATCCGGTTGCGGCACGCCATTCTTCGTCGGCAAATCGAAATAGAACGGCGGGTTCTTCGGATCGGGCGACCAGGCCGCCGCCGTAGCAAGCTGAGCTCGCGAAAAGAACCCCAGGTTCGCCGTATCCGCGGGCGTCTTCGCAGCCGCCACCGCCTTTTCCAGGTCCGCGTTCGCGGGGCCCATGAGACGGGCCGACAGGCAGCACGGGCTCATGATGTACAGGCTGCCGAACACATCGGAGTGCTTCATGCCGATGCGCGTCGCGCCGTAGCCGCCCATGGAATGGCCCACCAGACCCCGGCTCGCGCGCGCCGGAATGGTGCGGTAGTGCGCGTCGATGTATGCAACCAGATCGTGGGAGACGAACCGCTCGAAATCTCCCGTGGTGACCGAACTGGAATACATGGAGCCGTTGTGCACGGTTTTCGAATCGGGCAGCACGACGATCATCTCCTTCGCGCCCTGGGCGAAAGCGCCTTCGATGGTCTGCGGCACGTGGATCTCGTGCGTCCACTGCTCGGCGCCGATCGAGTAACCGTGCAATGCGTACACCACCGGGTAACGCCGGTCCTTCTCGGTGGCGTAGCCGGGCGGCAGGAAGACGAACACGTCACGATCTGCCGCATCGCCTTCCAGATTGCCTTCGAGGGCCTTCCCGTGAACCTTGATGTGTTCCACCGTTACAGGTTTTGCACCCGGCACCACTGGAGGCACTTCGGTCTGCACCTGTGCCGCGACACTCGGGCCCAGAGCGAGGGCCGCCGCCAGCATGATCGCGCAATACAGTTTCGTGGTTATCATCGATGTCCTCTACTCCACTGCGAACGAATAGATACTGACGCTGAATGGCGCGATGGCCATCGTATCGGGTATGGTCACCTGTCCCCGCTCTTCCACCTCGACGCCCGGCTTCTGCCCCACCGTAATGGTCGCGTCCACGGACGGCGGCGCCATGCGCCACAGATGCCCCTGGCTCGCCAGCTTCACTCCGTTGATCGAGAGCTTCAATTGCTGTCCGGAGTCCGATGGATTCAGCACAGCGAACGTCAGCCTTTTCCGATCCTCGCTGAAGGCCGCGCTCACATCCAGCGGATACGTTTCGCTGCCGGGATTGACTCTCGGCTGGTCGCCTCCAGGCGGCCAAATCGGCTGCGGCTGCGGCGAGTCTCCCGATACCTCCACCGGTATCGAGCCGAAGTGCTCGCGATACATCCTGAACAGCAGGCCGGTGGGGTTCAGAACGGCGTCGGTGCGATTCTCGCTCATCATCGCCGTCGCGAACGTGAATGCGCCTAGCTGATACAGGTCGGAATGCCGGAACATCTCATGAAACGCCCAGGCGTAGGCCGGCACAACCTTATAAGAATTCGGCGGGGCTCCGATGTAGGCCCATTCGTCCAGGCTGATGGGCACGGGCTTGGCCTGCAAACCGGGGATGCGTTTCAGGTACTCCTGATAATGTTCGTATTTCACCCGGACCAGAGATGCTGGTGCGCGCTCCCATTCCACCAGAGTCTGCGGGCCGGTTGGGACCTTCTCGCCTTTCTCGTTGTCGAAGCGCTGGCCGGCGGAAGCGTAGTAGTGCTCGCTGAGCAGATCGATATTGTCGAGGCAGTGGGCGAGCATGCTGCCGCTCCAGTCACCCGCCGAGAGATAATCCGGGACAATCTGGCCATTGAGGCGTTTGGCCTGCTTTGCGCCGGCCATGTCGTCGGGCATCGCGCCCGCGGCGATCAATTTGATGGCCGGGTCCACCTTCCGCATCGCTCTGGCGAACTGGTCGTGTTTCAGCTCGAACTGCGCAACCGGAATGAAGCCCAGTTGCCAGTCGCCCCAGGGCTCATTGCCGACGCCCCAGAACTTCACCTTGTACGGTTGCGGATGACCGTTGGCCGCGCGCAGCCGTCCCATCGGCGTAGTGACTGCGCCGTTGGCATACTCGACAAGCTGGGCCGCCGACCACGCATCGCCGAAGCCGGCGTTCACCGTGATGTAGGGTTCAACGTCCAGCAGCCGGCACAGCGTCATGAACTCGTCCGTGCCGACGTCGTTTGGCTGAACCGCGTGCCAGACGGGATCCATAATCGGCGGACGCTTGTCCGGATCGCCGATCGCGTCACGCCACTCGTGCCCCGAAACAAAGTTCCCGCCCGGAAAGCGATACACGCCGGAATGGAGTTGCTTGAGCGCCGCGATCACCTCCGCGCGGAAGCCTTGTATGTTGTCGGCGGGCATCAGCGATACCGCCCCGACATAGAAGAAGCCCGTACCTGTTCCAGAAATCTCCAACCGCGCGTTATCAGTGTCCGCCTGCGGCGCAAATCGGAGCGGAAACTTCACCCAACCCACGCCGAGCTTACCCATCGAAATGGCCTGGCGTTGATTCGCCGCGTCTCCCCAGACCAGAGTCGCACTCACCTTCGCTCCAGGGCTGCCGCGGAGAACCACTCGTCCAACGTAGGATTTCCCCTTTCGCACCGCCAACCCGGCCTCCTGGAGTCCTCGTGGTTGGGCCCCATTCAGCGCGAATCCCGGTGAATGGTCGCCGGCGTACGGATAGGGGACCTTCGGCAGAAGTTCATCGCCGCCAATCGGCGTCCAGTGACGCAGTGGCGGGCGCCTTATCGGATTCGCGGAAGGCGGCTCGGCCGGAGGATGCGAATTGACCGGATAGTAGAACTTCCGGTCGTCCAGCATCTCGGCCCAGATGCCGGTATTGACCAGTCCTCCGATGTGCTCGAGAAACTGGCCGTAGATGTACTTCGAGATCGGATGGCCGGTCTTCGACGCGTCGATGGCGGCGCTCACCGGCTTGTTCTGAGCCGAACAAAGAAGCGCCGCCGCTAACAGAAGTAGAGTTGTCCGCCGCATAGTATGATTGCTCCGGTTATTGTTTTGACGGAGACCACGGTCACCGACTTCGGTTCCAGCTTCAGAGCCACCTTGCCGCCCTGGACCTTCGCCACGACGGGCTCCGGCACGACTGTACTCGGCGCTTCGAAGGTATTGACGCTGTCGACCCTCGGCGAGTTTGCGTTTCCCCAGCGGCTCATCCCATAACCGAGATGCTCGGCGAACTGGCCGAAGATGTTGCGGTCGATCTTCGGGCCGGTCCTGGACGCGTCAACCGACAGTTCAACCCTTTCCGCGGCAATGGCAGGCGCAATCAGGGCGACAGCGATCAGGGCGAAACGAGCCAGGGCTGGGTGCATTGAAACCTATCACACTATACAGGTGCTTTGCTGGAGGGGACAAGCCAGGCAGTTCGCTGGATTCCCATCGGATTTCTCGATAGGATTCAAATCGCCTCCACGCCGCGATTGACGCCGAGGAGGTCGGCGAGAGCGTTGAGTTCGCGGCTGCTGGAAGTCAGGTCCTTGCACACCAGACTGAGGCGAACCTCTCTGGTCTGGCCGGCCGGCATACGCAGAGGAAGCAGCTCCCCATCTTCCAGACAGGGCTGAATGCGATGCTTTGGCAGCCACCCAAAGCAGAGCCCGCTGCGAACGGCGTCGATGGCAGCCTCGAGTGTGCTCACCGCCAGAAAGCGTTGAGCGGGACCGCGCGGCTGGTGTTTGGGCGATCCCGCCGCTGCTCCCTCGATGGTCACGAGCATGTGCTGCAGCATCTCGGCGCGAGACAGCTTTTTCCTGAGCGAGTGGAGAGGATGATCCCGCCGCGCGACTGCGAGCACCGTGATGTCCAGGATTGGCTTGACGAAGAACTCCCGCGACATCAGGCCCGTCACGCAGAGCTGGGAGTTATGGGTCGAGAACTCAGAATCGGCTGACAGGAAAGTGCCTTGCCGGAGCTTCGGGCGAACATGAGGAAACTGCCGGGTGAACTCTGCGAGCGCTGCAAAAAGCCGATCATTGGGGAAAATGCTGTCCACCGACAACCGAATCTCCGACTCCCCGCCTCCGGCGAGCGAGCGTGCCCGTTGCTCAAGCTGGTGAAAGCCGGCCAGGTGGGCCTCGGCGTCGGCAAGCAGCACACGCCCGAGCTCAGTCAGGTGTGCCTTCCTGCCTCTGAGTTCAAACAACCGGATCCCCAGTTGCTCCTGTAGCCGGGCGATCGCGTAGCTGATGGTGGATTGCGAGCGATTGAGCTGCTCCGCTGCCGGGGCAAAACCACCTAACTGCACGACGGTGTGCAGGATCTCCCATTCATCGAGAGTCGTGTTCATGCTTCGATAATACATCGACGGAATCGATGAAGCGTCCTCCAGAATTCGGCCTTTCCTTCGATTTTCTCTAACGGTAGTATGGGCTCATTGGATGTCGTGCCTCTTTGCAGCATGAAGATGAAGGATGTCGCCAGCCGGGCACGAGTGTCGGTTGCGACGGTTGCTCGGGTCCTGAACGGCACCGGGCCGGTAAAGCGTTCGACCCGTAAGCGGGTGGTGAAGGCAATTGAGGATCTGAAGTATCATCCCAGCCTCCTCGCTCGTTCTCTATCGTCCGGAAACGCGTCAGCCGTCGGCGTGGTCGTATCGAGTCTGGGCAATCCGTTTTTTCTGGATATCGTCAACAGGATCGAATCGCGCTTGCGAGCGTCCGGTCTGGAAGTCATCGGGATCGGCACCAACAACCAACTGGGGAGGCTGATTTCCGCCGTCCGCCAGCTCATTGGTCACCGCGTTACGGGCCTGGTCGTCCTGGTATCGGAGATGGAGCCCGCTGTGATGGATCTTCTGGACTCTTACGGCGCGCCCAGCGTCGTCCTGAATGGCGGCAATGTGACCGGGAACACCGCATGCATCTCAATCGACTATCAGTTCGGCATGGAAAGAACGATTCGGTACTTACGCGATCTTGGGCATCGGCGTATGGTTTTCATCGGACATCGCGCCACGCTGAACACTAACAGTCTCCGCCGCCGCGCATTTGAAGAAACCATCGCCCGGTTTGGACCGTGCGTTCAGTCCCGCACGGTCCTCTGCCCTGAAGGTCTGGATGGCGGCCGGGAAGCCACGAGGGAACTCTTTGCTGTGGGGTTTCGTCCGACAGCAATCGTCTGTGACAACGACTACATCGCAATCGGAGCGCTACGAGAACTCCGTGAGAGGGGACTGAATGTGCCCCGCGACGTCTCGGTGACGGGCTTCGACAACATTCCCTTGACCGAGTTCTGTGAACCACCCTTAACCACGGTCCACGTCCCCCGAGATGAGATTGCCGCGTTCTCCGCTTCCTGCTTGAAGCTGGACAAGTGCTCGGCACGAGGACGGAGCGTCGTCATCCATCCGGAGTTGATCGTGCGCGGGTCAGCCTGCCACCCGGCAACGGCCTGATCCCCAGCCGCTCCTGCAGCCGGGCGATCGTGTGGCTGATCGTGGACTGAGAGCGATTGAGCTGTTCCACTGCCGGGCAAGGCCACCGCACGTTCATGGTATTACATGGATAAGATCGATAGCCGGTGCCCGGAAGTGCGCGCTCCTTATTGCCAGAGCGAACTCTCCGGAGCTTTGGCCGCACTCACATACTCATCGACAGATTCGCGCTTCGCAAAGAAGAGTACCCCTTGTCTTCGCAAATCCATGAAAACAAATGTGCATCAAGAGCGATCCTGGATTGGAGGTGAATTCCAGTGCAGGGATTGATTCTATAGGTTGGTGAGCGCGGAAGGAATCGAACCTTCAACCTACTGATTAAGAGTCAGTTGCTCTGCCAGTTGAGCTACGCGCCCGCTCTGTGGTTGGTGTTGCTGAGGATGACGGCAGCCGGCCTGCCAACGCTCCTCATTCTATCATGCGGCGCGCGGTCCTGTGACTTCCCCTGCGGACTCGCCTGCGCCGCCGCGCCGCCCTCCGGAATCACCGGCAGCAGCAGGTGCGATTCATGCCGCGGGTCGTGATACACCGTCTGCTGCGCCTTGCGGAGCACCTTCTCGTCGGCCACCGGCCGGCCGGTGTTGGGGTTACGGTCGAAGCGCGGAAAGTTGCTGCTGGACACCTCCAGGCGAACGGCATGGCCGGCCAGGAAAACCGTGCTGGTGACGCCCACGTCTATGGTGATTGGGTACACTTCGCCCGGACGGCCGGGCACCGGCTTCCCGAGCCCGCCGCGGTAGCGCAGCCGCAGCAGGCCGTCGGTGAGATTGCGGGTGTCGCCGTTGGGGTAGACGTCCACCAGCTTGGCCGAAAAATCGGTGTCCGGCACCGACGTCGCGACGTAGAGGACGGCGTCCACCCGCCCGGTGACCTCCAGATCGCGTTTCAGCGGCGGCGTGGTGTAGACCAGCACGTCGCGCCGCGTCTCCACCGGCCGCTGATCCATGGGCCCCCACGGGAAGGTCTGCGGATCGCAGCAGACGGCGCCCCCGCGCGTGGGCACGGGGTTTTTCGGATCGTAAGTGAAATGGTCCGCCGCCGACTTGCGCGCGGGCTTCCAGTCCAGCAGGCCATCGCCGGCCAGCGTATTGGCGTGCCCGCCGCCGGCCAGATACAACGGCGTGTTCGCCGCGCGCGCCAGCGGCCACTCGCGCTCGTCGCGCCACAGGTTGCGGCCCATCACGAAGATGCGCACCGGGAGATCGGGAATGGCCAGCGGCGCGGGCGGAGCGTTCGTCCGGTCCGGCTGCAGCCAGCGGCCGAACCATTCGAGTTGGTAGCGGCGGATGGGCGCCGCCGAGTTCGGCCCGAAATCGACGCCGGGCGCCTTCCACATCATGTTGTGGGTCCACGGGCCGATCAGAATGTGCGCCGGCGTGCCCTTTTTCCGCAGCGCCACGAAGGCGTCCAGATCGCTCTCCACGTAGTTGTCGTACCAGCCCCCCACCGAAAATACCGGCGTGGTGATCCGGTCCAGCTTCTCGCGCACGCTCTGCTTCTTCCAGAAATCGTCGTAGGAGGGGTGATTGAGCGCCTGCTGGTAAAAATCGACGGTCTGGCCCGTGGCCGCCCGGTCGATGCCGCGCAGGGGCAG
Source organism: Bryobacteraceae bacterium (assembly GCA_049520275.1). GTDB lineage: Bacteria > Acidobacteriota > Terriglobia > Bryobacterales > Bryobacteraceae > CAWACP01. Next base: position 53,178 of record JBEKPY010000023.1, read on the forward strand.
GTGATAGATGTAGCTGGCAAACGCGGGGCGCTGGATGCCCGGGGCCAGCACGTTGTCGGACATCCATAACAGGCGATGGCCGAGCTTGCTGGCGCCGCCGGTCGAATAGAAGCGGTCGGTGTAGTCGTCGTCGCCCGACACCACCGGGAAGATCGCCTTCAGATGCGGGTTGTTGGCTACGGCGGCCTTCCACTGGACGATGCCCAGATACGACCCTCCCACCATGCCCACGCGCCCGTTCGACCAGGGCTGCCGGGCGATCCATTCGATAGTGTCGAAGCCGTCCGGGCCCTCGTGGTCGGGCGTGCCGAAAACGCCCTCGGAATCGAAGCGGCCGCGCACGTCCTGCATGACCACGGCGTAGCCATGAGCGAGGAAAACCGGATACCCGGCGAACAGGCTGGTGCCTTTCCCGTAGGGCGTGCGCAGCAGTAGCGCGGGAACCCGGTGCGCTCCGGCGGGGAGAAAGACGTTGGTGTCCAGATGCACGCCGTCGCGCGTGGCCACCCTCAGGTGCAGGCGCTCGTCGATGCCGGCGGCGCCGGATGTCTGAGCGCCGGCATATGCCGCCAGCGCGGCGAACAGAAGAACGCAAACCTGTTTCACGTTACGGCGGAAGAGCTTTGCCCCTTATGATAACAGCCCGCGATCGCGCGCCAGTATTCGGTGGCCACGCGGTCCGGAGCGTGGAATTCGCCGATGTGCGCGGCCGCGCGGGCGCCGATTTCGCGCGCTCTGCCGGGGCTGTCGGCGAGCCAGAACAGGAACGCCGCGAGCATCTCTTCCTCGGCCGGGCCGGACTCCACTCGTACCACCGCTCCTTCCGGAAAAGCGGAGGTCTCCTCGCCACGGGTCACCGCCACGCATTTGCCGATGCCCATCAGCCGGATCGCGATGCCCGATGTTTCGCCCGCCGACGGCCAGCGCAGGTTGAGGCAGACGTCGGCGGCGGCCGCGTGCAGGAAGAAGTCCTGGCCGGGCAGGTAGCCGGCGCGAACCACGCCCTCGGCGGCGAGATCGCCGGCCAGCGCGAAAGCGAGATCGCGGGAGGCGAATTCGCCGGCCACCAGCAGCTTCACGTTCTTCCGCTCCCGGCGTACGCGCGCGAACGCCCGTAACACGGTGGAGATGCGCTTGGCCTCGCGCAGGTGTCCGAAGACGGCGAAAAGCAGATCGGAGCCGCGCACCCCCATCCGCTCCCGCAGGCGGATGACTTTGTACTCGGGGACAGGCGCGGGCGGCTCGAACAGGTGCGGAATTCGGTGGACGTTTCCAGCAGCCCCGTGCTCGCGGGCGATTCGCTCGGCGCCTGCGTTGTGAACGATCACCGCGCGGGAGCGCTCGACGACGCGGCGGATCATCGGATACTGGAAATAGAGCGGGTCGGCCGCCGATCGCGCGCGCCCGGCCCACAAGCGCGCGGCCAGCTCTCTGGCCCACTCCCCGTAGTTGTACGCAAATTCGGTGACGTACACCTCATTTCCGAATTCCCCGAGGAGGAAGTGATGGAGCACGGCGTCGTGCAGCACCACGATGCCGGGCTCCTCGAGCGCGCGCTGGTAGATGTCCCCGTGCAGCGCGTTGTTGCCGAGATGGTAGAGGTTGATGTCGCCACCCCGGTTGGCCAGCACCGTGCCGGATTGCCGCAGCGCCCCCAGCAGCGCGGCCGAGTAGTCGGCGACGCCCGTGCGCGCCGGGGGAAGCGGAGAGAAGAACCCGACTTTCATGCTCGCCGGCGCGGGCCGAACAGCGCCGTCCCAATGCGGACCAGCGTGGCGCCCTCCTCAATGGCCGCTTCGAAATCGTGGGACATGCCCATGGACAACTCAGCCAGTCCGTTCGCCTCCCCCAGCGCGCGCAGCCGGCGGAAGTACGGGCGCGACGGCTCGGCCTCCTCCGACCACGGCGGCATCGTCATGAGCCCGCGCAGCCGCAGGCTGGGGCAACCGGCTACGGCTTCCACGAGGCGCGGGACATCCTCCGGGGATACTCCCACCTTGGACGCCTCGGGAGAGAGCTTCACCTCGAGCATGACGTCGATCGGTCCGGCGGCGGCCTGATTCAGGCGTTCTGCCAGCCGCGCCGAGTCCACCGTCTGAATCACGTCGAATAGTTCCACCGCCTTGCGCGCTTTGTTGGCCTGCAGATGGCCGATAAGATGAAAGCGAACGCCGGCGAGCGAGGCGAGCGCCGCTCGCTTGGTTTCGAATTCCTGCACATAGTTTTCGCCGAAATGGCGAACTCCCAGTCTCGCGGCCTCCTCAATCGCCCCGGCCGGGAATTTCTTGGTCACCGCGACGAGCGTGATGTCCTGCGGGCAGCGTCCCGAACGGACGGCCGCCCGGGCAATTCGATCTTCCACCGAGTCTAATCTTTCCCTGAGCACCGACGATAACCATCATAGGAGTTGTGAGTGTCTTCCGCCGCGGGGCTATCGCCGATCACCGGGACGTCCGAGCCGCTGCGGCCGTTGATCGAGCGCTTTCTTCGGGAGAGCGGCGAACCGGTTCTCACCGAGGACGGGGAGGGTCTGTTTGCACTCACCGGCGCCACGTACGCTCTGGAGGAGCGCAACGGCCGGCTCACCATACAGGTCTGGAACGAGACCCGGACCCTGGCGCGGCGGATCATCGGCATCGAATCGGAAAGCCGGGGCCGGCTGGCGTTGCACGTGGAACGTTTCGGCAGGCGCGCCGGCACTCTCACGCTGATCGATGTTGCCCGGCCATCCACGAAGCAATACCACCGCCAGAGCGCGCGGCTCGAACTGCGCGAGACCTTTCGCCGCTTTCTGCGCCGCTGGTATTCCGAATTCCACATTGCCGAGCTGACCACCGGCGCCGAATTAACGGAGAGCCTCTCGCCGAACTTCCCGCGTGCCCTCCTGCGGTCCGGCGCGGAGGGCTGGGCGGCAATCGCGGCGCCTGCCGATCCGCTGCTGGCCGACCAGACGCTCAGCTTCGGCCTGATCTGGCTGGATTACCTGCGCCGCCGTGAGAAGGCCCGTGAAAAAGCCCGTGAACAGGAATGTCTGGTGCGCGGGCTTATCCTATACCTGCCCGCGGGACATGAGCGCACCACCTGCCTTCGGCTGCGGTTTCTCGATCCGGCAGTGGCCTGCTATCGCGCCTGGGCGTATACGGCGGACGGCGTCGAGTTTCCCATCGATCTGGCCGACTACGGCAACCTCGACACCAGTGTGGAGCCGTGCCGGGGAACGCCCACGCCGCCGGCGGCGGTCCCTGAGGAGCCCGTGGAGGAGGGGACCTCGGGAGGGAGTGGAGTTCCTCCTCCGCGTGGCGTCCCGCCTCCGGCCCCTTTGCGCTATGGCGGCGCGGCCCGCGGCCATGCGGAGCTGAGGCTGGAATCCGCGGTGCGCACGTCGCTTCGCAAAATCGACCCGGCGCTCCTTCCCGAGCCGGTCTACGGACAGGTACCGGCCTTCGCGGCCACCGCGCACGGCCTCATCGATCTGCTCGCCGTGGACGCCGGCGGGCGCCTCGCCGTGATCGAGCTGAAAGCGAGCGAAGACATCCACCTTCCCCTGCAGGCGCTGGACTACTGGATGAGGGTCCGCTGGCATCTGCAGCGCGGCGACTTCGCCTCGGCCGGCTACTTTCCGGGCGTGCAGCCCGGCCGCGAGCCCCCGCGGCTGTTGCTGGTGGCGCCCGCGCTGATGTTTCATCCCTCGAACGACGTCATCCTTCGCTACTTTTCCGCGGAGGTCGCGGTGGAGCGGATCGGCGTGGGCATAGAATGGCAGAAGAGCCTGCGGGTGCTGTTCCGGGCTTCTTCGCCATGCCGATGAAGTATGTTCGCAACGTTAAAGACGCCCTGGGCTGGCTGAAGCCCCATGAAGTGCGCCAGAAAGCGGAGCGGCCGGTGCGCGTCGGCCTGTTCGCGGAAAGCGACCTGGCCTTCTTCCGCATGGAGTCGTTCCTCGCGCCGCCGCACTGGAGCGCGGCGCGGCGCGAGGGTTCGGCGAGGGTCCTTCAGCGCGCCGAGCCTGACACTGCGGACCAGTTCGACGTCGAAATCTGGAGCGGCGAGATGCGCCATCCGCCGGGCGTGATCGTCTTCTCCTGGCGAGATCCCCACCGCGCGGTCCGGCGTGTGATCCGCGAATACGACGATCTGGCCATCCCTCTGGCGCGCCATCTGGAGCCGTTCCGCAGGCCCGTCGCCAACCACGTGATCGCCAGGATCGCCCTGGAGAACGCGCTGTTTTCGGTGGCCACCGCGCTGCCCGACGTCATGCCGCTGCTGACGCTCCCGTGGGCGGCCGGCGAGTTCGCCTCCGACACGGCCGTGCTGACGGCCAACCAGATCCGCATGGCTTTCCTGCTGGGCGCGGCCAGCAACCGCGACATCGGATACCGCGAGCAGCGCAACGAGATCGGGTCCATCGTCGCCGGCGCGTTCGGATGGCGGGCGCTGGCGCGCGAGCTGGTGGGAAAGATCCCCTTCGGCGGCGGGCTGATTCCCAAGGCGGCCATCGCCTGGGCCGGCACCGAGGTGGTGGGCCAGTCGCTGGAGCGCTATTACCGCATCGGCTATGGCTATACGCCGAGCGAGCGCAGAGCCGCCTACGAGGACGCGCTGGAGCGGGGCCGGCAAATGGCCACCACGCTCATCGAAAGCGTGCGCCGGAAGCCCGAGGAAAAGGCGTAGAAGCCCTCTACTTCCTCTGCTCCGCGTACTCCCTTTACTCCCTTTGCTCCTAAGGTGTTTCCCATATTGCGCCGCGGGGGCGCGGGCCTTAGTCTGGGCACATGAGAGCAGGCCTGCTCGGTGGCGCGCCCGGTGTCGCATTGGTCCTCGCCGCCGTTCTCCCTGGGCTGGCTGCGCCACAAACGCAGCAGAACAGCACCACCACGTACGATCTCGACACGCGCGACGTGAACGGCGCGCCAATGCCCGGCATCAGCGGCAGCTATTCTCGCGCAGGCGGCGAGACGCGCATCACCGAAACCCGGCAGTCCCTCAACGGGCACAGCGTTCCGGCCGAGCGGGTGGAAGAGCGCGTGGTTCGCGACGAGGGCGGCGTCCGGGTGGTGGAGCGGCAGATCGAGCGCTACGACCCCAACGGGAATCCGCTGCCGCGCGAAAAACAGGTCGTCACTACAACCACCCACGCCGACGGTTCGATGAACGAACAGCGCGAGGTCTGGCGCGGGGATTTCAACGGGAACATGGCGCTGGCGGAACGGACTGGCACCGAATCCCGGCGGAACGGCTCCACCGTCACCTCCGAGACCACCGTCGAAAGGCCGTCGCTCAATGCCTCCATGGATGTTGTGGAGAAGCGGAAGGCGGTGCGCACGGACGGTGCACCGGGCGCTTACGAGCAGAATGAAACGGTCTGGCGGAACGGCCAGAGCGGCTTCTACGAGGCCGTACGCCGCATCACCGAGCACCATGAGGAAGGCGGACGTTCGTCCCAGAACACCGCCGAATACGAGATCGGCGCGACCGGCGCGCTGGTGCTGAACAGTCAGACGGTGCGCAATGCCTTCAAAGCGCCGGACGGCTCCCAGACCACCGAGACCACCTATCTCGACCGGTCCGCGGCCGGCTCGGTCGTCGACGCCTCCGATCCCGGCTTGAAGTTGCGCGCCCAGGAGATCGTGGAACGGGCGCCGGGGCCGGGCGGCAGCGTCCGGGAGACGGTGAGCGTGCGCCGGCCGTCCATCTCCGATCCGGGCCATCTCGATCCAGCCAGAAAGATCTCCGAAACGGTGTGCCACGGCGACTGCTCCGCGGACCGCCCTTGAAGGGAACCGCCCCCCACTCCCCTTACTCGCCTTGCTCCCCTATTCTCTTTACCCAACCCTCATGCTTTTCGACGATACGGTCGATGATGAAAGAGGTGTCCCAGCCGGGCATGCACCGGGGCATGCGCTTGACATCCCCAGGCGGCACGCGTCAGACTTGCAATGAAGTTCGGGCCATGCGGTCCGGCCGTGGCGAGGAGGGCCATCTTGCACAAGTTCAGTGGTTTAGCGTTGTTGGCGTGGTTGGGGATCGCGGCCGGGGGCGCGGCCTTCGCGCAGTCGGAAGAACCCTATGAGGGCCCCTCCATTCTGACCCGTGACTCCAGCAACGCCGGCGAGCGCGCCGGCAGGCTTCTCGATTTCCAGCTCTGGGGCGAGATCACCGGCGTGGCCGACAACGGGTTGACGCCCGTGTCCCTGAATTCCTCCGGTCAGGTGACCACCGAGGGCACTCTCTACGGCATGGAGGCGGGAGCCGGAGCTTCGGGCTCGAAGAACTGGGAATCCGATCAGGTAAGTCTGGACTACCGGGGATCGTGGCGGCAGTACACCGGGGGCTCCTACAACGGGACGGATCAGTTCCTGGATCTCGACTGGAGGCACCGGATATCGCGGCACTTGCAACTGACGGTTCATGAGGTGGGTGGTATCTCTTTGCTGAGTTTCGGGCAACTGACCTACGTGCCGCTGGCCAACACGGATCTGCTGGGGGTGCCGCTCAACGAACTGTTTGACACCACCACCTACTACTCGCAGTCGGCGGTGACCCTCGAGTGGCAGGCGTCGGCGCGGCTGTCCTTCAATTTCGGGGGGGACGGTTTCGTCGTGCGGCGCCAATCCCCGCTGCTGACCGACACCAACGGGTATCGCGGGCGGAGCGACATCGCCTACCGGCTCACGCGCCGCCAGAGCGTCTACCTGTCGTACTCCTACGAACACTTCGACTATCCGCGCTCGTTTGGTTACTCCGATATCAACGAGCCGGAGGCCGGCTGGTCCGTCGGACTGGGACCGAGAACGGACTTTGCCATTGACGGCGGGGCCGCTCAGGTGAAGACCCTGGGGCTGATCACGGTGGCGCTGCCTCCGGCGGTGGCGGCTATTGTCGGGCAGGGCTACTCGGTCACCACCTCGCTGCGGGACGTCATCATTCCCGTGGGACAAGCGCGGCTCACCCGGCGTTTCGGCACCTCCGCGATCACTCTGAACGGCGGCATCACCATCAGCCCCGGCGACGGCGTCTATCTGACCTCCCGCGCCATGAGCGTTTCGGCGGGGTACTCCTATGTGGGCGGAAAGCGCCTGACGTTTCAAACCACCGCGGCGTATTCGCGGCTGACCTCGGCCGGGGAACAGACCATCGCGCCGTACGACGGCTACTTCGCCGGAGCGGGAATGACGTATCGTCTGTTCGCCAATGCCCACATGGAGGCCCGCTACGACTGGCGGCGATACAACGTCGCGGCCATCGCCAACAAGGATGAGAACCGCGTCTCGCTGGGCGTGGCCATCAGCACCGGCGAGCGGCCGCTGGCCATCTGGTGACCCGTGGCGCGAGCCAGCATCCTTCTGGTGGATGACGAGCCGGCGTTGGTCCGGCTGCTGGAGACGTTTCTGAAGCAGCGCGATTTCGAGGTGGACGCCTGCCTCGGTTCCGCCGAGGCGCTGCGGAAATTCAGCGCGGCTCCCCAGCGCTATGGGCTGCTGATCGCCGATGTGAACATGCCCGGCACGCCCGGCGACGCACTGGCCTTGCGCATCGCCGGCATCAGCGATACGGTGCGCATTCTGCTCACCAGCGGCCTTCCCTTCAGCACGGACCGTTTCCCGGCCGGCGTGCGCGCGCGCGCCGCGTTCCTGCAGAAACCGTTCCTTCCGAGGATGATTATGGAAGCGGTGGACCGCCTGCTGGGGCCCCCCGAATGAAGAAAACCGCACACGAATAAGCGTCGCCCGGCGATCGGGACGTCACTTCCGGTGCTCGAAGCGCACCGTCCCTTCCCGGTAATCGAGAGAGCGGGGCGGCCGCGCGAAGTGTCGTTCATTCGTGGCCCAGCTTGCGCATCCACTGCACGAAGTTCTCCGGGGCGCGCATCGTGGAAAGGCGCGGCTGGCGCACCAGCGCCCAGTCGGCGAACAGATTCGAGGCGCGGATGTCGGCCAGCGTCACCGGCGCCTCCAGGCGGCGAACGAACGCAAGGTCAACCACGGCGGACTTGTTGTCCTTCGGGTCGTCGCGAGGCTCCGACACCACGTGGGCGATTCCCACCACTGCCGACTGGCCGCCGCTGTGGTAGACGAAAACGCCGTCGCCGGGCCGCATGTCGCGAATGGCGCGCACGGCCTGCGGGTTCTTCACCCCGTCCCAGACGGTGCGCTGGTCGCGCTCGAGGTCGTCGAGCGAATACGTCTCCGGGTCGGTTTTGGCGAGAAACCAGTTCATGATCCGTCCATTCTACGCCACCGAACGCCAGCGGCCCCATCCACCTCCTCAAGCCATTCAGAACAAACAGATCGCTGGGCGATCTTCATGCCCAAACGTGCTGTGAAATCAGTCCGATAGCGATGCCGAGGGACTGCAAGTGCCCGGACATCAGATTCCCCTTGCATTAAGATATATCTTGAGATATATCTTATACGCTGGCAACCCGCCCTGGGACATCGGCCGGCCGAAGGCGCCGTTCCTGGCGGTGGCCGGCCAGGTGACGAGTCCGGTGCTCGATGCCGGGTGCGGGACGGGCGACACGGCGTTGTTCTTCGCCGCCCGGGGCCACCAGGTCACGGCCATCGATTTTGTGGAGGAAGCGATCCGGAGAGCTCGGGCCAAGGCCACCGAGCGCGGCCTGTCCGTGGAGTTCCTGATCAAGGACGCCATGACACTGGGCGACTGGAACGAGCGCTTCGCCAGCGCGATCGACAGCGGTCTGTTTCATGTTTACTCCGGCGAGGAACGGCGGCGCTACGTACAGGGGCTGGCCCACGTTGTTAAGCCAGGCGGACGGCTCTTCCTGTACGTTTTCAGCGAAGAGGAACCGGCGGCGCCCGGGGGCGGCGTGTCCGCTCAGGATCTGTACGACAGCTTCGCCGACGGCTGGGACGTCGAATCTGTGCAGTCGGTGCAGGAGCAGATGAATCCGGCGTTCCCGGCCGAGTCTCCGGAGGGGTATCCCTGGAAGATGCGATTCGCGGTCATCCGCCGGAGACAGTGAATCACCGGCAGCGCGTGCCGGAGACGCGGGAACAATGCTGCGCCTGGCGGCGTATCCTCAAGTTGAATGCCGGCAGATTACGCCATCGAGACCTCCAACCTGAGAAAGATCTACCGCTCGCGCTGGCGGCGGCGCGAAGTCCGCGCCGTCGACGGGATTTCGCTGCGAGTGGCGCGCGGAACCACGTTCGGCCTGCTCGGGCCCAACGGTGCGGGAAAGACCACCTTCGTCAAACTGCTGCTCTCGGCCGTAGTCCCCACCGAAGGGGAAGCGCGCGTGTTCGGACGCGACGTCCATGAGCCGGAAGCGCGGCGCCCGGTCGGCTACCTGCCGGAGAATCACCGCTTCCCCACCTACTTCACCGGCGCCGGGATGCTGGATTTCTACGCCGCGTTGTCCGGCACCGGCCCGGCCGACCGGAAGCGCCTGATTCCGGAAATGCTGGAGCTGGTGGGTCTGGAGCGCTGGGGCGCCGTGCGCATCGGCAAATACTCCAAAGGCATGCTGCAGCGGCTGGGCCTCGCCCAGGCCATCATCCACTCGCCCGCGCTGCTGATCCTCGACGAGCCGTCGGACGGCGTCGATCCCATGGGCCGCCGGCACATTCGCGAGATTCTGGAGAGGCTCGAACAGAAGGGCGTCACCATCTTCATCAACTCGCACCTGCTGGCCGAGGTGGAACTGTTCTGCGGCGAGGTGGCCATTCTGCACAAGGGCCGGGTGGCGCTGTCGGGCAAAGTGCGCGAGCTGATCGCCGGCAAGGGTTACCGGCTCACCGCCGCGCAGGTTCCCGAGGCGCTGGAAACCGTCCTGCGGGAACGGGCCGCGGCGGTGGCGGCGCGCGACGGCCTGGTGGACTTCCAGTTCGCCACCCGCGAACAGGCCAATGAAGCCATCGATCTGCTGCGCCGCGAGAGCTGCATCATCGAATCGCTCGCGCCAACCTCGAGCACGCTCGAAGACGTATTCGTCCAGACCATCGGCAACGGAGGCGCCCCGGCCGACGCGCCCGTCGCCGGAGAGGTGACCGCATGACCGCCACGCTCGCGCTGCTCCGCGACACGTTCCGCGAAGCCATCGCCCGGAAGATCTTCTGGGGCTTGTTCGGTTTGTCCTCCCTCATGATTCTGTTCTTCCTCTTCGTGATGAAGATCGACATCGTGGCCGGCGCCACCGCTTCCATTTCGCTGTTCGGATTTCACGACCACCACACCCAGGACGTCGCCCGCCTGGTGCGCGGCGTTTTCGGCTTCGTGGCCACCTTTCTCTACTCCTTCGGCATGTTCCTCGCCGTGTTCGCCTCCGCCGGACTGACCCCCAGCGTGCTGGAGCCGGGCCGCATCGAGCTGCTGCTCTCCAAGCCGGTGTCGCGCGCGCACATCCTGCTGGGGCGCTATGCCGGCAATCTTCTGGTGGTCCTCGCAAACACGGTTTACCTTGTGCTGGGCGTCTGGCTGATCCTCGGATGGAAGACCGGCATCTGGTCGGCGGCCTTCCTGCTGGCCATCCCCACCACCACCTTCATCTTCGCCGTGCTGCTGGCCGTGGTGGTGCTGGTGGGCGTTCTCTGGGACAGTACCGCTTTGTCCATCATGGTTACAGTGGGCCTGATGATCGTGAGCCCGATACTCGCGCAGAAGGACACCATGATGAAGCTGCTGTCGTCGGAATGGTCGCGCCAGCTCTGGCTTGCGCTATATTATGTGCTGCCGAAGGTGCACGATCTCGGACACATCACGCTGAGCGCGATCATGGACCACACCTTCGACGGCTGGATGCCGATCTGGACTTCGGCGTTGTTTGGCGCGACCGCGCTCGGGTCGGCCCTCTGGGTATTCTCGCGAAGGAGCTTCTAATGAGATCGCGCAAAGCGGCCGCTGCGCGAGGCGCCGCGACTCTGCTTCTGGCCGTCCTTTTTCTGCTGGCCGCCTGCCGGCCGGCGCTGCTGAGGCCGGTGCGCCTCGATCCCGCGCTGGAAGCGCTGATCCCTTCCGATACGGTGTACCTCTTCGGCGCCAACGTGGAGCAGTTGCGGCAGACGCCGGTGTACCAGAAGCTGGCTCAACTGGCCTTGCCCGACGTGGACCGCCTGGCCGAAGAAAGCGGAGTCGACCCGCGCAAGGATATAGAGGAAGTGCTCGCCTGCTCTAACGGAACCGGCATGGTGACCATGGTGCGCGGCCGGTTCAACTCCGCCAGTCTGGAGCCGAAATTACAAGCCCGCGGCGCACCGAGCATCGCCTGGAAAGGCCACACCCTCTACGGGACCGGGGAGGCGGCCATCACCTTCCTGAGCCCGTCGATACTGGCCGTGGGCAGCACGCCAATCCTGAAATCCATGATCGACGCCCACGGCGAAAGTCATGGCGTGCCCCCGGCGCTGCGCCCCTTGCTGGAAGCGGTCCCCGAACGGGATCAAATGTGGATGGTGAGCGCCGGCGGCCTGCCCGGCTCCCGCGTGGGCGTGAGCGAAGGCAGCCGACTGGGGGATATCGCGGGGATGCTGCGGGGCATCCAGGCGGTGATGCTGGGAGTGGATCTGAGTAAAGGCCTGAACCTGACCGCGCGTCTGGATTGCCGCACCGCGGATGACGCCCGGCACGTCCACGATGCACTGCGCGGCGCCCTCGGCATGGCCCGTCTCAGCACCCCGGATAATCAACCGGAGCTGCTAAGGGTTTACGACGCAATTCAGGTCACCCAGGGGAATTCCCTGGTCGAGGTAAAGGGCGATCTTCCCGCCGATCAGGTGGACCGGGTCCTCACCCTCTGGCTGAAGAAACCTCTTTGAAACCAGGGGAGTACGTCTGCTACCGGACACCACCCCGGGGCAGGTAACGTTACCCGAACCCGTCACGCTCTTTTCATTGAAAAAAATCATAAACGGTCTTTCATTTTTCCGCCAGTCGTGCGAACCTTTACTTAGATAGGACGACACCGTGGTTTGGCCCACGTGGACGTAGCCAGGTAGCAGGGCGTCGGTCCGGTAAGTTTCATCACTGGAGAATAGAATGCCCACGTTTCTTCTGAAGGAGCGAGTGGTACGGTCCGACGGGTCGGGTCCGGTTATTGAACTGGGTCCGGACGCCGGGAAGCTTCATGTTCTTACCCTCGGTATCACCCGGATTGTGGAGCACCAGAGCTTGGAAGTTTCGGTCTGGGGTTCGGCGGACGGTGAAGACTGGGGTCGCTATCCCATAGCAAGGTATCCGCAGAAATTGTATTGCGGTCTTTATTCGACACTCCTTAACCTCTCCGCTCACCCGGACGTTCGCTATGTCCGCGTGCAGTGGAAAGCGCACCGTCTGAGCAAGAACGATAGCGCGCCCCTGTTCGGCTTCTACGCCTACGTGGAAGAGTCGGGAGCGCGGATCGTAGCCGCCGTGGCGTAGTTCTTCTCCCCGGGGCGGAGGCCCGTTTGAGGCTTCCGCCCAGCCGGCTCAAATTCGATTGATCAGACTGGCCACGTAGCCAGCCCCGAAGCCGTTGTCGATATTCACCACCGTTACATTACTGGAGCAACTGTTGAGCATCCCCAGCAGGGCCGCCAGGCCGTTGAAGCTGGCCCCATAGCCGACGCTGGTGGGCACCGCGATCACCGGCGCGGATACCAGTCCGCCGACGGCGCTGGGCAGCGCTCCTTCCATGCCCGCGCAAACCACCACCACGCGCGCCGCCATGAGCCGCTCGCTGTGGCTGAGCAGCCGGTGGATGCCGGCCACGCCAATGTCGTAGATGACGTCCACGGCGTTGCCCATCACCTCGGCGGTAAGACGGGCCTCTTCGGCGACGGGAATATCGCTGGTGCCGGCCGACACCACGGCGATGGAGCCTTTGCCCTGAATGGTGCGCTCGCGCCAGACGCGAACCGCGCCGGAAAGGGGAAAGTACTCGGCCATCGCGTACAGGGCCTTCAGCCGCTCGGCGACGGCCTCGCCGGTCCGGGTGATCAGCAGGTTCTGCGACTTGTCCAGCAGCCGCGTGGCAATGCCGAGCACCTGATCCGCCGTCTTCCCCTGGCCGAAGATGACCTCGGTGAGGCCGTGGCGCAGGGCGCGGTGGTGGTCGAGCTTGGCGTAGCCGAGGTCTTCGAAGGGCAGGTGGCGCATGCGGTCGAGGGCCTCGTCCACCGAGGCCGCGCCGGAGCGAACGTCGTCGAGCAGGCCGCGCAGAAGCTGTTCATCCATCTCTGGTCACCATACCAGAATGGGCCGCGAAGGAGAGGCATCCATCTCAATCGGCCGCCGCCCCCTTAACATCGTCTCCGGGCGACTGTGATAGCATCGCCTCGTACCATGATTCAGGAAAGCCACAAGCTCTCGGTCCTCGAGAAGATCGGGTACGCATTCGGCGATGGCGCCTCCAACCTGATCTGGATGACGTTTATCTACTTCCAGCTTAATTTCTACACCGACGTCTTCGGGCTGGCCGCCGGCGCGCTCGGGCTCATGCTGTTGATCACCCGCACCTGGGACATGTTCTTCGACGTGTTCATCGGCACCATTGCCGACCGCACCCATACCCGCTGGGGCAAGTTCCGTCCCTATCTGCTCTGGATGGCCGTGCCCTTCGGCATCATGAGCGTGGCCAGCTTCACCACGCCGTCGTTCGGTCCGGCCGGAAAGCTGGTGTACGCCTACGTCACCCTGTCGCTGATGATGGTGGTGTACTCCGCCATCAACGTTCCCTACTCCGCCCTGATGGGCGTGATCTCGCCCGATTCCCAGCAACGCACCAGCCTGTCCTCCTGGCGATTTACTTTCGCCTTCCTGGGTGGCCTGGTGGTGCAATTCTCGACTCTGCGTATGGTCGAATTCTTCGGGAAGGGCAACCAGGCGCTGGGCTACCAACTGACCCTCGGCGTGTATGCCGTGGCCGCCGTGGTGCTGTTCCTGGTGACCTTCGCCACCACGCGCGAGCGCGTGCAGCCGGTCGCGGACCAGAAGACGTCGCGGACCCGCGATGTGAAGGATCTGCTCACCAACGTGCCCTGGCTGGTTTTGTGCGCGCTGGGCATTCTTACCGTCTGTTTCGTGGCAATTCGCGGTGCGGCAATCGTTTATTATTTTAAGTATTACGTCCGCGACGCACGCGGGGCGGCCAGCTTTATGGTGGTCGGCTCCATCATGTCCGTGCTGGGCACTTTCCTGATCCAGTATGTGACGCCCTTCACGGGAAGAAAAAAAGCCTATATGGGCTGCATGCTGCTCGCCGCCGCCACCCTGGTCTTTTCCTATTGGCTCAGGCCGGATCAGCTCGTTCTCCTGTACGCATACAACATCGCCTACTGCCTGCTCACGGGACCCACGTCCGCCCTGCTCTGGGCCATGTTCGCGGATACGGCCGACTACTCGGAATGGCGCAAGGGCCGGCGGGCCACCGGCTTGATCTACTCGGCGTCGGGAATGTCCAATAAGTTCGGCTGGGTGATCGGCGGCGCGCTCGTGGCCCTGCTGCTCGATCGCTATGGCTACCAGGCCAATGTGGCGCAGACGGCGGAAGGGCAGCACGGCATCCGGCTTTTGATGGCCATCGCGCCCGCCGTGGGAGCCATGCTGGCCGGAATGGGCATGTTCTTCTACCGGCTCAACGAAACCACCATGCAGAAGATCCAGGGCGAGCTGGCGGTCATCCGCGCAAAATAAACTCAGGCAGCCCGTTTTTGTGGGGCAGGCTCTCAGCCTGCGGCGGCCTCTCAGGCCGCCCCGCCGTAAAGGAGTCGCAAAATGCAATACGGATACTTCGACGACATTAACAACGAATACGTAATCACCCGCCCGGACACGCCCAAATCCTGGAGTAACTATCTCGGCACCACCGAGTACGGCGCCATCATCACCAATAACGCCGGCGGTTACAGCTTTTATAAGTCGGCGGCGCAGGGGCGTTTCACGCGGCTCCGGTTCAATTCACTCCCCATGGATCAGCCGGGACGCTATATCTACCTGCACGACCACGAAAACGGCGATTACTGGTCCGCTTCCTGGCAGCCCGTCGGCAGGCCCCTGGATGCGTATAAGTCGGAGTGCCGTCACGGCAGCGCCTACACCATCATCTCTTCCGAATACGCCGGCATCCGCGCGGAGACCACTTACTTCGTTCCTCTGGGCCGGGACTTCGAGTGCTGGCGCGTGCGCCTGACTAACGTCGATAACAAGCCCCGCCGCCTCAGCGCCTTCACCTACGTGGAGTACGCCGGCAACTGGAGCTCCTACGACGACCTGATCAATCTCCAGTACACCCAGCACATCGTCAGGATGGCCGTCGAGGCCAACATCATCGATCACGGAACCAACGTCAACATTCCCCACATGCCCGACAACTTCCAGGAGAAGGACCAGGGACGTCACACCTTCCTCGCCCTTACAGGCTCCGACGTCTGCGGTTACGACACGGATCGCACCGCGTTCATCGGGACTTACCGGACTTACGCCAACCCCGTGGTGGTAGAGCAGGGGCAGTGTACTAACTCGCTCGCCGCGGGCGACAACGGCTGCGGCGTGCTCGAGACCAGAATCCGCATCCAGCCCGGCGAAACGCGCGAATTTCTGGTTCTGATGGGCGTCGGCACGGCCAGCCAGGAAGGCCGCCGCGCCGCGGACGAATTCAGCCGCATGGACAAAGTGGACGAAGAGCTGGCCCGTCTGAAGAGTTACTGGCATGCGCGCATCGCCGGAATCAACGTGGACACACCCGATGCCGCATTCAATAGCATGCTGAATATGTGGAGCCCGTTCAACTGCCTGATGACTTACTCCTGGTCCCGCGCCGCCAGTCTGATTTATGCGGGCGAGCGCGATGGCCTGGGATATCGCGACACCGTGCAGGACATGCTCGGCGTCATGCACACCATCCCCGAGGAAGCCATCCAGCGGCTGGAACTGATGATCACCGGCCAGGTTTCCACCGGCGGCGCCATGCCCGTGGTCAGGCAGTTCGCGCACCGCCCCGGCGCGGAGGATCCTCCCCGCGAGGAAGAGTATCGCTCCGACGATTGCCTGTGGCTCTTCAACGCGATCCCCCTCTACGTCAAGGAGACCGGCGACCTTTCCTTCTACTACAACAAGGTTCTGCCGTATGCAGACAGCGGCGAAGATACCATCCTCGGCCACATGAAGCGGGCCATCCTCTTCAACATGAACCGGGCCGGCGCGCATGGCCTGCCCTGCGGCCTGTTGGCCGATTGGAACGACTGCATTCGTCTGGGCGACCAGGGCGAGTCGGTCTTCGTGGCCTTCCAGCTTCGCTACGCGCTGGCCGTCTATCTGGAAGTTTGCCGGTTGCTGGCGGTCGGCGAGGAGGAAGCCTGGGCGCAGCGCAACCTGGACCGCCTGGATGATCACCTGCGCGACCACGCGTGGGATGGCGAATGGTATCTGCGGGCGTACCGCGCCGATGGCTTCAAGTTCGGCTCGCGCGAAAGCCGCGAGGGCAAAATCTTCCTCACTCCGCAGTCGTGGGCGGTGCTGAGCGGGCATGCCGATGCCGACAGGGCCGCGTGGGCGATGCAAGCGGTGCGGGACCGGCTGGCCACCGAGTATGGCCTCATGATCTGCGATCCGCCCTACGTCGAGACCGACTACAACGTCATGCGCGCGGCCCTGTTTAATCCCGGAATGAAGGAGAACGGCAGTATTTTCACGCACACGCAGGGATGGGCGGTGATTGCCGAAACCATGCTGGGCCATGGCGATCTGGCCTGGCAGTACTTCCGGGCCACGCTGCCCAGCGCGTGGAACACCCGCGCCGAGGTCCGCCAGATCGAGCCGTACGTGTACTGCCAGTTCACCCACAGTAAGTACAGTCCGCGATTCGGCGCGTCGCGTGTGCCGTGGCTGAGCGGATCGGCTGCGTGGTCGTTCTTCACGGCCACGCAGTACATACTCGGGCTGCGGCCGGAGTACGGCGGCCTGCGCATCGATCCCTGCATTCCCGCGGCGTGGAAGGGCTTCACGGCGACGCGCCTTTTCCGCGGAAAGAAGGTGGGCGTGGAGGTTGGCAACCCCGCCAGCGTGCAGAAGGGCGTGCGCGCGCTGCTGCTCAACGGCGCGCCGCTGGAAGGGAATTTCATCCCGGCGGAAAGGCTGGCCGACGAGAACCACGTCGTCGTAGAAATGGGCTGAGCCTCCGAAGTGGGGCAGGCTCTCAGCCTGCGGCGGCCTCTCAGGCCGCCTCTCAGGCCGCCTCTATTCTTTCCACGGATGCGATGGCGGCAATCATCGCGTCGAATTGCGAAATGGGACGCCCGCCTCGTTCCCGCGCGGCCACGATCTTCGCAAGCATCTGTGCGGACGCCTCGTCGAAGGCGAGCATCCGGCCGACAAAGTCCTCCGCGAACAGTTGTGCGATGACCGCCGCCAAACGCGCCTTGCGTTTGCCGGCAGGCAGTACCTCGATCCCATAGAGCATTTCCGCCTGCGTATTCGTCGTGATGCAGACCGTCGAATCTTCCTGCGCAGCCAGCCAGCGCAGGACGATCTCCGAAGGCGACGGCTTGAGCGCTTCTGAGAGAACGTTGGAATCGAGGACAATCACCTGCCCGGCCCGGCAGGCCGCCGAACGGGCCCCCGCGGCGGAATCGCCAACTCCACGCCGCCCAGGGCAGCGACACGAAGCCGGATCGATTCGGTGAGATTCGGCTCTCGCACCGGTTCCGTCGCCAGCCCGGCCTTCAGGATGTGACGCGCCTCCTCCTCCATCGAGCGCCCGTGATGGGCGGCCCGCACGCGCAGCCGCGCCTTGAGCGCATCATCCAAACGTCGTATCGTAATGCTCGCCATTCTCCGCCATCAAGGATAGCATTGCTATCAGGACGGCAGCTTCGGCACCTCCACGCAAGATCGGCTGTCACCAATCGCGATATGGAACCACCGAAGGGTTGACCTTGACCTCCGCCAGCCCCTGGCTAGCGAGAAAGCTCCTGATCGACTGTGCGGAGCGCTCAGGATCGGGCGTCGGGCCGACTATGATCTCCTCTATGGGCATGGGCCCGGTTCCGCATTCCAGAGGGAACCGATAGAACGGGATCAGCATTGAATTGCCCTCGCGAAAATCAAACCGCGAGCCCGTACATTTCTGGGGTCGAGAGATTATCCTCCATTCTCGTTCCTCAAAAAATGCCGGATCCTTCAGAATTGGCGCGTACGCGGGGAGGCCCCCACCCGGAAAGGAGCGCTGCTCTGCATGTTGTCCCGTCCGCCCCGCGATGTTCTCCTCGAGTTGCTCAATCAGAGCATGGACGAGCTTCTCCTGCTGATCTCGCTTGTAAAGGCACGGAGCGAAAAAGAACTGGTGCGCAGCAGCCAGATCAGCCAGACGGTTGCCGCGGATGCCGATGCAGAATCCGCCGCGAGGGGCGTAAGCGCGCCACTGGGAGAGTGAGTCGGGGACTTCAGAGAAAGAAGCGACGCAAACGTTGATACTCGCAAGCCCTGGAAGAACTCTGTCAAGGAGATCGCGCACAGTCTCGCCGCCGGCTCTCGAACCCGCGAGTTGGCGCATCATCTGCACGGCGTGCAAGAACTCGCGCGCGTCATTCAAATACTGCGTATGAGTAGCCCAGATTTGTTTCTCCCGGATGATCCCAAGTAAGCCCTTTTGATTCGTGTAATGGTAAAACAGCCCATCTGGGCGATGCGATAGTACCTCCTCCAGAATCTTCCTCTTCATGGTTTTGCGAACCTCCGAGCGAGTGCTGACTATACTTTAGCGCCAAACCAGCGGCCGACGGTGCCTCGACCGCTCACCTGTAAGGCCGCAATCGTGGAAGCACGCCCCCACCCCCAGTCCCAACAATCTCCCCAACCCCCTCAACAACATAGCCCCACACCCGCCCCGCCCCCATGCAACCCTCAAATCGCAAGCTGGCCAGCTTGAACGTTGACGCATCGCCCTCAAAGCGGTGCGAGTTGGTGTTTCCGTGCGAACCGGCGGAGGTGGTGACGGGGCGTTCCCCCGAAACTGCGCCGTACGTCGTCGCTATAGCCGCTGGATCGAAACGAGAGGCGGCCGAAGGATACGATGCCGGCATCCAGATTTTCTTTGAAAGGCAGCGAGTCACAGCGGGCGGATTCTCGAAGACCAGACTAATATACCGGGCGCCGGACTACGGTACGCGGCTGATGCCCCGGTTGAAAATGGACCCCCTCCCGACCCTTCCGCTACGTTGCCGGATTCATGCACCGGCCGGGCGCCCGCAAGGGTGTCCGGCCCCTCAACGCAAGCCCCACCCGTGGCCCCCGTGTGCCCGCTCGCGGCCCCGCCGCTCTTCCCCGCCAGGTTCTTCAAATCAGGAGACTTCGGCCTCCCGACAGTGCTAGAATAGAACCCAGACCACCCCCCCGAAACAGCAGGCCGCGGCCCGCCATTACAGGAGCAGCTTTTGGCAGACGAAAACAAGGTTCCACCCAGCGCGCCCCCGCCCGGCGACGCCAACAAGAACCTGATCCCCATCAACATCGAAGACGAGATGCGCCGGTCGTACCTCGATTACGCCATGAGCGTGATCATCGGCCGCGCGCTGCCGGATATTCGCGACGGCCTCAAGCCCGTCCACCGGCGCATTCTGTTCGGCCTGAACGAGATGGGCCTCACCTACAACCGGCCCACCCGCAAGTGCGCCAAAATCGTCGGCGAAGTGCTCGGCAAGTACCACCCGCACGGTGACGCGTCCGTCTACGATGCGCTGGTCCGCATGGCCCAGGATTTTTCGCTCCGCTATCCGCTGGTGAATGGCCAGGGGAACTTTGGCTCGGTCGACGGCGACCCGCCCGCGGCCATGCGATACACCGAAGCGCGTCTCTCGCGCATCTCCGCCGCACTGCTTGAGGACATCGACAAGGAGACCGTCGATTTCAAGCCCAACTACGACGAGAGCGAATCGGAACCCGAAGTCCTGCCCACCCGCATCCCCAATCTGCTGGTGAACGGATCGTCGGGAATCGCCGTGGGCATGGCCACCAACATCCCGCCGCACAATCTCAACGAAATCGTCGACGCCACCATCGCCATGATTCAGGACCCGCACATCACGCTCCCGAAAATCATGGAGCTGGTGAAAGGGCCCGATTTCCCCACCGGCGGCTACATCCTCGGCCGCCAGGGCATCTACGATTACTTCAGCAACGGGCGCGGCTCGCTCAAGCTGAGGGCCAAAGCGGCCACCGAAAAGATGGGCAAGGATCGCGAAGCCATCATCGTCACCGAGATCCCCTATCAGGTGAACAAGTCGCGCCTCATCGAGCAGGCGGCGGGTCTCGTGAACGACAAGAGAATCGAAGGCATCTCCGAAATCCGCGACGAAAGCGACCGCGACGGCATGCGCATCGTCTTCGAACTGAAGCGCGGCGAGCAGGCCGAGGTGGTGCTCAACAACCTGTATAAGTTCACCCAGCTCCAGGCGAACTTCGGTGTCATCATGTTGTCCATCGTAGGCGGACAGCCGCGCGAGCTGGGCCTGCTGGACGTCATCCGCCGCTTCATCGAACATCGCATCGACGTGGTGCGCCGCCGCACCGACTATCTGCTGCGCAAGGCCCGCGAACGCGAGCACATCCTGCTCGGATTCCAGCGCGCGCTGCTGAACATCGACGCGGTCATCGCGCTGATCCGCGCCTCCCGCAACCCCCGCGAAGCGCGCGAGCGCCTGATGGAGTTCATCACGCCCGAAGAAGCCCAGGCTTACGCCGCCGAAGTGGGCGCGCGCGGACCCCGCTTCACCGAGCGCCAGGCCCAGGCCATCATCGAGCTGCAGTTGCAGCGCCTCACCGGCATGGAGCAGCAGAAGATCATCGACGAGTTGAACGACATCGAGCGGCTGATCGGCGAATACCTGGAGATCCTCGGCTCGGAGACCGTGCTGCGCGGCGTGATTGTGAAGGAGCTGAAGGAAGTCCGCAAGGATTACGGCGACGAGCGCCGAACGGAAATAGCCGAAGACTCCGGCGAGATCACGCTGGAGGACCTGGTGCAGGTGGAAGACGTCGCCGTCACCGTCACTCGCGGCGGGTATCTGAAGCGCACCGCGGTGGACACCTACCGCCGCCAGTCGCGCGGCGGCAAGGGCCGCATCGGCATGGGCACGCGCGCCGAGGACACCGTGGAGCACCTGGTGATCGCGTCCACGCATTCCTACCTGCTGCTGTTTACCACCAGGGGCCGCGTGTACTGGCTGAAAATTTACGAGATCCCCGACGCGGGCACATCGGGCCGCGGCAAGCACGTTTCCAATCTCATCAACCTGCAGCCCGACGAAGCGGTGAAAGCGTTCCTTACTGTGAAGGAATTCGCCGCCGGCCAGTACATCGTCATGGTCACCCGCAGCGGCGTCATCAAAAAGTGCGAGCTCACCGAGTTCGACAACCCCATGTCCCGCGGCATTATCGCGCTGTCGCTCGACGAGGGCGACGAGCTGCTGGGCGCCGGCCTCACCGGTGGCGACCACTACATCTTCCTGGGCACCCACGACGGCAAGGCCATCCGCTTCCCCGAAGCCGAAGTGCGCGCTATGGGCCGCCCCGCGCGCGGCGTCCGCGCCATGGATCTCGGCGATGGCGATTACATCATCGGCATGGAGATCGTGGAAAAGGAAGGTCTCATTCTCTCCATCTCCGAGAGCGGCTACGGCAAGCGCACCACGCTGGGCGACTACCGCCTTACCGCGCGCGGCGGCAAGGGCGTCATCAACATGAAGTGCGGCCCCAAGGTGGGCAAGGTGATCGCCATTCTTTCTGTAAAGGAAGACACCGACCTGATGATCATCACCCGCGACGGCAAGATAATCCGGCTCGAATCGAGCGAGATTCGCCAGGCCGGCCGTTCCACCCAGGGAGTGCGCCTGGTGCGCATGGAAGAAGGCGACCAGGTGGCCGCGGCGTCGGTGATCCCCGAGGCCGAGAGCGGCAACGGCGGCGACGAGCAGGGCAGCCTGCTGCAATGAACATCACACCCGAACAGCTCGCGCTGCTGCCCATGTGGTACGTGGCGTTTTTGCTTTCGCTGACCTGCCATGAAGGCGCGCACGCGCTGGCCGCGAAGCTGGGCGGCGATCCAACCGCTTTTCACGCCGGCCAGGCCACTCTGAACCCGCTGCCGCACGTCCTGCGGGAACCGTTCGGGACCATCGTCTTCCCCCTGATCACCTACTTCTTCAGCGGCTGGATGATGGGCTGGGCCAGCGCCCCGTTTGACCCGCGCTGGCAGCAGCGCTACCCACGCCGTGCGGCAGGCATGGCCATGGCCGGGCCGGTGGCGAATTTCCTGGTCGCCGCGATCGCCGCGGTGGCCATGCGCATTGGACTGGCCGCAGGTGTTTTCGTTTCCGGGAAACTCACCTTCACCCAACTCGTCGGCGCGCCGCAGCCCGGCGTGGCCGAGGGCGCCGCCACCTTCCTCAGCATCCTGTTCTCGTTGAACATCCTGCTGGGGACCTTCAATCTGATCCCCCTCCCGCCGCTTGACGGCGCCTCGGTGATTACCGTGGTACTGCCCCACCGGCTCGCGCTCCGCTATCTGGAGCTGAGTTACAACCGCATGTTCGCGCTCATTGGACTGCTGGTGGCGTGGCGTCTGTTCGCGCCGCTCTTCTGGCCGCTATTCGGCACAGCCGCCGGCCTGCTGTACTTTGGCTACAGCGGCGCGTAGTGAGCCAGGCTCTCAGCCCAATGGCACTTAACTTTTGAGCCTGTCTGGCAAGTGGTTGATTCTCTGAGTTTGTGGGGCGGGCAATCCTGCCGCAGCCGGCTTTCAAGCCGGCCTGGCGCCGCGTGGAAACGCGGCGGCGGCCAGGATTGGCCGCCCCACAAAGGAATCCTCCATCATACGCACATTCTGTTTTTAGATTTGCAGGCCCGTTTAAGTGCCATTGGGCTCTCAGCCTGCGGCGGGTCCCCGACCCGCCTGCGTCCGCCGCTGGTGAAACTCCCACGCAGACCGAACAATGTCCCGCACATCCGTGTAGCGCGGGCGCCAGCCCAGCGCGGTCTTGAGCTTGTCCGAATTGGCCACCAGCACCGGCGCGTCGCCTTCGCGGCGCGGCCCCATGCGGAACGGGACCTTCCGGCCGGTCACCTCTTCCACCGCGTGCAGCACTTCCCGAACCGAGTAACCCGCGCCCGTGCCCACGTTGAAGCGCTGCGATTCGCCGCCATCCAGCAGATGCCGGAGAGCGAGAACGTGCGCGTCCGCCAGGTCCATTACGTGAATGTAGTCGCGGATGCAGGTGCCGTCCGCCGTCGCATAGTCGTCGCCGAACAGCGTGGCCGGTTCGCCGGTGGTGACGGCGCGCAGCAGCAGCGGGATCAGATGCGTCTCCGGATCGTGCTCCTCGCCGAGTCCGCCATCGGCATCGGCGCCGCAGGCGTTGAAGTAGCGCAGGCACACGCTGCGCACGCCGCGGAACTGGTCCATCCAGTCCAGAATCTTCTCCACCATCACCTTGGAATCGCCGTACGGGCTCAGCGGAGCGTAGGGCGACGTCTCCGCGATGGGCACCGCCTGCGGCATCCCGTACACCGCCGCCGTCGACGAGAACACCATCTTCGTAACGCCGCAGGCCACCATCGCCGTCAGCAGCGAAAGCGTCCCTCCGGTGTTGTTTCCGAAGTACACTTCGGGGACCCTGGTGGACTCTCCCACCGCGATGTAAGCGGCAAAATGGATCACCGCTTCGATCCTCGCGGCGGCCAGCACGTCCGCCAGCGCCGCGGTGTCCTGCATGCGCACCTTGTGGAACGGAAACCCGCGAACGTTGTGCTCGTACCCGCGCGAGAGATCGTCCGCGATGACCACCTCGTATCCATGCCGCTTGAGAAGATGCGCGGTGTGAGCGCCGATGTAGCCGGCCCCGCCGGTGACCAGGATCGCTGCCATTCCTCTCTACTATAGCCGTCCCGTTTCGGCCCAGCCGCTCGGTGTACAATCGAAACGTCACACTCGGGGAAAAGATGGACACTCACAATACAGTTGCGGGCGAAGCCCTGCGGAACAAAATCGCGTCTCGCACCGCGCGAGTCGGCATTGTCGGTCTCGGTTACGTCGGCCTCCCGCTGGCGGTGGAATTCGGCCAGGCCGGTTATCACGTGGTTGGCATTGACGTGCAAGCGTCCAAGGTGGACCGGCTGAACGCCGGCGAGTCCTACATTCAGGACATACCCACCGCCGTTGTCGGCGCGCTGGTGGCGGAGAAAAAGCTGGAGGCGACCACCGATTTCTCGGTAATCCGCGATCTCGACACCATCGACATCTGCGTGCCCACGCCTCTGAACAAAACCAGGGACCCGGACATGAGCTATATCGTGTCCGCCTGCGAGGAGATCGCGAAATACTTCACCGCGGGCAAGCTGGTGATCCTGGAATCCACCACCTATCCGGGGACCACGGACGAACTGGTTCTGCCCATGCTGGCGAAGAATGGGCTGAAGGTGGGCGAAGACTTTTTCCTGTGCTTCTCGCCGGAGCGCGTCGATCCCGGCAACCCCACCTATCAGACGCGGAACATCCCCAAAGTGGTGGGCGGCGTCACCCCCGCGTGCACCGAGATGGGCGCGCTCTTCTACCGGCAGGCGCTGGAGCGAGTGGTGCCGGTGGCCTCCACCACCGCCGCCGAAATGGCCAAGCTGCTGGAGAACACATTCCGCATGATCAACATCGGCCTGGTGAACGAGCTGGCCATGATGTGCGACCGCATGGGCATCAACGTCTGGGAGGTGATCGACGCCGCCGCCACCAAGCCGTTCGGCTTCATGCCCTTCTATCCAGGGCCGGGACTGGGCGGACATTGCATTCCCATCGACCCGTTCTATCTTTCCTGGAAGACCAAGCAGGCGGGCATCGAGGCGCGCTTTATCGAGCTGGCGGGATACATCAACGGCCAGATGCCGCATTTTGTGGTGGACAAGATCCAGGCCGCGCTCAACGACCGGACCAAACCGGTGAAAGGCTCGCACGTGCACGTGCTGGGCGTCGCCTACAAGCGCAACATCGACGATGTTCGCGAGTCCCCGGCGCTCGACGTGATCCTGCTGTTACAGAAGCTCGGCGCGAAAGTGACCTACAGCGACCCCTACGTGGCGTCGATCCGTCTGGACGGCCGGAACCTGTGCGCGTCCGCCGTGGAAGGCAGCGTGGAGCAGGCCGACTGCGTGGTGGTGATCACCGATCACTCCGATTTCGACTACGAGAGCATCCACGACAAAGCGAAGCTGATCGTGGACACGCGCAACGCCTACCGCAACCGGAAGTCCGGGAAGATCGTGCTGCTGTAAGTCTCAAATCATGTGGGGCAGGCTCCCAGCCCAATGGAACTTAACTTTTGGAACGGGCCTGCAAATCCAAGAACAGAATGTGCGTATGACGGAGGATTCCTTTGTGGGGCGGCCAATCCTGGCCGCCGCCGCGTTTCCACGCGGCGCCAAGCCGGCTTGAA
>JBEKPY010000024.1:0-72577 GCA_049520275.1 Bryobacteraceae bacterium
CGCGGCGGCGGCCAGGATTGGCCGCCCCACAAAGGAATCCTCCATCATACGCACATTCTGTTCTTGGATTTGCAGGCCCGTTCCAAAAGTTAAGTGCCATTGGGCCGAGGGCCTGCCCCACAAAGTAACCAATCATGACCTTTTCGCCACAGCTTGAAGCGAAGTTCGAGAAGCTTCTGAAGATCTATCCGCCCGGCCGCCAGCGCTCCGCCGTGGTGCCCATGCTGCTCTACGCCCAGGACGAGACCGGCGCCATCACCAGCGATCTCATCGCCGAGGTCGCGCAGCGATGCGGCGTCCAACCGCTGCAGGTGGACGAAGTGGTGGGCTACTACTCCATGCTGCATCGCAAGCCGCTGGGCCGATACCACATCCAGGTGTGCACCAACATCAGTTGCCTGCTGGTGGGCGGCGAAGAGCTGTACGAGCACGCGAAAAAGAAACTCGGCATCGGCAACAAGGGGGTGACGCCCGACGGACTCTTCTCGCTCGAAGAGGTGGAATGCATGGGCGCCTGTTCCTGGGCCCCCGCCGTCGAGGTCAACTTCGATTTTCACCACGACGTCACGCCCGAAAAGCTGGACAAGCTGATCGACGATCTGCGCGCTGTGCACGCGAGGGACGCCCAATAAACATGCTCTACAACCAACCCAGCCCGCTTGAAGTGAAGGTGCTGACAAAGCGCTTCGAACTGGCCAACAGCGCCTCGCTCGAAACCAGCCTCGCCAGCGGCGGCTACCAGGCTTTCCGAAAAGCGCTGGAGATGACGCCGGAGCAGATCATCGAAGAGGTGAAGACCTCCAACCTGCGCGGGCGCGGCGGCGCGGGCTTCCCCGCCGGCCTGAAGTGGAGTTTCGTGCCGCGCAATTCGCCCAAACCGAAATACATCATCTGCAACGCCGACGAATCCGAGCCGGGCACCTGCAAGGACCGCGTGCTGATGGAGAACGACCCCCATCAACTCATCGAGGGCATGATGATCGCCGGCCGCGCCATCGATTCGCACGCCGGCTACATCTACATCCGCGGCGAGTATCGCTACCTCATCGAGATCATGGACCGCGCCATCGACGAAGCGTACGCGCGCGGGATTCTCGGCGACAACGTCATGGGCAGCGGCTGGGCCTTCCACGTGTACACGCACACCGGCGCGGGCGCCTACGAGTGCGGCGAGGAATCCGCTCTGCTCGATTCGCTCGAAGGCAAGCGTGGCATCCCCCGGCTGAAGCCGCCCTTCCCCGCCGTGGTGGGCGCGTGGCAGTGCCCCACCGTGCTCAACAACGTGGAAACCTATTCGGCGGTGCCGGCCATCATCCAGGACGGTGGTGCGGCGTTCGCGGCGCTGGGCGTGCCCAGGAACGGCGGCACGCGCCTGTTCTGCCTCTCCGGCCACGTGAACAAACCTGGCGTGTACGAGCTGCCGATGGGCTTCAACCTGCTCCGCATGATCGACGAAGTGGGCGGCGGCATCCGCAACGGGAAAAAACTGAAAGCGGTGATTCCCGGCGGTTCCTCCTGCCCCGTGCTGAGGGCCGACGAGTGCGACCTCGCCATGGATTACGACACCGTGGCCAGAGCGAAAAGCATGCTCGGCTCCGGCGGCGTGGTCATCATGGACGAAGACACCTGCATGGTGAAGGCCATGTTGCGCATCATGCGCTTCTACGCGCACGAAAGCTGCGGCTGGTGCATTCCCTGCCGCGAAGGCACCACGTGGCTGAAGAAGATCCTTGTCCGCTTCCACGAAGGCGGCGGGCGGGAAGCCGACATAGACCTCATGTACGACGTCGCAAAGAACATGCTGGGCCGCACGTTCTGCGCGCTCGGCGACGCCGCCGCCATGCCTATGATGTCTTTCGTCGAAAAGTTTCGTCCCGAGTTCGAAGCGCACCTGAACGGACAACCGTGCCCGTATGAGCACGCCCGCGACCGGCGCACGGGACGCGGCGGCGTCCGCACTGAAGGCCCGATTCCGGGCGCTGCCGCGTCTGTTTTGCGCGGCTTGGAAAGTTAGCGGCGGTATAACTGCAATGGCTGATCTGGTAAACCTCACCATCGATGGCAAGGCCGTAAAGGCCGCCCCCGGAACGCTGCTCATCAACGCGGCGAAGGACGTGGGCATCGAGATCCCCTCCTTCTGTTATTACGACGGGCTCACTCTGCAGGCCGCCTGCCGCATGTGCCTGGTGGAGGTGGAGAAAACGCCCAAGCTGCAGGTGGCCTGCACCACTCCGGTGGCCGAGGGCATGATCGTGCACACGGATACGCCGGTGGTGCACGAGGCGCGCAAATCCATGGTCGAGCTCCTGCTCACCAACCACCCGCTCGATTGCCCGGTGTGCGACAAGGGCGGCGAGTGCGAGCTGCAGGACATGACCTTCCGCTACGGCCTCGGCGAGAGCCGCTTCATCGAAGAGAAGGTGCACGTCGACGAAGCGCAGTGGTCTCCCGTGGTGTTCTACGATGCGCCCCGCTGCATCCTTTGCTACCGCTGCGTGCGCATCTGCAACGAGGGCATGGGCGTGAACGCGCTGGGCGTGGCCAACCGCGGCGTCATTTCGGAGATCGTCCCCAACGAGGGCAATCATCTCGCCTGCGACGAGTGCGGCATGTGCATCGACATTTGCCCGGTGGGCGCGCTCACCAGCGGCATGTACCGTTACAAGACGCGGCCGTGGGAAATGCAGCACGTGGGCGCCATCTGCGCGCACTGTGCGGACGGCTGCAAGACCACGCTGGGCGTTCGTAACGACGAGATCATTCGCGGCAATAATCGCGATCATTCCGGCATCAACGGCGAGTTCCTCTGCCTGAAGGGCCGCTACGCCTTCGACTTCGTGCAGCACCCCGAGCGGCTGCAGTCGCCGCTGCTGCGCAAAAACGGCCAGCTCGAACCGGTGTCCTGGGGCGAAGCTCTGGCCGCCGTCGCGAAGAAGTTCACGGAAGTGAAACAGCGCGGCGGGAGTTTCGGCGTCATCGGCTCCAACCACACCACCAACGAAGAGAACTACCTGCTGCAGAAGTTCGCGCGCGAAGTGCTGGGCACCAACAACATCGACCACCACCGCACCGGCGACATCGCCACGCTGCTGGACGCGCTCAGCGGCCGTCCGGACGCGCTGGCCACCTCAGCCGACCTCTACGAACGCAAGGCCGTGCTCATCGTCGCCAGTGACCTTGCGCAGCAGCACCCGTTCCTCGCCTTCCAGGTTCGCGCCAACTTCCGCCATCACGGCGCTCACGTTTACACGGTGACGCCCGGACCTATCCGCGAAAATGCCTACGCCGCGGCTTCCCTCACCGCCGCCCCCGGCACGGAGTTCGACGCCCTCGAGCAGATCCGCGACAAGCTGAAGGCCGAACCCGAGCTGGTCATCCTCTACGGCGATTCCGTCAAGGGCGACTCGGTCCGCCGTCTGGTTGCCTTCGGCGATTCCCTCGGCATCCCCGTGAAATACGTGCCGCTGGTGGATTACTCGAACTCGCGCGGCGCTTTCGACATGGGCCTGCTGCCCGATCCCGGCGCCGGCCTCGCCCTCGATCAAGTCCTCGCCGAGGCCACGCTGGACGCGCTTTGGGTAGTGGGCGCCAACCCGCTGAAGCGCGCACCGCTCGCGGCCACCAACGCTTTCGTGGTCGTGCAGGATCTCTTTCTCACCGAAACCGCCAGCCGCGCCGATGTGGTTTTCCCCGCCGCCTCCGCCTACGAGAAGAACGGCACCGTGACCAACGTCTGCGGCGAAGTGCAAAAGCAGAAGGCCGCGGTGAAGGTGATGGGCGCCAAATCGGACCTCGAAATCATCGGCCTGCTGGCGAAGGAGATGGGCGCGAACATCGGCGTCTGGCTCCCCGCCAACGTCTTCGACGAGATTCGCGCGAACGTGCGCGGCTATAATATTCCTTTGCCGATACTAACCACCGGTGGGGCGGCGCAAACCGCCGCGGTGAACGGCCGCGTCCCGGCCGCCATCCGTCCCGAGCAGATCCGCTCCGCGGGCGACACGCTGTACACGTCCGGCTCGCTCGGGCGTTATTCCAAAACGCTGAACACGGTTCTCGAAGCGCCCGGCGCTCTCTATCGGGGAAAATGATGATCATTCGCGCACGCCGCGGTTCATAACCAGATGGACTTAACCTACATCATCGTCACGCTGGTCAAACTCGCCATCCTCTTCGGAGTCTTGATGACGATCCTGGCCTATCTGCAGTGGATCGAGCGCAAGGTGGTCGCGCACATACAACTCCGGCCCGGGCCCTATCGCGTCGGCCCGCACGGCCTGCTGCAACCGGTGGCCGACGTCATCAAGCTCATCACCAAGGAAGGCCTGATCCCTTCCCACGTGCACAAATTCATCTACCTGCTGGCGCCGTTCCTCGCCGTTACGGTGGCGCTCATCAGCGTCTGCGTCATGCCCTTCGGCCCGGAGATCAAACTCACCGTGGCCGGCCATCCCATCAGCACCTGGCTGCAGATGACCGACCTGCGCATCGGCGTGATCTTCGTGCTGGCCGTTTCGGCGGTGGGCGTGTACGGCGTGGCGCTGGCGGGCTGGTCCTCCAACAACAAGTACTCGCTGCTGGGCGGACTGCGCAGCTCCGCGCAGATGATCAGCTACGAGCTGCCCAT
This sequence comes from Bryobacteraceae bacterium, assembly GCA_049520275.1. Lineage (GTDB taxonomy): Bacteria > Acidobacteriota > Terriglobia > Bryobacterales > Bryobacteraceae > CAWACP01. The sequence continues at coordinate 4,628 of JBEKPY010000024.1, forward strand.
GGCCCTGGCCATCGCCTGTCCGCTGCTGCTGGCCAACACGCTCAGCTTCCGCGGCATTGTGGAGTGGCAGGGCGGGTACTACTTTGGCTTCATCCCGCACTGGAATGTCTTCCAGCTCTTCCCGCTGCAGATTCTCGCGTTCATCGTGTTCCTGATCGCATCCTTCGCCGAAACCAACCGCATTCCCTTCGATCTGCCGGAGGCCGAAAACGAGCTGGTGGGCGGCTTTCATACCGAGTATTCCTCCATGAACTTCGTCTCGTTCTTCATGTCCGAATACTGCAACATGGTGACGGTCACCTGCGTCACCACGCTGCTGTTCCTGGGCGGATGGCAGCCGCTGTTCCCGGCCCCGTGGTCGGATTTCGTGGCGCCCGCCATCTTTGCGCTGGCCGGTCTGGTCTGTCTGTGGGCCGCCTGGAACCCGGCGCGCCCGAAGGACCGCTTCACGTTCCCCGTGGTGGCGCTGGCCTCGTTCGCACTGGCCGCGCTCTTCCTCGCCGGCGAATTCGTCTTCCCGATAATCAACAAAATCGCCGTGCCGTTGTTCTGGTTCGCGGCCAAGACTTTCGGCTTGTTATTCGTTTGGATCTGGGTGCGCGGGACACTGCCGCGCTTCCGCTACGACCAGCTCATGAAGTTCGCCTGGACCTTCATGTTCCCCCTCGGCATGGTGGTCATGCTGGCCACTGCAGCCGTCGTGGCGATGTTTCCGAAATAGCCATGGACACCGTCCTGTTTCTCACCTTCGCCGCCATCGCCGTGCTCTGCGGCATCAATCTCGTCGTGCAGACCCATCCCATCGCCAGCGCGCTCTCGCTCATCGGCGTGATGGGCGCGCTGGCCGTGCTCTACCTGTTGCTCGGCGCGGAGTTCCTCGCCGCGGCGCAGATGATCGTCTACGCGGGCGCCATCATGGTGCTGTTCATCTTCGTCATCATGCTGCTGAACGCGGGCGGCGAGCGCGCCGCGAAATCGCGCCAACTGGTGAAGGTGGCTGGCGTTCCGCTCATCGCCGTCTTCCTCGGCATCGTCGCGTTCGTCATCCAGGCGCTGCTGCCCCGCGGCGAGCTGGTCTGGTTCGGCGGATTCCCCGGCGGCGGCCCGCGCGACGTCGGCATCCCGCTGTTCACGCGCTATCTGCTGCCGTTCGAAGTCACCTCGGTGCTGATCCTGATCGCCATCGTGGGCGCCATCGTCCTCGCGCGAAAGGAGATCGATTAATGGCTCCCGCGCATGCCGTCCCGCTCAACTGGTATCTCACGCTCAGCGCCATTCTGTTCTGCCTCGGCATCGCCGGGTTCCTCTACCGGCGCAACATTATTACCGTCTTCATGTCCATCGAGCTGATGCTCAACGCCGTGAACCTGACCTTCATCACTTTCTCCTACAAGTGGAAGGCCGTGGACGGGCACATCTTCTCGTTTTTCGTGATGGTGGTGGCGGCGGCCGAAGCGGCGGTCGGCCTGGCCATCATTCTCACGGTTTTCAAGAACCGTAAATCGCTCGAAATCGACGAGATCAGTTCCATGAAATATTGACCGGCGAGAACCGATGAATCTCTGGCTCATTCCCATACTCCCCTTCGCGGGCTTCCTGATTAACGGGCTCGCCGGCCGCCGTATGCCGAAGGCCCTCATCAACGCGGTGGCCATCGGCTCGGTGCTGCTCTCCTTCGCCTGGGTGCTGAAGGTGCTGCTCACCGTGGGCGCGCTGGAAACGCCGCTGGTCGAGCACTACTTCACGTGGATCCAAAGCGGCCCCATCCACATCGGCTGCGACTTCGCTCTCGACCGCCTTACCGCGGTGATGCTTCTCGTGGTCACCGGCATCGGCTCGCTCATTCACATCTACGCCATCGGCTACATGGAGCATGAAGGCGGCTACTACCGCTTCTTCGCCTACATGAATCTGTTCATGTTCTTCATGCTGACCCTGGTGCTGGCCACCAACTATCTGCTGATGTTCGTCGGTTGGGAAGGCGTGGGCCTGTGCAGCTACCTGCTCATCGGCTTCTATTTCACCGAGAACTTCGCTACCACCGCGGGCAACAAGGCCTTCATCGTGAATCGCATTGGCGACTTCGGCTTTTCCCTGGCCATGTTCCTCATGTTCCGCCAGTTCGGAACGCTCGATTTCGGCCAGATTTACGCCGCCGCCGCGGGCATGCCGAAAGAGGCCAGCTACGGCATCCTCACCACCATCTGCCTGTTGCTGCTGGTGGGCGCGTGCGGCAAGTCCGCGCAGCTTCCTCTGTATGTCTGGCTGCCCGACGCCATGGCCGGTCCCACGCCCGTCTCCGCGCTCATCCACGCCGCCACCATGGTCACCGCGGGCGTGTACATGGTGGTCCGCTCGCACGCGCTCTTCCTGCACGCGCCCATCGCTATGGACTGGGTAGCTGGCATCGGCCTCGCCACCGCATTCTTCGCCGCCACCATCGGCCTCACCCAGTTCGATATCAAGAAGGTCTTCGCCTACTCCACCGTTTCGCAGCTCGGCTACATGTTCCTGGGCGCGGGCGTCGGCGCGTTCTCCGCGGGCATCTGGCACCTGATGACCCACGCGTTTTTCAAGGCGCTGCTCTTCCTCGGCGCGGGCGCGGTGATCCACGGGCTGCACGGCGAACAGGATCTGCGCAAAATGGGCGGCTTGTACAGCCACATGAAGGTGACCGCGCTCACGCTGTTGTGCGCCTCAATCGCGATTGCCGGGTTCCCCTTCACCTCCGGCTTCTTCAGCAAGGACGCCATCCTCTCGGCCGCCTACGGGCGCGCGCCGTGGATTTACTGGGTGGGCGTCTTCACTGCCTCGCTCACCGCGTTCTACGTATTCCGCGCCTGGTTCATGGCTTTCACCGGCGGGTACCGCGGCGACAAGCACCCGCACGAATCGCCGCTCATCATGACCGGTCCGCTGATGGTGCTGGCCGCTCTCTCGCTCGGCGGCGGCTTCATCAACGTGCCGCGCTGGCTGGAGCCCATCTTCCCCGAGACCGGCGTCGAAAACCCCGTGCTGGTGTGGACCTCGGCGGGCGCGGGCATGCTGGGCATTCTGCTCGCCTGGGTGTTCTACGTCCGCGCGCCCGATCTGCCCGGAAAGTTCGCCGGCGCGCTCGGCTGGCTCTACCGCCTGGTGCTGAACAAGTATAAGGTTGACGAAGTGTACGACGCGCTGGTGGTGCATCCGCTGGTGAACGGCTCGCGCACGGTGCTGTGGCGCGGCATGGACGCCGCGGTGATCGACGGCGCGGTCAACGGGGTGGGAACGCGCGCGCGCGGCATGGGCGCGGTCATGCGTCTGGCGCAATCGGGCTACATACGAAGCTACGCCGCGTGGGTGGTGTTCGGGTCCATTCTTCTGTTGCTCGCCGTGGGGCTGGGAGGCGCACGATGAACCTGCTCACCGTGGTAATCGCCCTGCCGCTGGTGGCATTCCTGGTCGCAATCCTGCTGCCGAAGAACAGCGCCGCTTCGCGCGTCTTCGCCCTGGCCGCGTCGGTGGTGGTCTTCCTCGTCTCACTGGCCCTGGTAGCCCCGTGGGTTCCCGGTCCGGGTGGGGCAGCCTCTCAGGCTGCGGCCGGCTCTCAGCCGTCCTCCGGCTTCCAATTCGAAACCGACCTCCCCTGGATCGCCTCCCCCCGCATCCACTATCACGTAGCCATCGACGGCGTCAGCCTCTGGCTGGTCCTGCTGACCACCCTGCTCACGCCCATCTGCGTCCTCCTCTCCTGGCGCTACATCGACAAGCGCGTCAAGGAATTCTACGCCTTCCTTCTGCTGCTCGAATTCGGCCTGGTGGGCGTGTTCTGCGCGCTCGATCTCTTCCTCTTCTACGTCTTCTGGGAAGTCGCCCTCGTGCCCATGTACTTCCTGATCGGCGTCTGGGGCTACGACCGCCGCATCTACGCGGCCGTCAAGTTCTTCCTGTACACCATGGCCGGCTCGGTGCTGATGCTCGGGGCCATCATCTTCCTCTACAGCCAGGCGGGCGGCACATTCGATTACCTCGTAATCCTGCGCCGGCTGCAAAGCGGCCAACTGGCCCTCACCTCGCAGGCCGAGCTTCTGCTCTTCCTTGCCTTCTTCATCGCCTTCGCCATCAAGGTGCCGCTCTTCCCGCTGCACACCTGGCTGCCCGACGCCCACGTCGAGGCGCCCACGGCGGGCTCGGTGATGCTGGCCTCCGTCATGCTGAAGATGGGAACCTACGGACTGCTGCGCTTCTGCCTGCCCCTGTTCCCCACCGCGGCCCACGAGTGCTCTTCGTGGATCATCACGCTGGCCATCGTCGGAATCATCTACGGCGCGCTGGTGGCCATGGTGCAGCCGAACATGAAGAAGCTGGTGGCGTATTCGTCGGTGAGCCATCTCGGGTTTGTCGTGCTGGGCTTGTTCTCGTTCACCCAGGCGGGCATGGATGGAGCGGTGTATCAGATGCTCAACCACGGCATCTCCACCGGCGCGCTGTTCATCCTGGTCGGCTTCCTCAACGAGCGCCGCCATTCTCTCGACATCTCGGCCTACGGCGGAGTGGCCACGCCCGCTCCCGGCCTCGCCAAGGCGTTCATGATTACCATGCTGGCCAGCATCGGCCTGCCCACCCTCAACAATTTCGTGGGCGAGTTTCTGGTGCTGCAGGGCGCCGCTCTGGTCAACTTCAAGTGGGCCATTTTCGCCGCCATTGGAGTGATCCTCTCGGCCTGCTACATGTTGTGGCTGTACCAGCGCGTGTTCTTCGGCCGCGCCTCCGCCGACGTCACGCACCACATGTACGATATGAACGCGCGCGAGTGGGCCTGCATGGTTCCGCTCATCGTCATGATGGTGTGGATGGGCTGCTTCACACAAAGCTTCATGCCCCCCATCACCACCGCGACCTCCGGCATCCTGGAAAAAACAAGGACCACCCTGGAGCTTCACGTACAAATCCCGAAGCTGGAGGCCCGCAATGCCCGCTAGCTGCACCAGCAATGTGGGGCAGGCCCCCGGCCTGCGCGGGGCTCTCAGCCCCGCTCCGCCGCTCCGTGGCGCGGGATTTCATCCCGCGGCCGATTTTCAATCAGCCTCGATACATCCGCGTTCATCGGCGTTAATCGGTGGCCAACTAATAAACGCCAATTCCGGCCGGACCATCCCATGCCAGTAAACTCTTTCGCGCCTCCGCTCGCCGATTACCTCCGCGTCCTGCCCGAGCTCATCCTCACCATCGCCGGCGTCCTTATCATGCTGCTCGAAGTCATGATGGGCAAGCGCAGCCGTAACAGCCTCGGCTACTTCGCACTTTTCGCGCTGGTCGCCGCGGGCGCAGGCTCCGTCATCGCACTCGACACCGGAGGCCCGGCATTCGGCGGCCTGCTCATCGTCGACGGCTACGCCACCTTCTTCCGCGTCCTCGTCATCGGCGTCGGTATCCTGGCCATTTTGCAGTCGTTCCAGTATCTGCAGCGCGAAAAGGCGAATTGCGGCGAATATTACGCGCTGATCCTGTTCTCCTTGGTGGGCCAGTCCGTCATGGCCTCCGCGAACGAGCTCATCATGGTCTTCATCGGCCTCGAAATCTCCTCCATCGCCACCTACGTGCTGGCCGATTTCCTCCGCGAAGACCGCCGCAATAACGAATCCTCCATCAAATACTTTCTGCTCGGTTCGTTCGCCACCGCTTTCCTGCTGTACGGCATCGCCTGGATTTATGGCGCCACCGGGACCACCAGCCTCCCGGCCATCCGCGCCGCGCTCGCCACCGGCCGTGTCAGCGTAACGCTCGCAGGGGTCGCCGCCGCGCTTATGTTCGTGGGCTTCGCGTTCAAAGTTTCCGCCGTCCCCTTCCAGATCTGGGCGCCCGACGTCTACCAGGGCGCGCCCGCTCCCGTGTCCGCCTTCATGTCCGCGGGCCCCAAAGCCGCCGCCTTCGCCGTGTTCGTGCGCGTCTTCATGACCGCATTCGACCCCATCGTCGCCCGCTGGGGTCCATTCGTCTGGAGCTCCGCCCTGCTCACCATGATCGTCGGCAACTTCGCCGCGCTCACCCAGCAGAACATCAAGCGCATGCTGGCCTACAGCTCAATCGCGCACGCCGGCTACATCCTGGTGGCCGTCGCCGCGCACAACCAGATCGGCATCGCCGCGGTGATGTTCTACCTGGCCGCCTACGCCTTCATGCAGGTAGGCGCCTTCGCGGTAATCTCCTACTTCTCGCGCCAGGGCGAGCGCTACGTGAACGTCGACGATCTGGCGGGCCTCGGTTGGCGCCAGCCGGTGATTGCCGCGCTGTTCACGGTGCTGCTGCTCTCCTTCATCGGCGTGCCGCTCACCGCCGGCTTCTTCGGGAAGTTCTACATCTTCAAAGCGGCGCTCGACGCCCACATGGTCTGGCTGGCGGTGCTCGGGCTGCTCAACAGCGCGGTGGCCGCTTATTATTACCTGCGCATCCTGGTGGTGATGTATTTCCGCGAGCCGGGCGAAGCGTCCGATTCGGTGGCCGCCCCCACGGCCGGCATTCAGATCGCCCTGTGGGGCTCGGTAATCGGCACGCTGGTGCTGGGCATCTACCCGTCGCTGCTGCTGAATTTCGCCACTTACTCCAGCCAGTTAGGGCGCTAGCGAGCCCAAGTCGAACTCGCGGAGATACTGGGTCAACCGAACGTTCTCGGCTTGTTGCCATTCGTCACTGTAGCGCCATTCCGAGGGACGAGCAGCTTTGTCTTGGCACGAGCTGCAGAACTCCCGCTCAAATCTTTCTTTGATACTGTCAAAATCCGGGCCGCTTACCGCATATTTGTGGAGAGTGCAGTGCAGAGTCTTCCGGCCCGCATACTCAAGGCCCAACTGGACCAGTCTGCGATCTGCCCACGGACCTCCACAGGCAAATGTGTGCTGACAACCTTTCAGGACGCGACTGGGATCTGCATCCCTGAGAGCAAGATCAATAAGTCCAGCCCATGGTTGCGACGCGGGATCGACCCCGAATGCGGAAAGTACGTTCTCATGAACCTGCCGGCCGCTCGTCTTGATGTCATTCTCGAACTGCAGACCCTGCCTTCGTTGGTTTTGGCGATTCATGAACTCTTCGGCGCGGATTCGGTAATCGCTTTCCCGACTCCATCCGTCGACGATTGAGCGTGACCATGCGAGTGCCTCACCACTGCCGGAGCTATCGAGCAGCAGGCCCAGCGTCACGGCGTCAAACAACTCGTCCATGTTTTCGTTCTCCGTCGCAATCGCTGCCGCAAACTTGAACAACTGAAAGGCCGCGTCTCTATACTCGCGTGCGGCCACCGTGAATTCAGTATGTCCAAGGATGCTCGCCAGAACGGTAACCTGTTTGGCGGTCTCGATCAGGGGCCGCGGTGCAATCCATCGGTACCGAGATTTCGCGGTCGCCCGCGCGATACGAAGGGCCTGCCTGTATTTCCGACCTGCGGCACGAAGATCCTCGTGAAGTCGGAACGAAAGGACGGTCAGCCACAACGGATCATCGTGCCTTTCTTGCTGATATCGCCAAATCATCGCAAGACCAAGATACTTGTGAGTAATGAGCCCAAGTTCTGCGGAGCTTCGCATTATAAGGGCAGCCAGACGAAGATGCACCGGCCCCTTCCGCGCAATCGCGCAGAGTTCCTGTGCGGTTAGTAGCTGCTGTTCTGCTGCACGAATCTGTGGCTCATCGGATCTGATCAAGTGGATCCACTTCAGTTGTCCTGATTGAAGGGTTGCGTCGAACCGAATCTGTATCGACGCCGTCGGGCTGCTCCGGATGGCTTCCAGCCGTCTGATCGCCTCGGGCAGGTCACCACCCCTGAAGATATCGTGAGCCACCTGCATCTCCAACCGAAAGGCCTTCTCGTGAAGGTCTTCCGCGACCACATCGATCTTCTCCGGGGAATCCCCCCGGATGGCGCCGACGAAATCCGTGTCGTCCGTGCTCACGAGCGCCCTGCTTACGACTACGCAGTGCGCTCTGCTAAGGTCTTCCAGAAAACGATCGAACCGGCCGGGGAGGAGATTCGACGTGGGAATCCGAACCGTCACGCTGTCGGTCTTACCTTCGTCAAGAGCTGCGAGAACCGTGTTATCGAGTTGGACAGCGCTCCAGAAGAGCCATCCATTCTCGACGTCCGCATGAAAGAGGAATGTCGGCTGCTGGAGTTGCCGTGCGAGATACTCGGCCGCGTCCATCTCCAAGCGTTGCGAAACTAAACGACCGTCCGCCGAGTAAAGGGTGGCAGTGGAGCTCTTGAGTTGCGCATTGAATAGAAGACCAGTTGAGACTCCTTCGCGAAAAACCTCCACCACGTAGTCCCAGCCATAGTTCTTTTCGCTCGGATTCACCCCCCAACTCGCAAACGCATCGCGAAAGAGAGCGTTGCCCTTCTCGTCGGTCTCGTGCGTTTGCGGCCTTTTCATCGGCAATCCTTTACCTCACCGTCGCGCTGCGCCTTCCGCCTCCATCAGGTTCGCCAGAATATCGTTGATGCGCGTCAGGTGACCCTCGCCCTTGGACTTCAGCCATTCGAGAACCTGCGGGTCGAGGCGCACGCTCACCGCCACCTTCCTCCGCACATCGCGCAACCGCACCATGTTGGCCAACTGCTCGTCCGTCAGCCTCGGAATGTCGTCAAAGTTGATGTGCGAGTCGTCTCCTGCCGCCTGATGCGCGGCAATACGGCGCACCGCCCGCAATTCGCTCTCAGTCCATCGCCTGTTTCTGATATCTTCGGATGTCACGCTTTTCAGCCGCTCGGGCCGAGATGATGCGGATGATCTCTTCGCCATATTCGTCCTCCCGATATGCGTGGACTACCAGCAGGATGACAACCCGCCCGGCCTCAACCGCGCCGATGGCATGCCAGCGCCGCTCCCCGGTCGCGGGATCAACGCGGTCCGGAATGATCAGGCAGTGCTCATCCTTGAATACCAGTGTTGCCAGTTCGAATGAGATGCCCTCGTGCTTCCGCCGGTTGCGTGTGTTCCACTCATCCCATGCGTAACGCACATCGTATACACATAGTGTACTACGACACCACTGCCGCGTAGCGCAGGGCCTGCTGGAGATCTTCGGGTTCGAGGAACGGGTACTCAGCGAGCAGCGTGTCGCGGTCGGGATAAGTGGCAAGCAGTTCCAGCACACGGCGAACGGTGATTCGCATCCCTCGGATACAAGGCTTCCCGCCGCACTTTCCCGGCTCAACCGTGATCCGGTCAAACGCGTCTACCGTCGCCATTTGCTCAGTTTAGACCATCTGCGCTGGCATCGCTCCGCTATCATATTCCTGTACCCCCATGCCCGAAAACACTTTCGACATCGTCTCCAAAATCGACCTCGCGGAAGTCGGCAACGCCATCCACCAGGCCAGAAAGGAAGTCGACCAGCGCTACGACCTGAAGAACACCAAATCCACCATCGAGCTCAACGAAAAGGAGCACAAGATCCTGCTGGCCAGCCAGGACGAATACAAGCTCCGCGCGGTCATCGAAATCCTCGAACAGAAGCTGGTGAAGCGCCAGGTGCCGCTGAAGGGCCTGACCTTCGGCCCCATCATCCCCGCCGCCGGGTCCAGCGTTCGCCAGGAAATCGCGCTGCAGCAGGGCATTGTGATCGAGAAAGCCCGCGAAATCGTGAAGCTCATCAAGGACAGCAAGAAGAAGGTGCAGGCGTCCATCAACGCCGACATGGTGCGGGTCAGCGGCAGGGACCGCGACACCCTTCAGGAAATCATCCAGCTCCTGAAGGGCCACGACTTCGGCATCGACATGCAGTTCACCAACTACCGCTCCAACTGATCTTGCCCCGCCGCATCGAATCGTTGTTCATCGACGGCCCCGTGGGTCGTCTCGAAGCCCTGCTCGAAGAACCCGAGCACGGTGAGCCGCGCGAGGCGGCGCTGGTCTGCCATCCCCACCCGCAGCACGGCGGGACCATGCACAACAAGGTGGTCTACCGTATGGCGCGCGCGCTGCGCCACACCGGCGCGGTGGTGCTGCGCTTCAACTACCGCGGCGTCAACCTCAGCGAGGGTGTTTACAACCACGGCGACGGGGAAATCGACGATGCCCGCGCGGCCCTGGCCCTGCTACGCGGGCGCTACCCCGGCCTGCCGTTCACCCTGGCCGGCTTCTCCTTTGGCTCGCGAATCGCCCTGCGGCTGGGCTGCCAACCGCCCCATCCGTGCCGGATCATTCTGGTAGGATTCCCCCAAGCCTACCATGAAGATAGCCATTGCAGCGTGCCGCGAATCTTCATCCAGAGCACGAACGACCGGTACGGTCCCCGCGAATCCATGCAGAGGTATTTCGATTCCCTGCAAGAGCCCAAAAAACTCATCTGGATAGAGGCGAAGGACCACTTCTTCGCGGGCGCGCTCGATACCTTCGAGCACGCCGTTCAGCAGTTGGTGTAGAGTTTTGTTACCCCGGAGGGGCAGGGATTCTAATCCGGATGCAGCAGCCGCAATTCCCGGTGCAGTCTCCGGGCCGCCCGCTCGCCGATCAGGCTGGCCACATCCTCAAGCAAATCAGGCACATCCGCGGGTTCAACCAGCATGTCCGGCCGGCCTTCCACCCCGATGCCATCCTGACAGCTCGCCACCAGCGCGGTTGCCGGCTTGTAGTCCATCATGCGCGCGTGAGCCAGAACCTTCAGACCGGCGAACGGGGACTCCATCTCCATGTCGCTCAGCACCAGGGAATACTCGCGCTCGTCCAGCTTGCCCACTGCCTCGGCCGCGGATGCCGCCGAATCAACACGATAGCCGCCCGCTTCCAGAACGGTTTGCAGCGTCAACCGCGCCGTTGGGTTGTCGTCCACAAGCAAGACCCTTGCCAGTGCAAGCTCGGCGGTCTTCGTGGCGCCCATACCAGAAGTGTAAGGGCAAGGGGCTTAAATTGAAATACTTGATTTTTGTCAGACAAAAAAACCGACATCTCCACCCGCAGTCACCTGAGTAGTACTACTGCCATCGAGAGTAGTATGCCGGCCAACTAAGCCGCGAACACGCGCTCGAAGATCCGGTCCACGTGCCGGAGGTATCGGTCCACCGAGAAAGCCGCCGCAACTTCCTCAGGCGCAAGGAGTTTTCGAATCTCCGGGTCGGATTCAATGGCCCCCCGGAAGTCTCCCCCCTCCTCCCAGCTTCGCATGGCATGCCGCTGCACCAGGCTGTAGGCCTGTTCTCGGAGCATGCCAGCGGCAGCCAGATCCAGCAGAAGCTGGCCGGAGAAAATCAGACCTTTCGTCAATTCCAGATTCTGCCGCATTCGCTCCACGTTCACCCGCAAACCCTTCACCAGCCATGTGGTTCTGGCCAGCAGGTAGTCCACCAGGATGGCCGAATCCGGCAGGATCACGCGCTCCACCGACGAGTGCGATATATCCCGCTCATGCCACAGCGCAATGTCCTCAAGCGCGGCCTGGGCATTGGCCCGCACCACCCGCGCCAGACCACAGATCTGTTCGCAGGTGACCGGGTTGCGCTTGTGCGGCATGGCCGAGGAACCCTTCTGGCCAACACCGAACGGCTCTTCGGCTTCGCGCACCTCGGTACGCTGCAGATGCCGGATCTCCAAAGCCACCTTTTCGCATGTAGCGGCTAGTAAAGCAAGCGCCGAAACCCACGCCGCGTGCCGGTCCCGCGAGATCACCTGGGAGGCAATTGCCGCCGGTTTCAGACCCAGCCTCTCGCAGATCCGCTCCTCGGCGTCCGGGCCGACGTGCCCGAAGGTGCCCACCACGCCGGAGATCTTGCCCACCCTCATCTCCTCCGCCGCCGCGTCGAAGCGAACCTGATTGCGGCGCAGCTCGTCGTACCACAGCGCCACCTTCAGCCCGAAGGTAATCGGCTCGGCCTGAATCCCGTGGGTGCGGCCAATCTGTACCGTGTGCTTGTGCTCCAGCGCCCGCTCGTGCAGGGTGGCAGCCAGCTCAGTCGCGCCTCGCCGGATCAGCGCCGAGGCTTGTTTCGCCATCAGCGCCTGGGCGGTATCCACGACGTCGTTGGAGGTCAGGCCGTAGTGGAGCCAGCGCGAGGCTTCGGCGTGCCCGGCCGCCGCCATCGCCTCAGCGACATTCGTAGTAAATGCGATGACGTCGTGCCGGACTTCCCGCTCAATCTCGTTGATCCGCTCAACCGTAAAGTCGGCATGCTGGCGCAGCAGGCGAGCGGCATCTTGCGGGACTTCACCGGTCTCGGCCAGCGCCTCGGCGGCCGCCAGCTCCACCTCCAGCCATTGGCGGAACTTGTTCTCTTCGCTCCAGATGCGGCCCATTTCCGGCCGTGTATAGCGTGCAATCATGATCTAGTACGTAAACACTTCCGTCTGCCGGCGCGGTTCGGCTACTACAAGCCTCGTAAACAAGGCCCGGCCCTCCAGCGCCTGCGATGCCGTCAACTGTACGATGGCCGGGTGGTTGTTGTGCTCGCTGATGTGGGCCAGCACCAGCGTGCTGGCTCTGGTATCCAGATCGTTCCTTATAAAATCGGACACCACGTCGTTGGACAAATGACCGTTCCGCCCCATCACCCGCTGCTTCACCGACCAGGGGTAAGGCCCCACCTTCAGCATATCCAGATCGTGGTTCGACTCGAGAATCAGCAGGTCGCTGCCGCTGACGTGCACCTTGATGGAATCCGGCAGATAGCCGAGATCGGTCACCTGGCTGATCTTCACGCCCTGGGTGCGAAATGAGAAGGCCACCGGGTCGGCGGCGTCGTGCGGGATGGTGAAGCTGTCCACCTCAATGTCGCCAATGGTGAACGTGGAGCCCGCCTGGAATCGTTCCAGCACGGGCGTGTACTCGCCCCACGGAATCGCGGGCGAAGTCAGGGTGGTCAGGAAAACGGGAATGCTGCGCTTGCCGGCGCAACGGGCCATGGGCACCAGCCCGGAGACGTGGTCGGTATGCTCGTGCGTGACAAGGATCGCGTCGAGGGTCTCGCCATCCTCGCCGATGGCCGCCAGCCGCGCCAGAATCTCCTTACGGCTGAGCCCGGCGTCCACCAGGATGCGCGTGCGCGCGGTGGCGATGAAGGTGGAATTCCCCGCGCTGCTGCTGGCCAATACGCAAACCTTTACCAAGACGCCAGCGTCGCACAACCAGCCATGGAAGTCCAGGCTGGCGCTGCGAAGTGGGGCAGGCTCTCAGCCAGGCTCTCAGCCTGCGGCGGCCTCTCAGGCCGCCATGGCGGGACTGAGAGTCCCGCGCAGCCTGAGAGGCTGCCCTACAAATCTGTCAAGTATTACGCGAGACAGGAGACTGGAACGCCCGCTTCCACCCCGGCCTGGAGCAGATCCTTACGCCGCCGCGCGCTCCATGGCCAGGCGGATGAGCAGCCCCGCGCCCTGGCCGGGCCGGGAATCGAGCTTGAGATCGCCGCCCAGCCCGCGCACCCGGCGCTTGATGCTGATGGGACCCAGCCGCAGCATGTCCAGCTCGTCCAGAGAGAACACGCCGCTGAACGGGAACCCGTTGCCGTTGTCCTCCACGCTGATCTCGAGGCCGCCGTCCTTCTTCCGCGCCGACACCGTCACCCGCGTCGCGCCGGCGTGCTTCTGAACATTGTAGAGCGCCTCGCGGACAATCTGCAGCAGCTCCAGCGAGACCTCCGGCTCGGCCGGCTCCAGGAACTCGGTGCTGACGAACGACGCCGAAATCCCGCTGTCCTTCTGGAATTGCTCCACGATCCGGCCGATGGTGGAAGAAAGACTCCCATCCACGTCCACCGGCCGCATGCTGCGAACGAAGGTGCGCAGGTCGGTCACCTGCGTCTTGCACAGATCCTGCAGTTGCACCAGTTCGTCCACCGCCGCCCGCTGATCCCGCATCAGCAGCTTGCGGATGATCTCCAGGCGCATCTGAAAGCTGATGAAGCTTTGCAGCGGGCCGTCGTGGAAGTCCGCCGCAATCCTCTGCCGCTCGCTGTCGCGGGCCTTCTCCGCGTCATACCGGTAGAGCACGCTTTGTTTTGCCGCCGTGGCCAGGCGGTCGTCATACCAGGCCTTCTGCACCGCCAGCACGGTGGCCACAATGCCCCCGCTGACGAACACCGGCAGCAACACGCTGGCGTGCAGCGGCGAGGCCACGTACAGCAGGATCACCGACGCCCCGGTCACGATCACCACCCTCGACCAGGTGTGCAGCATCACCGCCACCACCAGAACATAGGCGTAGAACACCGAGCTGATCCAGTAACTGTAGCCGGTGCTCCCGGAGGCGTAGAGGAAGAAGAACAGAAAATCGGCGCACAGCGCCATCAGCGGGTAGCCGCTCTGTTCGAGGCTCCGCCAGAACAGCACCACCGAGGAATAGGCGGCGTAAGCGGCGAACAGCACCACCGATTCGGTGATCGAACCGCTGGAGGCAACCAGGGACGTGACAAGGCAGCTCAGGGCCAGCAGTACCCGTACCGTGGACAGAAATCGGCGCCAGAGATGCGGTAGCATCACAGTTTATATCGGCCGGCACGGCCCGCTGGAACATAGGGCGGGCCTCCGGCACATAGGGTAGTTTCCGATCATAACACCGGCGACTCGCGTCCGGTTTCCTCGGGAATTCACCCGACAGCGGAAGGACCAGAGGAATCCTGTCCGGTACTGGAGCCCCTGGAGCTTGTCGCGCCGCTTTGGACAAGCCATACTGGACGGGATCACAATGGATTTTGACATTTCCGATCTCCTCTTCGTGGTTGTGGTGCTCTGGCTGGCCATCGCCATCATCAACAGCAACGGCGGCGGCGGGCGCAGAGCCCGGATTCCCGCCGTGTAGCGTAGTGCGCTCGAATTCCCGCCGGTTCTCGCGAAGAAACAGGGGACGGGCCATGGCGCCCAATGCCGCGGGCATAGCTGAATGCCCCGCGCAGGCCACGGGCCCAATGCCACTTAACATTTCACCGGAGACGTGGGGAAGTGCCAGTTCGGGATGTGGGGCAGGTTTGCAACCTGCGCGCCGATTTCCAATCGGCGCCATGCGCGGGTTACAAACCCGCGAGCAGGATACAATCCTGCCCCACAACTCCGTGCAGGCGTTCAGTAACAGGAAAGTTAAGTGGCATTGGGCCACGGGCCTGCCCCACTTTGGGTCGTCGAGTGATGCGGAGACTCCTGCGCCCGCTATGACGTGCGATCCATGCCCTCGGTAATTGTGGCCGGCGGAGGATTGGCCGGACTGGCCGCGGCGGCCGCTCTGGGCAGTGCCGGGTTCCGGGTGGACGTCTTCGAATCGCGGGCGTTCCTCGGCGGGCGCGCCACCTCCTACGAAGCGCCCGGCAATGCCGGCCCGCCGGAGACCATCGACAACTGCCAGCACGTTCTGCTGCGCTGCTGCGTCAACCTGCTCGACTTCTATGGACGCCTCGGCGTTTCCGGCCACGTCCGCTTCTTCCGCCAGTTCGTCTTCCTCGAACCGGGCGGGCGGGCCTCCATCCTGCGCGCCGGCGTGCTGCCCGCGCCGCTGCACTTCGCGGGGAGTTTCGCCGCGCTGAAGTTTCTCGGCCTGCGCGACAAACTGCGCATCGCGCGCGCCATGCTGGCCATCCGCCGCGAGCGCTCCACCCGCACCGATCTCGACCGCATCAGCATGCTCGACTGGCTGAGGGAGAAGCGGCAAACCCCGCGCGCCATCCGCCGCTTCTGGGGCCAGGTGCTGGTGAGCGCCATCAACGAGGAACTGGACCGCATGGCCGCGCGGCACGGATTCCAGGTCTTCTGGCTGGGTTTTCTGGCGCGGCCGGATTCCTATGAGATGGGCGTGCCCGCCGTTCCTCTGGGCGAGCTGTACAGCTCCCACGCCTGGGACCAGATCGGCAACGTGACCCTGCACCTGCGCGCGCCCGTGGAACGGCTGGAGATGGAGAACGGGCGCGTCCGTTGCGCCATCGCCGGCGGCGGCGAGCATGGCGCCGATTTCTATGTGGCCGCAGTCCCCTTCGAACGGCTGGCCGCTCTGGCCCCTGGCGCCGGGATTCCGGTCCCCGCCTTCACCCACTCGCCCATCACCGGAATCCACCTGTGGTTCGACCGCGGCATCACCGGCCTTCCCAACGCCACGCTGCTCGACCGCACCATTCAGTGGATGTACAACAAGAGCGACGGCCGCTACGTGCAACTGGTGGTGAGCGCCTCGCGAGCCCTGCTGGACATGCCCCGCCAGGAAGTCATCGCGCTGGCACTGCGCGAGCTGGCCGAGTTCTTCCCCGCCGTGCTCGACGCCACCCTGGTGAAGGCGCACGTGGTGAAGGAGGTGCGGGCGACGTTCTCGGCAGCCCCCGGCACCGAGCAGCTTCGTCCAGAAACGCGTAGCGCGACGCCCAATCTTTTCCTGGCGGGCGACTGGACGCAATCCGGCTGGCCGGCCACCATGGAAGGGGCGGTGCGCAGCGGTTATCTGGCGGCCGAAGCCATTAGCGCCGCCGCTGGAGAGCCACACCGTTTCCTGCTGCCGGACATCGCCTGAAAGCACCCGCGGCGCCGGCCGCGTTTCGGTGGCGCCAGGCGAATAACGCGGCTGGACGCCTGACGTCCCTGAGCGGCCTTCCGCCTGAGCGTGGCCAGTGGACGCGGTACGCTTGATCGTAGCGAGTTTGACAGAGATGGCCATGCGCGATTGGAATCGACGAATCTCCCGAACGCCCGGCGCACGCCGTCCGGACGAGGCCGCGCATGAGCGCTGACGAGACGCCGCACCATCACCGTCTCGACGCCCAGTTCGTGGGGGGGCTCGCCTGGACCGCGGGCGCCAAGTGGACCACTCAGTTCGTCACCTGGCTGTCGGTGCTGGTTGCGGCAAGGCTGCTCTCCCCGGCCGATTTTGGCACCGTGGAGATGGCCGGGTTTGTCGGTAACATCACCAACGTCCTGGCCGAATTCGGAATCGGCGCGGCGGCACTGCAAATGCGCGAGCTCAGCCGCCGCACGCTGGCGCAACTGAACAGCGTTGCGTTCCTCTTCAGCACTCTGGCGTTCGCGGGCTGCGCCGCCGCCGCTGGGCTGGTCGCGATCTTCTTCCGCTCTCCGCAGCTCCGGCTTCTGATTGTCATCAACAGCCTTGGCTTCTTCATCACTGCCGTACAGGCCGTGCCGTTAGGGCTGTTACAGCGGGACATGGACTACCGGCGGCTCTCTCTGGCGGAAGCGGTTCAGGCACTCGTGCAGGCCGTGGTGCTTGTTTGCGGCGCGCTGGCCGGGATGGGTTACTGGTCTTTGCTGGCGGCGCCCATGGCGGGCAAAGCCGCGTCGGCGGCGCTAACGGCGTTCTGGAAGCCGACGCCCCTGGCTCTGCCCCGCTGGAAAGAGGTTGCCGCGCCCTTGCGGTTCGGCCTGGAGGTGGCCACCAGCAGGCTGGCCTGGGCCCTCTACTCGCAATCGGACGGAATCATCGTCGGGCGTCTGCTGGGGAAATCCGCCCTGGGGGCGTACCGCATCGCCATCGACCTGGCGAGCGCGCCCGCCGAGAAGCTCGGCATGCTCATCATGCGCGTCACCGGTCCCCTGTTCGCGCGGGTCCAGGAGGACCGGGCCCTGGTTCGCCGCTACTTCCTGTTCATCAGCGATGGACTGGCTCTGACCATCTTCCCGCTGGTGTTCGGCCTCGCCATGGTGGCTCCGGAGGCGGTGACCGCGATCCTGGGCGCGAAATGGACAGCTTCCATTGTGCCCCTGCAATGGCTGGCCCTCTACATGGCGTTGCGGACGCTGAATACCCTCATGAGCCAGGTGCTGACGTCCCTGCGCTTCACAACCTTCCTGATGTGGATCTCCCTGTTCACCTTCACCGTGATGCCAGCGTCGTTCTTCGTCGCGGCCCACTCGCACTGGGGGACCAGCGCCGTCGCCGCCGCGTGGATTATTATGTCGCCGCTGACGTTCCTCCCACCGGCCGTGAAGCTGTTCCGCGCCATACAGTGCGGCCTCCGCGAGTACCTGGCCATTCTCGCTCCAGCTCTGGCCGGATCCGCGGCCATGCTGTGTACCGTGTTCCTTTTGCGACGGGCGCTTCCGGCTGGCTGGCCGCCCGCGTGGATTCTGACCATCGAGGTTGCCGCCGGGGGCGCGGCCTATGTGGGTATCCTGCTGGCGTTCTTCCGTCCGCTGGTTCTGCGCTACGTGCAGTTTTTCCTGCGGCTGCGGAACGATCGCGGCGCGCCCATCATGACCGCGGTCTGAACACTGAGATGCGCTTCTCTCCCCTCGAATTACGCGCTCGTTCCTGCTACGTGGCGATTGCGGCGTTCACCATCGTGGTGATGGTCAGCTTTGTGCTGCTCGACCATTTCGCGCCGGCCGGGCGCCGCCTCGCCAAGGTTGCCGGAATCGATCCCCCCGCTTACTTTGGCGTCTCGCACTCCCTGCTTTTCCATGGCGATTTCGATCTCCGCGACGAGTACCAGCACGTCAGGCCGGACGACAGCCCCTGGACCGCGGTGCGGAAGGAAACGGGGCTCCCGGGCAGCTCCTACGCGGTGGGCTACTCGTTGTTGGCGGCCCCGTTTCTGGCCGCGGGAACGGCGCTGGACGCTCTGGCGGGTAACCCCGCCGATGGCTATTCCCGCTTTGCCATGCTCGGCTTCTGTCTGGCCAACGCCGCGCTGACTGGTCTCGGACTCATGGCGCTTTTTGCGTTTCTGTATCGGACCGCGGGACTGTGGGGCACGACGGAGCCGCCCGCGGTTGCCTGTGCTCTGGCCATCACGGTGGCTGCTTTCTTCGGCACCAGCGTGGGCTACTACGCTTTCTCCCAGATGTCGCACGCCTCCACCTTCTTTGGCGCCAGTCTGTTTCTGGCGTGGTGGTGGAGAATTCGAGAGAAGACCGGTGTCCGCGATTGGATGTTGCTCGGGGTCATCGGCGGTGTGTTGTCCATTTCCAGGTGGCAGGATGTAATCTATCTCGGCGGGCCGCTGCTGTTCGATCTCATGGGCGGCCTCGGTGGTATAAAGACACGGTTGAAATCGCGCATCGTTTATGGGGCGGCGGCGGCCCTTTGCTGGGTTCCACAGTTGCTGGAGTGGAAGTATATCTACGGCAGGTTCTTCCTGATTCCACAAGGCAATGGCTTTTTCATGTTTCCGCCGCCGTTTGTACTCCAGGTGCTGTTCTCCAGCCGGAACGGGTGGTTTTTCTGGACGCCGCTCGCCTTGCTCGGTTTCGCTGGCCTGGTGTTTGGGGCATGGAAGATGCCGCGCGTGTTCCTGCCGTGGATTGTGGTGATCGCTCTGGAAGCGGGCCTGGTCGGCTCTTTGCCCCTGACCTGGCATGGCGGCGATTCGTTCAGCTCGCGCTACCTGACCTCGTGTGTGCCTTTGATCGCCTTCGGCGCGGCGACAATCCTGTACGCATCGGGCCGGGTAATGCGGATGGCCATCATGGCGGCGGTTATAGCCTGCTGTTTGTTCACGATTCTATTCGCGGTTCAGTTTCGCCTGGACCTGATCCCGCGCGCCGGCCGTCTGACCGCGGCCGAGTGTTTCACCGGTAAATTCCGATTGCGCGCAGTGCACCGTCAGAAAATGGCCGTCCAAAGGGCCCGCGAGCTTCTCCGGCAGGGCTTGCCGGACGCGGCGGTGGCCACGCTGGAGAATGCGCAGGCGTACGGCGAAGATCGCGATGTGCTGCTCGCGCTGAGCGAGGCGTACCACGCCAGCGGCCGTGAGGCGGACGCCCACAGGACCGCCGACCAATGGAACCGCCTGATGCAATCCAGGCTGTGGTGAGGGCCGGGGCCGGGTGGTGTCCTGATAGTGCGTTGATGGCAGATTCCCCGAGACGCCCGGCTTACGTGATATCCTTCTGCCCATGAGTTACCGTCTTGTCGTCGTCTTCGTCTTTCTGTCGATCGCTCGTTGCTTCGCGCAGAGCGGACCCGAGATCGCGACCAACGGGCAGTTCAACGGCAGATTCTGGAACTCCCTGGCGGACATGGGAGGCTCGCTCTCAAGGACTGCATTCGTAATCGGGGCCGAGACCATGCTGATGGGACCGCAGGACAAAGAGAAGTACGATGCCTACTTCCCCAGAAACCTTCACGCCGACAAGATCGCGGAGGCTGTGGACAAGTTCTACTCACAGCCCGAAAACCTTCCTATACCGATTGTGGGAGCCTTTCTGGTGGTCTCCCTCCGGGCTGGCGGGACATCGGATAAGTTCGTGGACGAGATTATAAGCGATATGAGGGAGACTGCCGCAAAGTCCGCGAAGTGACGACCTTCGACGAGTTCAGGGCGCAATCGGAGGGCGAATCCACTGGAAGCCGCCTCCGGGCTCGACGGTCGCCACATGAATATGGCCGCCGATCCCCCTGCAGCCGTCGGGGTCCAACTGCAGGCCCGTGGGCGAGCAACAAGCCTCGATGTATCCAACGGCAAATCGTTCGGCATCATTGGCCGTGGGGCTGTCTCCAAGGTCGTGAATGTAGCGGGCGAATGGTGAACCAGCGATTGGGGCATGACCGCGCCTGCGGTCGTACATTCGTTGAGCCACGGCCCTTGATCCGTAGCAGATCTGACAGATAGGGTTTCGACTCTGGTGGCGAACTTCCACAATGCGGGCGCGGCACATGCCGCCAGAGTGAGCGAATTCAACCGTCAGCAGAAAGATCAAAGAGCCAAAGCAGCCTGCGAACATCGCCTCTGCAATGTTCAGACCTCCTGATTTTGACTCCCCTTTTAACGGGAAATGCCCGGCGTCTGTGATGGCCATAGCCACCGGTTCCACCAATGCGTTGATGTAGCCGAGCAGATCTTCCCACCTTTGAGGGGCAAGTTCGCTCGCCAGCCGGTGTAACTCGCTTCGGAGATCAAAAGTAAAATCGTCGTTCGCAATCGATCCGGCCAGTCCGTACACCATCGCTCGATCCGGCCCAACGATTGGGAACAGTTTTTGTGCGTGGTCAGTCTCTTTCGCCAACACTTCCGCCGAAGCGTACGGCCTCGCCGCCTCGCTGAGACACATACGCCCATCCGCTGCCATCAGTACTCCCCAGGGGCCCATCACCGTTGCTATCGCCGTCATTTTAGACTCTCTGAATTCTGGCGCCGAAAAGATAACCCATTCACCGACAGAGCCGAAATATCCCCGCCTGGCTTGCATCCGGGCACACTCCTCTGGTATCGTCTGAGTGCGACCCAACGCATTGGCGAAGAGCCTCGACCGCGAATCGAGGCTCTCTTCTTTCCCCTTTATCCACAGCCAGTTTACGCCACCAGCTCGGCAATCGTCCAGACATGGTCCGTCAGCCCGGCTTCCATCACGGGCGTTATGCGCAGTGAGCCATGCACGGCACGCACCGAGTTACTATGAAGGCATGGAAGGCTTTGACTGGGTGGACGCGAGATCCAAATGCTCGATTGGGGTGGCGTTTCAGCGGCTGAGGGCCCAACTGAAGGACGATGTGGATGCCAGAAACGCCAAACGTCCGGAGGGGGCACAGCACAAGTTTGAATGCATCACCCACGGCGAATTCGTGACTGTGCTGCTGGGCGGAAACAACATCAAACAGCGGTCAGTTGTCTTCAAGCAGACAACGCGTGGAATCAACGTGCTTGACGATCAGGACGCCGTTGTTCTCGAAGCGACCCCGACACTGAATGACGAAGGGGTGTGCTGTTTGGACGTGAGAGGGCAACAGCGCGAGTTCTGGCAGTTTCGGAGAATGGCGCTGGAAAAGCTGTTCTTTGAAACGGTGTAGGTAACGTTCGACGGCAGTAGACTTGTGAGTGAACCGGGCGGGGCGTCTCGGGAAAAAGCCACCCCGCCGATTTTACGAAAGGCGGGTCGCGCTCAGCAGTCGGCTATGGAGAATTACAGCCTATGAGCGTTTGGAAAGCGTGGACTACATCATTGCGTTCCTTGCGGTCGCGTTCTTTGGTCTGCTGGGTGGCTACGCCACCTATCTGGCGATCATGAACTTGGAGGGCCAAAGGAAGGCGCGGGCACTTGTCGTCATTTGCTCTCTGACTGGTCTGGGTCTTCTGGCCGCAGCACTTCAACAACTTGCGATGTATCATTCCGACAGGTCCCACGAAAAACGTGAATCTGAGACCCAGGGAAAACTCGATAGCAGCTTGCAGCAACAGGCGTACATAAGGGGGCAGCTTGACGGCATCTCCCTCCTGATCGGAAACGTGGCCGAGAAAAACTCCGATCCGAGTCTTCAGCAGATCGCCGATGCCATTGCCAAAATGGCTCAAACCAACACGCCCCAAACCGACTCCCTCAGAAAAGAGGTTGTAGCCCTAATCGGTGATCTAAAGGCATTCCAGTTGGAAAGGGAAGAGGCCGAAGATCTGGCAGCGGGCAACCGTCAGCAGGCCATCACAGTGAGCAACGAAAACATCAGACTCTTCCAGCAGAGGTATTCCGGCCGGCTTCGAAGGCTGGCAGGAAAGCTACCGCAGTATTTTTCCAAGGAAAGCAAGACGATCAGGGAGATCGCCGATTATCCCACTGGCGGAAACACTGGCTTCATTGACCGCCTCGTGGAAGTACTCCGGTCCGTCTCCGCGTCGATATAGAGCGCTACCCAGCCTGCCTCCGCGGCCTTCCCCCACCCCGCGTCTTGCGCATAGCTGCGATCTGGAGAAAGTAATCCGGCCCGTGTTCGGCCGTCTTCTTCCCTCCGATGCTGCCGAGCAGGGACGCAGGCGTGAGTGAGAGCCCGGTGACTTCATGCAGCAGCCGGGACGCGTGTTGCGCCCTCTTCAGGCAGGCCTTCCGGTCCTGGTCCGAGAGCGGCGCGGCCAGCAGCCCGGCGATGTACCGAACGTCGGCGTGCGCCCGGACTACCTTGTCGTGGAGGGTTGGCAGTTGACTGGGATCGTCCACGGACCCAGCATAAGACACGGCCACCGCTTGCGCTTCGGCGAACTTTTCTCGATCAACGCACTCACTATTAGGACACAACCCGGAGCCGCGGGCCAGACGCCGGCATCCCCTATCATAGAAAAATGGGTAGAATGTTGTCCTCCCATTGGCGTCCCGCCGCCGGCCGCCAGGTTGCCACCGCGGGTGTGTCCGTCGCGCCGGCGACAGGGGCTGACACGCCGGCCACCCTCGCCGCCGCCGGTCCGGCTTCGGAAGCTCTCCCGGACGTTGGCCGGCTTGCCGCTCTTGAATACAATCCGGTCCGCAAGGTGGCATTCTACTTTGGCCTGGCTCTGCTGTTCACGGAACTCACCTTGTTGCACGAGCTCGCCTATTACTTTGTCGGCTTCAATCCTTACCTCCTCTATCTTGTCGCTCCCCCAGCCCTGCTGTGCGGGCTGTTCACCGGCAGCGTGCAGCGCACCTTCCGGCACCGTGCTCCGTTTTACTGGCTGGCCTTCTACGCCTGGATGGCGCTGGCCACTCCATTCAGCCAGTGGCGGGGAGGTTCATTCGAGCGTGTCGTCGACGGCCGCATCAACCTGATGCTCCTGATCGTCGTTGGCGGCCTCATCCTGAGTTGGAAAGACGTCCGGGTGGTGTTCTACACAATCGCCGCCGCGGCCGTCACGAATCTCCTCACCGCCCGGCATTTCATGAACACGTCCGGCGGGCGGATTTCGATCGAGCTGAGCGGTTTCGATATTGCCAATTCGAACGACCTGGCCGCGCAGTTGCTGCTGGTGCTGCCGTTTCTGTTGTTCATCGCCATGGACCGCCAGCGCAACATCGTCGTTCGGCTTGCGCCCTTCCCGGTGATCGCCTATGGCTTGTGGGTGGTGCTGGGCACGGCCTCGCGCGGCGCGCTGGTCGGGCTCGCGGTCGCTTTCCTGGTTCTGCTGTGTCTGGGTTCCCCGCGACAGCGAATCGTCGCCATTCTGGGGGCTTCCGCGGTGGCGTTTCTGGTGTTCGTGGCTCTGCCGGGGGCAACCCTGACACGCCTGGGGACGTTGTTTGGCGAACAACATGAAGAGGCCCAGGAGTCGGAAGCCTCGCGCACGTACCTCTTCATGAAGAGCCTTCAGTTCACGGCCCAGCACCCCATTTTCGGGGTGGGTCCCGATCAGTTCTACAACTATGAGGGAGGCACCAGCGTGAAAGAGGGCCGCGTGGGCAACTGGCACGCCACACACTGTTCCTGGACCCAGGTTTCCAGTGAATGTGGCATCCCGGCGCTGATCTTCTACCTGGCAGGTCTGGGGTCCGCGCTTCTCCTGGTGATGCGCACTTTGCGCGATGCCCACCACCAGGGCCACGTCGAAATCGCTAACGCCTGCGTTTGTTACCTGCTGGGAATGGCCGGCTTCCTTGTGGCCATCACCTTCCTGTCAAACGCCTATCGCTACTACGTGCCGGTGATGATCAGCCTGGCAGTTTCCATGTGTTTTGCCGCCCGGCGTCAAATGGGATCTGTCCCCGGGTAGCAAACCGCTCCCCCCGCCACGGGCTGCCGACCCGGCCCTCATCAAAAAAATGGCGCGGCAAGTGAAAAAGGAAGCCGCGCCAACCAGAGGAGGAGAAGGTTCAACAGGGTGACGTCTCCGATCCTGTTCAAAGGACGTACTGGCTCCTGCGGCGGTTCCCTGAGCACACGGGAGGCCAAACTCCCGAACTCGGGCGGGGTTGAGCAAGCTGAGGTATCTCTATTATACTCTGTCATTTACGGCAGTTATTCGCATCGCCTTGCTTCACAATGACTCGCCCTGCATGCGATACTGGGGCAGGAAAGATCTTCGAAATCATGACGCAGTTGGGCGAAGCGGTAGCCCGGTACCACAAGATTCTCGAAAGCAAGCCCTGGAATGACCTGTCCTGGGCGCGCGCGTTGCACGAGCGCATGCGCGAGCGGAATCTGTACGTGGGCATCCGGCCGATCTCGCCCGTTCTGAGGCCGCACTTCATCACCCGCCGCCAGTACGCCACCATGTCGAAGGCGGCCGAAAGCCTGGTCAGCGCAATCGATCGCGTCGAACATGCGGCGCTGAGCAACCCGGCGCTGCTGTCTCGCATCGAGCTTCTGCCCGGCGAGAGGATGCTCGCCGCAGTGGATCCCGGCTACCCCTATCTCTCGGTTACGTCGCTTCTGGATACTCATCTGAACAACGGGACGCTGCGCTTTGTCCAGTACGATTCCGAGGCTCCTACTGGTGTCGTTTACAGCGAAGCGCTCTCGGACATCTTCTACGACGCACCGCCGGTGAAGGAGTTTCGGAAGAGGTACGGTCTGGTGAAGCTGGTGGGGACCAGACCGCTGGTGTCCGCGGTGCTGAAGGCCTGGAAGGAATGGGGTGGCTGGGATCGAAAGCCGAACATCGCGATTCTCGAGTTCCGGCAGCCGTTTCTGACCACCGAGTCGAACGAGAGCCAGCTCATCGCCGAATGTTTCCGCAAGGATGGCTACGCCGCCGAGGTGGTGACCCCCGATATGCTGGAATACCGCAACGGGGTTCTGCAGCGGGGCGATTTCCCCGTGGATCTGGTGTACCGGCGCATCCGCGTACACGAGTTCCTGGTTCGCTTCGACCTTTCGCATCCGCTGTTGCGTGCCTACCGCGATCGCAAGGTCTGCGTTGTGAACAGCTTCCGCTCGGAAATGGCGCACAAGAAAGCGCTCTTTGGCCTGCTCACCGACGAAACCGTGACGGCCAGCTTCCCGGTGGAGGAGAAAAAGGCCGTTCGGGAGTTCATCCCGTGGACCCGCGTTGTGGCCGCGACCAGGACCATGTGGCAGGACCAGAACGTGGATCTTCCCGAGTTCATCCTGAAGAACCGCGAACGGCTGGTGCTTCATCCAAACGACGATTCCACGGACCGCAGTCCTGTACACGGCGCCGAGGTGGATGCGGCCGGTTGGGAGAAGGCGCTCAAGCTGGCCATGCGCAGTCCATGGGTGGTTCAGGAAGTGACCGAGCCGGTTCGCTCGGTTTTCCCCGTATTGCAGCACGGCGAGGTGCGGATGCGCGAAATGCGCGTGGAGGTGCACCCGCATTCCTTCCTCGGCAAGGTGCAGGGCTGTTCGAGCTGGCTCACGGAAGCGACGGGAGGGTTTTCCACCCTCGCGGGCCTCGCGCCAACCTACATTCTGGAAAGCAAGTAAAGGGGCATGCGGCGTCAGCCGCGTTACCGCCGGGAGCGCGGCCAGCGCCGCGTGTCCATCAGGCCCCGGCGCAGCGCTCCACGGCGATGCGCGCCTGGAGATTGGCGACGCCGGCGGTGTAGCGACTGTCGGTCACCATCACGGCGATGGCATCGTCCAGCCAGTCGTGGGCGGTGCCGTCCGCATCGTGCGATGCGGCCGTGATGGTGTATTCCTGCGGGCAAAGCTGGCCGGTGAACGTAAACGTGATGGCCACTGTATCGCCCGCTGCGCAGGGTCCGATCCGGACATGCTCGGCTTCCGTGTTGGTGCCGTACACTTCAAAGCCGATGCGCGTGCGAATCATGATCCCGACCACCGGATCGAGAACGGCGGCACGATACCTCACGGTCACCCGGACGCCGACTTCCTCCCCGCTTCGCCAGACCACGGTGGGAGTCCCCGCGTTGCCCATGGTCTCGATGCTCAGCACCTCCGCCCGGCCATCGCCCCGGCGAGCCGTAGTGGACATGCCCTCGCGGAGCGTCTCGCCCCATTCGCGGAATTTTTCGGCCACGCTACGGTTGTAGGCGTCCAGAACCTCGCGAGGATGGCCGCCAGCCGCCAGCCGCCCTTCCTGCATCCACCAGACCTCGTCGCAGAGCGCGGAGAGAAGCGGCTGCTCGTGCGAAACCATCAGGATGGTGCTGCCCCCCCGCCGCAGGCGCTCCAGCGCCACCATGCCGCGCGCGCGGACGATGGCGTCGTGCAGGGCAAAGGCGTGTTCCATGGCGATCACGTCCGCCGGCGAGAGCACCAGCCGGTCCTGCAGGCCGATGAAGCGCAGTGTACCCGGCGCGATGACCTCGCCGACCTCGCAGTTCTGCAGCCCGGCCGCCAGTTTCAGCAGGACGCCCTTGCCGGATCCGCGCTCGCCCACGATGCCAATGACGCAGCCGTCCGGAGCGGATGCGGTGAACCCATCCAGCGGCGGGCAGTGTACATTCCGAAACTCGACAGCCATAGTCGATAGAATACCTTCTGTAGAATCCCGTCGTTACTCCATGCTTCCCGCACCCGCCCTCGCGGTGTTCCTGTTGTTCTCCGGCTCGCCGGAGCAGCACCTGCGCAAGCTTCTGGCCGCGCGAACCGGCGCCGTGCAACTGCCTTCCGGACCCATAGAGCTAAACTCCGGGATCGCGCTGCCCGACGGGGCGCACGATCTGACGATCGGCGGCGATTCCACCACGCTGCGCGCCAGCGGCGTCTTCCACGGAAGAGCCGTCCTGAGTTGCCGCCACTGCCGCCGCATCACCGTTCGCAACCTGTCTATCGACGGGAACCGCGCCCGGCTTGAGAAGCCCCTGCCGCTGCCTCCCTCGGGGCAGACGTTCGCCGCTTCCTTTGAGAACAACGGATTGCTGTTCACCGACACGGACGGAATCACCGTGGAACATGTCACCTTACGGAACATCGCGGGATTTGCCGTACTGGCCAGCAACGTGCGCAACCTCAAGATACTTCACACCGACGTCGCCGACAGCGGCTCCAACACCGCGCTGGGCCACAACAACACCACCGGGGGCATCCTGATGGAGGAGGGCAGCAGCGATTTCGAAGTCAGCCAGTGCACGCTGCGCGCGATTCGGGGCAACGGGATCTGGACGCATTCGCGGATCGCGCGCAACGCCAACGGGGTCATCGCCGGCAACACCCTCGCGGAGATCGGGCGGGACGCCATCCAGGTGGGCCACGCCACGAACATACGAGTGACCGGGAACCGTGGATCGAAGATCGGATACCCCGCGTCCGAAATCGACGTGGAGACGCTGGCCACGCCCGTGGGCATCGACACCGCCGGCAACGTGGACCGCAGCGTATACGAGGGAAACCACTTCGAGGAGATCGACGGCAAGTGCATCGACCTCGACGGATTTCACGACGGCGCGGTGCGCGACAACACCTGCGTCAACGGCGGCCGCGCGGAAGACTATTCGTGGGGCCACTTTGGCATCGTGATGAACAACTCGAATCCGGACATGGAGTCGCGTAACATTGTGATCGAGGGGAACGAGATCTCCGGGACGAAATTCGGAGGGATTTTTGTGATTGGCACGGGAAACACGGTCCGCGGCAATCGGCTGAGCCGGATAAACCTGGCGCACTGTCCCGAGGGCGCCGCGCGCTTCGGCTGCGTCTGGCCCGATCAGCCGGGCGTTCTGGAATCGGGCATATATCTGGGCAGCCGGGCCCAGCGGCCCGCGCCCGCCCGCGGGAACGTGGTGGAGCGCAACGTCGTCAAAGGCTGGCGGATGAGGGCGCGCTGCATCGGCTTCGCTCCCGGCGTGAGCGCGGCCGGGAATACCATCCGGGACAACGAGTGCTCCGATGAGTGATCCCTCCGTGGGCGAGCGCATGCGCAAGGACTGGAACCGCCGGGCGCGGGAGGACGCCAATTACTACGTCGCCTTCGGACGCCGCAAACAGGACGAAACCGAATTCCTGGCCACCGGCGCCTACATCGTGGAGAAGATGGAGGACGAGTTGAAGCGCCTGCCGGCGGGGGCGAACCGGCGCTCCTGGCGGGCACTGGAAATCGGCTGCGGCCCAGGCCGCCTGATGAAGCCGCTGAGCCGCAACTTCGGCGAGATCCATGGCGTGGACGTGGCCGACGAAATGATTGCGCTGGCGCGGGAGCGGCTGGCCGGCACGCCGCACGCGCACGTACACGTCACCAGCGGAGCCAGTCTTCCGCAGTTCGCCGACGATTCCTTCGATTTCGTGTATTCCTACGCCGTGTTTCAACACATCCCGGATCACAGCGTGGTGCTCGATTACATGCGCGAGACCCGCCGCGTGTTGAAGCCCGGCGGCGTTTTTCGCGGTCAGTTCAACGGGTTGCCGTGCAACGCGGGCGACAAGTACGACACGTGGGCGGGCTGCCGGTTCACCGCCGCCGAGATCCGCCAGTTTACCCGCGGGAATGGGTTCGATCTGCTCGAGCTGTCCGGGATGGACACGCAGTATCTTTGGACCACGTGGCGCAAACGAGTGCCGGGGAACGAGCCAACGCCGGCTGCCGGAAGCGCATCGGTGCGCCGCATCACCAATGCCGTGGGTACCGAGCCGGCGGTTACCACCACGGGCCGCTTTTCCGCCATATCGCTGTGGGTGGTGGGGCTTCCGCCACGGTGCGAGTTGAACGGGATCGTCGCGTTTGTCGGCGGCCGCGAGGCGACGGCGTTCTACGTCGGATCGCCCATCTACGACGGCCTGCGGCCGCAGCTCAGCCTGGCTTTGCCCCAGGGAACCCCAACGGGCCTGCAGCCGATCCGCATTCTCTGGAACGGCGGCGAGCTCCTGCGGGCCACCGTTCGCGTGATCCCGCCCGGCCCGCCGCTGCCGCGCGTGATTTCGGTTACCGATGGCGTCAACATTCTCTCGGCCGGGCAGGTGAGCAGCGGGCTGGTGAAGGTGGTGACCGAGGAGATGGCCGACCCGGCCATGTTCTTCGCCACGGTGTCCGGACGCGCGGTGCAGAAGCTGGAGTGGTTTCTCACGGACCCGTTGCCCCCGCGGTGTGAGTTCAACTTCGCGTTACCGCCCGGCATGGCCAGGGGAGCCCATGCCCTGGAAATCCGGTACGGGCGCCGCCTGTTCGTCTTCCCCATCACAGTTGTGTGAGCCACCCCACGCCCCTCAGAAGAGTCCTGCCTCACCCCCCCCAGAAAAGTCTTGCCTTAGGACCTATAAGCCGTGTTAATCTGACTGCAACCTGTTACGGAGGGTGAACGTCGTTTTTCGAGGGGCGGTTTGGTCCCTGAATTTCCGGCGGGCCCCCCGTAAGCTCGGCACCGTATGCGGCTTCGCAACTGTGCCGCCGGTGAGCATCTTCCTCCGAGTGCTCACCGGTCTAATTTTTTGGGGCGGCGCGCAACGGCCGCGAGGCGGTGGCGGCTTTTCCGTACATGACAACCACGGGATAGTCGCCCGGCCTGATGTCCGCTGGCACACGGACATTGATCTGGCGCAGTTTCTGACCATCCAGCGCGGATACGAACAGAACTTGCGCATCCACGCTGCCGATGCGCACTCGAACGCGGCTCCGCGTGGCCTCGTCCGGCAGGCCTCCGACCCAGACGGACACGCACGCTTCGCGCTCCAGCCAGACGACGTTGTCTTCCCAGGTGACGCCGTCGGCGATGCCCTGGATCTCCAGCGGCCCGGAGAACTCCGCGTCGGCAAGCTCCGCGGTGGCGGAGCGATCCTGCGGCGCATCCACCACGAAGGTGGCCGGTTCGCTGAACGCGCTGCCGCTGGTGCGCAGGCGAATGGTCCGCGACGCCGAGCCGCCGCCGGGGCCAATTCCGCAGTCCACCTGCCATCCGCTTCCTCCGCTGCGGGCGACGTTCGCGGGGAAGACGCCGAATCCGTCCATCTCGGGCAATACGTCCGCACGGGAGAGATCGGGCTGGGCCGACTTGAAGAACACGGACATGTACTCGTCCACGCGGCTGTCGAACACCGGCTCGCCGTTTCGCTGGTTCACCACGCCGGTGACGGTGGGCGGAGCGTACCGGGGAGCGGGTGGCGGCGCGGGCCAGCGGCGGCCGCAGACCACGAGCGCGCGTTGATCCACCACGCCGCGCAGCTCGATGGCGGCGAACCCGGCGGTGCGGCAGAAGGCCAGCAGACAGGACGTGTTCGGCCCGCACCAGTTGTCGAATCGCCCCACCAGCTCGGAGGTTTCGTAGAACTCCATCACCGGCGGGGCGGCTAGGGCGGAGCCGTCGTCGGTGACGAACGATTCCACCAGCGCCAGATCCGTGGTGAGCGCGCACACGCGTTCCAGCGCCAGCAGCGGATGCTTCAGGTGGTAGAGCACGCCGAGGAAGAGCACGATATCGAAGCGGCCGACGCGCTCCGGCGTGAGCTGGTACACATCGGAAAGCAGGAATTCGACCTTCGATCCGAGCGCTTCGCGCGCGGCGAGGAAGGTGTCGCGCTCCACGATGTCGGCGGCCACCACTTCGGCGCCGCGCCGCTCCATCTCGAAGCTGAACCAGCCGTCCCAGCAACCGATGTCCAGCACTCGCCTGCCGCGCAGGTCGTCGGGGAGGGAGAACCGTTGGAGGCGCGCGCGCAGTTGGGCGAGGGTCTGAAAGCCCTCAATAACGCGGCCTCCGGGCAGCTCGAAGCTGTGATACCAGCGCTTGCCGGCCAGCTCCTGGACGAATTCGGAGACGCGCCGGGCAGCCTGCTCGTCGCCCGCGCGGATGTGCGCCATATGCTTATGGTATTCGGTTAGAGCGGGCCAGACGCGAGGTCTCTCAATCGCTTCAGCACGATGCCGATTCTCGACTGACTCGCGGCGTCCGGAAGCAGGTATCCGGGAAGCGCATCGAGGAACCCTCCGGCGGCCAGTAAAGCCATGATCTCAGTCTCGATGTACGTGCGGAGGTCGTCCCGATCCGCCCGGACTTCGCTGACCAGCGTTTCCCGGCCATCGAAGACCGATACCAAATCCTCCAGGTCGTGGCTTCCCAAAAAGTCTCCCATCCCCCGGCCCTTGAAAGCTTCAAGCTTCGTTGCGATGAAGAAAGGGGCAGTGACCGCGCGGATTTCGAGATCGGCCGACAGCCGTACAGCCACCGAAGAATCCATAGCAGCCCGATACCACCGGTTGGAGAACCCGAGGATCTTCTCGTCGAGAGGCATGACGTCGAGTATCGTCCGGCCATGGGTCCAGCGGCACAGAGGCGCGCCTTCGCTCGTGTCCTCCTTGAATCCCAACGCGCGCAAACGATTCCCAAAGTCCGCATACTCGGCGTAGGACGTGATTTCCGCGATTGCGTCCACGTCGAGCGTGATCCGTGGAGCGCTGGCCGCCTCGTCGGTGATCAGGAGAGTGGTCACGCACCCGCCCACAAACACGAGTTCTCCCAACAGAGGCCGCAGGAGTCTCCGCGGCGGCGATAAGTTGTTCAAGGCTCGGGTTGTTCACTTGCCTGTTGGAGCCGGCGGTGCAGTTCTTCTTCGGCGTACCGTCGTTCGCGGGCCTGGCCATCCCGGAGGGCGTCGGCTAATGCCAGGTATTCGTAGAACGACGAGTCGCGCAAGGCGGCGATGGGTGCGGTCTTATACAGCGGTTCGAACGCGAGGCCCCGTTGTTTGCCTTCGCCGTAAGGCCAGACGGGAGCGGGTTCATCGCCTTGCGCGATCAGACTGCGGAGCGGCTCGGCGGCGTACGACGTGGGGATGCCGCGCGTGAGTTCTCCCCTTTCGGGAGGGAAAGCGTATTTGAGTCCGTGTACAAGGAATTCCTCAAGCGCGGCGAGGTTCGGGCGATTGTGCAGTTCCGGCCCGTGAAGCAGGTGGGCGAGTTGGGCCCGTTTAACGGAGGCGTGCACCTCAGACGGGCTCATTACCAGCTCCGCGGCCAGTTGAGAGTAGGGAGCGCGGGCGGATTTAGCGGCCACGATCTTGAGGGTCACGTACACATCCTGCGGCTTTAACGCCATGACACCATTCTACATTCGCGATTCGCGAATAGCGAATGGCAACCAGGGCCGTCAGGCCGTCCAGCCACAAGGCTGCGGTGCGAACGCGACGGGCCAGCTCCATACCGCAGTCGCTTCCGCACGGGCAAAGCGCTGGGGGGCAAAACCCTCCGTGTGCTTTGCTCTGAGCCTCACCACCCGCAGACAACACAGAGGTATCAGCACAGTTATCCACCCGAATCGATTACCAGCGAACGAGACCGATTGCAGCCAGAACTGTGCCTAAGGCGATCAAGAAGAAAACAATTGCTTTTCTCGCCCCGAACGTCTTTGCGCCAGTGGGCATCCTCGCCACCATCGCGTACCCCATCGAATGCAGGCATGTCTCGATCTCGCCCATTGAGCGCTCGCAATCGTCCTGACGCTTGCCCAATCGGAAGCCGAGGAACGCAAGCAAGACGAAAGCGATACCTCCGATCAAGAGTGCCGAGCGCAGCAGAACCCAGTTTTGGGGCTTGCCTCCAAGCAGGCCGACGAGCACCGAGAGAATCGCACCTACCCCGCCCGTCGTTTGCATGAACTGGCTTCCAAAATACTTGCGCCGCTCTTCAAGGAGCTTGTACTGCTCAATCAGAAGCTGAGCAGAGGTTGGCTGCAGCTGGACTGAAGGCGCGGCCCCCTCCTGTCGACCTTCGTTTGCGACCTCCGTCTCATGCGCCATCAGTTCGCACCCCAGCGGCAATTAAAGCACATCTTGGCCCGGATAGTTTTGATCCGCGCGGCGTATATAGTATCGAAACGCCGGCGGGCCAACTTGAGACGACAGTGGCCGGCCATTAAGAGGTTTGTATGGTAAGTACACCCGCTTCACAGCCTCCCCCATGTTGACCCCGCCGCCCCCGCCGTGCTATCCCTAAAGTTACCTTTTCCGGGGTGCTTGCCACTGCGGTGAGTGAAAAGGGAAGCGGGTGAGATTCCCGCACGGTCCCGCCACTGTGAGCAGCGAGCGGCCGGCGTGATGAGCCACTGTCCCAGCGGGGGCGGGAAGGCAGCCGGCGTAGCGACGACCTGCGAGTCAGGAGACCTGCCCCGGACGTCTGCTGCGCCGCGTTCCGTGGGAGCGCGCTGGCGTGGGAGCTGCCTTCCCGCCAATCGTCATCCCCCTGGGCGCGCGCCGCGTACGAAGCCGTCGAGGCGCGGACCTCATGCTCACATTCATCATCGGTGGCGCTCGCAGCGGGAAAACGGCGCTGGCACAATCGCTGTGCCGGCCGGGGTCTCGCGTGGTCTATGTGGCCACCCTGCGGGCCGAGGACGACGAAATGCGGCAGCGCATTCGCCGTCACCAAAGCTCTCGCCCTGCCGCCTGGTGCACCATTGAGGAACCGCTGGCCATCGCGGCCGCGGTGCGCCGCGCCTCGAGCGAATTCGATTCCATCGTTCTGGATTGCCTCACCCTCTGGCTCAGCAACCTCTGCTGGGAGCATCGCGCCTGCGATGCCGAGGAACTCGAACGCAGGGCCCTGGCCGAGGCGGAAGACCTCGTGCGCGGGGCCAGCGCCGGCGCGTGTCATCTAATTGTGGTCTCCAACGAAGTGGGTTGCGGCATTGTGCCCGAAAACGCCGTGGCACGCGCGTTTCGCGACCTGCAGGGGTTCGTCAATCAGCGTGTCGCGCGCGCGGCGGACGAGGTCTGGCAGACGGTGGCCGGCATTCCGGTGCGTATCAAAGGATAGAGCCAGGTGTACGTCACCATCATTCCCTTGTTTATCGCCGCTTCGCTCGGCGTGCACGTTTCCGATCCGCAGGGGGCCGCGGTTCCCGGCGCCAGTGTAACCGTGGTCGCCCGCGATAACAGCGCGCATTTGACCGGCGCCACCGGCGCCCAGGGTCTGGCGTATCTCAATGCCATCCCGCCGGGCGATTATCTGGTCATCGCCGCGGCCCGCGGCTTCGCGGAGTCCGCGCCGCAGTCCGTGCACGTCGATCCGGATGCTCCCGCGGAAACTACCATCCGTCTCGCCATCGCCGCCGTTCGCAGCGAGGTTGTGGTCACCGCCGACGGCACGCCGCAGACCGTGGACGAAACCTCGAAAGCCGTTTCCAGCATCGACGCGGCCGAGCTGCGCGACCGCGACGTCTTCGCCATGGCCGATGCCGTCAGCGCCACCGCGGGCGTGCGCGTGGACCAGCAGAGCGGCTTCGGCGGTCTGGCCTCCATTTCCCTGCGCGGTTTGCCCGCCCAGGACACCGCCGTGCTGATTGACGGCATGCGCTTCCGCGATCCAACGGCCACTCAGGGCGACGCTTCCGCGCTGATTCAGGACCTCATCGTCACCGACGCGGGCGGGGTCGAGATCCTGCGCGGCGCCGGGTCGTCCCTCTATGGCACCAACGCGGTGGGCGGCGTGGTCAATATACTTACCGATCAGGGCGGCGGGCAGAATCACGGCAGCATTCTGACGGAGGGCGGCGGCGAGGGCACGTTTCGCGGGCGCGCGGAGTTTGGCGGCGGCGCCCTCGGCAACCGGCTCGACTACAGCGGGGGCGTGTCGTTTCTCGATGTCACCCGCGGCCTCGAGGGCGATTCACCCGCGCGCACCGGCAGCGGCCAGGGACGCGTAAGCTGGCGCGTGAATTCCAACACGCAGATCTTCGCGCGCCTCTACGCGGCCGATTCGTTCGCCAAGCAGAAGGACAGCCCGGAGACGGTGGCCAATCTGTCCCCGACGGGAATCGTGGACGCCGTGCCGTTCGTCACGTTCATCCCTTCCGTGGACGACCCCGACTACACGCGCGCCGCGTATTTCGTCGCCGCGGCGGTTGGCATCAACGGGCACCCCACCGAACACTTCGGCTACAGCGTCACGTATCAGGGCCTGGCCACGGAGCGTATCTTCAGCGATGGGCCCGCGGGCACCGGCTATCAGCCCGAAGGCAACGTGCACAGCTATTACTATGGGCAGACGCATACCGCCAACGCTCAGGTGAATTACCAGTGGGGCCATCAGTTGCTGGACGCCGGCTATGAATTCGAGCGCGAGCGGTTCGCCTCACCCTACGTTGACGATCTCACGCCCGCCAACGATGCCAACGTGAACGCGGCCGAACAGAGCAACGCGTTTTTCGCGCAGGACCAGGTGCGGCTGTTCTCCGGCCGCCTGAACATTGCCGGTTCGTTCCGCGCTCAGTACTTCGACTTGAATCAGCCGGTGTTCACGCCGGTGACCGCGTCGCCGTATGCAAGCCAGCGCTATACCGCCCCGCCCGCCGCGTACACTGGCGATGGTTCCGTCGCGTACCTGCTGCGCCGCAGCGGGACCAGAATCCGAGCGCACGTGGGCCGTGGCTATCGCGCGCCCTCTCTGTTCGAACGCTTCGGCTCTTCGTATGACAGCATCTACGGCTACTCCTTCTATGGCGATCCGCGCCTCGAACCGGAGCGCTCCATTTCCGCGGATGCCGGGTTCGACCAGGCGCTCTTCCGGGATCGTCTGCGCTTCGGCGCGACATATTTCTACACGCAGTTGCAGGAGGTGATCGCGTTCGACACGCTCCCCGTCACCGATCCGTTTGGACGATACTACGGATACCTGAACGAGGCAGGCGGCCTGTCCCGAGGCGTCGAGGTGAGCGCGTCGGCCGCGGTCACGCGCTCGCTCGACGTTCGCGGCTCGTACACGTACACGAGCGCCGTCAATCGCCAGCCGGTCGACGGGATCTGGCCAACGTATCTTGTGCCAACCAACATGTTCACGCTGCTGGCCACGGAACGCGTCGGTCCGCGCCTCACCGTGAGCTTTAGCCTGGTTGCCTCGGACAACTATCTCTACCCCGTGTACGACCCTGTCACGTATGCCGACGTGCCGTTTCGTTTCGTGGGACAGAAGCTGGCCGGGCTGGCGGTGAATTATCGGATTGCGCTGTCCGACACGCGCGCCGTGCGGCTTTTTGGCAACGTGAACAACCTCTTCGATCAGAATTACTTTGAAGGCGGGTTTCGCACGCCTCCGATCCTCGGGTTGGGAGGTTTGCAATTCGAGTTCTGACCACATTTGCACTCCTGTTCGCCGGACACGCGGCGGCAGCCGCGTTTTCATCGGGAGCCCACGCAACGCGGCTGCCGCCGCGTGTCCCCCAGCGCATCATCTCTATGTCGCCGAACGCCACCGAAATCCTCTATGGCCTCGGAGTGATCGATCGCGTGGTGGCCGTATCGGACTACGATGTCTGGCCGCCTGAGGTGAAGAAGCTGCCGCGCATTGGCGGCTGGAGCACGCCGAGTCTCGAACGCGTCCTCGCTTTCCGGCCCGATCTGGTGCTGCTCAGCGATGCCCAGGCGGAGCTGGTGGGCCCGCAACTCCGCGAGCTGGGTCTCAATGTGGCGCCCGTGCCCACGCACACGCTCAACGACGCGTATTCGGCCATTCGCATCGCCGGCCGCGCCACCGGCCGCGACGCCGAAGGGGCGCAACTGGAGGCTTCCACCCGCGCGGGCATCGAACGGATTCTCAACCGCACCCGCTCGCTCGCCCACCCCACCGTGTTGTGCGTGGTGGACCGCACGCCCGGCACCCTGCGCGATGTTTACGCCGCCGGCGATGGCAGCTTCATCGCCGAATTGATTGCCGTGGCCGGGGCGCGCTCGGTTGTGCCACACTCTGCAGCCGGCTATTCTCGCGTCAGCAAGGAGGCCCTGCTCGGCTACGATCCCGATATCATCATCGACATGATGCAGGGACCGCCGGGACGCCTGGGCGAGGATCCGCAGGCGGTGTGGCGCGATTTCCCCGAGCTCGCCGCCGTACGCAACCACCGCATCGTCCCCGTTCATGAGGACTACGTGCTGCACGCCTCGCAAATGGTGGTGAAGACCGCCGTTCTGTTCGCCCGAATCTTCCACCCGGAAATCCCCGCGGCCGATTGGGAGAAGCCGTGACGCCCGCATTAGAGGCGCGCGAACTCTGGTTCGCCTGGCAGCCGGGCCACGACGTCATCCGCGGCGCGTCGTTCGTGCTGGAACGCGGCCGGCTCGGCGCGCTGATTGGCGCCAACGGCAGCGGCAAGTCCACGCTGCTGCGCCTGCTCACCGGCCTGCTTACGCCCGCGCGCGGCGAAGCTCTCTTCGACAACACCGCCCTGCACCGAATCCCCGCGCGCGAGCGGGCGCGCCGCATCGCCTGGGTCCCGCAATCCACGCCCGCCGCGTTCCCGTTCACGGCTCTGGAGGTGGTGCTCACCGGCCGCAGCCCGTGGAGCCCGCGCTTCCATTTCGAAAACGAAGCGGACCGCGCCATCGCCCAGCAGGCGCTGGAAACCGTGGACGCGGGCCATCTGGCGGACCGGCCCATCACCGAGCTCTCCGGCGGCGAACGCCAAATGGTGACGCTCGCTCGCGCGCTCGCGCAGAAGCCGGAGTGCCTGCTGCTGGACGAGCCGGCCGCCGCGCTGGATCTCAAGCATCGCTCCGCGCTGGTGCGCACGCTGGCCGGCCTGCGCGACCGCTTCGGCCTCACCGCGCTGGTGGTCACGCACGACCTGCAACTTATCGACCCCGCGTTCGACCGCGTCTTCGCCCTCACCAGCGGCCGTGTGGTGGCCACTGGCCCGCCCGCCGAAGTGCTGACGTCGGCGTCGCTGGCGGCCATCTTTGACGACCCGCATGTGCGCACCGCGCGCATAGGAGAAAGAACCGTGGTGTGGTCAGAATGATGTGGGCCGAATGACCACGCCATCGCGGCTGTTTCGCGCTCTGTCGATCTCCGCCGCCGTTCTTGTCGTGGCCATCGTCTTTGGACTGTGGGCCGGGTACGAACGCATCACCGTGGAGTCTCTGCGCGCCGACCCCATGGCCCGCGCCCTCTTCTTCCGCGTGCGCATGCCGCGCGTGGCTCTGGCGGCGCTCACCGGCGCTGCGCTGTCCGTGGTAGGCGCGGCGTTGCAGGCGCTGTTCCGGAATCCGCTGGCCGAACCGTTCACGCTGGGCGTTTCCGGCGGCGGAGCGCTGGGCGCCAGCGTGGCCATTGCGTTTGGCTGGGGTGCGCGCGCCTGGGGCGTTCCGCTGGTGTTCGTGGCCTCCTTCGGCGGCGCCATGCTGGCCGTGTTCGTGGTCTACCGCATCGCCCGCACCGGCATGGTGGTGCTGCCCGGCGCGCTGCTGCTCTCCGGCGTCATCGTGAATCTGATTGCCGCCTCCGGCGTCCTCATCCTCGAGTACCTGACCGACCCGTCGCGCTCGCTGCAGATTCTGCGCTGGACCGTAGGCAGCCTCGATATCGTCGGTTTCGATATGATCTGGCGAATGGCCGTGGTGCTGGGACCCGCCACCATCGCACTGCTCGCCTTCGCTCGCGATCTGCAGCTTCTGGCCGTGGACGAGGACACCGCTGCGTCGTTGGGCGTCAACGTGCGCCGCACAGAAGGCGCCATCTACTTTCTCAGCTCGTTGCTGGTGGGCGTCACCGTGGCGGTGGGCGGCGCCATTGGCTTCGTTGGATTGATCGTCCCCCATGCGGTGCGCCTGGTGTTCGGCCAGGATCTGCGCATCCTGATGCCCGCCTCGGTGCTGCTGGGCGCGGCGTTCCTGATCGCGGCCGATACTGTGGCCCGCATCGCCGTCAGTTCCACGGAGCTTCCCGTGGGCGCTGTCACCGCCCTGCTGGGCGGCCCGGTTTTCCTCTGGCTGCTGACCCGCCGCCAGCGCCACGCCGCCATGTGAAAACCGGTGACGTACACCTCATTTCCGAATTAATTCCATGAACATCCGCATTCTTCCAATTGACCCGCACTGGCTGGCCGCCGCCGAGCGGCATCAGAATGACCTCACCAAGCCGCCCGGCTCGCTGGGCCGTCTGGAGGCGGTGGCGAACCGTTGCGCCGCCATCTTCTGCTCGCTGACGCCGCCCGTGGACGCCGCGCGCATTGTCGTTTTCGCCGCCGATCATGGCGTTGCCGAAGAGGGCGTCAGCGCCTACCCGCGCGAGGTCACCGCGCAGATGGTCCTCAACTTCGTCAACGGCGGCGCGGGCATCAACGCGCTCGCGCAGGCCGGCGGCATTGACCTCGCCATCGTGGACGCCGGCGTCGCCACCCCGCTGCCCGACCTGCCCGGCCTCATCCGCCATCACGTGGCCGACGGAACGCGCAACTTCACGCGAGAACCGGCCATGACCGCGGCCCAGACCGCCGAGGCGCTGGAGGCCGGCTTCGCCGAAGCCGAAGCGGCCGTGGCGGACGGCTACAATCTGCTGGGCTGCGGGGAAATGGGGATCGCCAACACCACCTCGGCCGCGGCCATTGCGGCGGCGCTCACCGGCCTGCCCGCCGCGGAGTTGACCGGACGCGGCACCGGCGCCGACGACGCCTGCCTCGCGCGGAAGATCTCCGCCATCGAGCGCGCACTCGCGCTGCACGGCCCCCACCTGGCCACGCCGCTGGACATCCTGGAGCGCCTGGGCGGCCTCGAGATCGCCGAGATGTGCGGCTTCTTCCTGGGCGCCGCCACGCTGCGCCGGCCGGTGGTTGTAGACGGCTTCATCGCTACCGCCGCCGCGGCTCTGGCCGTGCGCATGGCCCCGCTCGCGCGCGAGTACATGTTCGCCGCGCATCGCTCGGCCGAGCCGGGACATGCCGCGCTGCTCGATATCATCGGCGACCCGCCGCTGCTCGACCTCGGAATGCGCCTGGGCGAGGGGACCGGCGCGGCGCTGGCCATGAAGCTGATCCAGGCCGCGGTGGCCGCCTTCACCGGCATGGCCACGTTCTCCTCGGCGGGGGTGTCGAACAAGCGCCCATGAGTCTGCTTGCCGCAGTGGCCTTTCTGACGCGCATCCCCATCCGCCGGGCCTTCTCCACGGAACAAGTGGCGCGGGCCGCGGCTTGGTTTCCGCTCGTCGGCGGACTGCTCGGCCTCGTGTACGGCGCGGTCTGGTTCGGGGCCACGCGGGTTGTGCCGCCGTTCGTGGCCACAATCCTGGTTCTGGTGTGCGAAGCGCTGCTTACCGGCGCGCTGCATTTCGACGGTCTGGCGGACATGGCCGACGGCTTCGGCGGCGGACGCACCCGCGACGACGTGCTGCGCATCATGCGCGATCACGCCATCGGCACCTACGGCGCCACCGCGCTGGTGTTGATGCTGTTGCTGACGGCGTCCTGTCTGGTCGCGCTGAAAACGCCGCTGCTGGTGGCCTGCTGGCTCGCCGCGGGCGGGGCGTGCGGGCGCTGGGCCATTGTGCTGCTGAGCCGCGCGCTCCCCTACGCCCGGCCCGCTGACGCCATCTCCTCGCATGTCGGCGTGCGCGAGCTGATTTTGGCCACGCTGACGGTCTCGGCCACCGGGTTTCTGATTCGCTGGCACGCGTTGGTGGCCGCCGCGGTCACGCTGTTCATCGCGCTGGCGCTGGGCGCGTTCGCACGCAGGCGCATCGGCGGCATCACCGG
Source organism: Bryobacteraceae bacterium (assembly GCA_049520275.1). Taxonomy (GTDB): domain Bacteria; phylum Acidobacteriota; class Terriglobia; order Bryobacterales; family Bryobacteraceae; genus CAWACP01. Next base: position 45,553 of record JBEKPY010000024.1, read on the forward strand.
CGACACGCTTGGCGCGACGTCGCAGATCTGCGAAACCGCGGTGCTGCTCACCGGGGTCATGCTCAACCGATGACCAACGTCTGGCTTATCCGGCACGCCGAGCCCGACGCGTCGGTGCACGGGCGCTGCTACGGCTCGCTCGATACCGGTCTCTCACCGGCCGGCCGCGAACAAGCGGCGCGTCTCGCCGAGCGCCTCGGCGCCGAACCGTTCGCCGCGGTTTGTTCCAGCCCGCGCCGCCGCGCCATCGAGACGGCCGAAGTGATCGCCTCGCCGCACGGCCTCGGTGTCGCCATCGTCCCCGAGTTCCGCGAGCTCGATTTCGGCGACTTCGAAGGCCGCACCTACGACGACATCGCGATCAGTCATCCCGACGTGTACCGCCAGTGGATGGAAACCCCCACCGAAGTGCGGTTCCCCAACGGCGAGAGCTTCGCGCAAATGCGCGCGCGCGTCCTCGCGGCTTACCGCGTCCTGCTGGCCCGGCACGGCGGGCAGACCATCGGACTTGTGGCGCACGGCGGGGTGGTGCGAATCGTGCTGGCCGAAGCGCTGGGCGTCCCCGACGCGAACCTGTTCCGCATTTCCCAGCGCTATGGGGCGCTGAATCTAATTCGGTATCTGGGCGACTACCCGGCCGTGGAACTGGTGAACGCCTGACCAACAAGCCTGTCCTCAGGCCTTCCATTGGGCGGCGAGCACCCGCGGGATTCCGGCCAGATCGGGGATCAGGCGAACGCCACTCCAACCCTCACCCAGCATCCCGCGCACGCGATCTGCCAGATTGTAGCCGAGCTCGATGATTAAATGTCCACCATTTTCGAGAACCCGCGGCGCGTCGGCGATCAGGCGCCGGTAAATGTCGAGACCCGTGACGCCGGCGAACAAGGCTATAGGCGGCTCGTAGTCCCGAACCTCGCGCTGCAGCAGGGTCCGGCCGGTGGTGGGCACGTAGGGAGGGTTGCAGACGATGGCCCCGGCCGAGCGCAACGGCGCGGTCAGATCGCCGGCCACGAAATCGACGTGCGCGCCCAGCCGCCGGGCATTATCAGACGCCATCCGGAGGGCCTCCAGGGAAATATCGGTGGCAATCACGCGCGCCCGCGCCTCCAGCGCCAGGGTGACGGCAATAGCCCCGGAGCCGCAACCCACGTCCACCACGGTCATCCCCGGCCGGACCACGCCCAGAGCGGCCTCCACCACGTGTTCGGTCTCGGGGCGGGGAATCAGGACGGCCGGACCCACCCGGAATTCCCGTCCGTAGAACTCCTGCCGCCCGGTGATGTACTGCGTTGGCTTACCGGCCATCCGCTGGTGCAGATACCGGCCGAAATGAATCCAGCCGATCTCGCTCAGTTCCTCGCCCGAGTGCGCGTAGAGCCAGACGCGATCCTGCCGCAGCGCGTGCGCCAGCAGCACTTCGGCGGTTAGACGGGGCGCGGCGATGCCCTCGTCATCGAGAAGCTTCGTGCCCTGCGCAAGGGCCTCGTGTAAGGTCACGGGAAAGGCGATGCCGGTCCGGGCGTGCCCCTATGCCGCCTCTGCGCCCGGCTCGCCCTGCTCCTTCATTTTCTCGGTCTGATAATACTCGGTCAGGGCGTCGACGATGGGCTGCAGGCGGCCCTCCATCACCTGGTCGAGCTGGTGGATGGTCAACCCGATGCGATGGTCGGTCACGCGGTTCTGCGGGAAGTTATAGGTGCGGATCTTCTCGCTGCGATCGCCGGTGCCCACCATGCTGCGCCGTTCCGCGCCGATCTGCTGCTGCTGCTTCTCCAGCTCCATCTCGTGGAGGCGGGAACGCAGCACGCGCTCGGCCTTGGCCCGGTTCTTGATCTGCGATTTTTCGTCCTGGCAGGAAACCACGAGGCCGGTGGGAAGGTGCGTCATGCGCACCGCCGAGTACGTCGTATTCACCGACTGCCCGCCCGGTCCGGACGAGCAAAACGTGTCGATGCGGATATCCTTCGGATCGATTTTGACGTCGATCTCGTCCGCTTCCGGCAGCACCGCCACGGTGATCGCGGATGTGTGCACCCGCCCCTGTTGCTCGGTCTGGGGCACGCGCTGCACCCGGTGCACGCCGCTTTCGTACTTGAGACGGCTGAACACTCGGTCTCCGCTGACCAGCGCGATCACTTCCTTCAGCCCGCCCACCGCGGATTCGCTGGCGGAGGTGACATCCACGCGCCAGCGCTGGTCCTCCGCGTAACGGGAATACAGGCGGAACATCTCGGCGGCAAACAGCGTGGCTTCGTCGCCGCCGGTGCCGGCGCGGATCTCCAGCACCACGTTCTTTTCGTCGTTAGGGTCCCTGGGCAGCAGCAGGATCTTCAACTCGTGCTCGATGCGCGTGAGCTCCGGCTCCAGCCTGGCTACTTCGTCGCGCGCCATGTCCCGCAGTTCCGGGTCCGCCTCGCCGAGCATGGGCCGGGCGTCCTCGAGATTGTGCAGCGCCTGCTTGTACTCGCGGTACATGGACACCAGGGGCTCGATCTCGCTGCGCGCCCTGGCCACTTTGCGGTAACCCTCGGAGTCGGCGATCACCGCGGGGTCGGCCATCTGGCGTTCGAGATCCTCGAACCGGGCTTCGATGTCGTCCAGCTTTTTCCGGTATTCCATGGCGGATCGCTCAGGCGATCACGAGCTCGCCGCCCTGGGCCTTCTCCAGCGCCATGGCGCCGTTCAGGGCGTCGATGGCCACTGCCGTTTGCTCGTCGGACGGTGGCTTCGTGGTGATCCTCTGCAGCCACAGGCCCGGCGCGGTGAGCGTGTGCAGCAGCCCCCGCCGCCGCTTCGCCGCCAGCCGGATCAGCTCGTAACTCACGCCCACGATAAGCGGCATCAGGGCGATGCGGCTCACCAGTTTCGCCGTGAAGCCGTCCACGGGAACGAGAGCGTAGATCAGCATCGCCAGCACCAGCACCACCAGCAGGAAACTGGTGCCGCAGCGCGGATGCCAGGTCACGAACTTCTGCGCGTTGGCGACCGTAACCGGTTGTCCCGATTCGAAATTGAACACCACTTTGTGTTCGGCGCCGTGGTATTCGAAGACCCGGCGCATGTCCTTCATCAGGGCCAGCAGGCTGAGGAAGCCGATGAAGATCAGGATGCGCAGAATGCCGTCCACCAGGTTGATGGCCAGCCGGCCGTTCAGGCCGGGCACATGGCGTCCCACCTGGGTGGCCAGAAACAGCGGGACGAACTTGTACAGGAAAACGAAGAACAGCAGCGAGATGGCCACGTTGACGGCGAGCATCCACCCAGGGATGTGTTGCGGCGTCTGCTCGCTGGCCTCGCCGGCAGCGCTTTCGGCGGTGCTCTCGGCAGTGCTCTCATCCAGAGCCGCGCCAGCCGAGAAGCTCAGAGCGCGCATTCCCAGCCACATGGCCTGTCCCAGCGTACCGATTCCCCGCAGCAGGGGAAAGCGGAATATCGGGTACTTCTCGGAAACCCGCGGGATGGCGCTCTCCTCCATCACGATCCGGCCGTTTGCCTTGCGCACCGCCACCGCGTAGCTGTGCGGGGCCCGCATCATGACCCCTTCCATCACCGCCTGGCCGCCGACAAGGGTTTCCTCGCCGCTCTCGAGGATGGGCAGCAACTGGGTATGCAGGCTCAGGCGCAGGAAAGTTCGGATTTTCACGGCGGCTCCGGTCCCCAGTATAGCGCGCGAGGCCGGAAGGCTCGGATCGGCTTCGGATGGACAGGATGGACACGCGGCGGCGTCCGCGTACTGACGGCGCGCGCCCCGGGCCGGCCGCTTACCTCGCGCCCGGGACAGACTCGGCGGCGCTGGCCCGTGGCTGGGGATGCCGGGCCAGCCAGGCGTTCACCTCGCTCGTATCCTCCGGCGGATGCGAACCCAGATAGCTTTCCAGTTCATCGCGCGCCCCGGCGATGTCGCCCCTGTTCGCCAGAATCTCCGCAGCCGCCAGATGCCCACGCGGGTATTTTGCAAAGGTCTCGCGTAAACTGGCCAGCGCCTCGTCCGGGTTCTTGCCCTGAGAGGCCAGGGAGATGCCCAGAACGTAGCGGCTGGTCTTCTGGGCCGCATCCAGAGCCAGAGCTCTCCGGGCCGCCGCTTCCGCTTCCGCCACCTGCCCGAGCCGGAAGTGGGCGGCGCACAGACTTGTCCAGCCCCATACCGACGAACGGCGCTGCCGCAACAGCGCTTCAAGGTGAACAACCGCCCGCGCGTCGTCATGCTTCTGCAAATACAGGTTGGCCAGCTCCTCGCGGACCGCGGCGAAATCGGGATCGATTCCCAGCGCACGCTCGAAATTGCCGATGGCCACATCCACGTTCCCCTTGCGCAGCGCCGATTCGCCATTCTGCGCTTCCTTCAGCGCCTTTGCGGGGATTCTGTGCTGCAGCTCGGACACGGACACGGTGCCGTCATTCTGGTTTTCGCCGCGATCCCGGGGCAGCTCCAGATCCACTTGCTCCACCAGTTCATCGACGGAAACGTACCTCTCGGAAATGAGCTTGTTGCCGTCCAACACGCGCAGCGTATATTGTCCCAGCGGTACACCGGAGAAGGAGAACGTGCCGTTGAGCGACACTTGCGCGGCGGCGATCTGGCTGCCGGACTGATCGGCCAGCACCACCTGCAGGTTTTTGCAGTCGCCGCCATGAGCGTTGACACGGCCCTCGAGAGCGGCCGTTTCCCCAGGCTCCCTATGGCCTTGTCCGCGAACCTGCCCTTGCTGCGGCCACTGGGCCGCCACACCCGTGACAAACATCACCGATGCGAGAAGTCCGACTGCACCTCTCATGTGCGTACACCTTCTGCGCCGGCACAGCGCAGTTGGTTCGCCCAGTGCGTGGTCGTCCGGCCTCACATATCAGTCGGACAAAGCACGAAATTGTTGTATATTCCCTGAAATGCTGCAGGGTTACGACTTTCTTATTACCGGCCGGCCGGAATCCCGGCGGTCGAGTTCTGGCCGATTCGCTCCTCCACCACAGACGCGAGTTCCCGCGCTTCCGGCATCCCAGAGGCGGCCTGACGCAGGTACGGGAGCGCTTCGCTGGCGCGGCCCGCGTTTATCAGCGAGACGCCCAGCACGTAGCGGTATTTCGGCGATCGCGGATCGAGCTGCACGGCCCTTGCCGCGTGCACCCGCGCCCGTTCCACTTCGTGCAGGTTCAACAGGGCCACGGCGCAGGCTCCCTCGGCGGCCGCCGAAGAACCGTCCAGATCGACCGCGCGGAGCAGTTCCTTCGCGCTGGAAGCAAAGTCGCCGTTGTGCGCGTCCTCCAGACCGAGCAGGTAGTGCGCGGAGGCAAACAGGGGATCGCGCGCCAGCGCCTGCCGCAGTAGCTCGACCGAGCGGGCATGATCGTTACGCAGGTGAGCGGCGATCGCCTTCTTCTGCAGGCTGACGGCCCGCCGATCCGGGCGGTGGCGCAACGCGTTCACCGACACGACGCCGCCGGGGGCCTTCTCGCCGCTCGCGCCGGATTCGCCGGGGATGTTCACAATCAACCCACTGGCAAAATCGCGCGCGCTCACGTGCTGCCTGGCGATCTCCCGCCCATCCCCGCTCAGCGCCACCAGTTCGTAGTCGCCAGCCGCAATTCCGGAAACGGTGAACCGCCCGTCCGGCAAGGCCGGCACGGCAGCGGCGAGCACGCCGTGTGCATCATGCAGCTCGACGCGCAGCTCGATGTTCCGGCGGGAGTTCCCCTCCTCACGCAGCTCTCCGCGCAACTCCACGGATGGGTTCGTCTGCGCGCTTACCAACGCCGCCGCGATCGGCAGCAATCGAATCGACCGGCGAAACACACTGCTCCTCATGTCGTTCCCTCCTCGTATTAGGGCTGGGACTGCCGCTCAGTCCGGGGAGCGTCGCAGCGTGGCGTTGTGTTCCGAAACCGATGAGGAGACCGGCGGGGTCCCCATTGCAGAGGATAGATGCGAGCCCTCGCCCGGACGTCGATTGAAGTTGCTTATTGACCTTATGGCGCGTTTGTTTATGGACGGTGAATCTCGGCGAGGATGCGGCGCACTTCTTCGAGCGGGCTTGCGGCCCGCGTCACCTGCCGGCCTATGACCAGGTAATTGGCGCCGGCGCGAATGGCCTCGGCGGGCGTGGCCACTCGTTTCTGATCGCCCGCCTCGGCCGATTGCGAGCGCACGCCCGGCGTCACCAGCACTTTGTCGGCGCCGGCAAGCGTGCGCACGCGCGCGGCGTCCAGCGGGGAGCAGACCATGCCGTCGAATCCCGCCGCCACCGCTTTGCGCACACGCAGGTCCACCAGATGACCCACCTCGCAGGGGTAGCCGAGGTCGGCCAGATCCTGCTGGTCGAAGCTGGTGAGCACGGTGACCGCGAGCAATTTGAGAGGCGCACCGGCGCGCCCCGCCACCGCCGCTTTCATGATCGGGCTGCTGCCGTGCACGGTGAGGAAGCGCACCCCGGTCTCGGCCAGCCGGGCCACCGCGCGCTTCACCGTCTCCGGGATGTCGTACAGCTTCAGATCGAGGAACACCTCTTTGCCGGCGCGCATCAGCTCCTGCGCGAACGGGATGCCTTCGGCCGCGTAGAGCTCCATGCCTACCTTGTAGAAGCTCACGGCGTCGCCCAGTTCTTCCACCAGCGCGCGCGCGTGGGCGCCCGATTCGAAATCGAGCGCGACGATGAGAGGGTTCCCGTTCAGACCAGGCGTAATGGCTTTGCTCCTTTCGGCAGCACGCGGCCAATGCGAACCGCGGATGGACAGGCACGCGCGAATCCGGCGGCGTCGCTCTCGGCGATGGCGATGAGCAGTCCGCCCGAGGTTTGCGGGTCGAAAAGCAGGTCGTCGGAAACATCGCCTTCCACGCACGAGGCGACGAAGTCGCGATTGTTGACCAGACCGCCGGATATGGCGCCCGCGCGCGCGTACTCGGCGGCGCCGGGGAGCAGCGGAACGGCGGCGTGTTCGATTTCCAGGGTGACACCGCTGGCCAGCGCCATTTCGCGGGCGTGCCCCAGCAGGCCGAAACCGGTGACGTCCGTGCAGCCGTGCGTGTCGAAGCGCAGCATGGCCTCACAGGGGGCGTTGTTGAGAGTCCGCATCTGTTCCACGGCGGCGGCCACGTGCTCATCCCGAGCCATGCCGCGCTTGAGGGCGGTGGTGATCACTCCGGTCCCGATGCGCTTGGTGAACAGCAGCGCGTCGCCCGGCCGCGCCCCCGCGTTGGTGAGGATGTGGTCCGGCCGGATGGTTCCGGTCACCGCGTAGCCGAACTTCACCTCTTCGTCGTTGACGCTGTGTCCGCCCAGGATCACGCAGCCGGCTTCCTTCATTACCGCCGCCCCGCCCTGCAGAATGGCCTCCAGCTCGTCGATGGCGCCCCGCGCCGGCCAGCACAGAATGGTGAGCGAGCTGAGCGGTTTGCCGCCCATGGCGTACACGTCGCTGAGGGCGTTGGCGGCGGCGATGGCGCCAAACGTCCATGGGTCGTCCACGATGGGCGTAAAGAAGTCGACGGTCTGCACCAGCGCGCAATCGGGGGTGAGGCGATAGACGCCGGCGTCGTCGGCGGTGTCGAATCCCACCAGCACGCGCTCGTCGATCTGGCGCGGCATGCGCGCCAGCACCTGGTCCACGATCTTCGGACTGAGTTTGGAGGCGCACCCGCCCGCTTTCGTGCGCGCGGTAAGCCGGTCAGGCATCGTCTCCAGCATAGCGTGGCGAAGGGGCCTGCCCGCCGTGTCCGAACGCCCGCTCCAGTTGCTGGAAGTTGCTGGAGGTGGTGAGGTGGAACAGGACGCGCAGGCGGGTGAAGCGGTGGATCGCCGTAGTCACCGCCTCGTCGGGAGCGCGCGCGGTGGCCACGAACAGCGCGCCTTCCTGCAACCGGTACGGCAACACGCGAAGCTCGCTGAGGACCGTCCGGGGCAGAGTGCGAACGGCGCGGCGCTGCACGTCCCGCAGTGCGATGCGGCCCGCCGGTAGACCCTGCTGGAGGCTCAGCGCCTCGCAGTATTCGTCTTCGCTCAGGCTGCCGGCGCGGACCAGGAACTCGCCCAGGTGTTCCTCGCCCGCGCCCGACGCCATGGCCGCGGCCACCTGCTCCGCCGTCACATAGCCGGAACCGGCGAGGATTTCCGACAGCGGCCGTTTGTGCGCCAGCAGCGCCAGACGCGACGGATAAGCGTGCTCCGTCTTCAGCCACACCAGCGGCTCGCCGCGCAGCCGCGCCCGTCCGTAACGCCACAGCGCCGAGAATGTGGCCGCGGCGTTGATGTAATTCCCGCACACCGTTCGCAGCGGCGCCAGAGCGGCAAAGCGCCAGCCGTAGTAGCGCGATACCGCGGACATGCGCACGCCCATGCGGAACAACAGCAGCATCACAACGGCGGCGACGAGCGCGGGGTGGAGGACGCTTCGCCCTATCTGCCACGCCTGGCCGGTGAGGTGCGCGGACGCCCAGCGCAGGACACCCCAGCCGAAGAACGCGTTGGCCAGGACGCTCACCGGGTTGGCCAGCAGGCCTTTGCGGTCCCTCCAGAACCAGTAAAGATCGCGCGGACGGCCGCGCCAGCCGTTTCGCTCCTGACTTTGCAGGCAGATGCCGGTGACCCAGCGGGTGCGCTGGCGGATGGCCCCGCGGCGCGTCCGCGGAAAGTACTCGCGCGTGGCCAGCGCATCGCGCCCGCCGCGGAGTAGAAGGAATCTCTGGCGGAAACCGAGCCGATGCAGGCGCAAACCGTTCTCATAGTCTTCGGTGAGGCACTCCGGCTCGAAGATGCGGTTGCCGCTGGTTTCGGCCAGGCGCTCCAGCGCGGCGCGCGAGAAGCCCGTGCCCACGCCATTCGAGGGCAGAAAGCTGCCCAGAAGCTGGCGCGCGGGAATGTCCCTGGTCTGGTATTCGGCGAACTCGTCGCAGTAGATCCCGTGGACGATGTCGCCCAGCGGCGTGGGCAGCGGAAGCACCGGCACCTGCACCATGCCGAACTCGCCGCAGTAGAGGTTGATGCCGGCCAGGGCGTCGGGGTGGATCAGATCCTCGGCATCGTGCGTCACCACGATTTCGAAGCGGATGCCGTGGTGCTCCTCGAACAACAGCATGCGCTGAAAGATCCAGTTGAGGCAGTCGGCCTTGGAGGTGGGGCCGTCGTGCGGGCATACGGCCAGATGGACATTGGAGAAACGCTCTTCCAGCTCGCGGACAGCCTCCAGCGTGGGGTCGTCGTTGGGATAGGCGCCGATGAAGAAATCGTAGTGGCTGTAGCGGATGGCGGCGATGTTATGCCGCACCATGCCGCCGACAACCGCGGCCTCCTTCCACAGGGGGACGATGATGGCGATGCGCTGTTCGGGGGCCGCGGCGGTGGGCAGGACGGTGGCTGGAGCGCTCGCGCGGCGCCGTTTCCACCACGCCCAGGCGATGGCCGCATCAATCACCAGGTCGTCCAGGCCGTTCAGAATAATGAACAAAGCCAGCGGGACCAGGCCGCTCGCGACCAGCGAGTCCAGACGCGCGCAGATTTCGGCAAGCGCGCGCAGGGCGAGGGCGAAGTGCATGAGATGAGGTAGTGCGGCGGTGGGTGGGGGAGTCTCAGGTTTCGCCCTGGGCTCGGGGAAGGGCAGGTGGGGTTCGTCCCCTGCGGGGATGCGTAACATCTCTCGCGAGGTGTTCAAACGAAGTGGGACTGCCGTGTATTCGCATGGCAAGCAGCCAATCCGCTTCAATTGCAAATCGAAGCGTTGGTCTTTTAACCTGACTCTTGCCGCTCGTCCATTATCGCCCGCTCGCGCCAGACTCCCGTGCGAGCGGGGCTTTTCTCTCCGCGGCCGGGTGGGCCGCAAGGAGAGACTATTCCAATGTGGTACGCGGGCTTGCGGCGGCCAGGCGCGGTGGTCGGAAATGGGACTGGGTTCGTTTGGCACAGTTTCACGCAGGGGCGAAAAACTGTGGCGATTGCGGGCGAATCTGGCCGAGGCGCGTTTCGCAGCCGCGGATGACACTGAGCTCGGCGGTAGCGGGGAGCCGGTAAGACGCAGTGATCGGCCCGATCCCCGCGGTTCTTGTGCCGGACGCGGCCGGGAGAGCGCGCAGCTGGTTCGTGGCATGACTTCCAAGGCACAGAATGATCCTGAGGACGGCGGTTGGGACAGCCAAGGCGCTGAGAATAGAGGTTTAATATGTCGTGAACTGGCTGTAGATGCCTTCGCAGGCACCGACGCGCGCGTCGGTGAATTGAAGCGTGAGCACGTCCGCCTTGGTCGAGTCGCGCTTGCTTCAATGAGGCACCGACGCGCGCGTCGGTGAATTGTTGGGATCGTACACGTAGATGAAGGGCGTGTCGCGGCTTCAATGAGGCACCGACGCGCGCGTCGGTGAATTGCGAGCAGCAGCGGGACGAAGCTCTCGCGACGGCTGCTTCAATGAGGCACCGACGCGCGCGTCGGTGAATTTGAGAACCGGTGCTGACGGTAAAGGGCCAGTCTACGCTTCAATGAGGCACCGACGCGCGCGTCGGTGAATTCCACCGGCAGTCGAACGGCACGCCCGCGAACTCGTAGCTTCAATGAGGCACCGACGCGCGCGTCGGTGAATTGCGGGCAGGCAGGTCCGTGTTTCGACGACAATCCGAGGCTTCAATGAGGCACCGACGCGCGCGTCGGTGAATTGCTTACGCCACCACCGCTTGCGCCACCAGACGCCCCTGCTTCAATGAGGCACCGACGCGCGCGTCGGTGAATTGGGCCGCCGCCGGGAAGCGCGCTGAGGATTTCCCAGCTTCAATGAGGCACCGACGCGCGCGTCGGTGAATTCAGTTTGGGGGCGCGCAGAGGAAGACGCTGATGCCGCTTCAATGAGGCACCGACGCGCGCGTCGGTGAATTGCAGGGAAGCGATATTGGAAGCGGGAATCTCATGCTGCTTCAATGAGGCACCGACGCGCGCGTCGGTGAATTAACGGCGGGGTTGTTGATGAGGCCCGGCGTCCCCACGCTTCAATGAGGCACCGACGCGCGCGTCGGTGAATTTCGCTGAACCAGTCGTAACCGTCGCCGCGCGAGTCTCCGCTTCAATGAGGCACCGACGCGCGCGTCGGTGAATTCCTGGCTTGAAGATGCAGACCTACGAGGCGCACGATGCTTCAATGAGGCACCGACGCGCGCGTCGGTGAATTCTCGACAGCCTGGTTGGCGGCGGCGGCCGCATCGAAGCTTCAATGAGGCACCGACGCGCGCGTCGGTGAATTTCGATGCAGAGGGCTCCATTGTTCGCGGTCGTCTGGCTTCAATGAGGCACCGACGCGCGCGTCGGTGAATTGCGCAGCGCGTTGGCGGCCGCCGTTCTGCAACGCCGCTTCAATGAGGCACCGACGCGCGCGTCGGTGAATTCAACTTCCCGCGCGTCGGCACGGACTCCACCAGGTGGCTTCAATGAGGCACCGACGCGCGCGTCGGTGAATTACAGATACTGTTTTGCCGCCAGGCTCCGCTCGCTCAGCTTCAATGAGGCACCGACGCGCGCGTCGGTGAATTTCTGTTCAAAGTGCGCGAAACGGGAGCCAGAAGGCGGGGCTTCAATGAGGCACCGACGCGCGCGTCGGTGAATTCCGGCGAACCGCCCGCAGGTGCTGGCGATCTTTAGCGCTTCAATGAGGCACCGACGCGCGCGTCGGTGAATTAGTCATCTTGTTTTCCGGTAACTCCACCGTGAGTGGCTTCAATGAGGCACCGACGCGCGCGTCGGTGAATTGCGCTGCCCCTGTGGTTGGGTGGGGACGGCGCTGAAGCTTCAATGAGGCACCGACGCGCGCGTCGGTGAATTGCGATAAACAACGTGCGCCCGAGCTAAGATTCTTGCTTCAATGAGGCACCGACGCGCGCGTCGGTGAATTGCGCGCTTTCCGGCTTGGCTGAGGTCCTGGCATGGGCTTCAATGAGGCACCGACGCGCGCGTCGGTGAATTTGGCCGCCGGCCCGGAATCTTCTACGCCGTGGACTTGCTTCAATGAGGCACCGACGCGCGCGTCGGTGAATTGTGAACGCGAAGATGGTCGTCATCAACATGGTGGCGCTTCAATGAGGCACCGACGCGCGCGTCGGTGAATTGTGAACGCGAAGATGGTCGTCATCAACATGGTGGCGCTTCAATGAGGCACCGACGCGCGCGTCGGTGAATTCTCCGGGAATACGCGCTCATCGAAGTGCCAGTCCGAGCTTCAATGAGGCACCGACGCGCGCGTCGGTGAATTAGCCGCCCGTCTAACCTATTCGATTATCAAATACCTGCGGCCCGCTTTGCGAGCAGCCTTGCTGAACATTCCACGCCGGTCCAATGTGGCCGGCGTTTGGCAGGCGCAACTGCTTCATTCTATTCCTTCGCGAGCGGCGATGGGGTTTGGCGAATCACGCGGGCGCTCGCGTCTGCTATCGCGTGATAAACGCCGGGTATTCGGTGAGTTCTCCCTCGATCACGCGCGCGAGCAGCCGGCTTTGGATTTCCAGCAGCCGCCGATAGCTGACGCGGTAGTCGAACATGGGGTGTGTTACCAGCGTGTCCATGCGCAGTTCGAATGCCCGGAAGAAGCCCTTCCGGCCAGGTGGGTTGAGAGCCACTCCTGGCCCCGCCTGCACGAAGTCGCGGGTGGTCACCATCCGTGTGTTGATGGCGCTGAGGACGGCGGAATCGGCGACGAGGGGCCGGAACGGCTCCATCAGATCCAGAGCGAGGGCGGGACGCCCATATCGCGGCTGGTGGTAGTAGCCAAGCATAGGATCGAATCCCACGGCGTAGCAGGCCACGGTGAGTTCCTTTGCGAGCAGGCTGTAGGCAAGCGAGAGCAAGGCGTTCACCGGGTCGCGCGGAGGGCGCCGGTTACGGCCGGTAAAGTCGAACGTGACCAGGGAAGCCTCCTCTGGTTCTTCGAGCTTCAGCATGCCCGCGAAGTTCCCGAAGTAAATGCGTGCGGCGTTGCCCTCGATGCCGAGGAGCTCGTCGAGTTCCCGCGCGCGCTCGGCAACTTCGGCCATGCGCTTCAAACCGGCCAGCGCCTCCGCGGGAGGTTCGATATGATTCCGCTGCAGCATTGTCCGCTGGTTGCGGATCTTGCCGGCGACGAGCTGCCGGGCGAGCCGCAGTGCGAACCAGGGCTGGTCGGCCAGGCGGAATTGTTCCCGGCGAAGGAACACATTCTTTGTGCTCATGCCGGAAGTGAGGCCGTAGAACCAACTGCCTTGTGAGAAGTAGCAGATGGGCACCTCGCTCTGGCAGAGCTGCTGGACGGCCTGGGTGGAGACCTGCACATTGCCCATCAGATTCAACTGGCAGATCTCGCCAATGCGGATCTCCTGGAGGGTCTTGTCCTTCTCGCGGACGTCGAGCACTTCGCCCGATTTTCCGACCCGGAGGCCCTGCGTGTTGAGATAAACCGGGCGCCGTTCGGAGCGTGGCGTCACCAGCGGGCGCACCTCTCGCGCAGGCGGCCGGCGTGGCGGTGAGCCGGCGAACAGGTGAAGCTGGTCATCGGACACGCGCTCGCGCGCCAGCAGAGCGTTGGTTTCATCCGGGAGGCAGATGCCGACCAGCGAGCAACCGGGGCACTTGGGCGAATCCTGCAGCGGTGGCGGCAGCGACCCGCGCGAAGCGGTCCACGCGGCGGTTACGGCCGCCTCGGCGCCGGCAACCACATCCGGCGTGATAGCAAGACGGACGCGCTGGCGGGTTGCCGCATAGTAAACGACGGCCTCGTCGCAGCGATAGCCGTTCTCGCGGAGAATAATGGCCTGAAGGGCAAGCTGCGCCTGGTCGGCTGGCCAGAGTGAAAGATCGTCACCCGTCGAACGAGGCTTGCCGCGCTTGTAGTCGACCGGCGTGACGGCGCCGTCCTCAATTTCGACCAGGTCCAGTTTGGCGATGACGCGCAGTCTCTCGCTGGACAGGGTGACCGAGCGCGAGTGAATCGTCTCGTCCGGCGGCTCGGCGGACTGCGGCATGGAGGTGGGCCGGTCGACGCGCTTGTGCTGGACGGCGCCTTCCAGCGTATCGGCGGATGCGCGGAAAAGGCTGTCGACCCACTCGTAGTAGAAGAGGCGGGGGCAGTAGACGAACTCGTTCACCATGCGCGCCGGGAGGTAGTCGGGGTCGCGAGGCGCAATGGGCTGGGGGAGGGGTTGGGCGCTCATGGTATTAGATGACGATGCAGGGCGAATCGAAATTGGTGTAGGGTTTGCCGAGCGCGGTGATTACGCGATCGCCGCGGCCTTCGGCGGGACCGAGGCTGACGAACAGCACCTGATCTTCGGCGTGGTTGATGATGGCGCCGAGCTGGGCGCGGCAGCGGACCAGGTCCATGGCTGTGAACTGGCACTCGAAAACGGAGTACTGGAGGTGATCGCCGAAATTGCGCATGGTCTGGAAGACCTTGCGGAGGCGGCGGTCGTCGGAGATGTCGTAGCAGACGAGGTACGAGGTGCGCATGGGTGCGGCGCTCCGACTGTTGTGAACGATTGAAAACAAAGGGGCTTCACTGCAGGCGAATCGGCGGACGGATGGGCCACTGCCCGATCCCACATCAAACTTCAATTGGGCGCCTACGAATGAAGCCCTTTAGCCCGTAACGAATCTTCTTGATTTGGGAACGGGCAACGCATACAATCTCATCATGAAGACATTCGAGGGGCACCGCAGGCTGGCGGCCCCCCTCGAGCACAAGCGCCAACCGAAGCTGGCCCTCTTAGCCAACGCCAGTATAACTCCGAGCGGCGCGAGAAGGGACAGAAAGATATGCAACTGTTTCTCGTCGTGGCTGAGCCAGCGAGGGTGCCCTCGCTGGTTTCGGCTCTCCGCGGTACCGACGCGCGGGCTATACTGCCTGGTGTGGTCTTGCTCCATTGGGACGACGGCATCGAGCAGCTCCACCGGCGTGTCGGCTCCGCAACATTGGTAGTGTGTCTCGACAGCGTTGAGTGGCGCTTCTGGCCGCCGCCCGACTATGCTCGACATGGCTGACATTGGTGGCGTCTCTTGACAGCGTTGACTGGCGCTGGCCCCAAGCGAGGCTCGCGGCTTCACCGCAAGCTTCGCTCTTGGATTACCGTGGTTTTCGGTTTTTGTCTCTGATATGATTTGGGAGCTCCGTGATAAAGCCGATTGTTCATCGTGCGATGCGCGCGTCATGGCTGGAATGTGACCGAGCCTGAACGGTTTTTCGCCGACTACTTTCCGCGGCTTGCGGATGGGCGTTCGCCATATCCGTGGCAAGCGCGGTTGTTCCGCAACATTGCGGCAGGCCGCTGGCCCGATTCCCTTGCTCTTCCGACGGGCTCGGGGAAAACGGCGATCCTGCAAGTTTGGCTGATCTCGCCGGCCTGGAGTCTGCGGCACGGACAGCGGGAGGCGATTCTGCGGCGGCTGGTATGGGTGGTGAATCGCCGGGTGGTGGTGGATCAGGCGACGGAAGAGGCGGAGGGGGTTCAACGCAGGATCGCGGAATTGCCGGCTGACGATCCGCTCGCCGCCGCGCTGTCGGACTGCTCAGCCCCTGGCACCAGATTGTCCGTGAGCACGCTGCGCGGCAAGCACGCGGACAACCGCGAACGGTCGCGCGGGTATGGACTTCGGCCACAAGGATCTTGAGCATGGGCGAAAACGGGGAAATCGCGGCGAAGTGGTTGTCTCAAGCGCTTGGGCTAAGGAGCGAAGATACCCCGTTCCCATGGCAACTGACGCTTCTCGACGAGTTTCGGAATGGTAAGCTTCGGCCGGCTCTTGACCTGCCTACGGGCCTTGGCAAGACCTCAGTTATGGCGATCTGGCTTGTGGCCCGTGCCTTGGGTGCCAAGCTGCCGCGGCGAATCGCATACGTCGTTGACCGCCGGGCAGTAGTCGATCAGGCCACCAAAGTCGCCCTCGGCCTGCGGGCGTTTGTGGAGCAAGCGCCCGAGGTTAAGAAGCGGCTTGGCATTGCTGACCGATCCCTGCCTGTTTCTACCTTGCGCGGTCAATACGTGGACAATCGGAAATGGCTCGATGACCCGGCAACTCCGGCCATTATCGTCGGCACCGTGGATATGATCGGGTCACGTCTTCTCTTTCAGGGCTACGGTGTTTCGCGAAAGATGCGACCGTACCACGCAGGCTTGCTTGGAGCCGATACCCTTGTCGTGCTGGATGAAGCGCATCTCGTGCCCTCGTTCGAGAAACTTCTCGGAGATATTGCCAATGGTACTGACCTCTTCGGGCCACGAGACACGGCGCTGCAAGCCTTCGTTCCGCCGTTCAGGCTGATGTCGCTCTCTGCTACGGGGCGCGGAGGCGGTGCAACGACGGCTTTTCGCCTCACCCAAGAGGATCTCAAGCACCCCGAAATCGACCGCAGATTGACGGCACCGAAACGAGTAACTGTCCGCGATCTGCAGAGCGGCGAGGATCTCGTATCCGTACTGGCAGAGAAAGCCTGGGAACTCACCAACGACGCCAAACGACCGATCCGCTGCATCGTGTTCTGCGACAAGCGGGAGGACGCGGTGAGGACCAAGGAGGAAATCGAGCGACGTGCTCGCGGCGATAGGAAAGCGGGCACACAGGCCGTGGGGATTGAATCCGAACTCTTCGTGGGCGGCCGACGCGTGTTCGAGCGCCAGGATGCAGCAAAGCGTCTCGAAAGCCTCGGCTTTGTTGCGGGAAAGACGGTCCAGCGGAGACTGTCGGCATTTATTTTCGCGACTGCTGCGGCCGAAGTGGGCGTAGATCTCGATGCCGACTGTATGGTTTGTGATCTGGTGACGTGGGAACGCATGGTTCAGAGGCTTGGTCGCGTGAACCGCCGGGGGGACGTTCCCGGTGGTGCGGATGTGCTTTTCGTTGTCAAGCCGGAGCCGGAGCCTGACAAACGAACTCAAGAAGCGCTAAGTAAGAAGTCCCAAGAGCGCGACGACAAGCAGAGGAAGTCGGCTGAAAAGCACGAGGCAGCGATCGCCACGCAGCGAGCATTGCGGAAACCGCTGGAGCTTCTCTGTTGGAACGGTAGTACCGCAGATGCCAGCACCGGTGCCATTCGGGACCTGAACGAAAGGGCCGAACGATCTCCCGAGGTACGACAAATACTCGATGCCGCGACCACGCCCGCACCGCTGCGCCCGGCGCTCACAGGCGCAGTGGTCGGCGCTTGGGCGACGACCTCACTTGAATCCCACCCGGGCCGCCCAGAGATTGATCCGTGGCTGCGGGGCTGGATTGAAGACGACCCTCCGCAGACCGAGATCGTGTGGCGAACGTACCTGCCGGTCCGCGAGGGCTCGCCTGTGAAGATGGCCGCTACAAAGCATGAAGTGGGCGACATCTTCGCCAGAAGCCGTCTTCAGGAACGACCGCCTGTGAAGATGGCCGCTACAAAGCATGAAGTGGAGGCATTCTTCGAAGCAGCTCCGCCGCACACCAGCGAGGCGCTTGAGACCGAGACCTTCCGTGTCGCAAACTGGCTCTCAGCGCGGGCAAGAGCGCTTCTGACTGGAGCCGAGCCGGGGGCTGAGTCTGACGAATCGGGTCGGCGCCATCACAGGGAAGACGTGGCGGCCATTGTGCTCACTAGAAGCGGAGATCTCCGCAACGTGCTCTGCCTTAAGGACCTCGACCCGGACAAGGATGGGCGCGAGGAACTGTTATCCGTCCTCGCCGGCGCGACGGTCGTTATCGATGCCCGGATCGCCGGTTTGAAAGAAGGGTTACTCGACAACAAGGAAACAACTCCTCCCCGAACCGCTGATGACGGCCAGTCTTGGATGCCAGACGCAGGCGGCGCAAAGCTGGAGGGCCCAGTCATCAGATTCCGCGTGCGCGTCGGAGCAGCCGGGCAAAGCGCTCCTGTAGACAAGGAGTGGCGGGAGCGGCTGCGATTTGCCGTCGAGGTGGCCGACGATGGCGAGCCGCTCCGCTGCCTCATCGTGGAGAAATGGCGCAACGACGCGGCGAACGAGGAGGACCGGTCTGCCGGTCACCGCCAGGTACTCGAAGAGCATCGGAGCTGGGTAGAGGAGCGGGCTTGGGCACTGGCGAAGAGCCTCGGCCTTCCGAAACAGTACGAGGAGATGCTCTGTACCGCCGCTTTTTTGCACGACGAGGGCAAACGCGCCCGCCGATGGCAGCGCGCGTTCAACGCGCCGCACGGCGAAGACGCCTGGGCGAAGACCGAGGGTCCAATCAACTATGCCTTGCTGGACGGCTATCGCCACGAGTTCGGCTCGATTATCTCCGTCGGAACGCATGAGCGGTTGCAGCGTCTGCCTGAGGATCTCCGGGATTTGGCGTTGCACGTGATAGCCGCTCATCACGGATACGCAAGACCCTTTATTGAAACCCTTGGATGCGATGATTATCCGCCCTCGGTCCTTGGGCCGTATGCGAAGAGCATCGCCCTCCGCTTCGAGAAGTTACAGCAACGCTGGGGGCCATGGGGCTTGGCGTGGTGGGAATCCTTGTTGCGCTCCGTCGATCAGCGGGCTTCGCGGGACAATGATGCGCGTGATACTCGGACCGTAGCTGTCGTCCGCACGGAAGACGCATGACCACGGCTTCCATCCCAGTCGACTTGTTCAATCCGGGCCAGGTCCTGGCGTCGCTCGGATTTCTTGAGGCGGCCAATGTCCTTTGCCCTTCGGCGGCAGGAGGCTTTGACTGGACTAATGCTCCGAGCGCCCGCTTCGTGCTGCGCGCCGACGGAGACAGAAACCCGTTCGAGAGAGTCCTTGAATTCCTGTCTAGCGCCCAACTGCGACGCATCGCCCCGCCAGGCTACGAAGACCCGCCGCAGAAGAAGAAGGCGAAAAAGGTCGCAGAAGTCGATGAGGGGGAGGAGGCGCGGAGTGACGGTCCGGTACATTCGGACTGCTTTCCCGCGCGCAAGGCGGATACTCTGACCTTGCCTGTCCGCCTCACATATTCCGGCAAATGGCTGGACATCACGCATTGGGCGGACGGCTCCTCAAGGGACGATTTCAAGCTTTACGCTGGGCCCCGTAGCGCTGCCCAAATCGCCCGATCCATGCTAGTGGGGACGCGGGAAAAGCCGCGCAAAAGCCAGAAGTTGGGTGAGGTGAGAACGAAGGGTATCCACACGCTTTGGAAAGAAGACCCCTGTGCCCTCGCCGAACGCCCCTTTGACGTTCTGACTCCGATGGGGGGCAGTTTCAACTTCGACCCGCGCGGTGCATGGACGGCGCTCGAAGCGGGGTATTCACCCAACGATCAGAAACACCTCATAGCGTCGTCCCCGGTTGTGGAGATGTTGGCGGTGATCGGACTGGAACATGCGCGACCGCTTCTTGATAGGGACGAGGAAGGGAAACTGAAACTAGTGCGCTACGCTGCTTGGGGCGAATTACTCAGTCCGTTACTTGCGCGGTCGGCACTGTCGGGCTCCCGCTTTGGCGTGCCGCTCCGAATGTTCAGGTTTAAGTTTGCTTTTTCTGGCAAGAACAAGGTTGTCAACTTCGCTGAGGGAGAGATCTGAAAATGTCGGAAGAACAAGTGTTGCCATTGACGAACGCACTGCTAGAGCAGTGGGCGACCGATCCGAAGGGCGCGGTGGCGCTGCATCTCAAACAGAAACTGCTACCCGTTGAGGCGATCGAAAGCGATCTGGGAATCGTTTTCCCTCCAACATACGCGGACATCGGATACAACATTGACCCACTCTCAGACGGGACCAAGGTGGCGACCGTCGATAGCATCGGGTCGCAGGCAAATCGCATGGAACCGCTGTTTAGTGAGGGCGGACCGTTGGCCGATCTTGTTCCGCAGATCGAGATCAAGATCAACAACGGCACGACGGTTTCAATTTTCGATTTGCCTCATCGAGCGGCCGACGCAACCGTGCAATCGTCGCCTGACCTCGCGGAGTTAGCCGCCGACGCCTTTAAGCAGTTGAAGCAAGGCAACGCGGCCCCGCTATGTGCTATTGCACCCACCTCGCTCGTGTTTGGCGTATGGGACTCGCGCGGCGGAACCGGTGAGAAGCGGCCCCGACTTGTGAGGTCGCTGATCCGCGCGTGGGACGTCGAAGTGCTCCACTCTGCCGCGCAGTTCACTTCCGTGTGGAAGAAGCTGGATGAAACGCAGCAGGCGGACCTGAAGAAAGAGGCGGATAAGAAGAAGGTTGACCTGTCCGTGAAGGGACTACAGGATGCACCCGCAACGTTTCGCAAAACGAAGATCCCCAAATACCGCGATAATGGCGCTCCCAACCCCGACGCCCGCGTTCTGGGTGGCGTGCTTGTCAAGGGCCGGATTGAGCGCGAAGTAACAGTCAATCTTCTAGCCTTGCGCGGCCTGCGGGGTGGCGATAAGGACACAAATGAAACTGAGACGAATTACGTGCGCCAGTATCTTCTTGGCCTGACGCTGCTGGCGGCAACTCAAGAGATGGACCTCTTTCTGCGCGAAGGCTGCCTGCTCCGGTATGCGCGTACTGACGATGACCTTTGGCACGCGCTGCCTCGCCGCGGCGATCCGCAGAGAATCAACTTCGTGAATGCCGACGGAATCATCAAGGCGTACATGAAGGAGGCCGCAGATCACTTCAAAGGCAAATGGCCGAAAAGCCTTGTTTACGATTTCAACATCGCCAAGGCCAAGGAGTTGCTGGCCAAGAAAGGCGAGCAAGAGGAAGCACCGGCAGCCGGATAGTGTATGACGCGCTCCCTGGTAATCTCGGTACGGCTTCACGAGGCCCGCTACCACGGTGCTGGCGAGTGGCCCCCTGCACCGGCACGACTGTTTCAGGCGCTAGTCGCGGGAGCCGGGCTGAGTGGTCCCCTTGAAAGTGCGGACCGCCAGGCGCTTGCATGGATCGAGGAACTTGATCCTCCCCTGATTGCGGCTCCCCGAAAACACGATGGGCACACTGTGACCTTGTATGTCCCGAACAACGACCTGGATAGCGTCGGCGGCGACCCAAGCCGCATCGCAGAGATTCGCGGCAGCCAGAAGGTCTTCAAGCCACGGCTGTTCGATGATGCAAGTCCATTCAGATACGTGTGGACATTCAAAGAGGACGAGGACAGCGCGCGGCACGCACCCGTGATTTGTGCTCTGGCCGAGCGGCTGTATCAGTTCGGTCGGGGCGTTGATTTCGCGTGCGCTTGGGGTGAAGTATTGGACGGAGATCTACCGGAGGAACAACTGTTTGCATACCCAGGCACCGTCCATCGGCCCTCATTAGGCGGCAATGGTGTCGCCCTGAAATGCCCGGTGCCGGGATCGCTGAAGAGTCTCGAAGATCGTTACCGTGAATCTGGTCGGCGCTTTCACGGGGAGAGAAGGGGGCGGAGCACAACGCAGGTGTTCACGAAGAGTCCGATGCCCCAGTTTGCCTCGACTGCATACGACAGCCCGGCTCGGCGTTGCGCTTTCGAACTGCGCAAACGTTCGGAAGAGGCTGATTTCGTCGCGTGGCCTCTGGCGCAGATCGCGCGACTCGTCGAGTTACTCCGGGATCCTGCCGTGGCTCGCCTATGCTCCGCTTTGCCGTCAAAGCGCGCCGAGATCGAGCGTGTCCTCGTGGGACGCAAGATGGACGGCTCCGACGACATTCCCGCCTCTGATCGAGTCAGGATACTGCCGCTGCCCTCGATTGGGCATCCTCACGCTGACCGCAGGATTCGGCGTGTAGTGATCGAGGTGCCTCCGGGCTCGCCGCTGAGCGCCGACGATGTGCAGTGGGCGTTTTCGGGGTTAGAGCTTGCAGATCGAAATACGGTGATCACGCCGGCGGCGGACGAGGACGGCGGGGGGATGCTAGATCATTACGGTGTCGGCAATCGTAAAGGTCATCGTTGCTGGCGCACGGTGACTCCCGCGGCACTGCCGGATTCGGCAGCGCGCCGCCGCATAGATCCTGATCGCAGACTGGACGAAGTCAAGGGCGGCCAGGAACGCGCCTCGGAATGTGCCCGGGCCGGTGGTGCCGTCGTTCAAGCATTACGGCATGCGGGAGTGCAAGCGCGCGCTGAGGAAATCCGGGTCCAGCGCGAGCCGTTTGAGTCGAACGGCGAACGCGTCGAGGCGTTTGCGGAGGGAACGCGTTTTTCAAAGCACCGGCTTTGGCACGTGGAGATTGCGTTTTCTGATGAAATCTCTGGTCCCCTGACAATCGGCGACGGGCGCTTCCTCGGCCTTGGCCTCATGGCGCCAGTGCAGAGTAACGGTTGCGACGCCGCGGCGTGAACATGTGCGGCAGGGTTCGGCCTGCGCGGCGGAGAGCCGAGCGATGAAGGAGTAGTCACAGGCTTGCCCGAAGACCTGAAGTCCACCTACGCGCGCTTCACGGCACGCGCAACCGGCGAAGGAGTTGACACCGACACCAGACCGACTGTTTACCGATTTCAGCGCTACGTCCGGCAGGGCTCGGCTGGCGTACCGTGGGTTGCCTTCGACCTTCTTGACCCCGATGGCGAGCCGATGAAGAAGCCCTGGCACGACGCGATGGAAGTGGCGGCGTGGATGCGGCATGCCGCGGGCGAGATTCTGCGCGGCCAGAGTTTCGGTGAAGATCTGAATGCCTATGTGTTGGGGCATGGCATCGAGGGCGGCGATGCGTCGCACAGGATGTCGTTCGTGCCCCTGCCCTCTATTGGACATGCGCACGCAGACGGAGGGATCCGGCGCGTCATGTTCTGCGAGCCGATGACTGGAACGGGGCGGGCGATTGAGTTGCTTGGCGCGCGGCTCCCTGGGATCGCGCTGACCGGCGAGGATCTACGGGCGGTCGGTTCTCTGGCCCCGCCCGTGAACGATCGCGTCATCCGACACTACACCCCGCAGAGTCGCGTGTGGCGCAGCGTCACCCCCGTGATCCTGCACGGGCACAACTCGGTGCGCGGGACGATTTCCGTGCCCAAGACAGAGGGCCTGCTTCTCCGGGCGTTCCAGATGGCCGGATACAAAGCGGAGACGATCGAGGCGCTCGCGTTTCAGTCGGCGCCATTGTGGAGCGGAACTGGCGGAGCCGGCTCGATTCGGGTGCCCCAACACCTTCGCAAGGACAACTACCCTCGGTATCACGTGGAGGTGCGATTTCGAGATGCCGTTCATGGCCCCGTGCTGGCCGGAATTGGACGGCACTATGGGCTGGGTGTTTTCGCCGCGGTAGCTGACCGCAGGTGAGTAGCCTCCTCTATACTGATACCAATGCACGACATGGGTGTTTTCTGGCTCCGGGTGGCGGCGGTCTGCTACTCGGTGGGCCTGCTCCATGCCATTCTGGTGATCAGCCTGCGGCGCACCAGCATATTCCGCGTGGCCATCGGCGCCTTCTATACGGGCGTGGCCCCGCACGAGAGGCAGCTCACGGAAACGGCCGGCTACGTTCTTTGATCGCCTGCTGCCGAGCGGTGCGATATCCTGATGGCGAGGATGAATCGATTTGAATTCCAGGCGCTGGCCGTCGAGAGATTGAGCGATGCTGATGCACTGCTCAAAGCTGGGCGGTATGCGTGCGCATATTATGTTGCCGGCTATGCCGTGGAGTGTGCGTTAAAGGCCTGCATTGCCCGAAAGACTAACCAGGACGATTTTCCTCCCAGAGAGGCGGCGCGGTATTACGTACACGACATCCCGAAGTTGCTGGATGGCGCCGGACTCGGATTGGCTTTTGAACAGGAGGCGGGGGCGGACGCGATCTTCAGAGCAAATTGGGCCGCAGTGAAGGACTGGACTGAAGAGACCAGGTATCAAAACCGCGGACAAAGGCAGGCGGAGGAAATTCTGACCGCCATTAACGACCCCGGCCATGGAGTGCTGCAATGGTTAAAACGAAACTGGTAGAAGAACTTATCAGCGATGGCGCGAATCTTCTGGGCGAACTCGACCGGCGGGGTTTTCCCGTGGAGGCGATGTTTTGGATTCATTTGCCAGATCAGGACTATTGGCGGCTGGTGATCGCCTCACCTGTTGTCCCGGAGCAGGGTGGCGTAGCAGCATATCGGAAGATGGGCGAGTTGTTGCGAGAGATCGAGTTGGCTGGGATCACTCTCGAGGACATTTCTTTACTCGATCCGGAGTCCCAGGAATTCCTGTCCCTCTCTTCGCTGGCCAGCGCGTCCAGCCGGCTTGCCGCTGGCACAGCATGGCTCGAGTTCGAGGAGGCCGTGGTTTACCGGTGGACGGGTGCGGCGGTTAGCGGAGAACTGACCTGCGATGTGTCCCTCGGTGAGCTGAATAAGGTCTGGCAAGACGAGCGGAAGATCCTGAACCTCCCCGCGCTTCTTATCGGCTTGGAGAAACGCAGAGCTACGCTTCGGTTTCATCCTCAGCATGGACCGCTCAGAGGGATCGAGAACGTAGAGCTTGACTTTGCGAGCGCATTACGCCGGGCACGCCCGGGCTGCCAGATCAATTGGCTTTAGGCTCGCGCTCTGCTTGTCAGTTCAGCCTCGACGATCGGAATCGAGGATTCATAGCGCGCCCCCGAGGCAGCAACCACGGATCTGTCCCGGTACGGCGGCGAATAGATCGAGCGCCCCCGGCGTCACGGCGCCCCCGGC
The DNA here is from genome assembly GCA_049520275.1 of Bryobacteraceae bacterium. GTDB lineage: Bacteria > Acidobacteriota > Terriglobia > Bryobacterales > Bryobacteraceae > CAWACP01. Next base: position 70,050 of record JBEKPY010000024.1, read on the forward strand.
GTCACGGCGCCCCCGGCGTCACGGCGGCCAAGCCCCCAGCGCTCTATACTGATACCAATGCACGACATGGGTGTTTTCTGGCTCCGGGTGGCGGCGGTGTGCTATTCCGTGGGCCTGCTCCATGCCATTCTGGTGATCAGCTTGCGGCGCACCAGCTTATTTCGCGTGGCCATCGGCGCGTTCTACACCGGCGTGATCCTGCACGTCGTTTCCATCGTGGAGATGACCCGGTCGCTGGGCCACCTGCCGGTCAGTAACTTTCTGGAAACGTCGTCGTTGTGCGCGCTGCTCATGGCGCTCGCCTTCCTGCTGGTGGATTGGCGATACCGGTTTAACAGCCTCAGCGTCTTCATTTTCCCGGTGGTGTTTCTGCTCGCCATGATCGGTTCCATGGAGGCGCCGGTGGCTACCTGGGCCGACCGGCGGGTGCGGGACGCCTGGCTGTTCGTGCACGTGCTCATGATCCTGCTCGGTTACGCCGGGCTGCTCATCACTGCCGTCGCGTCCATCTTCTACCTGATTCAGGAGAGGCAGCTCAAACGGAAACGGCCGGGCACGTTTTTCGACCGGCTGCCCCCGCTGGCCACCCTCGACGGGCTGATCACGCACTCCATGAACTTCGGCTTTCTGTTCATCACGCTGGGCGTGATCGCGGCCACCACCTGGGCTTTCATCGAGAGCGGCCCGCGCTGGTTCGCCTATCCGCGCATCGGCATCGCCCTGTTGACGTGGCTCTTCTACCTGATGATGGTCTTTCTGCGCGCCACGGCGGGCTGGCGTGGCCGGAAGGCCGCGGTGATGGCCATTGCCGTGCTCTGCTGCTCGGCGCTCACCTGGGCGGCGCATGTGGGCCTGCGGTCCGTGTTTCCACGATGAAGTTCTCCATCACAGGGCTGAACCACACTACCGCGCCCGTGGAGGTGCGCGAGCGCTTGGCATTCGACGCGGCTTCCCTGCCGGAGGCCCTGCACGCGCTCAAGCGGCGCCCCGGTTTTCTGGAGGGCCTGATTCTGTCCACCTGCAACCGTGTGGAGATCGCCGTTACCGCCGACGACAACGCGGCCGGCGACGTGGACGAGTTCCTGGCCGAGGTGCGCCTGGTCTCCCGCGAGTGGATCAGCCCGTATCTTTACCACTTCGACGACCGCGCGGCGATCCAGCATCTGTTCCGCGTGGCGTCCAGTCTGGACTCCATGGTGGTAGGCGAGCCGCAGATTCTCGGCCAGCTCAAGTCCGCATGGGAGGTCGCGCGCGCCGAGGGCGCCGTGAGCGGCTTTCTGGACGGCCTGCTGATGCGCGCGTTCAACGTGGCCAAACGCGTGCGCACGGAGACCGACATCGGGTCCAGCGCGGTATCGGTGAGCTTCGCGGCGGTGGAGCTGGCGCGGGAGATCTTCGGCCAGCTCCGCGACAAGACGGTAATGGTGGTGGGGGCGGGGAAGATGTCGGAGGCGGCGGCGCGTCACCTGCACCGCTGCGGGGCGTCGCGAATCCTGGTGACCAATCGCACCGAGGAGCGCGCCCAGGAAATGGCCCGGGTCTTCGACGGCGAAGTGGTGCCCTACACGGGCTTCGTGGCCGCGCTGCCGCAGGTGGATATCGTCATCGCTTCGAGCGGGGCTCCGCACTACATCCTGATGAAAGACCAGATGAAGAAGGTGATCGAGGCGCGGCGCAACCGGCCCGTCTTCGTCATCGACATCGCCGTGCCGCGAAACATAGACCCGGCGGTGAACGAGCTGGACAACGTGTTCCTCTACGACATCGACGATCTCCAGCGCGTGGTGGCGAACAACGTGCACCACCGCCAGGAGATCGCCGGCCAGGCCGAGCTGATCATCGAAGAGGAAGTGGAGCAGACCATTGCGCGCCTGAAGACGCGCGAAGTGGTGCCGGTGATCGTCGGTTTGCAGGAACAGCTCGAGCGGGTGCGGCTGGCGGAATTGACTCGCATGCGCGGGCGCCTGGGCCACTTGACGCCGCAGCAGGAAGAGGCGCTGGAGGCGCTGACCAAAGCCATCATCAACAAGATCGCGCACGGGCCCATCTCCGAGCTGCGGCGCACCGCTGCGCAGCCGGAAGGCGCGCACATGGCCGGCATTATTCGCAAGGTGTTCCGGTTTGGAGACTGATATGGCCACATTGTCCGCAGACCGATGTGGGGCAGGCTTGACCCGGGGCGAAGCCGTGCTGGTCTCCTTATCCCCGGATAGGGTGGGCATCTGTCCTTCGCCTGTGGTCGAGCTTGCGGCGGCCGCCAGCCCTGGTCGCGGCGCTGCCGGGATGCGGCGCGGACTCGTTCCGGACTGCGGGACTGGGAGTCCCGCGCAGGCTACGAGCCCAATGGCACTTAACTTTTGGAACGGGCCTGCAAATCTAAGAACAGAATGTGCGTATGATGGAGGGTTCCTTTGTGGGGCGGCCAATCCTGGCCGCCGCCGCGTTTCCACGCGGCGCCAGGCCGGCTTGAAAGCCGGCTGCGGGCAGGATTGCCCGCCCCACAAACTCAGAGAATCAACCACTTGCCA
>JBEKPY010000025.1:0-79407 GCA_049520275.1 Bryobacteraceae bacterium
CGTACTTCACTCCGCCCGCCCCGTTCGACACGACAGGAAGGCACGATGCGCGCTACCGGGTTCATTATTCTTGCAAGCATCAGCAGTCTGATGGGAGCAACCGCCGCGGATCACCGTCCGGCGATAGCGGCGACAGCTCAGGTTCCGCTCTCCTTTGAGCAGGTTACCAGCGGCAACACGCGCTGGACGGCGCGCGGAAACGGGTATCGGCTGGCCGTGGGCGCGGCCGATGTGGAGGTCGGGTTGCGCGATGAGCAGTTGCGCATCCGCTTCGTGGGCGCCAATGCAAAGGCGCCGTCGGTGGGCCTCGACGCGTTGTCCGGCAAGGTGAACTACTTCATCGGACGCGATCCGAAGCTCTGGCTGCGCGACATTCCCACCTGGGAGCGGGTGCGCTACACAGGCGTGTATCCCGGCGTTGACATGGTCTGGTACGGCAATCAGGGGCGGCTGGAATACGACCTGGAGCTGCAGCCGGGCGCCGACGCCAGCCGGATTGCGATGCGCTTCGAGGGCGCGCGGAAGATGGCGCTGGAAGCGAGCGGGGACCTGCGCGTGGAAATGGCCGGCGGTTCGTTGTCGCTGAAGCTGCCGGAGGTGTACCAGGACGGGAGCGGCCGACGGAAGCGTATCGACGGACGGTATGAGCTGCGGGCGGGAAATGAAGTTGGCTTTCACTTGGCGGCGTATGACAAATCGCGCCCGCTGGTGATCGACCCCACGCTGGTGTATGCGACGTATTTCGGCAGCGGCATCTTCTTTTATGTGCAGGCGATAGCGGTGGACGGGCCCGGCAATGTGTACATTGGCGGGTACACGAACAGCGCCCTTCCGGTGGTGAACGCCGTGCAGCCGGGACTCCTGGGGGAGGGTAATGCCTTCATTTCCAAGTTCGACCCAACGGGGAAAACGCTCCTGTACTCAACGTATCTTGGTGGGTCGAACGTTGACAGCCTGAATGGCATCGCCGTGGACTCCGGTGGCAGTCTGGTCGGCATCGGCGACACGGGCTCCGCGGATTTCCCCCTGGTCAATGCCGTGCAGTCGACCTACGGCGGCAGTACGAGCGCGTTTGCTTTCAAGTTGAATGCCGCTGGAAACGGGCTGGTGTACTCGACCTACCTGGGTGGGTCCGGGTCTGGATACGCTGAGGGCTATGCTGTGGCCCTGGACGCCTCCAGCAACGCATACTTCACAGGCTACACGGGCTACAAGATGCAAACCACGCCCGGCGCGTTGAACAGCCCTGGCAATACTTTCGTCGTGAAGCTCTCTAATACGGGCGGTAGCCTTTATGCCGCAGTGCTGGGTGCCGACCAGGGCAACGCGATCGCGGTGGATGCGCAGGGCGCGGCGTACGTCGCCGGATACAGCTACCAGAGCTCCTTCCCGAACAATCCGCCCGGAGTCCTGACCATCAATCCCGGAGGGCAGTCCGCTTTCGTGGCAAAACTGAGCCCCGATGCCAGCACGCTCGTCTGGGCCACGTTCTTTGGAGGAGGAGGTGGGTGGCTATCCGCCCCCCATTCCGCCAACGCGATCGCACTCGGAACCGGGGGCGTGGTGTATTTCGGCGGCCAGACTTCGAGGGCAGACCTGCCCGTTACGACGGGCGTAGTTCAGGGGGCCTACGGAGGAAACACCGATGCCTTCGTGGCCAGCCTGACCGCCGATGGCAGCCAGTTTGGGTTCGTAACCTACCTCGGTGGAAGCGGTTTCGACGCCCTCACATCGCTGGCGGTGGGCTCCAACGGGCTGATTGTGGCTGGCAACACGAGTTCGGGGGATTTCCCGACCTCCGCCGCTGTCCAGCCGGCGTTTCCAGGTCAGCCGTATTCCTTCTTCAGGAGCACGGACTCGGGCGCATCGTTCACCGGGTCCGACAAGGGTCTCCCGACATTCCAGGGCGGCGCCATTCTCCCGGACCCATCTGTAGCGGGCGTTATCGTGCTGGACACGGGCCAGGGCGTCTATCGCAGCACCGACGACGGCGCCACATGGAAGAACGTCGAGCCTACCAGCAGCGGGAGCACGGCTCGCAGCCTTTCCAATCCGTCGGTGCTTTATACGGCCGGGGGTCCGGTTCGGGCGTTCGCGAACTGCGACTTGTATCAGTCCGCCGACGGAGGCCAGACGTGGTTCGTCCCTAACGGTACCTGCTCGCAAATAACTGCAGCGCTGGCGGTGGCAGTCGCACAAAACGCGGTGATAGTGTTCGCGGATGCTCTTGATCCCGGTGTTGGGACATATACGGGGGAATACCGCTCCACGGATGGCGGTCAGACGTTTACGTTCGTACGTACATCGCTGAATCTCAATAACATGGTGGCGAGCCCGGACGGATCGGTGTATGCGGCCGTCCCGAACCAGGGCTTGTATAAGAGTTCGGACGCGGGGCTGACCTGGGCGCAAGCGGGCAATAGCGTACTGCCGAATAATCTCTCCGGCTTCTCCGTGAGTCCGAGTGGCCCTTCCATTCTCTATGCGTCCGATGGCAACAACGTCTACAAGAGTCCGGATGCCGGCGCCACCTGGAAGGAGATTGGACCCGGAGCGGGCGTGAGCCTTCTTGCGGTGGATCCGACTAACCCACAAAGGATCTACGGGATCGGCGGCAATGCAGTCCTGATCTCGACGGATGGCGGCGCTACATGGACGCCCACCGGGACGCTCCAGGACGTCAGCGCCATCTCTGGCCTCGCGGTAAACCCGTTCAACGCCTCTGAAGTGTATTTGACCAGCGGCGATTCGCCGCAGAGCTCGCAGAGCGGGTTCGTCGCGAAACTGAGTACCGACGGCACAACGCTGTTATGGTCCACTTACTATGGGTCGTACGGCTATTCGTCTCTGGCTGGCGCAGCGCCGGCCCCTTCGGGCGATGTCTGGCTCGCCGGCACGGCTGGTTCCGGAAGCCTGCCTCTGACTCCGGACGCGCGCAACGGGAACCCCTTTGGCTCCAACAAGGTCTTTTTGGCAAGGATCGCGGACGCCACTGCGTCCTGCACTTACACCGTCAACCCGGGAACGCAGTACTCATATTCCGCCGGTCAGCTCGCATTTGCGGTCACGGCTCCCAGCGGCTGTGCCTGGACAGCTACGCCTTCGAGTTCGTGGATTCACCTGATGCGCAGTTCGGGAACGGGCTCGGGCCCGATCCCGCTCAAAGTGGACGCGAACGCCACGGCGAGCACGCGGAGCGGCACGGTGACCGTCAACAGCGAGGTGTTTACAATAGTGCAGCCGTCCTCGGGCTGCACTTACCAGCTATCGAATCCGACACTGACCTCCGCGGGGGGCACCGCCACGATTACCGTGACCGCCCCGGCCGGCTGCCAATGGGACGCGGAGTTGCAGGACGCCGACCCGGCCACGGTGACTTCGGCCACTACGGGAACAGGCAATGGCACGGTAACCATTTCGATCCCACCCAACTCTGGGGTGGATAGCAACTCCTACTGCGTCGCGATTGGCGGTCAAAGCTTCTGCATTCAGGAGGCGAGCGCCTGCACCTATTCGTTCCCGAACGGGACCAGCGTGACGATTCCCGCGGATGGCGGCTACTATTCCACCCAGATCCAACCAAACCTCAATGGCTGCTCCTTGAGCGATTCGACTGACGGGAACTTCATCATCCCAGACGTACCGGTCACCGGCTCGGGAACTCTAAGTTACTTCGTGCTCCCGAACGATACCGGGTGTGAGCGTACCGAACACATCACCGTTGGCAATCAGCAGCTCACCGTTACGCAGGACTTCACCGGCGCGCAGTTCAACGACGTTGCGCCAACGGCGACCTACTGCGAAGCCGCCAATCTGATGTTCAGCACTGGCGTCACCACCGGCTGCGTGCAGTCCACCGATCCCACCACCCGCCAGTTCTGTCCCAACGACGACGTCACACGGCAGGAGATGGCGGCCTTCCTCGTGCGGGCCGTCACGGGCACAACCAATCCGGCCATCTACAATCAGACTCCGTATTTTAGCGACGTGCCGGCCACCGCTCCTTTCTTTGCGCACATTCAGAAGCTGATGGAACTGGGCATCACGACTGGATGCTCGCAGAACCCGCCGCTGTACTGCCCGACGAACACCATTCCGCGGTGGCAGATGGCGATGTTCATGGTGCGCGCGCGACTGGCGCCGTATGGCGCGCCGTTCACTGCGGCGGCGACGCCTTATTTCACCGATGTCCCAACCAACGTGGAAGGCAACGGGATGCCGTTTCCATACATTCAGCGATCCAAAGAGGAGTACATCACCAACGGGTGCGGAAGCACCTACTATTGTCCGGATCTGTTGGTGACGCGAGGGCAGATGGCCTCATTCATCATGCGCGGTCTGTTCAACGAGACCATGGTGTTGCCGAACGGTGCTGCGCTGCTGACGGGCGTGACCCCGAACGCGGTGGCGGCGACCACGGGCAGTCAGATCACGGTGACCATCACGGGCACCAACACCAACTTCCAAACAGGCGACACGGTGACGGTGCCGAGCGGAATGCTGGCGGTGAGCAACGTGGTGGTGAACTCGGGGACGTCGATCGGTGCGACGCTAACGGTGAACGCAGGGGCGACGGCCGGGCCGCAGGCGCTGGTGGTGACCACTGGCGGCCAGAATCTCACCCTGCCGCTGGCGATCAAGGTGGGGACGTACTGAACCCGGTGCTGGTGAATCAGCCAATACATCCTTCGCCGGAGGTTGTATAATTCTGACGAGCCAACGGAGATCCTGACAGCGTCTGCACGGGTCGGCGACCCTAGGTGTGGCGCTGCACACGGACGAATCCGTCTCGTGCGGCGGCCGCCCATCCCGTCGCGCTGCGGGCATTCTGCCATCCTTGCCCACCGGGTTCCGGTTGCTCATCACAAGCTCCAGCCCACAGGGGGTCGTCATGCGAAACCAGGTGACTGCGGTACTCGCCGCAAGTGTTGCACTGTTGTCCGCAACATCCTTACGCCCGGCGCCATTGAGCCGCGCCGCCATCTCCCAGAAGATTGAGAGACTGCCGTTGTTTTTCGAGCCGAATCGCGGTCAGGCGCCGGGGCCTGCGCAGTTCATGGCAAGGGGTAAGGATCACCGGCTGCTGATCGACCCGTCCGGTGCGACCTTCCTCGCCGGTGACGCGAAGGTGCGGCTGACCCTGCTCGGTGGCAACCGGAGGCCCGTCGCCGAAGGGCTGGACCCGTTGCCGGGCAGGACCAACTATCTGCTGGGCAACGACCCGGCCCGGTTCATCGTGGACGTACCGCAGTACGGACGGGTGCGGTACCGGAACGTATATCCGGGGATCGATCTGATTTACAACGGCCGCGGCGGACAGGCCGAGTTCGACTTCGTACTGGCGCCGGGGGCCGACCCCTCCCGTATTCGCCTGCGTGTCAGCGGCGGCCGGCCGATGGGTATCGACCACGGCGATCTGCGCATCGCGCTGCCGAACGGTGAACTGCGGCTGCCCCGTCCGGTGACGTATCAGGAAACGACCACCGGGCGCACGCAGATAGCCGCCGACTACGTTCTGCACGGTGACGAAGTGAGACTGCACCTGGGCACCTATGACCGGGACAGGCCGTTGACCATCGATCCGGCGCTCAGCTATCTGACTTACATCGGCGGGAGCAATTACGACTATATCTATGGTGTGGCGGTGGATCTCGACGATAACATCTGGGTCTGCGGTTACACTGCGTCAACAGATTTCCCGGTGGTGAATCCGAGACCCGGACAGGCTTCGCCGGCAAACGCGTTTGTGGGGAAACTGAATGCGACCGGCACGTCGTGGGTGTTTCTCACGTACCTCGGAGGTTCCACCGGTGGCGATTCGGCGTCGGCGATCACCGTGGACCTCAAGGGGAATGCCTACGTCACGGGCACGGCCGCCTCCACCGACTTCCCGACGGCCAGCCCTCTCCTGACCTCGGGTGGAGTGTTCATCCTGGAGCTGAACTCCGCCGGGAGCTCGCTCGTTTACTCGACGCGCTACCCAGCCTCCGGCGGTGCGGCCGCGATTGCCGTGGACCCCGCCGGTAATGCCTATGTTACGGGCACTGCAGTTTCGAGCGATCCGATTCCACTCATGGTAGGCGGGCATCTGTACGCATACCAGACAACCTGCGCGGTAACTTGCGCCTATGTGGTGGAAGTCCTGGCCAGCGGAACGGGCTGGGAATACTCGACGTATCTCGGAGGATCTCAAGTCACCCAGGGAGCGGCCATCGCTGTGGACAACGTCGGAAACGCATATGTCACGGGACAGACGTCGTCCACTGACTTTCCTTTGGTGAAGGCGCTGCAAAGCTCTCGGGCCGGCTCCTATGACGCCTTTGTCACAAAGTTCGCTTCGGGTGGCGCCTCGGCGGCTTTTTCGACTTACCTGGGAGGCAGCGGCGGAGAAACCCGCGGCAATTCCATCGGCGTGGATGGAAATGGCAACATATATGTCACAGGGCAGACGCGTTCGGCGAATTTCCCGGTGCTCAACGCGGCCCAGCCGTCCGGCGGTGGGGGATGGGACGCTTTCGTCACTGCCATCAAGCCCGACTTCGGCGGCTACCTGTACTCGACGTACCTCGGAGGAGAGGGCGATGATGTTGCGCACGGAATTGCCGTGGCCACGGATGGAACGGTGACAGTTGCCGGTTCGACTCGCTCTTACAATTTCCCGCTGATGGCAGCGATTCAGCCCACGCCCGCCAGCCCGGGTGGGGTTTACCGCTCCGGGGATGGAGGCGCTGACTGGAGTGGTCCGGGGTCGAGCGGCGGAGCCACCATAACCGGTATCGCCATCGATTCCGGGAATGCGCAGAATGTAGTGGCCGCTACGACGGTTGGCACCTACCGGAGCACCGATGGCGGTTCCACGTGGTCGGGGTCGAATTCCGGCATCAACTCTGATGGCCTCGCCTATCCGTTCGTGAACTCTGTTGCGGCCGATCCCACGCAAGCCTGCGTGTTCTACGCTGGACTCAACTCTGGACTCTGGAGCCCGTTTACCCCTCCCGGAACTTACAGCTTCAACTACACCAACCTCCTGGTCACTAGCACCAACTGCGGCGCTACGTGGTCGGTAGTGCCTTCACCAGGCTGGGCATCGGTGGAGAAGGTCGTTGTTGCAGGAGATGGAAGTATCTGGTACACAGCCCTTACGAATGGATCGTTTGGGGAAGCCCTTTGTAGCCTTCCGGGTCCAAACGGCAACGCGTCTTGTAATGTTCACTCCTCCACGTACGCCCCCTACACCCTCGCCGCGAGTGGCTGTTACCTGCTGCTCGGCAATTCAACGGGCAGGGTGTCGCTCGGTTCAGGGAATTTGTTTTTGGCATGTGCTCCAACGTTCAACGACACGGGGGCGGCGTTCGGTGAGCCGGTCACCGCGGTGGCGATTCAACGATTCTTCTCCGGTACGTACCTGCTGGCCGGGACCAAGTCCGGCCAGCTGTACCAACTGCAGGAGGGCTCCGGCAATCCCTGGGCGAACGTGGCCACGCTGGACGGGTCTGTTAATGCGCTGGCGGTCGACCCATCCGGTTCGTTGATCGTGTACGCCGGCACTTCCGCTGGCAGCGTTTATCAGGCCACCGACGGCGGCGCTACCTGGAATCCGACCGCGTTCCCCGGCAGCGCCGCACTGTGGAACGTCAAAGCCTTGGCAGCCTCCCCGGGCGTCGTGTACGCGGGCCCGGCTGCCGGTGAGGACGCCTTCGTCACCCAACTGAGCCCGTCCGGTGCCATGACATTCTCAACGTTCCTCGGAGGCAATGGCGCGGACATCGCGAATGGCGTAGCTGCAGGGATACCCGGCTCGATCTGGGTGGCCGGCCAGACGGATTCGTCGAACCTCCCCGCGAGTTCAGGCGCAGTACAGAAAAGCAGAACCAGCGCCGGCCCAGGGTACCCCAACGGTTTCATCGCTGAGATCACCGGCCTGAATCAGGGCCCCCCGCCCGCTTTGAGCCTGGCGAAGACGCACAGCGGCAACTTCGCCCAGGTCCAGAACGGCGCCACTTACACGCTGACCGTGTCCAACGCCAGCGGGGCCGGACCGACCAGCGGAACAGTGACGGTGGAGGACACGCTGCCCACGGGGCTGAGCCTGGTTTCCATGTCCGGCACCAACTGGAACTGCTCCTCGAACTCCTGCACGCGCAGCGACGCGCTGAGCGGCGGGTCGAGCTACCCGGCCATCACGGTGACGGTGAACGTAGCCAACAATGCGCCGACTCAGGTGATCAACCAGGCCAGCGTGTCCGGCGGCGGCTCGGCGAGCGCGAATGCCAGCGACGCAACCACCATCGGCACCACCGCGCAGTTCAGCGATGTATCGTCCGGCGCCACCTACTACGATGCAGCAGACCTGATGTTCGAGTATGGAGTAACTACCGGCTGCGTGCAATCCGGCGACCCTCTGACCCGCCAGTATTGTCCGGACGACAACGTCACGCGCCAGGAGATGGCGGCGTTTATCGTCCGGGCGGTCACCGGAACCACCAATCCGGCTACGTACAACACGACTCCCTATTTCAACGATGTGACGGCTTCGAATAACAACTTCTTCCCGCACATTCAAAAGCTGATGGATCTGGGCATTACCACCGGCTGCTCGCAGAATCCCCCGCTGTACTGTCCCACGAATACGATTCCGCGCTGGGAAATGGCCATGTTCATGATCCGGGCGCGGCTGATGCTGCAGGGGGCTACTTTCGCCACATCCGCCACGCCCTACTTTGCGGATGTGCCGACGGACGTCGAAGGCAACGGGATGCCGTTTCCGTTCATTCAGCGTGCGTATGAAGAGCACGTGACCAACGGTTGCGGGACCAATCCGCTGGTCTACTGTCCGGATGAGCTGGTGACGCGGGGGCAGATGGCCTCTTTCATCATGAGGGCGCTGTTCAATCAGACGACGATACTGGGGCCGACGGCGCCGTACGTAGCGGGCGTGAGTCCGAACGCAGTGGCGGCGGCCACGGGCAGTCAAATCACGGTGACCATCACGGGGGCGAACACCAACTTCCAAACAGGCGACGCGGTGACGGTGCCGAGCGGAATGCTCACGGTGAGCAACGTGGTGGTGAACTCGGCGATCTCGATCAGCGCCACGCTGACGGTGAGCTCGACCGCGGTGGCCGGGCCGCAAGCGCTGGTGGTGAGCACCGGCGGCCAGAATCTCACGCTGCCGCTGGCCATAAAAGTCGGCACATATTGAGATTGATCTAACACCGCCGGCACCATTCTCTATAGAAACGTGGACGCACCGACATCCGGCCCCTCGGAAGCGGCGGGCCGCAGCCTGTCGGTTCGGCTGCCGCCCCTGGAGAAGGCAAGGACATGAGCACAATGTGGGTCGCCTACCGATTCCTGGCCGCAATCCTGTTTGCGAGTCTCGTCAATCAGGCCGCCGCAGCAGTGAAGACCCAGCCAGGGCCGGCGAGTCCGCCGAACCACTCAGGCCACGCAAGCGTCACGTCGGATTACGGAAAGCTGCCGCTGGCCTTCGAGCCGAACGTGGGGCAGGCGGATGCGCGGGTGCGCTTTGTTGCGCGCGGCGGCGGGATGACCGCTTTCTTCAGCGATACCGAAACCGACATGGTTCTGAGCCGCAGCCGGCCGGAGGCTGGAGCGGGCGACGTGGATTACACGGTGGTGCGCATGGAGCTGATGGGGAAGCACCAGCCACGCCGCGTGGCCGGCGTGGACACCTTGCCGGGCATCAGCAATTATTTCATTGGCAACGACCCCGCAAAGTGGCGCACGGACGTGCCGCACTACGGGCGCATCCAATACCAACGCGCCTACCCGGGCATCGACCTTGTATGGTACGGCAACCAACGGCACCTCGAGTACGACTTTGTAGTGGGGCCGGGAGCCGACCCGAAGCAGATTCAGGTGGCCTACGAGGGAGTGGAGTCGCTGTGGGTTGACGCAAACGGCGACCTGGTGCTGCGCACGGCGCTGGGCGAAATGCGGCAGCAGAAGCCGAAGGTGTACCAGGAGATCGCCGGCAAGCGCGTCGAAGTGGTGGCACAGTATTCCATCGTGGCGCGCAACCGGGTGAGCTTCGAGCTGGCGCGCTACGACCGGCGGCGGGAACTGCGCATTGACCCGGTAGTGCTGTCGTACTCCACTTTTCTGGGGGGAAACATCGCGGTTGATTTTGGCAACGCGATCGCGGTGGACGCGTCGGGCTCCGCCTACGTCACGGGGCAGGCCGTTTCGACGAACTTCCCCCTCCAGTGGCCCTACCAGGCGACCTTGCAAGGAACACAAAACGCCTTCGTGACGAAACTGACCCCGGCCGGCGACGCGCTCGTCTATTCCACCTACCTCGGCGGAAATGGTGTCGACGCAGGCCAGGGAATCGCGGTGGACGGCGGGGGCTCGGCCTACATCGCGGGGTCCACCACTTCGGCGAACTTCCCCACCCAGTCGCCGTACCAGGCGGCCTTGCAAGGATCACAAAACGCCTTCGTTACGAAATTGACGCCGGCGGGCGACGCGCTGTCCTATTCCACCTACCTGGGCGGAAACGGCTCTGATTGGGGCCAGGGGATCGCGCTGGATGGGGCTGGCTCGGCGTACGTCGCGGGATACACCACTTCGACCAACTTCCCCACTCAGTCACCGTACCAGGCGTCATTCCAGGGCGGTACCTGGGACGCCTTCGTAACAAAACTGACGCCGGCCGGCAACGCGCTGGCCTACTCCACCTACCTGGGGGGGAGTTTGAATGATGGCGCTTACGGGATCGCGGTGGACGGGGCGGGATCGGCCTACGTCACGGGATGGACCGGTTCGACCGACTTCCCCACCCAATTGCCGTACCAGGCGACCCTGCAAACTTCGCCGCCGGCACAAAACGCTTTTGTGACGAAACTGACTCCGGCGGGTAACGCGCTGGTCTACTCCACTTACCTGGGTGGGAATTTCAATGATACTGGTCGCGGGATCGCGGTGGACGGGGCGGGGTCGGCCTATATCGCGGGATGGACCGGTTCGGCGAGTTTCCCCACCCAGTCACCGTATCAGGCGACGTTGCACGGAGGGAATAACGCTTTCGTGACGAAACTGACGCCGTCCGGCAGCGCGCTGGTCTACTCCACTTTTCTGGGCGGAAGCGCCAGCGATGGGGCCAACGGGATCGCGGTAGACGGTGCGGGATCGGCCTACATCACGGGGTCCACGAGTTCGGACGATTTTCCCACCCAGTCTCCGTACCAGCCGTCTATCCAAGGAACCCCCAACGCTTTCGTGGCGGAACTGACGCCGGCGGGCAGCGCGCTGGTCTACTCCACCTTCCTTGGCGGAACCAACGAAGATCAGGGCTGGGCGATTGCAGTGGGCGCGATCGGCTCGGCCTACGCCGCGGGGCTGACCAATTCGCCGGACTTTCCCACCCAGTCGCCGTACCAGCAGAAAGGCCTGGGATTCAACGCGTTCGTGACCAATCTGATTTCCCCGGCCATGTTCAACGACGTGCCGGCCAACGCCACTTACTACGAAGCGGCCAACCTGATGTTCGAGTTCGGGGTAACCACCGGCTGCGTGGAATCCAGCGACCCTCTGTCGCGGCAATATTGCCCGGACAACAACGTCACGCGACAGGAAATGGCCGCCTTCATCGTGCGCGCCGTCACCGCAACCACCACTCCGGCCATTTACAACACAACTCCGTATTTCAACGATGTTCCGACATCGAATTTTTTCTTCTCGGACATACAGAAACTGACGGATCTGGGCATTACGACGGGCTGCTCGCAGAGTCCTCCGCTGTTTTGCCCCACCGACACGATTCCGCGCTGGGAAATGGCCATATTTATGATCCGTGCGCGGCTGATGTTGCAGGGGGCCGCTTTCATCACGTCGGCGACGCCGTACTTTGCGGACGTGCCCACGGACGTGGAAGGCAACGGGATGCCGTTTCCTTTCATCCAGCAGGCGTATGAAGAGCACGTGACCAACGGCTGCGGGACCAGTCCGCTGGTGTATTGTCCGGATGAGCTGGTGACGCGGGGGCAGATGGCGTCTTTCATCATGCGGGCGCTGTTCAATCAGACGACCATCCTGGGGCCGACGGCGCCGTACCTGGCAGGCGTGACTCCGAACTCGGTAGCGGCGACCACGGGCACTCAGATCACGGTGACCATCACGGGGGCGAACACCAACTTCCAAACAGGCGACGCGGTGACGGTGCCCAGTGGCATGCTGGCGGTGAGCAACGTGGTGGTGAACTCGACAACTTCAATCAGCGGGACTCTGACGGTGAACTCGAACGCAGTGGCCGGGCCGCAGGCGCTGGTGGTGACCACGGGTGGCCAGAATCTCACGCTGCCCCTGGCGATCAAAGTGGGGACTTACTGATTCACCGTCTCGTGCTCGGCTCGGTGCGGGCCCGCAAACACGAACGCGGCCGGGCGCCGCGTGTTGGACATGGTCGAGGCGGCCACCGAACCGGATGAAAACGGCTGGGAGCGGTGAGTGACGGGGACCGCGAGAGCGGGGCTGAGAGCCCCGCGCAGGCCGAGGGCCCAATGCCACTTAACTTTTGAGCCTGTCTGGCAAGTGGTTGATTCTCTGAGTTTGTGGGGCGGGCAATCCTGCCCGCAGCCGGCTTTCAAGCCGGCCTGGCGCCGCGTGGAAACGCGGCGCCGAGGGCCTGCCCCACACGCCAGGACGAAGAGGCCGCTTTCACAGGACGAGCGTTTCGAAAATGTCCGCGCCAGATTTCAGCGCATGCTCAGTGTTCGGCTGACGATGGCCCAGATCCGTTCGGCCACCTCTTCGCGAGCGCCCAGGCCGTCCACCAGGCGGATGCGCTCGGTCCGTGTCGCGGCCAGATCGAGATAGGCATCCCGCACGCGCGTGTGAAACTCGGCGGTCTGCTCTTCAATGCGCGTGGCCGGGGCGTCGTCCTCGCGATTGCGGGCGCGGGCGCGCTCCAGCGCGGTCTCGACGTCGATGTCCAGATACAGGGTCAGGTGCGGAGTCAGGCCATGGCAGGCGATGCGGTCGACCGCCAGCACGGTGTCGATGGCCAGTCCGCGGCCGGCGCCCTGATAGGCAACCGTGGAATCGGTGAAGCGGTCGCAGAGGACGATCAGGCCCTGATCGAGCGCGGGCAGGATGGCTTCCTCCACGTTCTGGGCGCGGCAGGCGAACAGCAGCAGCAGCTCGGCCATGGCCGACAGTTCCGGGCTCGACGCATCCAGCAGCATGCGGCGGATGAGCAGGCCGACCGGGGTGCCTCCGGGTTCGGCGGTTTCCAGCACTCCCTTGCCCTGTTCGCGCAGCCGCGCGGCCAGCATTCTCAACTGGGTGCTCTTGCCGGCCCCGTCAATGCCCTCGAAGGTGATGAACAGACCCCGGCGCTTGCCAAAGCCGTTTCCAAGCCGTCTGGCAAGCGGCTCCAGGCTGTCCAGGATATCGACTTCCGGCAGAGCTTCAGTCGTAGACATAGTGGAGCACCTTCTTCAGATCTTCCCAGGCTTCCTTCTTCGCGTTCTGATTGTAAGGCCGGAGCAGATAAGACGGATGATACGTCACCATGACCGGAATGTCACGCCACTTCTGCCAGTTGCCGCGGAGGCGCGTAACTCCCTCTTTCGTGCCCAGCAGAGCCTTGATGGCAGTGGAGCCGAGCGCGCAGATGGCCTTCGGGCGGATGGTCATGAGCTGGCGGTACAGGAACTGGCCGCAGATTTCCATTTCGTCGGGAAGCGGGGTGCGGTTCTCGGGCGGACGGCACTTGACAACGTTGCAGATGTAGACGTCGGGGCGCGAGAGCGGGATGCCCTCCCTGTGGGCGGTGCCCTCGATCATCTGGGTGAGCAACTGGCCGGCCCGGCCGACGAACGGCAAGCCTTGCTCGTCCTCGTCGGCCCCAGGGCCTTCCCCTACAAACACCAGCCGCGCCTGCTGGTTACCGGAACCGAAGACGATCTTCTTCCGCCCCTCGCCCAGGCGACAGCGTTTGCAGTCACCTATATCTTCTCGGATTCCGGCGAGGGTGTCATCGGTTGGATGCAGCCCGGGAAGCGGGGAAAGTACCGGTTCCGGGGGTGAGAAAACGCCTGGTTGTACTGTCGGTTCCACCTGGGGCGCTTCCGGCGCCTCGCAGCGATGTACCGTCTTCACCCCGAGGTCGCGATAGAAGGAGAGATACTGCCGGAGAATGTCGTCGCTCATGCGGGTGTGTTGGGCGGTCCTGGCCGTGGCCGCCGCAGGCTGCGAGCCCAATACCACCTGACTTTCCCATCAACGGACACCTGTACAGAATCCGCGGGGCAGCCCCACAACGTGCCGCACGGCGCCTCCGGTGAAAAGTCAGGCGGCATCGGGGCTGAGAGCCCCGCGCATGCTGCGGGCCCGCCCCACTTCGAATGGCCGCCTGCCGCGAAGATTCTCAAAGCTGGAATCCGTCGCGTCATGACTGTTGGGCGGCGTGCAGAGCGAGACGGAGCCGCATCGCCTGGTCGAGGATCTGGTCGGCCACCTCGCGCTTGGAGGCGCGTTCGAGGGGCAGCACTTCGCCGGTGCTGAGCACCAGCACCACTTCGTTGTCGTCGGCGTCGAACCCGGTGCCGTCGCGGCCGACCAGATTGCCCACCACCATGTCGCACTTCTTGGTGGCGAGCTTGCGGCGAGCCTCTTCCACCAGGCGCTCGGTTTCGGCGGCGAAGCCGATGAGCAGGCGGTCGCCTTTCTTCTCGCCCACTTCGGCGAGGATGTCAGGCGTGGGGTCGAACTCCACCGAAAGACGGGCGGCGGTCTTCTTGAGCTTCTGCAGGGGCACGCTGGCGACGTGATAGTCGGCCACGGCCGCAGCCTTGATGATCACGGTGGCGGCGTCAAGGCGGCTCATAACCGCGTCGTGCATTTCCACCGCGGTGCGCACGTGCTCCACGGTGACTCCCTGCGGATCGGCGAGGTGCACGGGGCCGGAGACCAGGACCACCGCAGCGCCACGTGCCGCCGCCGCTTCCGCCAGCGCGTATCCCATGCGGCCGCTGGAACGGTTGGAGATGTAGCGGACCGGATCGAGCGGCTCCTGCGTGGGGCCGGCGGTGATCAGGAAAGACTCGCCTCCGAGGTCCTGGCGTCTGGGTTGCAGAACGGCAACCACGGCGCCGGCGATGACCGGTGGCTCGGCCATGCGGCCGGGACCGATTTCGCCACAGGCCAGCAGACCCTCGCCGGGGCCAACGATGACATGTCCGCGGCGGCGCAGAATCTCGACATTCCCGCGCGTGGCCGGGTGCTCCCACATGGCCGTGTTCATGGCTGGCGCGAGCACCACGGGGCCGGTGAAGGCCAGGTACAGGGTGGTGAGGAAATCGTCGGCGATGCCGTTGGCCATTTTCGCCAGCAGATCGGCGGTGGCCGGCGCCACCACCAGCACCTCGTTTTCACGGGCCACGGCGATGTGTTCGACGGCGCTGGACAGCGTCGACTCGGGGGTGGTGGAGGAGAACAGGCCGGTGACGACTTTCCGGCCGGTCAGCGCGGCGAACGTAAGCGGCGTGATGAAGGCCTGCGCGGCCGAGGTCATGACCACGCTCACTCGCAAGCCACGCTCCATGAGCGCGCGGGCCAGCTCAGCGGATCTGTAAGCGGCAATGCCGCCGCCGACGCCCAGGACCGCGTTCATCGTTTCTCCATGTGCCGACGGGCTCAGCCAGCTTCGGTTTCCGTGGTTTCGAGAGCGGGCATTTCGCGCAGCGGGTCCTCGTAGTTCACCAGTCCGCGCCGCACCTCTTCCATGGCCGTGATGGTGGGCTTTTTCGAAGCGGTGGGCAGGAACGAACGGGCGCCATTCTGCAACTGGCGCGCGCGCTTGGCGGCGACAATGATGAACCGGTACGTGCTGCCCTCCGGATCGTCCGGGATGGTGTAGGCGGCGTTGACTCTCTCTGTCATTCCGATCAGGTCTCCTCTTGCTCGAACGTCTTCAGGATGGGCCGAACCGTCTCTTCCATCCGCGCCCGGCGCGCGCGCTCGGCGTGTACGATGGCGCGCAACGTCTCGGACGATTCCTCGACGTCCCGGTTGACCAGCACGTAATCGTACTGGTCGTAATTCCGAATCTCTTCCGCCGCCTCGCGCAGACGCCGCTGGATCACGATTTCCGCGTCTTCGGAACGCGAACGAAGCCGCTCCTCAAGAATCTGCCGGGAGGGGGGCAGGATGAAGACGCTGATGGCGCCGGGCAGGCGTTCCTTTAATTGTCGCGCACCCTTCACATCAATGTCGAGCAGGAGGTCCCGGCCTTCGGCCACCGCCCGTTCGTAGTTGTTCTGGTGCGTTCCGTAGTAGTTGCCGAAGACCGTGGCCGACTCGAGAAACTCGTTGCGCTGCAGGCGCAACTCGAATTCCTCGCGGGAGATAAAGAAATAATCGTGACCGTTGACTTCGGCGCCGCGGGGCTTGCGGGTGGTGTAGGAAATGGAGAAAAGAAGGCGGTCGTCGGATTCGAGCAACCGGCGCACGAGCGTGGACTTGCCCGACCCCGACGGCGCGGAAACGATGAAGACGCAGGTCATTCCAGATTCAGCGCCTGCTCGCGGATCTTCTCGATGTCGGCCTTGGTGGCCAGAGCCAGTTCGGTAACGCGAAGGCCCAGCTCGCCGATGCCGGACGTCTTGGACAGGATGGTGTTGGTTTCCCGGTTCATCTCCTGGAGCAGGAAGTCGATCTTCTTGCCCACTTCGCCGCCCGCGGCCAGCAGTGCGTCCACCTGGCTGGCGTGAATCTTCAGGCGCGCGATCTCTTCGCTCACGTCGCTGCGGTCGGCGAGGATAGCGGCCTCCTGGGCCAGCCGCTGCGGTTCGACGGCCGTGCCGCGGAGCAACTCGCCCAGGCGCTCGGTCAGGCGATTCTGCAGCAGCGGGACGGCGGAGTTTCGAATCTGCTCCAGTTGGGCGGCGCGTTCCTGGATGGCCCGGTTGTGCGCGCCGATGAGGGAGACGAGCTGCTCGCCCTCGCGGGTGCGGAACTCGTTGAGCCCGTCCAGCGCCTTCCGGAACAGGTCCGCGATTTCGCTCTCGGCGGCGTCGGGGAGGGGCTGGTCCACGTCGCCGGCCACCATCCCTGGAACCCGCAAGGCGGCGTTGAGATCCGGCTGCGCGCCGGCGAGGCCGAGCTCGGCGGCGGCCTGGCGAAACGCGCCCAGCCACGAGCGAAACAGCGCCTCATTGAGACCGCCTCCGCCGCTCACCGAAGGCGTCCAGGCGGCGCGAATATCCAGATGGCCGCGCGCAACGTACTCTTTGATATCCGCGCGCATGGCGTTCTCGAAGGCGTCCAGGGCGGGGGGCAAATGGAAATGCGGATCGAGCCCGCGATGATTCAGGCTGCGGATATCGATGGAGATCTCGCCCCACTCGCTGGAGTGCCGTACGCGGGCGTAGCCAGTCATGCTGCGGACGGGACGGCCGGTGAATTGGGTCATGGGTTTACTAGTATGCCTTACCCGGGGGAAAGGCCGCCGCGGGCTGAGAGCCGGCCCCACTTTCCAGTGGCTCGGGTTCGAGGAACTGCAGCTCGTGCAGGCGCTGGTAGACGCCGCCGCCGGCGATCAACTCCTCGTGGGAACCGGATTCCACGATCTTTCCTTTGTCGAGAACCACGATTTTATCGGCTCGGCGAATGGTTGACAAGCGGTGCGCGATGACCATCACGGTCCGGTGCTCCATGAGCCTCTGGAGCGCGCGCTGCACGAGCATCTCGGATTCGGTGTCGAGGTGCGAGGTGGCTTCGTCGAGAATCAGGATGGGCGCGTTCTTGAGCAGTGCGCGGGCGATGGCCAGGCGCTGGCGCTGGCCGCCGCTGAGACGTGCCCCTCGCTCGCCGATCAGCGTGTCGTAGCCGTGGGGCATGGCCAGGATGAACTCCTCGGCCAGAGCATTGCGCGCGGCCGCGCGGATCTCGTCCGGCTTCGCGTTCTTCTTGCCATAGCGGATGTTGTTGGCGAAGGTGTCGTTGAACAGGAAGGTGTCCTGGGCCACGATGCCGATATGGTCGCGCAGGGAGGCGAGCTGCAGATCGCGGATGTCGCGCCCGTCGATGCGGATGGAGCCGCCGGTGACGTCGTAGAAGCGCGGGACCAGATTGGCCAGAGTGGTTTTGCCCGCGCCGCTGGGGCCCACCACCGCTACCACCTCGCCGGCCTTCACCTCCAGATTCACACCGTCCAGCACGAAGCCGTCAGGCGCGTCGGGATAGCGGAAGGCGACATCCTTTAGCGAGATAACGGATTGGAACCTCGTCAGCTTCGCCGCGTTCGGTTTGTCCAGGACGTGCTGTTCGCCGTCGAGGTACTCGAAGACTTTCTGCGACGCACCCAGCGCCTGCTGGAAGATATTGTGGATTCCGGTGAGACGCTTCACCGGCTCGTAAAGGAACAACAGCGCCAGCACGAAGCTGGTGAACTGGCCGGCGGTCATGGCATGGGACTGGATCTGGGTGCGCGCGTAGGTGAGCAGGCCGACGATGGTGAGAGCGCCGAAGATCTCGATGATCGGCGAGGCGATGGCCTGCTGCGACACGTAGCGGAGCATGCTGGTTTTCAGCCGTTTCGCGGCCAGGCGGAAGCGGTTCGACTCCATTTCTTCCGTGCCGAACGACTTCACCACCTGGTGGCCGCTCATGGTCTCCTGCAGGATCTGGTTCATCTCGGCGGTGTCGTCCTGGGCGCGGCGGCTGGTTTTGCGGATGCGGCGTCCGAGGCGGGCGGTGGGCGCCAGCACGAATGGCAGCACGGTAAGGCTGACCAGGGCCAGTTTCCAGTCGCTCTGGATGACCATGAACAGGAGTCCCGCGGCGGTGAACGATTGCCGCAGAAAATCCGCCAGCATGTTCGAGACGGCGGTCTGGATCTTGTCGATGTCGTTCATCACCGAGGACATCAGGCGGCCGGTGGAGTTGGCGTTAAAGAACTGGGTGTCCTGGCGGAGGATGCGATCGAAAACACGCTGGCGCAGGTCGGTGACGGTGGAGAGGCCAACGTAGTTGATCAGGTAGTTGCCGAAGTAATCGCAGAAGGCCTTGACGAGGAATGCGCCCAGCAGGCCGCAGGCCACCATGGTCCAGATGTTGTGGATATGCGACGGGAAGATCTGGTGCAGGTAGATTTGGTGATTGAACAGGGGACGCGGGAAGAGTGCGACCGGCTTGTCGGCGGAGGCCGGGTTGAGGACGCGGTCGAAGATGGGCGGAATCAGGGCCACCACCAGCGCGAATGTCGCGCCAACGCCGGCCATCAGAATGACGCTGGCAAGCAGCGTGAGCGTGTAGGGGCGGACGTAGCGCAGCAGCCGGCGGAGCTCTTTCATGCGTTCACCTTCAGGTGTTCCAGCGCTTCCACGGCGCGCTCCAGCGATATGGCGTGGATGCCGGCGGGGTCGGCCAGCACGGCGGCCTCGGTCTTCCACGGCCGCCACTGGTCAATGTCGGAGTTGCCGAAGAAGACCAGCGAGGGCAGGCCGAATGCGGCGGCCATGTGCGCGGGCCCACTGTCGTTGCCCATGAAGAGCGCGGCGCCGGCCAGGAGGGTCTTCACTTGTTCGAGGCTGGCGCCCTGCAGGCAGCGGTGGGCACGGAAGGGGGTCATGTCGTCGGCGGCCGCTCCGATGAAGACGGGGCCGAGGCCGGGGTGCGAGGCGAGGGCAAGGAAGCTTTCGGCCGGCCAGGTATTGTCCGGCGCGGAGGCGTAGGGATGGAGGACGACGGTGTGCGGCCAACTCGGTGACGGGCACCGAAATTCCGCGGCAAACGGTGATTTGTTCCCGGCGGCTTCCCGGCGCGGAAATTCGGTGCCCGTCACCGAGTTGGCCTCGGCGAACAATCGCGCCGGGGGGATTTCCTGGAGGGGCGCGCCGAGCCAGAACGCGGCCGAGGCGATGTGCTCGGCGGTGTGCGCTTTGCGGCCGATTTGCAGCGTGGGCTGCGGTTTGGGGATGCGCAGATTGTAGACCGGGCGAAAGCGGAAACGCTCGAACCCGGCGCGCAGAGCGGCGCGCGATGCCACGGTCAGTTGCGCGCTGCGCGGGCCGCCGTGCAGGTTCAGGCAGAGGTGCGGACGCCACCGCGCAAGGGCGAACGGCGATGGCCCCAGCGTGCGGTTGACGTCCGGATTGTGCGAGAAAACCGGGGCGAAGCGATCTTCCGCGACGATGGCGATTTCGAGGTCGGGCCGGGTCTGTTTCAGCAGCGCCAGCGCGGGTGTGGTGAGCACACAGTCGCCCAGGGAGCGGAGGCGGACCACCGCGACACGCGCGCGTTCGGGCAGGCGCTCGACGACGGAATCCATCCGAAGAAATCAGTCTTCGATCCGCGCCTCGTCAATGAGCATCACGGGGATGTCGTCGCGGATGGGGTAGACGCGTTTGCACTCGACGCACTTCAGCCCGGTGCCGGTTGGCTTCAGCTCCAGCGCAGCCTTGCACAGCGGGCACACCAGGATTTCCAGAAGTTCCTTGCTGATGGCCATAGTTACTTCAAGTGTACGTGATGCGGGGGGCACCTTGGTGATGAGTCTTCGAGGGGTCTTGGCGGGTTGGCCTTGAGGGAAAACGGCGACTTCCCTCACGCTCAGCTCTGCGGGATGGGGGTCCATTTGGAAGTGACTTTGATGACGCTGTCAAAAAAAACAGTCGCAGAGGCACAGAAACATGATCTGCCATACACTTTGTGAGCAAAATGGTTTAAGATTTACTAGAATCTGTGCGAGCATCTCGCGCGGCCGGATCTGGTCGCGTATCGTCAGCACCGGGGTGTACTGGTTGCCGAGAAAGCGATTCGGATACGGAACCGGCCCAACAACCACCGGCGCGCCGCCATGGGGTTCAACCCGCCGCGGAGTCTTCCTCATACCGCACGATCCGCAACCGATAAGAGACGCAGTGCTTTGGGTTGAAAGCCTTTCATGGCTGCGGACGAGCACACACCTTCGCTGAGGAGCGCCTGGAGTGATTACGAGGTTTAGTCGACTCTCTCTGGGCAATAAGATCGCCATGATCTGTTGCCTGTTCGTGTTTCCGATCAGTGTCGCGCTCTACCTCATTGTGTCCGGCTATAGCGAGAATCTGGAAGCGGCTCGCCTGGAGCAGACTGGCAACGCATATCAGCGGCCTCTGGTGCGTCTGCTGGTGCAACTACAGCTCGATCGGGAACTGGCAAACCAGTGTCTGCGAGGGGCCAGGGACGTTCGCGGTCAACTGGCCGAGTCGCAGGGACGAACCGATCAGGCCTTCGGCGGGCTGCATGAAGCCGACCGTCAGTTCGGCTCGGATCTTCAATTCACCGAAGAAGGCCTGGCCAGGAGGAAGCGCGAGCATTACAGGTACGAGACGGTCCGGAGCGAGTGGGAGACCCTGAAAGGCCAGTTTGACAAGCTCGGCGCCGATGCGGCCGATAAACAGCACGCTCATCTGATCGAAGACGTCAGGACCATGATCACGCATGCGGGCGATACCTCCGGCCTCATCCTCGATCCGGATCTGGACAGCTACTACCTGATGGATGCAACCCTGGGGGGGCTGCCTCAGACCATGGACCGTCTCGCTTCCATTCAATCCACGGCCGGGGACATCCTGGGCCGCCACGCGATGACCGAGGGTGAACGGGTCCAACTTGCCGTGTCGTCAGCGCTGCTGAAGGAAAGCGACCTGGATCGCAACATGGGGGACGTGCAGACCAGCCTGACCGAAAACCACAATCTCCACGGCGCGAGCGAGACGCTGCAGCAAAACCTGCCGCCTGCGGCCCGGGAGTATGCCGAGACCACCGGCGCGGTGCTGGCCTTGATGAAGAAGATCGACGAAGCCGGTGCGAGCTCGGTATCTCCGGCCGAGTTTTCGGCGGCTGCCTCCAGGGCTCGCGAGGCCAGCTTCAGGCTGTGGGACGTGGGAATCCGGGAACTGGATGTACTCCTCGACAAGCGGATCGAGCACTATGCGCAATTGCGGTGGCGCGCCGTGGTCGCGACGTGCCTGACGTTGCTCCTGACCTGTCTGGTGGCCTTTCTGGTGACGCGCAGTGTCACCATCGTGCTGGGCAGGGTGATGAACGGAGTCAGCGATGAGGCCAACGGCGTCGCCGGCGCGGCTTCGCGGATTGCTTCCTCCGGCGAGTCACTCGCTTTGGGCGCCTCGGCACAAGCCGCTTCGCTCGAACAGGTGTCGGCGTCGAGCGAGGAGATTAACGCGATGGCTCAAAGAAACACTGGCAATTCCCGCTCGATTGCGGACCTGGTCGCTGAAACGGGGCAGAAGTTCGCGCACACGAACCGCTCTCTGGCTCAGACGGTGGTGGTCATGGGTGAGATCGACGCCTCCAGCGGTAAGATCTCGAAGATCATCAAGGTGATTGACGAGATTGCGTTTCAGACCAATATCCTCGCGCTGAATGCCGCTGTCGAGGCCGCCCGGGCCGGCGAAGCGGGCATGGGCTTCGCGGTGGTGGCCGATGAAGTGCGCAATCTGGCTCACCGCTGTGCGACGGCCGCCCAGGAGACGGCGTCGCTCATCGAGGAATCCATCGCCAGGTCGAAGGATGGCCGCGCCAGAGTCGACGAGGTGGCCGGCCTGATCGGCGTCATCACGGAAGATGCCGCCCGAGTGAAGACGCTGGTAGATGAGTTGAGCCGGGGAGGCGAGGAGCAGGTGCGGGGAATCGAACAGATCAGCCAGGCGATCGTGCATATGAACCAGGCGGCCCAGAATACCGCTGCCGGCGCGGAACAGAGTTCGTTAGCCGGCCGGGAACTGTCGGCACAATCGGAGGCTCTCAAGGGCTTCGTGCAGCAATTGACCACCCTGGTGAGCGGCACATAGCCGCGTCGCGCCTGGCGGAGGGCGCGGCTGCGGCAAGACCTGCGCCGCTCAATCCCGGCTGTGGACTGCGGCGTCTGAAGTGTCATACAGTGGGCCGATGAGAGCACGCGCAGTTCTGATCGCCAGGCCGTCGCGTCGTCGATGGGTGGAGCGGAGGCTGCCATGGCGGTGGTTCGTGGTGTTGTTGCTGGGCGGAGCGGGGCTTACCGTCAGTGGGTCGCTCGCGGGCGAACCCCTTTCCCCGGCGCACGTCGATGACTTCACTGGACACCCCCGCGTAATCGTCATCAGCGACATCGGCAACGAACCTGACGATCAGATGTCGCTTGTTCGTTTCCTGCTGTACTCGAACGAACTGGACGTTGAAGCGTTGATTGCTTCAACATCCACCTGGCAGAAGACCGCGGTCCATCCCGAAACGATGCGCACCCTGATCCACGCCTACGGGCAGGTGCGGCCCAATCTCCTGCTGCACGCAAAAGGCTGGCCCGCAGCCGAGGATCTTGGTCGCCGGGTCTATGCCGGGCAGCAGGCGCACGGGATGGCAGCCACGGGCGCCGGCAAAACATCCGAAGGGGCGGATGCGATTATTCGAGCGGCCGACCGCAACGACGAGCGCCCTCTGTGGATCTGCATCTGGGGTGGGGCAAACACGCTGGCTCAGGCGCTCCTGCGTGTGCGCGCGACCCGCGGACCCGATGAAACCGCGAAGTTCGTCGAAAAGCTGCGGGTGTATTCGATCTCCGATCAGGACGACGCGGGACCGTGGATGCGGCGTGAATTCCCCAACCTGTTCTACATCGTTCAGCCCACGACCCCGACCGGAGGCGAATATTATTACGCGACCTGGACCGGAATCAGCGGCGACATTTATTACCGCAATTGCGCGGGCGCGAGCGCAGAGACGGTGACAAATCAGTGGCTGGACGCCAATATCCGCAGCAAGGGGCCGCTCGGGAAGGTTTATCCGCGATTTGCTTTCATTATGGAGGGAGATACGCCCTCTTTCCTTGGTTTAATCGACAACGGACTGAACGCATATCGCAGGCCCGATTGGGGCGGTTGGGGAGGACGCTACGTCTATCGGCAGCCTTACGGCGAAACGCACCCGATTTGGACGCAGGGAGGGGACCTGTTCTCGCGCGTCACGTCGCAGGACACCGTCGCGGGCGCCGATGGCCGGCAGTATACGTCCGACCAGGCGACCATCTGGCGCTGGCGCGAGGCCTTCCAAAACGACTTCGCGGCGCGGATGGATTGGACCATCGCCGATTACGGTCATGCCAATCACAACCCCCTGGTCGAAGTGAATGGCCAGCCGGGAACGGCGCCCATCATGATGGATGTGGAAGTCGGGCAACCCGTGCTGCTGGACGCGAGCCGCAGCCACGATCCCGATGGCCAGAGTCTGCACTACATCTGGTTTCACTATGCCGAAGCCGGTGCCACCGGCGCGAATCTTGCCGAGGTCGCGATCACCGGCGCCGACACTCCACAGGCCGTCGTGACGCCGACCGCGGCCTGCCGTCCCCAATGGTTGCCAACAACTGCTCCATGCGCGGGGACGGGAACGGCGCACATCATCCTTGCGGTAACCGACAATGGGACGCCGCGGCTGACATCTTATCGGCGGGTCATCCTGAACGTGCACGCGACTGCCGTTCGCTGACGCGGGCCTGCGCAATTGTCGAAACCTCAGGCCGGTCCTGGCGGCGCGGGCACCCTCGCCCGCGGCCCCGAGCCGGTGGCCGGGCCTGCTCAAAGCTCTTTCGGAAACTGCGGCCGGAGTGCCCCGTTCTTCCTTCCTCACGGCAACCGCACGTCGGTGGACGACTCCAGGCCGTCCACTTCGTGCAGCGTCAGGGTCATTTTCCGCGACTTCTGCGCGGCGGCCAGCGGGACCTCGAAGCGCACCGCCACCATGCGATCGAACATCTCGCGCGGCCGGATCTGGTCGCGTATCGTCAGCACCGGGTTGTACTGGTTGCCGAGAAAGCGATTGAACTGGAGCACCTGCGGCACGTCGGCGCGGGCGATCACCTGGCCATCCACGGTATCGCCGTTCGCCAGCGTCAGCGTGGCGGTGACGTCGCCCACCACGAAGCGCACGTCGGACACATTGGCGATGCGGAAATCGGTGACCACGGCGGTGCTGTTCTCGTCCAGCGCGCCGGCGCGCGGCTTCACCAGCTTCCATTCAAGCGCCAGGTGCGCCCCGCTGGTGCCGGTCAGGATGAAGACCACCACGACGGCCACCACGCCGACGCCAATGAGGACGGGAATCAGGAGCCGTTTGTCCACGTACGCCTATTCTACGCGGTCCCGACGGCGGGCAGGGCGGCCAGCGCGTCCGCAAGGTCCGCGTGGTCGTAGTCCTGGTCCACCAGCCTGCCGGCGAAGTAGTCGGTGTAGGCCTGCATGTCGAAATGGCCGTGGCCGGAGAGGTTAAACAGAATGACGCGGCTGCGGCCCTCCTCGCGGGCGCGCAGGGCTTCGTCGACGGCCACCGCCACGGCGTGCGTGGATTCGGGCGCCGGCACGATGCCTTCGGTGCGCGCGAACTGTACGCCCGCCTCGAAGCAGCGCAGTTGCGGCACGGCTCGCGCTTCGATGAGGCCCAGCTCCTTCAGATGGCTGACCAGCGGCGACATGCCGTGATAGCGCAGGCCGCCGGCGTGGAATCCGGGCGGCGTGAAGGAGGAGCCCAGTGTGTGCATCTTCACCAGCGGGGTGAGGTGCGCGGTGTCGCCGAAATCGTAGGCGTAGCTGCCGCGGGTGAGGCTGGGGCAGGCCGCCGGTTCCACCGCGATGACGCGGGCGCGTTGTCCGCCGCGCAATTGCGCCCCCAGAAACGGGAAGCTGATGCCGGCGAAATTCGAGCCGCCGCCCGCGCAGCCGACGATGATGTCCGGATAATCGCCGGCCATCTCCAGTTGCTTCATCGCTTCCTGGCCGATGACGGTCTGATGCAGCAGCACGTGGTTCAGCACCGAGCCCAGTGCGTATTTCGTGTCCTCGCGCTTCGCCGCCACCTCGACGGCCTCGGAAATGGCGATGCCCAGGCTGCCGGGATGATCCGGGTGCTTCGCCAGAATGGCCCGGCCGGATTCGGTTTCGGTGGATGGCGAGGCCACGCAGCGCGCGCCGTAGAGTTCCATCAGCGCCCGGCGATAGGGCTTCTGATCGTAGGAGACGCGCACCATGAAGACCTGCACGTCGATGCCGAACAGCGCTCCGGCGAAAGCCAGCGACGATCCCCACTGCCCCGCGCCCGTTTCCGTGCTGATGCGCGAGATGCCCGCCTCCTTGTTATAGAAAGCCTGGGCCACCGCCGTGTTTGGCTTGTGACTGCCGGCCGGGCTGACGCCTTCGTACTTGTAATAGATCTTCGCCGGCGTATCCAGCGCGTGTTCCAGCCGCCGCGCGCGATGCAGCGGGCTGGGCCGCCACTGGCGGTAGACGTCGCGGACGGGCTGTGGAATCTCCACGTGCCGTTCGCTGGACACCTCCTGCAGGATAAGCGACATCGGAAACAGGGGCGCCAGATCGCCCGGGCCGATTGGCTGGAGCGTGCCCGGATGCAACACTGGCGGAGGCGGCGCGGGCAGGTCGGCGACAATGTTGTACCAGAACTTCGGCGTATGATCTTCGTCGAGCATGAATCGGACGGCGTTGGACATGGGACCTCGTTTTATGGGACACGTCACGGGAGGTGGCGATGACCCGTTGTGGGATTAAGTAATGAGTTTACATCGGCGGAGGCGGGCTGTGGGGGCTCCGACCCCGAGCGGCCATTCCTGCTCGAGGCCTGCTCGAGGAGATGGCCCCGCATCGCGCCGGTCAACGGACGGACACCGGCTCCACCCACATCAAGGACGCCGTCATTCGCGGCTGCTACAACGCAACAACATGGAAAGGGGGCGCAATCGTCACGGCCCTGATATGATTCAAAAGAACGCGGTCTACCTTCGCCCTTCTTTGTCCCGATGATTGCGGAAGCGCACACGGTCCAGCTCGCTTCGATCACCCTCGACTCCGGCGTGGAGTTCTCGCCGGTACAGGTGGCCTGGGAGTCGTACGGCAGCCTCGACGCCACAGCCTCCGACGCCATCCTCATCCTGCATGCCTTCTCCGGCGACGCGCATGCCGCTGGCGTCAGCCCCGAAACCGGACTGCCCGGCTGGTGGGATAACATGATCGGCCCCGGCAAGGCGTTCGACACCAACAAATACTTCGTTTGACGCCGGAGACCATGGTGGAGTAAGTTGGGGCGTAGCGGCAAGGGGAAGAGAAGTAGCCTGGAGAGGGGTCGCCCATGACCATACAGATCACAAGGCCCGAGCTTGAGGCGCTAATTAATCAGCGTCTGCAGAGCGGCGCGTTCAGAAACGCTGAAGATGTGATCCTTCAGGCGCTCCAGTCTTCTCCGCCAACGGCGCCGCTGCCTGACCCGCTGCCCGCGAAAGATATCGTCGAACTCCTTGCGCCGCTGCGGGGCCTCAATCTGGACTTCGGCCGCAACCCGTCTACCGGACGGCCAGTAGACCTGTGAACGGCTACCTGCTCGACACCAACATCCCGTCAGAATTCAGCCGGGATCGTCCGGAGCCCCGCGTCGTCGAGTGGCTCAGGATGCAACCTGTGGCGACGCTTTTCCTCAGCGCCGTCACCATCGGTGAAATCCGCAAGGGCCTCATCGTGCTTCCACAAGGCCGTCGCCGCATGGAGTTGGAGACGTGGTTTCATACCGACCTGTTGAGCTGGTTTCGTGACCGCATACTTCCCGTCACACACACTATCGCCGATCGTTGGGGCGTCTTGGACGGTCAATGCCAGTTGAAAGGAACGCCTCTCAACACGGCAGACGGCATGATTGCCGCAACCGCCCTTGAACATGACCTCACCGTGGTCACGCGCAACGTGAAGGATTTCTTCGGTCTTGGCGTCGCCATCTTCAACCCCTGGGACGCGGAGTGAATCTTCAGAGCGAGTGGGGCCACACCCGAACATCTTCGCAGCCCACGGCGAATTCCGCGCCACGGCGTGGGGCACGGTGCCACGGCTGGATGCCCGACGATCCGACCACCCTACAGCCGCGGCCCCCAGACGAAGGTCGAGTGGCATACAGGGAGTTGTCGCGGTGAAAACCAGCATGTCCGACTTGGCCTCTTGCACGTCTACTTCGGACGTGTTATAGTCCACATGGGACGATGGAGCGTCTCCATGTTTATGCGCTATGCGTTCTGGAATAACAAAGGCGGGACAGGCAAGACAAGCTTGGTTTTTCAAGCGATGTGCAGGTATGCTGAACGTCACCCAGCAGAGAGAATTCTGGCTGTGGACATCTGTCCGCAGGCGAACTTGTCAGAGCTGCTTGTCGGAGGCTTGACCAACAACGGGAGTAAGAACCTGCTGGCCATACAGGGCAAATTGCCGCGGTGCACCATTGGCGGCTACTTTCAGGTTCGATTGCCATCGCCGTATAACGTCCCGGCGTTTAGCCCTCACGACTTTATAACGACACCTTCCACCTACAACCGCTTGATCCCTGTCAACATCGATTTGATTTGCGGTGACCCGCTTCTCGAATTGCAGTCAAACGCAATTAATACGTTGTCCAATACACAGATACCCGGCACGAACACGTGGGTTGCTATTATCGACTGGGTTAGAGACCTACTCGCACCCATCAACGATTCGTATGACGTGATATTCATGGACTGCAACCCAAGTTTCTCCATATACACGCAAATTGGACTTGCGGCAGCCGAACGCTTGGTTCTTCCAGTGATGGCGGACGATTCATCGCGACGAGCAGTGCAGAACGCACTTTCTCTGGTGTACGGCCTCAGTCTGCCTTCGCCCATCTATGCCACATACGCGTTTAACACGAAACTTGCTGCTGAAGGCAGGAAGCTGCCGCAGGTCCACCTGATCGTCAAAAACCGACTCACTCAATACATGGGACCGGCGTCAGCCTACTTCGCCGTCCTTCAGGCCATTGACAACGATCTTGAGAAGCTGCTCAAAAGCAATCCGGGCTACTTCACCTTCACGAGAATGGACGATGCAACAGTCGATGTCCGAGATTTTCAAACGACTGGCGTTGTCGCATTTGCAAGAGGTTGTCCCTTTTCGAGACTAGAGGCCGGCAAGCAAACCATCGGAGGGCATCGCGTTCAAGTCAAGGAAGAGTACAGGCGGGACGCTATGAAAGCCATCAATGGATTGGTGGCGAAGCTCTGAACTTGAAAGCCGACGGGTTGCGCCTCGGTTTCGCGCCACGACAAGCCGGCCCTGTTATGATTCAAAGGAACGCGGTCTACCCCGCATTTCCCCGTCCCGATGATTGCGGAAGCGCACACGGTTCAGTTCGATTCGATCACCCTCGACTCCGGCGTGGAGCTCTCGCCGGTACAGGTGGCCTGGGAGTCGTACGGCAGCCTCGATACCACGGCCTCCAACGCCATCCTTATCCTGCACGCCTTTTCCGGCGACGCGCACGCCGCCGGGGTGAGCCCCGAAACTGGACTGCCCGGCTGGTGGGATAACATGATCGGCCCGGGCAAGGCATTCGACACCAACAGGTACTTCGTCATCTGCTCCAACGTGCTGGGAGGATGCCGCGGCAC
Organism: Bryobacteraceae bacterium; assembly: GCA_049520275.1. GTDB lineage: Bacteria > Acidobacteriota > Terriglobia > Bryobacterales > Bryobacteraceae > CAWACP01. The sequence goes on from JBEKPY010000025.1 coordinate 29,456, forward strand.
CACCGGCCCCTCTTCCCTTAACCCGGCCACCGGGCGCCCGTGGGCCATGTCGTTCCCGGTGATCACCGTCGGCGACATGGTTCGGCTGCAGAAGAAGCTCATGGACCACCTCGGCATCAAGCGGCTGCTGGCGGTGTCCGGCGGATCCATGGGCGGCATGCAGGCGCTGGAGTGGGCGGTAGCCTGGCCGGAATCCGTGGTCGCGGCCATTCCTATCGCCACTACCGCGCGGCACAGCGCCCAGCAGATCGCCTTCGACGAGGTCGGCCGCCAGGCCATCATGGCCGACCCGGACTGGTGCGGCGGGGACTACTACGGCAAGACTCCCCCCGCCCGCGGGCTGGCGGTGGCGCGCATGATTGGCCACATCACCTATATGAGCGACGATTCCATGCGCGAGAAGTTCGCCCGGCGGCTCCGCGGCAAGGATCAGTTCGGATTCGATTTCGAGGTGGACTTCGAGGTGGAGAGTTACCTGCGATACCGCGGGCGCCAGTTCGTCGACCGCTTCGACGCCAATTCGTATCTGTATATCACCAAGGCGATGGACTACTTCGACCTCACCGCGTCGCGCTCGTCGCTGGCCGCGGCGCTGGGCGAGGTGAAGGCCCGCTTTCTGGTGCTGAGCTTCACCTCCGACTGGCTGTATCCGAGCTATCAGGCGCAGGAAATCGTACGCGCCCTGCGCGGCCACAACGCCGACGTGGCCTATTGCGAGCTGCCCTCCAACTACGGCCACGATGCCTTTCTGGTGGATGTGGCCGAACAGGCCGACCTCATACGCGGCTTCCTGGACAGCACGTGGAAAGGGAGATCCTGATGGCCGCGCCTCCGCAACCGCGAACCGAGCCGTTCGTGCTGGATGTGCTGGGCCGCAGCGACTACGCTATCATCGGCGAGTTGATCTCGCCCCGGAGCCGGGTGCTCGACCTCGGTTGTGGTGAGGGCGAACTGCTGGCCTGGCTGGCCGCCAACAAGGGCGTGCAGGCGCGCGGCGTGGAACTCTCCGGGCCGAAGGTTCGCAAGGCCATTGCCAGCGGCGTCTCGGTGTTTCACGGCGATCTGCTGGACGCGCTGGCGGGCTATTCCGATGGCGCCTTCGACTCCGTCATTCTCAGCCAGACGCTGCAGGAAACGCGCGAGCCGCTGCTGGTGCTGCGCGAGATGCTGCGCTGCGGTTGTCAGGCCATCGTGGCGTTTCCCAACTTCGGGCACTGGAGGGTCCGGCTGGCCCATCTGTTCACCGGACGGGCGCCGCGCACGAAGCTGTTCCCCTACGAGTGGTACGATTCGCCGAACATCCACTTCCTGACCGTGACCGATTTCCAGATGCTGGCCGCGCAGGAAGGCTGGACCATCGAACGCCAGATCTTCATTGCCGGGCAACACCGCGTATTGATGTTACCGAACCTGCTTGCCGAGACCGCGGTGTTCCTGATCAGGCGGGGCGAGGGCTGCAAAGGTCGATAAATCGGAGACACCGCCACGCGCGGGCAGGGCAGCCCGCGACGATTCGAAGTGAGGCAGGCTCTCAGCCTGCGGCCGCCTGTCTGGCTGCGCTGCCCCACCTCGGCTGGGTTACCGCAACATGGTCGCGAATTTCTTCCGGAACTTGCTCACCTTCGGGGCCACCACGAACGAGCAGTAGGGCTGGTCGGGATTCCTGCGGAAATACTCGTTGTGGTAGTCCTCGGCGGGCCAGAATTCGCCGGCCGGCTGGATCTCGGTGACGATCGGATTCGCGAATGCCTTCTCCGCTTCCAGTTCGTGGACGATCTCTTCGGCCACCCGCCGCTGCTCGTCGGAGTGGTAGAAGATGGCGGAGCAGTACTGTGGGCCGACGTCGTTGCCCTGCCGGTCGCGCGTGATGGGGTCGTGGATGGCGAAGAATACCTCGAACACATCGCGGATCGAGACGACGTCGGGATCGAACTCCACCTGCACCACCTCGGCGTGCCCGGTTTTCCCGCCGCAGACCTGCTGGTAGGTTGGCCGGGGCACGCTCCCGCCCATGTACCCGGACCGCGCGCGCGTCACCCCCCGCATCTCCTCGTACACGGCCTCCAGGCACCAGAAGCAGCCTCCGGCCAGGGTCACGGTTTCAGTGCGGCTCATTATCCGAGCGTAACGCAGTGTCCCCTGGACGTCACGAGGGCATCGTGCCTGGCGCGTGCCAGCCGCGGGGGTGCCACGCAGGGACGTCAGAACCGGCTCCGGGTATCGGCGTCAAGGGCGAACGGCCGTCTTAACTGTTTGTGCCGGCCGAGGGGACAAGCGCAGGTGCAATCGACGCCGCTTCCCGCATTGGCTTGCCCACCATCAGAATCACCGCCGCTACCACCAGCACCGCCAGCAGTCCGATCACGTACGGTGGCGTGAACGTCTTGAACAGAAAGTAGTCGGCTATGGGCGTCAACAGTGGGACTAAAGCGAGTCGCAACTTCGGGTCCCTGATCAGCACGAACGACAAGAGTAGAAGAAGGCTGTCGTAGGCATAGGAATGCACGCCAATCAGAATCCCCGAAACCAGCGCCAGGCCGAACAGGACCTCAAAGTCTTCCGTCCGATGGCACATCCATACGAATAATGCGACCACTGCCGCCATGAGGGTGATTTCCGTCGCCAGACCGCCGTGGTATGCCTCCACCAGCGCATGGATGTTGATCATGGCCTGGCTCGGACCGACCATCGGGTTGCGAAGGGTTTTGATCCAGTTCAAATAGGCATCGGAACCGGCACAAGCGGCTCCAAAGACCAGCAGCAGGGAGCCTGCCGCCGCCATCCCGGCCAGCGCGTGCCAGCGCCGCTTGAGTAGCAGCAGAACGGGAATCAGCAGGAACAGATGGAACTTCACGGCGCACAGCGACAACACCAGACCACCGAGGAAATGGCGCCCGCCGCGAAACAGCAGAATGGAAGCCGCGCTCACCATCAACAACAGCGGCGTGTCCTGAACGCTTGCCAGCGCGGTGATGGTGGCAGGTGCAAGGATTGCGAAGACTGCCAACTCCGGGCATTCTCTGGAAAAGCGGCAAACAAACCAGACCAGGGCCGCCACCATCGCGGCCAGAAACAGCCAGTAGGCCACCGGGTAGGGCAGCAGGGCCAGTGGACGCAGCATAGCCGCATAGAACGGGGGACGCACGAAAGCCAGGGTCTCCATCCTGCCGTGGATCAAGTGGGTCACCAGCACCTGATTATCCGCATACGAATAGAGCTGCGGGGTTCCCATCAGCGCCCCGCCGATGTAGAGCCCCGCGAAATCGTTCTGACCGTGGAGAAACTGTCCGTACTGCGGGAACACGAGGATGAAAAAAGAGATCGACGCGAACAGCAGCGCGACCAGCAGCGTCAGAGAGCGCAGGGCAGGCTTATTCATATGTCTATGGCTTCAAAGGTCCAACGCATATCGGAATCGCCAGGCAGCAGGGCCAGCCCGCAATCGAGCGCGAAAGTCCGCGAAATGCGCGTCGCTCGGCGTGATACGGAGAGCCAGGACCGTTTTCGATGCCCGTCGCCAGGCGCCCGCCGTCAGAGGATTGATCGGCCGCCGCGTATTCGTCCTGTAGGAGGTACCCGCTCAGGGCCTGTACTAAGTGAGGACCAGCCTGAGGAACCCCACTGGCCTGCCGCACCGCCGCCCAGTCCTCCAGACGGGTCCGACAATGCCCCAAGTGATTCAATTAACACCACATAATTGGTTCACCCCGGTTGCGCCGGAGCCGGGTTGCGCGGGCGGCCCCACCGCCGCGTGAGTGGAACGGTGACCTGCGCGACCTGACAAAAGCACGAAAAACACCTGCACTCGCGCCAGCACCACACACGGGGGCGGCGGCATCTTAGACGTTTCACGTACCGTTTATAGGTGTTGCTGCCGATTGGAGTGGTCTGGACGCGATGATACGTTACTGTTAGCAACGGAAAAGATCCGGAGCAGGGAGAGGACAATTATTATGAAGAACCTGATTTACAAGCTCAGAATTTGGAAGGATACTCGCGGACAGGACCTGATCGAATACGCCCTCATGGCCGGATTCGTGGCCGTGGCCGCTGGCGCGATCATGCCGAACGTGGCCACCAGCATCAGCACCATCTTCAGCAAGATTGGCGTCGTGATGTCCAACGCTGCCGGTCAGGGCAGCTAAACAAACGCTTTTCGCGGGCGGGTGCGCGCCGGGCCAGGTCCTCGCCGGGACCTCGCGCACCCGTCAGCAAAGCTCCCTGTCCGGGACCGCCCGCAAGGGGCTTCCGGTCAGGTTTCCCACCGCGTCGAACTCTATCGGCTGCGGTGGCCCGACAATCTCCAGGTCGGGATTCCCCTCGATTTCTCCTCGCAGATTCTCGCTCAGCAGGATTTCCGATAGTTCCAGCGTGTTCTGAATCCACCCAATCGTCACCTCGGCCGGTTCCAGTTTGCCGGCGGTCCGGGCAATCCGCTCCATGCATTCGCGATCGCTGGGAAAGTGGATCGGCGTGCGGCTTCCGGCCGGGGTGGAGGCGGTCAGCGAATTGATCCAGGTGGCATTCCAGTCGATCTTAGCCAGGATGCGGTCGTGGATCACGTCGGCCATGCCGATGCCCACGGCGTTGCCATAGGACAGCTCGCTCAGGTCCCGCAGGAAGATGCGTTCGATGCGCGTTTCTATGCCCGGCCAGCAATTCATTTCGCCGTCGATGCTGCGGTTGATGACTTTCGCGTCCACGCCCGTGCCGCTGATGTTCTTGCCGATCTCGTTGACCACCAGCAGATCAAGACGGCGCACCGGGAGGCGGGGGGTCCACTCCTTCACCTGCGATAACAACTCCTCTTCGCGCGATTCCATCGCTTCCGCCGGGACCGCTTCGAGGTGCGCCGTTTGGTGGCGGCCGTCCTCCAGAATGGCCAGACCGCCGAGCATTTTGCCGGACGCCAGCACCTGCCGGCCCACGGTGCGGATCACGCGCTCCATCCCCAGCCGGTACGCGAAGGTGTGATACTGGCGCGCGCCGGCGAACTTGCCGATGCCGATCGCCATCATCTTGCAGAGACCGCTTTCGAGGCGGCCGGCAAAATCCGTGTGCGGCTTCACCCGGCCCACCAGCATCACGCCGTCGCTCGACCGGGCATTCCGGTCCATGAACGCCTCGATGCCGTCCTCGGTTCGGCCCAGCGAGACGACGTCGATGGAACTGATCACCGGACATCCCATGGACGATTCGTCGATCCCGTAGTGAGCCAGCACCAGGGCCTGCCCCTCGGCGGTTGCCGCGCCATGGCTGCCCATGGCTGGAAAAAGGAAGGGGTTGCAGCCGGCCTCCCGCCAGTAGTCGGCCACCGCGCGGACGATTATCGCGATGTTCGAGATGCCCCGGCTGCCGACGCCGATGGCAATGCGCGCCCCCGGTGGCACGCGTGCGGCGAATCCGGCGTGCGCGAGTTGCCGCCGCACCTCGCCGGCCACGTCCTTCAGCGCGTGGCTGGGGAGGTTCTGACGAACGGGCAGCAGATTGGGGAAGCCCATACGATCAGGATAACGGCTCGGGGCGCAGCCGCGCGGCCAGGAGGTTGAGCAGAGCGTCGGCGTGAGGGCAGCAGGCACGGACCGTGGACGGGTTGATTCGTTCCAGTATCGGGAATCCGTGCCGCGTCTTGTGATAGGTTCCGCGGGTCGCGCGATCCAGGCCGTCCATCAGATCGCGTTTCGGAATCTGTTCAGGATTCGGATTGCCAGGCAGCGCGTTATCCCTGAAGTCGCGACCATAATAGTCAATCAGAGCCTGCCGGTCCGCGAGGAACCACGCTTCCATACACTGAACCATCAGGTGGACCTGATCATGTGGAACCTTCACCGGGCTCGTCCATCCATCCCGGTGTTGCAGATGCCCTCACGGTGTAGCGCCTTCCTCTACCGCATCCTCGGAGTCCACCAACAGGACGGCGCAGATGTCCGGGTCCTGCTGCAGGGAGCGGCAGAAGTCCTTGTGCGCTTCATTGCGACTGCCACACGCCGAGATTCATTCCGAGGCGTTGATCGAAGAGTTCACAGAGATGCCCGAAGCCGTGGTGGTCTGCGAGAAGGAGAAAGGCGCGTCCCGTCTCCGAATGACAGCAGATTCGTAACCGTCAGGCTCCTGACTGCCGGTTCTTTCGGCATAGCTGTCCCGTGGATCGCCTGAATTATAACGCACCCTTCACCGCGCGCAGCCATCCGGGGAACCAGGCGCGGAACTCTTCCAGGCGGCTCCTCAACACCGGGCCCAGAGGCGCCGCGCTCGCTCCCGCAGGCAACCCGCGCAGGTTGGCAGCCTCCCGGATGATCATCGGGGCAGGAAACTCGTCGCACCAGGCGACGAACTCCTCCACCCGCGCGCCCAGTCGCGAGATCGCTTCCTCATCTCCACGGCACAAGGCGTTCTCATACCCTACGAGCAGCTCGGGCAGCGCCGCCGCCACGCCCGAGACTATTCCCGACGCGCCCGCACGCCGAAACCGGCCATAAAGACGCTCGCTGCCCATGAGAAGCTTTGCGCCCGACTCCCCGCACGCCTCCACCAGACGGGTAAAGTACTCGGGGTCGCCGCTGGAATCCTTGATGCCGCTGTAGCCGGCGGCGATGAGGCTGGCCGCCGTCTCCACCGCGATCGCCGTGCAAAACGCCGGGATGTTGTACAGGTACGCGGGCAGTATGCCGTGAAGCGCGCCGAAGAACTGCAAATAGTACTCGCCGATGGTCTCCTGGTCGTAGCGGAAGTAGATCGGGGGCATGAGCAGCACGCCCTCGGCGCCGGCGCTGGCCGCTTCATCCGCCAGCGCGATGGCGCTTTCCAGAGTGGAATGAGAAACGTTGGCGTAGACCGGGCAGCGGCTGCGTTTCACCGCCAGGCTGAGGGCGCGGGCGCGATCCGCCGCTCCGAAGTGCACGAACTCGCCGGTGGAGCCGAACAGAACAATGCCCTGTACGCCCGCGGAACACAGGAAGTCGATGGTCTCCAGCAGGGCCGCCAGATCCACCACCGGCTCGCCGGCGCGGCGGGGCGTAAGGGATGCGGCCACAACACCATGCAGACCACGCTCGGAGGGCAAACCGGGCTCGGAGGGCAGGCCAGACTCGGACGCAGTGCGGCTTGCTTTCTTCATGATGGCTGGCGGCCCCGCCAAACATGAATCATATCCTGTGCGCGGGGCAAAACGCGGGGCTACTGAACGGGGGCCCCGCCAAAGTGGCGCACGGTCCGATTCACCGCGCGGATCACCAGCTTGCGCGGATCGAGCAGATGCTGCGGGCGGAAGTGGCGCTGGGACCACCGGCAGCCGTCCTCGAACTCAACGCCCAGGAAATAGCCGATCTCGCGGAAGACGCAGTAGCGAACAATGCCCACCAGCTCGCCCTTTGGATAGGTGATTCGCATCGGCGATCCCAGGGGAATGGGCCGATCCAACTGCAGACACGCGCCCGAAAGTGATATGTCCTCGAGATTGGCAATGCAGCGCCGGATCCGGCCGGTCTTGTCCTTCCACTCGATATCGACAAGATCCGAGCAAAGCAACCGAGGTTCAACACGCCTGTCGAGCATATACCTTTGTTATCGGCGTCAGGCCTGCGAAGTATTATCGGACGAGGGGTACCAAATTTGCCCTACACCGCACCAGGGAGGTACCCTGACGCGGCCTCGGCCGGTCCTGGTATCACAGTAGCATGGCGCGACCAACTCTGACCGTGCTGTTCATCGTCGCTCTGTTCGGGATTCTGGTCCCTTACTACAAAGGCTACGACTTTCTCGATCCGGTATTGCTGGCGGCGTACTTCTGCCTGCCGGTGGTGCTGGTGGCGCCCCTGGCCGCCGGCGCGCTGGCCGGCTCCGCGGATTCGGTTGCCGCCACGGTGGGCCGCGCCTTACTGGTGGCGCTGTACGGCTGGGGTCTGGGCATGATAATCGTCGCGGCGGGTGTGATCACCATCAACGCCGCGAGCTGGCACGGGCGCATGCTGCTGCCCGGCGCTTCCTTCCTCGCGGCCGGCGTGTTTTTCAGCGCCACTGCCACGCTGGCGGCCGTGGTTGTCGCGGGGTTGCTCGCGCACCTGCTTTCCGCCGCCACCGCCAAAACAATTCTGCGGCTCATGTTTCTGGCCACGCTGGTTGCCATGGTGGTGCTGGCGCGCAGCGCGTCTCTCGAATGGACGAGCGCGTTCTGGCGGCATATGACCTCGCCGGAACTGACCACAATCGGCTTCTACGGCGGCGGTGTATTTGCGGTGGCCGGCGCAGTGGCTCTGGCCGTGTTTGCGCGCCTGCGCCGAAAGCGCTGAATCCCACACCCGAATTCTCCGCTGTTGCAGCGAGGCAGAACAACCAGGACATGTACAGACGGCAACCCCACGGAACAGGACATTCCACTTTGCACCGGCATTCCCGGATTCCCCCATTGCCCTGCCGAAACTTCCGCGGTAATCTGGCACTGCACCACTCGGTATAAAAACGTGGACCACCGGACATGATGCGCCAGGCGCTCTGGTGCCTGTGAGCCCGCGCCGTCAGGATCAGCCGGAAGCGCAGGTATTGTGGTTTCGAGCTAACCCAGGGGTACTCCTGGACAGACACATTGCATCTCTCCGGCGATGCAACAAGGACACGAACACCATGCACATCTCCTGCCGATTTCTGGCCGCAGTCCTGTTTGCGGTTGTTACCAGCCAGGCCGCCGTGGCGGCGAAAACGCAGCCAGCGCCGACGACTCCGGGTGCGGACGAAGGGCTGCGCCAGGCGTTCGAGCGCGCAGCCTACTCGCTGGAGGATTCCGGCCATGGGACCTGGCGCGGCGAAAACCCCGCGCAGCGGTTGACTCTTGAGTTTGACAGCCGCGAAGCCCGGCTGAGCCATCCGGACGGCAGTGTCAGCTTGCATCTGGCCGGATACGGTCGCGGCGACCGGCTCAGGAAGCCCGCGAGCGCCACAATAACCGGCGCAGGCAACCGCGTGGAGTACCAGCGGGGAGATCTCACGGAATGGTACCTGAACGGATCGCAAGGCCTGGAGCAGGGATTCGCCTTCGCCCACCGCCCCGGAACGCGCCGCGACGGCGAGCCACTGGTAATCGCGCTCAACGTGACCGGAGGGCTGCTCCCCACCCAGCAGGCGGATGATGACTCGGTGCTCTTCGAATCCAGCAAAGGCGTCGTCCTGCGTTATGCGGGCCTGAGGGCACTGGACGCGCGCGGCCACACTCTTGCGTCGCGGTTGGAAGTGCGAGGCCGTGAGATCCGGCTGATTGTCGACGACCGGGATGCGCGGTATCCATTGATCGTGGACCCCACCTGGACGCAGCAGCAGGAGTTGACTGCTTCGGATGGCGCGCCGAACGACGATTTCGGCTACTCCGTGTCGGTGAGCGGGGATACGGCGGTGATCGGGGCTTGTTGCAAGACCATCAATTCGAATTCCAACCAAGGAGCCGCGTACGTGTTTGTGCGCAGCGGGGGAGTGTGGGCACAACAGCAGGAGCTGACCGCTGCCGATGGCGCGGCGCTGAACTATTTCGGCCAGTCCGTTTCGGTGAGCGGGGACACGGCGGTGATCGGCGCTGGCGGCTGGAATGCCCACCAGGGAGCCGCATACGTGTTTGTGCGCAGCGGGGGAGTGTGGAGCCAGCAGGGGGAGCTGACCGCTTCCGATGGCGCGCTGGACGACGGTTTCGGCTACTCCGTCTCGGTGAGCGCGAACACGGCGGTGATCGGGGCTGTTGGCAGGAATAGCCTGCAGGGAGCCGCGTATGTGTTCGTGCGCAGCGGCACAGCTTGGAGCCAGCAGCAGGAGCTGACTGCGTCCGATGGCTCGGCCGGCGACAATTTCGGCCAGTCTGTTTCGGTGAGCGGGGGCACGGCGGTGATCGGAGCCTGGTTCAAGAATAACGACCAGGGAGCCGCTTACGTGTTTGTACAGAGCGGCGTGGTATGGAGCCTGCAACAGGAGCTGACTGCGTCCGATGGCGCGGGGGGCGACCGTTTCGGCGTCTCCGTTTCGGTGAGCGGGGGCACGGCGGTAATCGGGGCGCCCTTTACAACCGTCAATTCGAATGTCATGCAGGGAGCCGCGTACGTGTTCGTGCAGCGCGGCGCAACATGGAGCCAGCAGCAGGAATTGACCGCTTCCGACGGCGTGGCCTACGACGAATTCGGCTGGTCCGTGTCGGTGAGCGGGAACACGGCGGTGATCGGAGCTTGTCGTAAGACCATCAATGCGAATCCCGTCCAGGGAGCGGCTTACGTGTTTGCGCCGAGCGGCGGGGTATGGACCCAGCAGCAGGAACTGACTGCCTCCGATGGCGCGGCGGGCGACAATTTCGGCTACTCCGTGTCGGTGAGCGGGGACACGGCGGTGGTCGGGGCCTATGGCCACGGAGCTGCGTACGTGTTCGTGCGCCCCGTCGTGAGCCCTGGGCTTGGCGTCAATGCGCTACTGGTTGGCAGCGCCGGGGGCACTTCTTCGGTGGCGTTGGCTTATGACGACGCATGGACGGCAACAGCCAACGATTTCTTTCTGCACATCGCTGCCGGAACCGCCAGCGGCACGGGCAGCGCAGTGGTCGTGTTCACCTATGACGCGTTCTCCGGCACGGGAACACGCACGGGCACGCTGACCATCGCCGGGTTTACGGTTACCGTGACCCAGGCGGGAACGAACTACATCGGGCCGGGTCCGGCAATCACGCTTGGTGTCGTCGGGTATGGAGGAGTAGCGGTAGACGGCTCCGGCAACGTCTATATCGCGGACGCCTACTACTACGCGGTCGAGGAGTGGAGCGCCTCGACGCAGCAGGTGACTACGCTGGTGTCCTCGGGGCTGTACGAGCCGTCTGGAGTGGCGGTGGACGGCTCCGGCAACGTCTATATCGCGGATACCCGCAACAACGCGATCAAGGAATGGAGCGCCGCGACGCAGCAGGTGACCACGCTGGTGTCCACGGGGCTGCACTATCCGCATGGGGTAGCGGTGGACGGCTTCGGCAACGTCTACATCGCGGATACCTACAACCAGGCGATCAAGGAATGGAGCGCTTCGACGCAGCAGGTGACCACGCTGGTGTCGTCGGGGCTGGATTACCCCGAGGGAGTGGCGGTGGATGGCTCCGGCAACGTCTATATCGCGGATACCTACAACAACGCGATCAGGGAGTGGAGCGCCGCGACGCAGCAGGTGACTACGCTGGTGTCGCCGCCCGCGCCGGAGCAATTGGGGCTGGATAAGCCGTTTGGAGCGGCGGTAGACGGCTCCGGCAACGTCTACTTTTCGAATTGTTACCCCTGCGGAATCCTGGAGTGGAACGCCTCGACGCAGCAGGTGCCCCCGATGGTGTCGTCGGGCCTGTCCTGCCCATGTTGGGTGGCGGTGGACGGCTCCGGCAACATCTACATCGATGATACCAGCAACGGCGCGATCAAGGAGATTCCGAATGTATTTGTCGGCCCGGCCAGTCTGATCGAGCCCGGCTCAGCGGGCACGGACTCGCTGCTTCCGGTGGTTCCCGCCACAACGTTTCTTACGGGGATCTTCGCACCAACCAGCGACCAGAGATGGCTCACCATCGGAACCATCACCAACGGAGTCATCAATTTCTCATTTACGGCAAACACGTCCGGCTCTGACCGCGTGGCGCACATTACCGTGCTGGGCCACCAACTCACTGTGACGCAGTACCTCACCAGCGCGCAATTCAGCGACGTGCCGTCAAGCGCCACTTACTACGACGCGGCGAACCTGATGTTCGAGTATGGGGTGACCACCGGCTGCGAGCAATCCAGCGACGCTTCGACCCGCCTCTACTGCCCGGACGACAACGTCACCCGTCAGGAAATGGCGGCGTTCATCGTGCGGGCGGTTACCGGCACGACGAATCCTTCCATCTACTACCCAACTCCGTATTTCCAGGATGTGCCGGCCTCGAATCCCTTCTTCCCGCACATTCAGAAGCTGATGGATCTGGGCATCACAACGGGCTGCTCGCAGAATCCCCCGCTGTTTTGTCCCACCGATACAATTCCGCGCTGGGAAATGGCGATTTTTATGATCCGGGCGCGGCTGATGCTCTACGGGGCGGCTTTCAGTTTTACCGCCGAGCCGTATTTTTCAGATGTGCCGACAAACGTCGAAAGCAACGGGATGCCGTTCCGGTTCATACAAAGGTCATACGAAGAGCACATCACCAACGGTTGCGGGGGCGGTGATTACTGTCCGGATGAGTTGGTGACACGCGGCCAGATGGCCTCGTTCATCATGCGCGGGCTGTTCAACCAGACCATGGTCATTGGGCCGATGGCACCGTATCTGGCGGGGGTGGGCGCGAATGCGGTGGCGGCGAGCATGGGCAGCCAGATCACGGTGACCATCACGGGCGTCAACACCAGCTTCCAGAGCGGGGACACGGTGAGCGTGCCCAGCGGGATGCTCACGGTGAGCAACGTGGTGGTGAACTCGGCGACCTCGATCACGGCGACGCTGACGGTGAACGCGAGCGCGGTGGCCGGCCCACAGGCGCTGGTGGTGACCAGCGGAGGTCAGAATCTCGCGCTGCCGCTGGCCATCAAGGTGGGGACTTACTGAGCTCGAGCCGCAACCCGGGAGCGGGGCGACGCTCGCAGCCAACTCATTCGTAACGTAACGCGATCATGGGGTCTACCCGCGTGGCGCTGCGCGCCGGGAAGAAGCAGGCGGCCAGACCCGTGGCGAACAGCAGCAACACCACACCGGCCAGCGTCAGCGGGTCGTAGGGCGAAACGCCGAAGAGCTGGCTCGCCAGCGTCCGGCTCAACAGGATGCTGCCGGCCAGGCCAATGGCCGTGCCAATCAGCAGCAGGCGAAGTCCCACGCGCAGCACCATGCGCAGAACGATCGCGCGATCCGCGCCCAGCGCCATGCGGATGCCGATTTCGTGCGTTTGCCGCGAAACCGCATAGGCGATGACGCCATACACGCCTATGGTCACCAGCACCAGCCCCACGACGGCGAAGACCGCCAGCAGGTAGAGGCCAAAACGCGGTTGCGCAAGCGAGAACTGACTGATGAAGTTCTCGGCCGTGTCAGTGAGCGTCAGCGCCACGCCGCGGTCCACCGACCAGACGGTGCGGCTGACCGCGTTGAGCATCTGCTTCGGGTCGCCGGAGGTGCGCACCAGAACGCCGCGAGCGGCCGCGCCGGTGATGGTGTAGGGTACCCACACTTCCGGCATCACGGGATCCTGCAGCCCCTGATTCTTCACATCCCCGGCCACGCCGACGATTTCAAAGGTGGGGTCCTGCACCGGGTCGGGGAAGGTGACGAGATCGGCGAGCGTGAAGTGCTGGCCAATGGGGTCGGTATTGGGAAAGTACTTCTTCACGAAAGTCTGGTTGACCACGGCCAGCTTGCGAACGTTGTTCATCTCCGCTTCGGTGAAGCTGCGGCCGCGCTGGATGCGGATGCCGAGCGTGGGGAAATAACCGTCGCTGCAGAGCTGGAACAGCGTGCGCCAGTCCTCGGCGGCGGTCTTGCCGGGGATCAGCAGCTTGCTGGGAATGCCACCATAGGGCGGCAGCGTGCTGGTTTCGGCGACGTCCACCACGCCGGGCATCGCTTTCAGGCGCTCCAGCAATGGGCGGAAGAAGCCGGTGATTTGCGCGGCGGTCTTGTAGCGGTCCTCCGGCAGCGGCAGACGGGCCACCAGAATGTGCGACGGGTTGAAGCCGAGGCTCACCTGCTGGAGCGCGAAGAAACTGCGCATCAGCAGGCCCGCGCCGGTGAGTAGAACCAGCGAGAGGGCCACTTCGCCTACGATCAGAGCGTTGCGGAGACCGGCGTGTCGGAACCCGCCGGACACGCCCTTGCCGGTGTCGCGCAGGATGTCGTTGAGATCGCGTTTGGTGGCGTACAGAGCGGGGATGGTGCCGAAAATCAACGAGGTCACGACAGCCGCGGCCAGCGCGAACAGAAGCACCGCGAGGTTCATGCGGATGTCCGCCTCGGCGGGAATGGCGCCGGGCGGGATGATGCTCACCAGGCCGCGGAGCCCGGCCCAGGCCAGGAGGCATCCCAGAGCGGCGCCAGTGAGGCCCAGCAGCAGGCTCTCCATCAGAAGCTGGCGCACCAGCCGCCAGCGCCCGGCGCCCAGAGCGGAGCGGATGGCTATTTCCTTCTCGCGCGCGGTGGCCTGGGCCAACAGAAGGTTGGCCACGTTGGTGCAGGCGATGAGCAGCAGCATGCCCACCGCGCCCATGACGATGAACAGCATCACGCGGAACTGGCCCACTACGGTGTCCGCGAGGGTCTGCACGATAACCGAGAACTGTTTTGGGTACTCTTTCGGATAGACCTTCGCGAGATTGTGCGCAACCACGTTGAGATTGGCCTGCGCCTCGGCCATGGTGACGCCGGGCTTGAGATGGCCGAGAATCCAGTAGTAATTCTGGAACCGGCCCGGAGCGGGGGCGGCAGTACGGGTGAGCGGCGTCGGTACCCACAGGTCGGCGTCGCTCCAGCCGAAGCGCTGCGGCATGATGCCCACCAGCGTGCGCGGCGTGCCGTTCAGGACGAAGACGCGGTTCAGGATCTTCGGGTCGGCGTTGAAGCGCGCCACCCACACCTTGTAACGCAGGGCGAATACGGGCGGAGCGCCGGGCTTGTAGTCGTCGGGTCCGAACGTGCGTCCGAGAAGGGCCGGCATCCCGAGGAACTCAAACGTGCCCGGACCGGTCTCCGCGCCGTGGAACCGCTCGGTTCCCACGCCGCTGGTGTAGAGCACGTCCCTGTCGGAGCACGCCACCATGCGGTCGAAGACATGATTCTGAGCCTGGTAGTCGAGAAGCTCCGGAATCAGTAGCTCGCCGCGCCCGCCTGACTCGCTGCGGGATGTGTCGTGAATCAGGAATTGAACCAGGCGGCGCGAGTCCGCGTAAGGGAACGGATCGAGCAGAACGTTGTCGATGACGCTGAAGATGGCCGTGGTGGCGCCGATCCCGAGCGCCAGGGCCAGCACCGCGAGGGCGCTGAATCGGCGGTCCCGGCCGAGGCTGCGGACGGCAAAGCGGACGTCTCGCCAGAGGAGGTTCATGCTGTGAATACGACGTTGCGGGCGGGCGCGTTCCAGGGAAGGCAGTCTATTCGTATCGCAGCGCTTCCGTGGGGTTGAGCTGCGAGGCCCGGTTGGCGGGTAGAATGCCAAACACCACGCCCACCAGTACCGACACCAGAAACGCCACCACCACCGAGAGGAGCGAGATGGGCACCCGGACCTGCTCGGTGAAGAAGCGGATGCACAGCGGAATGGAGATGCCGATCAGGATGCCGACGGCGCCGCCGGACACGCTGATCAGGACCGCTTCCGTGAGGAACTGCTGCATGACCTCGCGGCGCGAGGCGCCTACCGCCATCCGCAGACCGATCTCGCGGGTGCGCTCGTTCACCGTCACCAGCATGATGTTCATGATGCCTATGCCGGAGATGACCAGCGCGATGGCGGAAACCATCAGGAGCACGATGGAGAGCACCGTCGCGATCTTCTGGGCTGCGTCGAGGATGCCCGAGAGGTTCTCAATGTCGTAGCGGGCGCCGGGACGGTGACGGCTTTCGATGATCTGGCGGACGGCGATGGTAAGCGGTTCCACGTCCTCGGCGGTTCTGGCCTGCACGTAGATGGGATCGATGCGCTCGATCGGCGCGAAGTAGCGAATCACGGTGATGGGAATTAGTATGGTCTCGCTGGACAGCTCGGAGAGGCCGAAACTCTCGGTGCGCTCCTTGAACGTGCCGGTGACGGTGAACTGCAGTTGGTGAATGCGGATGGTCTGGCCGATGGCGCTGGGCTGGCTGCCGTAGAGCCGCCGCGCCAGCTTCTCGGTGAGCAGAGCCACTTTCTGGCGAAGCAGCACGTCGTTCTCGTCCATGAAGCGCCCGGCCAGAAGCTGGAGATTGCGCACGGCGGCGTACTGCTCGTCGGAGCCGATCACCTTGATGTCCTTTTCCTTGCCCTCGATCAGCATGGTGTCGTACGAGGTCATGACGCCGGTGGCCGCCACAATGCGGCTTCCCAGTTGCTGGCGGACCGCATTCACGTCGGAGAGTTTTACGAAGTCGGCGTCGGCGGTGGCCTGCGCATTGTTGCCCGCCTGATAGCCCCCATAGATAATGTTCGACCCGATGGCCCGAATCTGATCCAGGATGTAGTCGCGGCCGGTGATGGAGATGGTGACCACCAGAATGACCGCGGCATTGCCAATCACCAGACCGAGCGAGGTCAGGAAGGTCCGGACCTTGTTGGTCCGCAACGCCTCGACGCTGAGTTTTAGAGATTCGCCGATGAACATGAAGAGGGTGGGGCAGCCTGCCCTATTCATCGTAACGGCAATGGACATGCGGCGGCCGCTGCATACTCGCCGGACGCCGCAACAACGCGGCCATTGTCGCCGGTTCAGGCGCCCGCAGCCTGTTTGAGCAAGCGCTCCGCGGCTTCGCGCGGCGGATCGTCCGGGGTGAGGTTCGATTGCAGGTACCTCTTCAGCAGCTCTCGCGCCTGATCGAGGTGGCGGCGGTTTTCCACGTAGATGCTGGCGCGCTCATACAACAGGCGAGGGCTGCCAGGTGCGATGCGGTCGGCCTGTTGTAGCGCCGCCTCGCTCTCATCGATGCGCCCCTGACGCGCCAGGAACTTCGCCAGATCCACCACATGACCCACCTGCCGCGGCGCCGCCTCCATGGCCCGGCGTAACTGCTCCTCGGCCAGACCATACTCTTTCCGTTTGGTGGCGATCTGCGCCAGCTCGTAGTGATACTCCGGGGGGTCGGTTCTGCTGAGGCGCCTGGCCACAGCCTCGGCCTTGTCGAGTCCACCGCCGAGGAAACCGGGCGCTTCCAGATAGTAATCGAACAGGTCGGAGAGGGCCTCGCGGTTGCCTGGATCGAGCGCTACGGCCCGCTCGAGGTAGCGGCGGGCTTTCGAAGCATTGATGGGGGCGAACAGCGGACTGGCGGTTTCCGCCCGGCGGCCCCATGTGCGCCCCAGCCACAGCGGGTACTCCGAATTCGTGGGCTCCAGCGCGGCGGCCTTCTCGAAGTACTCGGTGGCCTTGCTGAACTCACCCAGCATGAACTCGCTACGGCCCATCAGGCCCAGTGTGGCGGCGTCCGGGTTGGGGATGCCGCGCAGCATGGCCAGCGTGCCCGCGTAGTCCGTTCGGTTGTATAGATTCTGAGCGCCGTCGCGGTTCTGCCCGGTCAGGGCCAGACCGAACAACATTGCCAGAACCGGCGCCAAAAGAGGAAGTATTCTTCCCATTCAATCTTCCCCGTTGTTCCTGCTATTGTACTGGAGCGCAGCAAGATCCGCGACCCAGATCCCCTCTGCTAATACGGATGCGCGCGGCAGCCGGTTTGGTACAAAGTTTCGCGTAAGCGCGGCTTGCCTCTGCGTGTCCCTGCGAACAAAGTTACTACAATGGAAACAGATGCGGCGAATTGGCCCGCTGGTACTCGTCATCATTTTTGTGCTTGCGGGCGCGGTGGCCAGCTCCTGGCTCTCGCGCGTCCGGCATCAGCAGCGGGCTACCCCGGCGGTTCCGCGCATGTTGCCGCCGAATATTTCCTCCACGGCTCAGGACTGGGTGTACCGGCATAGCGACGCCAACGGCACGCGCGTGGTGGTGCGGGCGAAGGATTTCCGGCAGATCGCGGAGCCCGACAATTTCGAGTTGAAAGGCATGGAACTAAACCTGTTCCGCGCCGCCGGCGACACCTTCGACAAGGTCAATTCGGAAAGGGCCGAGTTCGACACGCATGCCGGCGTACTCTACTCCGACGGAGCCGTATCCATCGCTTTGGACGTGCCCGTGGGTCAGACGCCGGACGAAAAGTCCATGGTGATCCAGTCCTCGGGCGTTCACTTCGACAGCAGGACGGGCAAGGCGGACAGCGATCGCGCGGCGTCCTTCCACTTCTCCATGGGGGAAGGCACGTGCGTGGGCGCGTCCTACGATCCGCAGACGCACGAGCTGATCCTGCAGAGCCAGGTGGAGCTGATCTGGCGCGGCAAATCTCCCGGCACGGTCCCCATGAAGATAGAGGCTGGCAACGCCGTCTACAAGGAGCTCGAATCGAAGGTGTACCTGTCGCCCTGGTCGAAGCTCACGCGCGACACCCTCACCATGGACGGCGGGCCCGCCGTGGTGACGCTGGCCGACCAGCGCATTCAACTGGTGGAAGCGGTGAACGCGAAGGGCATCGACGATCAGCCCGGCCGCCGGCTCGAATTCTCGGCCGACCAGATCGCCATGAACTTCGACGACAACGGCCAGGTGAACCACGTCAGGGGAGACCACAACGCGCACCTGACATCCACGGCGCCGTCGGGCGTTACCCAGGTAAACTCGGATCGCGTGGATCTTGTGCTCTCCACCACGGACCGCAACAGCATCCTGCAGACGGCCACGGCGATAGGCCATGCCACGGTGGAATCGACTCCGGCGGCGCCCCCGGGCGGACAGAAGCCGGAACGCCGTCTGCTGCGCAGCGACATCCTCACGGCGCACATGCGGCCGAACGGGCAGGAGATCGACTCGGTGGATTCCACCAGCCCGAGCACCATCGAGTTCATCCCGGTGAGCGCGGGCCAGGCACATCGCGTGATGACCACCGGTTGGATGTCCATCCATTACGGCGCGTCGAACCAGATTCAGAACCTGCTGGGAACCAACGTCACCACCCACACCGACAAGCCCGTGCCGCCGGGAGCGAAGCAGCCTCCCGCGCCCGCGCTGACCTGGAGCCACGACCTGAGGGCCGATTTCGACCCGGCCACGGCCCAGCTCGCGCGGCTGGAACAGTGGAACGATTTTCGCTACGAGGAGGGCGAGCGCAAGGCCCACTCCGAGCGCGCCGTGCTGGATCAGCAGAAGAACGTCATCACGCTGGCCGGAGCCGCCCGCGTTTGGGATTCCAGCGGAACCACCACCGGGAACACCGTGGTGCTGGATCAGGCGCTCGGCGACTTCGCCGCCGAAGGCAATGTAAACTCCACGCGCCTTCCCGACGCGAACTCCGGCAACTCCATGCTGTCCAGCGACGAGCCGCTGCACGCGCGGGCGCGGAGAATGCTGACCAGCGAGGACAACACCAGGATCCGCTACGAGGGCGATGCGGTGCTGTGGCAGGGCGCGAACCGGATTCAGGCGGATCTGGTCGACATTGACCGCGACGAGGGTCTGCTCAAGGCGCACGGGCACGTCATCAGCCAGCTCCTCGACAAGAAGAGCGATGCCGCCGCACCCGCGAGCCATGACAAGGCGGCCGTGTACACGATTGTGCGGGCGCCGGACATGGTCTACTCGGACAGCGACCGCCAGGCCCATTACACCGGCGGCGTAACGCTGCAGCGTCCCGATCTGCACGTCAAAGCGCGCGAGATTCGCGCCTTCCTGAAGCCGCGGCAGGACAACAAGGCGGGCAGGGACCCGAAGCCGGCGCCAGCGGCCAATACCGCCGCGAAAACATCGGACGGCCAGGGCGCCGAAGACTCCTCGCTCGATCACGCCATCGCCGACGGAAACGTGGAGATCGTCTCCACCCAGCCGGGCCGCACGCGCACCGGCACTTCCGATCACTCCGAGTACTACACCAGCGACGGCCGCGTGGTGCTCACCGAGGGCCAGCCGCAACTGGTGGACACCCTGAAAGGAACGACGAAAGGCCGCCAATTGACCTGGTTTTCGCAGGATGATAGGCTGCTGGTGAATGGGGTGGAAAAACAGCCCGCTCGCAGCGTAGTCCTGCGCAAGACGAAGTAAGTTCGAATAACCGCACGCATGACCCTCGAAACGACCGAGCTCTCCAAGACGTATCGCGGCCGCAAGGTGGTGGACAATGTCTCGCTCTGGGTGGAGCAGGGCGAGGTGGTGGGCCTGCTCGGTCCCAACGGCGCCGGCAAGACCACGTCCTTCTACATGATTGTCGGCCTGGTGACGCCCGACTCGGGCGCCGTCCTGCTGGATAAGGACGACATCACCAGCGTGCCCATGTACCGGCGGGCGCAGCGCGGCGTCAGCTATCTTCCGCAGGAACCCTCGGTGTTCCGCAAGCTCACGGTGGAGGAGAATCTGCTGGCCATCCTGCAGACCTTGCCGCTGCGCTCCTCGGAGCGGCGCGACCGCCTCAACCGCGGCATCGAGCAGCTCGGCCTGGAGACGGTACGGCACAGCAAAGGCTACATGCTCTCGGGCGGCGAGCGGCGCCGGGTGGAAATCGCCCGCGCCATGGTCATCGATCCGAAGTTTCTCCTGCTGGACGAGCCGTTCTCAGGCATCGACCCCATCCAGGTGCTGGAGCTGCAGAAGATCATCTTCGACCTGCGCGACAGCGGCATCGGCATTCTGGTGACCGACCACAACGTGCGCGAAACGCTGGCGGTGACCGACCGCGCCTACATCATCAACAACGGCCGCATCTTCAAGTGGGGCACGCCGGAGGAACTGGGCAACGACCCGGATGTCCGCCGCGTGTACCTGGGCGAGAACTTCAATCTGGAAGTAGAGCCGCGGCGATAGGGGGACGGTGGTCCCGCCGAACTGTTGAGAAATCTAAAGTACAACTTTAGAAAACTCATAACTAGCCCCTTCCATAACTATTGAGAAATCTAAAGTTCTGGTTTAGAATACTCATATGCGGTTCGTCCCCCGCGCCATCCGAAATGAGGTCCTTCGCGCGGCGCGCGCTTTCCCCGCCGTAGTGCTGACCGGGCCCCGCCGCGCCGGGAAGACCGCCTTGCTGCGCCATACGTTTCCGGACGCCCAATACATACTGCTGGAGGACCCGGACGTGCGGGCGCGGGTGCGCTCGGACCCGCGCGGGTTCCTCGAGGAGATCCGGCCTCCGGTCCTGTTCGACGAGATCCAGAACGCGCCGGGGCTGTTCGACTACATCCGTGCGCGCATCGACCCGAGGCCGCGCAAAATGGGCCAATGGTTGTTCACCGGTTCGCAGGAGGCCCCATTGATGCAGGGCGTCAGCGAGTCCATGGCCGGGCGCGCGGCCATCCTCCAACTGCTGCCGTTCAGCCTGGCGGAGACGGCTCGCGTGAGCCTCCTTGCCGGCGGCTACCCGGAGGTGCTGGCGCGCCCCGCAGGACGGGGGCTGTGGTTCTCTTCTTACATTCAGACGTATCTCGAGCGCGACGTCCGCGCGGTGATCAACGTCCGTGACCTGGCGGCCTTCCGGCGCTTCCTTGCCCTGCTGGCGAGCCGTCACGGACAGGTGCTGAACAAGGCCGACCTCGCGGCCCCGCTCGGCGTCTCCATTCCCACGCTGGGCGAGTGGCTGCACGTGTTGGAGATCACCGGTCAGGTGATGCTGATTCCACCTTACTTCGAAAACTTCGGCAAGCGCCTGATCAAATCGCCCAAGGTGTACCTGGGGGATTCCGGTCTTGCGTGCCATCTGCTGGGGATCGCGTCGCAGGCCGAGTTGGAACGCTCCCCGTTTCTCGGTCCGCTTTTCGAGGGGTACATCGCGGCGGAAATTTTCAAGAGCCAGGTCAACAAGGGCCGGCGGAAAGAGCTCTATTATTTCCGCGACCAGCAGGGGCTGGAGGTGGATTTCCTGTTTCCGGACAGCCACGGGAAACTGTGGATGGTGGAGTGCAAAGCATCCCGAACCGTTCTGCCGGCGATGGCGAAGTCACTTGCGTCTCTGCGCCGCTCCATGGGCGAGCGGGCTCCGGGGCGTATCACCGTGGTTCATCGCGCCTCCCCCGGCGCGCCGCCGACGCGCGTGCTGGCGCCCGGAATCGAGGCGCTGAACGTGGCTGACTTCGTGAGCGCCCTGGGGAGCGCGAAGCGGGGGGTGCGAAACGCCCATCGTTCATCCTGATATACAATAGGAACGTATATCTATGCAGGTTGCAAAATGGGGCAACAGTCTGGCGGTTCGGCTTCCCGCCGCCGTGGTCGAGGCGCTGAATCTCAAGGAGGGAGACCAGATCGAGATTAGCGTCTCCGGAACACGGAGGTTCGAGGTCGCCCGGGATCGTAGCGCCGGGAAGGCTCTGAAACGGATACGCCAGTTGCGGCGGCCGTTACCTCCCGGGTTCCGGTTTGACCGGCTGGAGGCCAATGAGAGATAACCGGGCGTTCTTCGACACCAACGTGCTCGTCTATGCGTTTGCGGTAGGCGACCCGCGGACGGAGATCGCCGAGGCGCTTCTTGCCGCGGGCGGCGTCGTCGGGGTCCAGACCCTGAACGAATTCGTAGCCGTTGCGGTCCGCAAGCTGGCGATGCCCTGGAAAGAACTGCTGGAGGCGTTGAAGGCCATTCGCGTCCTTTGTCCCGCGCCCGTACCGGTCACCATCCGGACGCACGACGCGGCGCTGCGGCTGGCCGGGCGGTACAGATACCACATCTACGATGCGCTGGTGATCGCGGCCGCAATCGAGGCATCGTGCAGCACGCTTTATTCCGAGGATCTGCGCGACGGACAGCAGATCGAAGGCCTCACCATCCGCAATCCGTTCCAGCGCCCTTGTGCCTCATCGGCTTTGGGCAAGTTCTCTCCCTTCCAACTCGCCGACGATTCGGCGCATTTCCGCCGGGACCGGGGCCGTCTTGTTCGTGCTGTCGTCGAAAAGCACCCCAGTTGAATCTGCGTTGGGCCAGAGCGTCGCGCGTCGGCCAGAGCCGGAACCAGCGCTCGAAGGACCGTCTGAATCCCGGCGATGCTTGCTATCATTCGCGTATTTCGAAGGTCTCGGTCTGCTGGACTCCGGCTTTTCGCAACTCCGCCACAAAGGTCAGTGGGTCCACTGCATCAGACAGAAAGTGGACACCGGCTTGAGCGCCTTTTCCGGCCGAAATCATCCGGGCGGCGGTCGCCAGTACAACGCCGTTTATCCAGTAGTGGCGGCCGGCCTGGAAAACGACCTGAACGCTCAGGGCGGCGTTGCGGCCTTCGGAACGGCCAGACAGACGAACCACGACAAATCCACCGACGGGCAGGCGGTTTCCCCGAAATATGTTCCGGAGCAGTCGAACGCCTGACCCCTCGGGAAGAGGCAGCAGGGCAATCATGCTTGCGGCTACGGCATTCCGAAAGCCGGCCAGGTATGAGTAAGCGAGGACGTCACAGTCCGTGAGCCTCCGGCCCACCTCGTTCAGTTCCGGCATGGAAAACAGGCTGAAACGGCGGAGGCCGACGGGATTGCCCAGATTGACTTTTCGAGAGGCCTCCGACATCGGGGCGTGAACCCACTCTCCCTTGCGGAAATAGCCCGGCCTGGAGAGGCCCACGTGGCGGAGATGCCAGACGCCATCCCGCAAAGCGTTGGCGGACCACTCGCCAGAGTCGGAAAAGTACACGCTCAAAGACTCGACCCAATCCATTTTGGATTTCGCGCGTGCATGGGCGTAGACGGGAAGAAGTTCGGTTATGCCAGGCGTCCAGCCAGCCGAGACGGCAAACGATAATCCCAAATCCGCGATCTGACGGCCATGGGGGAGCATGCCTTCCTTCACAACAGACAGGCCTGCCGGGTCAATGTAGTGGCAATGCCCGCGAAGGGCGGCCTGGGCGGCGCGGTCCTGTAACAGCATGACAGGCCCGCCGCAATTGACGATGATCGAGCAGCGGCTGCAAAACTGATCCAGCGAACGAACATCCAGAACATCAAGTTGCGCCGCCGACACTCTGCTCCCGAATTCCGCTGCTAACGAACTCAGCCTGCCCGGGTCACGCCCGCCGATAAGGAGCTGAGCATCCGAGGACTTCAAGAGCTCGGATGCGACGACTCTTCCGGTTGCACCGTAGCCGCCCACAATGCCGAAGGTGGCGCTTCTGCTCAAGGATTAACCTCCACAAACTGACCCCCTTTCATCGGCCAGCATCGGCTCGACGCTCGATGGAGAGCGGGAATTCCTTCCCTTCCAACTCACCGATCGCCCGCCGCATCTGGGCCGGCACCGGGACCGTCTTGTTGCTGCTGTAGTCGAGCAACACCACGGTGGAGTCCGCCGTGGCCGCCACCACGCCGAGCTCGTCGCTTACGATGCAATGCTCCATTTGCATGCTGCTGTTCCCAATCCGCGTGATCCGCGCGCCCACGTGAATGGTGTCGGGATAGTTCAGCGGGCGCTTGTAATCGCACCTGATGCTGGCCAGAATCGGCCCCACTCCGCGGGGCGGCAACGGCACCCACATTCCCACGCGCATCATATACTCGACGCGCGCGGTCTCGCACCAGCGCAGATACACGACGTTGTTGATGTGCCCGAAGGCATCCTGATCTCCCCATAACAGGGGAATGGCGACGACAACCGGGAACCCGGTCAGGGATTCGTGGCGATGGCTCATTCTCTCGACTTGTACCATGGTCTTAATGGCTGAATCTCGCATCACCGCGCGCGCGGATGACTTTGCCGCCTGGTATCAGGACGTCGTCATTCAGGGCGACATGGCCGAACCCGCCGAAATCGTCAAGGGCTGCATGGTCATCAAGCCCAACGGATACGCCGTCTGGGAAGTGCTGCAGCACGAGCTGAACACGCGCTTCAAGGCCACCGGGCACCAGAACGTTTACTTCCCGTTGCTCATTCCGCAGAGCTTTCTGCACAAGGAGGCCGAACACGTGGAGGGCTTCTCGCCCGAGCTGGCGGTTGTCACCATCGCCGGCGGAAAGGAGCTGGAGGAGCCGTATGTGGTGCGCCCGACGTCAGAGACTATCATCGGCCACTTCTTCGCGAAGTGGATTCAGAGCTGGCGCGACCTGCCCGTGCTCATCAACCAGTGGGCCAACATCGTGCGCTGGGAGTTGCGCACACGCATGTTCCTGCGCACCACCGAATTCCTCTGGCAGGAAGGCCATACCGCGCATGCCACGCACGAAGAGGCCATGGAAGAAGTGCTGCGCATGCTGGACATCTACGCCGATGTGGCCGAAAACGTGGCGGCCATGCCGGTGATCAAAGGGGTCAAGACGCGGGCGGAGAAGTTCGCTGGCGCGCTGCGGACCTACGCCATCGAGGCCATGATGCAGAACGGCCTGGCGCTGCAATCGGGCACCAGTCACGACCTCGGCCAGAACTTCGGCAAGGCCTTCGACGTGAAATTCCAGAACAAGGAGGGCCAGCTCGAGTACGTCTGGCAGACGAGCTGGGGCTTCAGCACGCGCGTGATCGGCGGCGTGATCATGACCCACTCCGACGACAAAGGCCTGGTGCTGCCGCCGCGGCTGGCGCCGGTGAAAGCGGTGCTGGTGCCCATCTATCGGAAAGACGCCGACAAGGGCGCGGTGCTGGAAGCAGCGCACAAGCTGGCGCGCGACGTGGGCGCGAAGGTGGACGATCGCGAAGGACCGACGCCCGGTGCGAAGTTCTTCCATTGGGAGCGCCGTGGCGTGCCCGTGGTGCTGGAGCTCGGCCCGCGCGATCTCGAAAGCGGCAACGTTGTCCTCAAGCGGCGTGATACCGGCATCAAACAGCCGGTGCCCCAGGCGGCGCTCGTCGAATTGCTCCCCGCCGAGCTGGAGAAGATGCAGCAGGAGCTGCTGGGCCGCGCCCGCCAGCGGCTCGCCGATAACACCGTGCTCGCCAACTCCATCGAGGAGGTGGAGGCGCTGCTGGGCGAGGTCACCGCCGAACGCGGCGGCGGCAAGTTTGTCATGGCGCACGTCAAGGACGACCCCGCCTGTGACGCCCGCCTGAAGGAGTTCAAGGCCACCGTGCGCTGCATCCCGCTGGTGGATGCGTTCGACGGCCCCGGCAAGTGCATCATAACTGGAGAGCCCGTCGGCCGGCGGGCGGTGATCGCGAAAGCGTACTGAGAATGCGGGCCATCGCCATCTTCTTTCTGGCCGCAACGGCGGCGCTCGCTCAGCAGCCCGTCAGTATTCGTGTGGATGCGAAGGCGGTCCTCGGCCCCTGGCGGCCGGTCTGGTCCTACTTCGGCTATGACGAACCGAACTACACCACCGCGAATGACGGCCGCAAACTCATTGACGAGCTCGGGCAACTCGGCCCTGTACACATCCGCACGCACAACCTTCTGACCAGCGGCGATGGCACGCCCGCGCTCAAGTGGGGCTCGACGAACGCCTATACCGAGAACGCGGACGGTGCGCCGGTCTACAACTGGAAGATCGTCGACCAGATTTTCGACACGTGGGTCCACGCGGGCGTCACGCCGTTTGTCGAGATCGGGTTCATGCCGGAGGCGCTCTCCATCCGGCCGGAGCCGTACCGGCACTCGTGGCCCGCGACGCCCATCACCGCTGGCTGGGCCTGGCCACCGAGAGATTACCAGAAGTGGGCCGAGCTGGTGCGTCAATGGGTGAGCCACGAGGTAGAACGGTACGGGCTGGCGGAGGTGGAAACGTGGTCCTGGGAGGTGTGGAACGAACCGGACATTTACTACTGGCAGGGCACGCCGGAGGAATACGACAGATTGTACGATTTCACGGCCGGCGCGGTGAAGAGCATTTCGCCGCGGACGCGGGTGGGCGGGCCTGCAACCACCGGCCCCAATGGCGCGAGCGGGGCTGCTTTCCTGCGCCAGTTTCTCGAGCACTGCGCACACACCGGCGCTCCGCTCGACTTCGTCAGCTACCACGCCAAGGGACGGACGGAGGTGGTGGACGGGCACGTGCGCATGGGCCTCGCGAACAATCTGCAGGGCGTGGCCGCCGGTCTCGACATCGTGAAGTCGTTCCCGCAATTCCGCAATCTGCCGGTCATTCTCAGCGAGTCCGACCCGGAGGGCTGCGGAGCCTGTACCGCGCGTACCCACCCCGAGAAGGCCTACCGCAACGGTGCGCTCTACCCCTGCTACACCGCGGCGGTGCTGAACAACGTCCTCATACTGGCCGACCGCGACAAAGCCGACGTCGCGGGCATGCTCACCTGGGCTTTCGAGTTTGAAGGTCAGCCGTACTTCGATGGATTCCGGACGCTGGCCACGAACGGGATCGATAAGCCCTTGCTGAATCTTTTTCGCATGGCCGCGCTGATGCATGGCGACCGGGTGCGCGCGGAGAGCAGCGGAGCGGTCAGCCTGGACGACATTCTTCGGAGCGGCGTCCGCGAACAGCCCGACATCGACGCGCTGGCGACGAAGTGGGGCCACGGCGTTTCGGTGCTGGTGTGGAACTATCACGACGACGATGTCGCCGCCCCGGACGCGCGCGTGACGCTGGCGCTGGCGGGCCTTCCGAAGGGCGTGCGTCGCGTCCAGGTGCGCCACTATCGCATCGACGCCGATCACAGCAACGCGTGGACGGTGTGGAAGCGGATGGGCTCGCCGCAGACTCCCACGCTGGAGCAATACGCGCGTCTGGAGGCGGCCGGGCAACTGCAGATGCTCGATTCCGGGCACTCGCTGGCGGCGGCTGGCGGACACGCCAACCTGAGCTTCCCGCTCCCCCGGGAGGCGGTGTCGCTGGTGCAGGTGAGCTGGTGAGTGCGGGTATGTCCGGCATGCCTCCGCCTTCGTGTTCACTCATCCTCGGCACACCCTGCTTCGGCGGCCAGGTGAGCTGGCTCTATGCCGTCTCCCTGCTCAAACTCCAAAAGGCCTTTACGCAACGCGGTTGGAGCCTGGGCTTCCTGCTGCAGCCAGGCGACGCACTGGTCACACGGGCGCGGCAAACCATTGTTTGCCATTTCCTCGATTATCCCGGCGCCACCCACCTGCTGTTTGTCGATGCCGACATCGGTTTCGAACCCGAGCAGGTGTTCCGGCTCCTCGAATTCGGCGCGGATTTCACGGCCGCCGCCTATCCCGTGAAACAAGTCAACTGGGAGCTGATGGCCGCCGCCGTGCAAGCCGGACGCACCCCGCTCGAATCCGCCACCCTTTCTTATGTGGTGGAGCGCGACGCCACCCGGGACATGGTCACTCGCAACGGCTTCGTGAAGTCGCGCTATGCGGGCTCGGGTTTTCTGATGATCCGGCGGTCCGTGCTCGAGGCCATGATCGACCGCTATCCGGAGTTGCGTTACACGCACGAGCACAAAGCCAGCGACCCGCTGGCCGGCAGCCGCTGGCGCTCCGCGTTGTTCAATTGCATGATCGACAAGCTCACCGGGTTCTACCTGAGCGAGGATTTCAGTTTCTGCCAGCGATGGACCGAGATGGGGGGCGAGATCTGGGTGGACTACATGAGCCGCCTCGACCACGTCGGTGTCATGGTCTTCCGGGGAAACCTGGCCGCCAGGGTCGATCTGCCCCCCGAGTAGAGGGGCGCGCGGCCGCCGCGTTGCGCCTTGCCCCCGCACCGTCTCTTCGAGCCGAGCCGAGCGAGTTTCCGTGGCATAATGGGATGAGGCGCTCCCGGACGCGCTTGCCCGCATGCACTTTGCGCCGAGGCGTTGCCGCAAGCTGGCAGCGGCTCACGTCCTTAACGTATCCGGCCGCAGAGGAAGGTATCTATGTTCGAAGGAATTCTCCAGCCGCAGCATCTGCTCCTGATTCTCATCGTGGGCTTGTTCGTTTTTGGCCCCAAGAAGCTCCCCGAGCTGGGCAAGGGTCTGGCCGACGGAATTCGGAACTTCAAGAAGGCCATCAACGACACCGACGGATCGGACAAGCCTCAGTCGTAGGCAGCTCGGGCTCTCCCTGCCCGCGGCGCCGGAGAGCGCCATGAACTCGCACTCGCCGGGCTGCTTTCCGGCGCCTTGCCAACTCCCTGGCTGCCCAGCGCCACCGGGTTTTCGCCTGAATTCACTCCTCTGATTGAGCCCGAAGCGGTGCTGCGGGGCCCAGACCTAACGATGATGGCGCTTCCGGCCGATAGTACGGCCATGAGACGCGTTGTATGCGGGATTCTCCTGCTGGCGTTGGGCATGGCGCCCGCCCTGGAAGCGCAGCCGCGGCCGCGGTTGGGGGCGCAGATCTCCAAACGGCAACTGCGCAAGCGCTACGTGGCCAAGCCCTTCAATAAAAAGAAGAAAAAGGCCCAGAAGGCCCAGTGGGGCCCGATCAAACGCTACACCGGCGCACAGCGCAAGACCGGCGCGCAGAAGTACCACAGGTAAAGGGAGCTACACTTCAGCCGGTGATACACTGCCGGTGATCCCTGCTTCCTCATGCACACCGGACGCCCGGCTGGATCTTCTTCATCAAGGTTTACGAGGAACGCGAACTGGAGATGCGCTTCGGTCCCGGGTACGTGGAATACAAGGCGCGGACTCCGCTGCTCTGGCCACGCCGTGCGCGGTCATCACGCCGCGGCGACCGTCGCCTGCAACTCCGGAATCTCGATGCCTGTGCGCGTGCCCTCGCCCGGTTTGCTGTCGATCCACGTGCGGGAGCCGTCGCCGAAGAGAGAGAAACAACGACAGGCCGGTTTTCATGGCACAATGGAGGACGCCCCCCCGTGCATGACCAGTTTGATCTAAACAGAACTAATCGGTTATGTTTAGCTCAGGGAAGTTGAAATACCGCCGATGAGACCCGGTGTGCAGCAGATGCCGATCTTTGAGCCCACGGCCAGACCACCCGCCGGACCACAGCGCCGGAGCCAGCGGAAGTCAGTGCGGCAGCCACCCGAGGTCCCCTTCGCCCTCAATGGGGACTCGGCGCCCCACGTTCAGTCCGTTACGCTTGACGGCAGGACGCCCGACCTCCAGCTCTTTTTCAAAGCCGAACGGCGCAATTCTCTGCTCATCTGCGGCGATAGCAGGAAGGCCCTGACCGGTATCCCTAACGGGGTGTTTCAAGCCTGCGTGACATCGCCGCCCTACTGGTCTCTTCGCGACTATCACATCGCTGGCCAGATTGGGCTGGAGCAGTCAGTAACGGACTACGTCGATAATCTCGTAGAAGTCTTTGCAGAGGTTCACCGCGTGCTGAAGGACAACGGGACGCTATGGGTGAACATCGGCGACTCCTACACGTCGGGCGGGCGCACGTGGCGTGCAACCGACAGGAAGAATCCAGTCCGGGCAATGGAAGTGCGGCCGCCCACGCCAAATGGCCTCAAGCCCAAAGACCTTATTGGCGTGCCGTGGCTGCTGGCCTTTGCCCTCCAGCGGCAAGGTTGGTATTTACGCGCCGATATCATCTGGAACAAGCCCAACTGCCAGCCCGAGAGCGTGAGGGACCGGCCGACTCGCTCGCACGAGTACGTGTTCCTGTTCAGCAAGAGCGAGCACTACTTCTACAATCGCAAGGCTCTTCGCGGGCCCAATGGCAGGAACCTTCGCACGGTGTGGGACATCAGGACCCGGCCTTACCCGGACGCCCACTTTGCGACTTTTCCCGCGGCGCTGGTTGAGCCCTGCCTGGCAGTTAGCTCCTGTCCCGGAGATCTCGTTCTGGACCCCTTCATCGGCTCCGGGACCACCGGACTGGTGGCCCTGCAGACGCATCGCCGATTTGTCGGGATTGAGCTCAATCCGGCATATCTTCGTATCGCGGAGCACCGGCTCAATGGCGAGATCGTCCAGCAATCGATCCATGCCTGAGCCACCCAGCCCTTCCCGGCAGATTGCATTCCATCAAATGCTTGTGGCCGCCAGGCGGACGTGTCTCTCCGACGCGCTTAGCGAGGCTCTGAAGAGCATTGACCCCGGAATCCTCAAGCGGCAGCTCACGGAGTTCGTGCCTGGCGATGTCCAGCAGATACTCGCCTCAGCCGGTGTCCGGGACGAACACGTCTTCGCGGTGCCGGTTGTTATCGAGGCCAAGCCCACGCTGGTGGGGTACTATCGCCTTCTGCTCGGTGTATCCCAGAAGCGCTTCTACGTCTCAGGATCGGGCTTCAGCGCCTACAAGAGCCTTGAGTTGCGGGGCTTCATCAACCAGCACAAGCCACCGGACCTGGCCGCATTCTGCAGGGCGATGAACGAGAGTCTCGCCGAGCTGGTCCGGCAGCTTTCACCCAGCGTCACTACCCGCGATGTGTCCGAGCTTGCGATACTCACGCTCGGTGCGCAGTTTCAGGGCGGCAACAACAACACCATCGGCCAGCGCGCCACGACGGATGTGTTTCTTGCAGTCACGGAGATCGTCCGGCGGCACATCACAGCGCAGGAGGCCGGCAAGCTGACGGTGCGCAACTCGTCTGGCCGTACCGTGATTATTGCTCTCGCAAGCGATCCCGACATCCGCGTCCAGGAGGATTTCGGAGGCGCGCTCAGGAACAGGTGGCCATCGAAATCAAAGGCGGCACCGACAGGAGCAACGCTCACAACCGCGCCGGCGAGGCTGAGAAGTCTCATCAGAAGGCAAAGAGGCAGGGGTTCCCCTATTACTGGACGATTATCTCCAAGGCGGGGCTGAACATGGATCAGCTTCAGGCGGAGTCGCCGACGACCACGTCATGGTTCGACATCGCGCAGGTACTCGCGCGCCAGGGAAACGACTGGATCGAGTTTCGCAGCCGCTTCGTCGATGTCATTGGCATCCCTCTATGAGCGCCGCCCGCAAAGAACGATACCGCCTCATGACGCCGCGGCCACCGTCGCCTCCAACTCCGGAATCTCGATGC
Source organism: Bryobacteraceae bacterium (assembly GCA_049520275.1). GTDB lineage: Bacteria > Acidobacteriota > Terriglobia > Bryobacterales > Bryobacteraceae > CAWACP01. The sequence continues at coordinate 60,919 of JBEKPY010000025.1, forward strand.
CCGTGCGCGTGCCCTCGCCCGGCTTGCTGTCGATCCACATGCGGTAGCCGTCGCCGAAGAGCACCTTCAGCCTCTCGTTCACGTTGCTGATTCCGATGCCCAGCTCGAACAAGCGCGACAGCCGCGCTTCGGAGATGCCCACGCCGTCGTCCTCAACCAGCAGATGAATGCGGCCGTTCTCGAGGCGGCTGCTCACCCGCACCGTGCCGCCCTCCACCTTGCTGCTGAGGCCGTGCCGGATGCTGTTCTCGATCAGCGGCTGCAGCAGCATGCTGGGCACCAGACGGTCCAGCGTGCCTTCCTCGATCTCTTTCACGAAGCGCAGCTTGTCGCCGAAGCGAACCAGCTCGATGGCCATGTAGTTCTCGATGAAAGCGAGCTCGTCGCGCAGGGGCGTGAAGTTCTCCGTGTTGCGCAACAAACGCCGCAGGATGCTGGATAACCGGTAGACGATGCGCCGCGCCTCCTCCGGACTGGTGCGGATGAGCGAAGAAACCGTGTTGAGCGTGTTGAACAGGAAGTGCGGGTTGATCTGGCTGGTAAGCGCCGCCAGCCGGGCCTCGTTCAGGCGGCGCTGCTGCGCTTCCAGCTTTTTCTCGTTGCGGAAGTTGTTCCAGATCTTCAGAGGAATGGTGACCGCGAAGATGGTGCTCACCGCGATGGCGGCGAAGGCCAGCAGCGAAGGGCGGGGCCAGTTTTCGACCAGCAGGAACACCCCACGCGGGTAGAACAGGCGCGCTACGCCAACCCGCAGCACCTCGGCGAAGATAATCATGAGCAGGCAGGCGATGCGGAAGGCGGAGCGGCGCAGATCCTGGCGCCGGCGGAGGAGTTGCCACAGGCTGAGATCGAAGAACGGCGAGAATCGCCATACGTCTTCCTTGTCCGGCGCGATGTCCCTCATCAAACCGCCCAGCACGCCGATGCCGGCGAATAGCGGCATGGACATCCACTCGCCGCCGATCAGAAACGCCGGCAGCGAAATCAGCACCCCCGAGAGCAGCCCGGAGAAGTACCCGCCGATCAGGCCGGCGACGATGCTCCCCTCCAGCCCCAGATCCACCGCGTCGTACCCTGGCAGGAAGCGCGTCGCCACGCTCGCGCCGTAGCAGAGCGAGAGGATCAGGGCGAGCTGGAAGCGCTGCATCAGCGTGCGTTCGTCGCGCACCAGCATCCGTTGAAACGCCGCCGAGCGGGAAAGGATGCTGGCCAGCGCCGCGGCTACCGCCACCTTCACCATCAGGATCAGCAGGTACTGCTGTGCCAGCACACTATAATTAAAGCAGCAGCAGCGCATTCATGTCCGGATACACCCCTGTATTGGCTCTGACCAGAATCGCGGAAGCGGACTTCCCCACCCAGTTCGGGCACTTTCGGATTTACGGGTTCGAGGGCGCCGTGGACGGCCAGCGCGAGGAAGCCGTGGTCCTGCGTATGGGCGACGTGGCCTCCGGCGAGCCGCCGCTGGTGCGCATCCACTCGGAATGCCTCACCGGCGACGTGTTTCACAGCCTGCGCTGCGATTGCCGCTCGCAGTTGGAGCTGTCGCTCCATCTCATCGCCGGCGAAGGGCGCGGCCTGATCATCTACGAGCATCAGGAGGGGCGGGGCATCGGCCTGTTGAACAAGCTCCGCGCGTACCAGTTGCAGGACGCCGGCGCCGATACGGTGGAGGCCAACGAGAAGCTGGGCTTCGAGGCGGATCTGCGCGGGTATCAGATGCCCGGCGAGATTCTGCACTTCCTCGGGGTCCGCCGCGTGCGCCTGCTCTCGAACAATCCCGACAAGATCGCGGCGCTCGAGAACGCCGGAATCGAGGTGGCCGAGCGCGTTCCGTGCATCGTCGAGGCGCATGCCTCCAACATCGGCTATCTGCAGACCAAGAAAGAAAAAATGGGGCACCTGCTGGATTAGCCCGGCGTGGGCGGATACTGACAGCGTTGGTGAGCGCTCCCTTGCTCTACTGGATCGGCGAGTACGCCGTCGCCTTGAACAGCGAGATCTGAATCACGCTGGCGATCTCGCCGTCCTTCGCAACCGACTCCCTGCGCACCCTGAGCCAATCCGCGTCGGCGCCGAAAGCGCTCCACGCCTTCTCGCGGGCCGCCAGATCGTCAAACGGGATCAGATAGGCGAGGTTTGGCAGATTGTTGCCGAACACCGTCGACGTGTAGAACAGCGGATGAATGCCGTTGCGGTGGAAGATGGGAATCTCGCGCCCCGCGAAGCGCTGGTGCAGCGCGCCCAACTGCCGCCACGTCGGGGAGTGATAGGTGCGCAGTTCGAAGACTCGCGGCTGCTTCGCGGGCTTGCCGGCCGGGATCTCCGGCGAGTAGTCGGCCGCTTCCAGCAGCGCGCTTGCCGTTTGCTCGTACGGAGGATTGGCCCCGCTCTCCCATCTCTCCACCGCGGCGCTGTAGCCTTCCTGCTGGTGCAGCCGGCTGTACAACGACAATGCGTCGGCGGCGGACGCGAAGCCCATGACGCTCGCGAATTGCGGCAGGTGCGGTGCCACCAGCGCTTCCAGAAAAATAATGGGACCGCCGTGGAGCCGGCGCGCCGCCGGAAGGAAGGCGTGCGACATGAAGTCATGCAGGCGCGCCACCTGATCTCCATTCTTCATCAACACCGATTCGAAGGTGTAGAAACGGGTCCGCGGGGCGCCCGAATCCGGCTGTCCGGCGGCCACCCCGGCCGCGCCCACAGCCTGCAGGAACGATCTTCTCAGCATGGGTTTACCCGATCATATCGCGCGAACACGCCATTCGACGCCGATTCGACGCGAAAAGCCGCTCGCGCAGCCCCTGCGGGCGGCGGTCAGTTCGGCCGGATTCAGCGCTTCGTAGCGGGCTTTGAGCTCTCCGACCGCGTCAGCACGCCCGATTCCAACAGGCGCCGGCACGCCCACGCGCACCTTCTCCTTCAGCTTCAGCACCGCCTGGAAGAAGTTCTGGAGGTCCGCCTGCGCCCGATACAGTTCCCCCAGCAGGCTCTGCTCCGCCGCCGTGTCGTAGCGATGGCAGCCCACCAGCTTGCGCACGTGCGTCCAGTTCTTCTGCTCCACCCAGGCGTTATCGTTCTTCTCATACGGCCGGCTGCGGGACATGCGAATCCGCCGCTTACGGCAGTACTTCCACAGCAGCTCGTTGAACAGTGCCGAATCGTTGTCCTGATGCAGCTCGCGAACCGGAAAAGGAAATCGTCGCGGCACCGCATGGGCGTCAACCGGCCTTGTCACGCCCGAACGCAAACGCGGACGATGTCGTGCTGAACCTGGTCCCCGCGGGCCTCCGCGCCCCGCTCACCCCCAGTTCGCCGCCAAATCCACAAACGTCCGCACAGCCACGCCCGTGGGCCCTTTGGCCATCCACGGTTTCGCCTCGTCCAGCCAGGCCGTGCCGCAGATGTCCAGATGGACCCACGGCGTGTCCGCGGCGAACTCGCGCAGAAACCAGGCGGCGGTGATGGAGCCGCCCCAGCGCCCGCCGATGTTGGCCAGGTCCGCGAAGGGGCTCTTCAACTGCTCCTTGTATTCGGGGTCCATGGGCATGCGCCACATCTTTTCGCCCTGGCGGTCCGCGGAGGCCAGCACTCTGGCGAGGAACTCGTCGTTGTTGGTGAACGCGCCAATGCGGTGATGGCCCAGGGCTACCACAATCGAGCCGGTCAGCGTGGCCGCGTCCACCAGATGCGTGCAGCCGATCTGAATCGCGTAGCTGATGGCGTCGATGAGGATCAGGCGCCCTTCCGCGTCGGTGTTGAGCACCTCCACGGTTTTGCCGGCCAGCGTGGTGACGATGTCGCCAGGGCGCTGCGCGTTGGCGCCGGGCATGTTCTCCACCGCCGGGATCAGGCCGGTGACGCGAACGGAAGGCTTCATCCGGGCGATGGCGCGCATGGCTCCCAGAACCGCCGCGCCGCCGGACATGTCGGACTTCATCCTGTCCATGCCTTCGGCCGGCTTGATGGAGATGCCGCCGGTGTCGAAAGTGACGCCCTTGCCCACCAGCGCGAGGTGATCGGCGTTGCCAGCCTGCTCCAGCGCGTAGCGCAAAACGATCAGGGCCGGGGGCTGCGCGCTGCCCTGCGCCACGCCCAGCAATGCGCCCATGCCGAGCTGGCGCATGCGGTCCCGATCGAGCACCTCGCATTCGAAGCCGTAAGCGTCCGCGGTTTCGCGCGCGCGGTTCGCCAGATCGGCGGGGGTGAGGCGGTTGGCGGGCTCGTTGGCCAGCTCGCGCGTAAGGTTCTGCGCCTCCGCCACGATCCTCGCCCGTTCCACGGCGCCGCTCAGGTCGCGTTCCCCGACGAGGGAAAACGCTTCGATCGGCTTGTCGTCTTTCTTCGACTCGGTCTTATAACGGTCCGGCTCGAACACGCCGAGGATGGCGCCCTCCACCGCCGCGCCGGCGAACTCGGCGGTAGCATGGCCTTCGCCGGGCGCGAACGCGATCCGTGGCGCCCGCTTCGATTGCAGCGTCCGCGCCGCGGTGGCCACGGCCTTGCGCATCTCGGATGGCGTGAACTCCTCCACCTTGCCACCGCCCACCACCAGAAGCCGCTTCGCGCGGAGACCCGCCGGGCGGTGCAGCAGCGCCGTCTCCTGCGCTTTGCCGGAGAACTCGCCGGAATCGTAGAGTTCCTTCAGCCAGCCGGCGGTAGCCGCGTCCACGGCGGCATTGGGCGCTCCTTCGAAAGAGAGAACGGCCAGCGCCTCGGTCTCCACTGCCTCGAACGGGCCTGTACGTAGATCGACTTCCATCTGGCTTCCTTGCCTCCTCACTGCCGGGCTGACGGCGGGCCTTCCACTTCGAATCCTGCTAATGCCGATACCGGGCGATGGCCGCCCGCGCTTCGTTCTGCGCCTCGCGATTCCGCTCGGCCTCGCGCTTGTCGTGGAACTTCTTGCCGCGGCCCACCGCGATCTCGCACTTGACCCGCCCGTTCTTCAGGTACATCTTCGTGGGGACCAGGGTGAGCCCTCTTTCCCGCGTCTCGCCCTGCAGCTTGTCGATCTCCTGGCGGTGCAGCAGCAGCTTGCGGCGCCGCTCCGGCAGGTGGTTCTCGCGGTTGCCGTGGGAGTAGGGGCTGATATGCGCGTTCACCAGCCACGCTTCGCCGCTCACTACCTCGGCGAAGCTGTCCTTCAGTTGGACCTTGCCCTCGCGCGCGGCTTTCACCTCGGTACCGGTGAGGGCCACGCCGGCTTCGTAGCGGTCGGACAGGTGGTAGTTATGCGACGCGCTGCGGTTGTCGGCGAGGATTTTGATGCGGTTTTCAGCCACGGCCGAAAAATGCCTTCCACGCGGCAATGACAAACCACGTCAGTCACTTATGTGGTGTTGATCGAATGGCGCACCATCATTCTAGCACAGGGGCGCTTACGGCATTAGATGAATATTATCAATAGGTTGCGTAGCGTGGTGGTGGTCCTGCCGGTGGTGGTGCTGCTGCTGCCCCTTGCGCTGGAAGCGCGCAAACGTCCCAGCGAGAACCAGCTCCTGAAACAGGCCCAGGCGGCCGAGGACCGCAAGGACTGGGACACCGCCCTCATCCTCTATAAGCAGGCTCTCGTCCGCGACCCCCACGACCTCACGTGTCAGATTGGCATACAGCGGACGCGCATGGAAGCCGGCCAGGTTCACCTGCAAAAGGGACGCGTGCTGCGCCAGCAGGGACAGCTCGAGGCGGCACTGGCGGAGTTTCAGAAGGCCTTCGCCGACGATCCAGGCTCCACCATCCACCTGCAGGAGGTCAACACCACCCTGAAAATGATCGAGCAGGCGAAGAAGGGGCCGGAAAAACCGCCCGAGGAACGCGGCCTGACCCCGGCGGAAGCGGAGCGCCGGAGGATGAACGAGCGGCTCCGGTCCATCGAAGGGATTCCCGAACTCAAGCCCATCCAGCGGGAGATCTCCACGCTGAAGATGAACAACCAGCCGCCCAGGGTGCTGTATGAGACCGTGGGCAAGCTGGCGGGAATCAACGTCATCATCGACCCGCAGTTCCAGCCGACCGTCAAGAACGCCAACCTCGACCTCAGCAACACGAATCTCGACGACGCTCTGGATTACATCGCGCTGATCACCCACACGTTCTGGAAGCCGATCACTTCGAACGCCATCTTCGTCACCGACGACAGCCCCACCAAGCGGCGCGATTACGAGAGCGTGGGGGTGAAGACCTTCTATCTGGAGAATCCGGCGACGCCGCAGGAATTCCAGGAGATCGTCACGGCGGTGCGCAGCGTCAGCGACTGCCGCCGCCTGTACACGGCGAACGCGCTCAACGCGGTGATTGCGCGCTGCACCGTAGACCAGCTCGCGCTGGTGGAGAAGCTGATTCACGACCTCGATAAGCCGAAGGCCGAAGTGCTGGTAGACGTTCTGGTGCTGGATGTCAACACTACGCACACGCGCGATCTGACGGCCAGCCTGCAGGCCAGTACGGGCAGCGGGCTCAGCCTGCCCGTGGCGTTTACACCGGGCGGGGTGACGACGACGACGTCGGGGACCACGGGAACCACGGGAACCACGGGGACAACGGGCACGGGGACGACCGGTACGACGGGGACGACAGGCACCACCACGACATCGTCGGGCGTATTCACGCTGGGACAGCTTGGCCATCTCAGCATCAACGATTTCTCCACGACTCTGCCCGGGGCTCTGCTGAACGCCGTGCTGAGCGACAGTGACACAAGAGTGTTGCAATCGCCGCAGGTGCGCGCCTCCGACGGCGGGAAAGCGACGCTCAATATCGGCTCGAAGATCCCGTTCGCCAGCGGCAGCTATCAATCCGGCGTGGCCGGCGTGGGCGTGAGCGGGCTGGTGCAGACCCAGTTCCAGTATGCGGACGTGGGCGTCAACATCACCCTGCAACCGCGCGTGCATGGCACCAGCGAGATCACCCTGCACGTCGAGGTGGACGTTTCGAGCGTCACCGGCTCCACGAATTTCGGCGGCTCGGGCGGCGTGGACGAGCCCATCATCGGCCAGAAGAAGAACACCACCGACATTCGCGTGCGCGACGGTGAGGTCACCCTGATGGGTGGCCTGTTGAACACCAACGACATCGACAGCAGCGGCGGCATTCCGGGTCTGGTCAACATTCCCATTCTCGGCAAGCTTCTGTTCGGAAGCAGTCACAAGGAGAGGGACAAGGAGGAGCTGCTCATCGCTATCATTCCGCATATCCTGCGGACACAGAACCTGGATGACCTCGATCTGCGCGGCGTTGGCGCCGGCACCGACCAGACGGTGCAACTCCGCTACGCCCACGCGGAGGCCCCCGCGGCGGCGGATCGGCAGCCGGCGACGCAGCCCGCCGGACCTGCGGCCACGGTTCCGGCGGTGACGGCGCCTGTGGTCACACCCGCCCCCGAGCCAGTAATGACGCCCGCCCCCGCGCCAGCAATGACCACCGCGCCCCCGCCAGCGGTCGCGCCCGCGCCGCCGCAGCGCGCGCCCGAGGGGCCGGGCCCACGGGTGACATTCAGCCCCGCGACGCTGGAAACGCACGTGGCTAATCCGGTGGCGCCGACGCTCGAGATCGCGAACGCCGCCGACATCTTCTCGGTGGCGGTGCGGGTGAAGTGGGATCCCCGGGTCCTGCGATTGAACTCCATCGCGCCGGGCCGGTTCCTGTCGGCCGACGGCCAGAGCCTGAAGGCCCCGGTGGACATTCGCAACGAGACCGGCGAGGCCACCCTCACCCTGAGCCGCCTGCCTGGCGCTCGCGGCGTGGGCGGCAACGGAGCACTGGCCACGTTTGCCTTCACCGCCATGGCGCCGGGCGCGACCAACATCACGGTGACCGAGTTGACGCCAAAGAATTCGAAGCAGGAGGCCATCGAGGTGACGGCGCCGGCGGTTGCGGTGGTGGTGAAATAATCCGATGGGCTTTTCGAATCCACGACGAAGAAATCAGCGCGGGCTCACCCTGGTGGAGCTCATCGTATCCTTCACCATCATGCTGGTTCTCTCCACCATGGCCGTCCCGCTGGCGCGCTACAAGATTCGCCGCGAGCGGGAGATGGCGTTGCGGGAGGCGCTGAAGGAGATGCGCACGGCCATCGACAAGTACAAGGACGATGCCGACGCCGGCAAGCTGGGCCAACTCAAGCTGGACACGTACGGCTACCCGGAGAGCCTCGACGTTCTGGTGGAAGGCGTGAAGATGGCCGGGGCCGTGGACACGAAGAAGCGGTATCTGCGGCGCATCCCGAAGGACCCATTCACGAACTCCACGGAGTGGGGCAAACGCAGCATGCAGGACGACCCGACCTCCACGAGCTGGGGCGGCCAGAACGTGTTCGACGTGTATACCACGACCATGGAGAAAGCCCCCGATGGGACGCTGTATTCGGAGTGGTGACGGAATGGCCACACGGAGGTTCTGCCGGCGGGGATTCACGCTCATCGAGCTGATGATCGTGATGGCCATCATCGCCATCCTCATTTCCATCGCCGTGCCCATCTACAACCACGTGATCACACGGTCTCGAGAGAGCGTCCTGCGCAACAATCTCTTCACCATACGCACGCTCCTCGACGAGTACACCTACGACAAGCAGAAGGCGCCGCAGAGCCTGCAGGACCTGGTGAGCGAAGGCTATCTGCGCGACGTTCCGGTGGATCCCATCACTAACTCGAAGGACACGTGGAAGGTCATCATGGAGGACCCGAACAACGCCATGAACCCGCAGGATCCGGGGATTTACGACGTGCGCAGCGGCTCGGACAGGACCAGTCTCGAGGGCACGCCGTATTCGGACTGGTAGTCGAGCGGCTCTACCAGCGCTGGTGCACCAGCGGGCGGATTTTCGCATCGTAGATGGCGCGAACCGCGGCCATGGTTTCGCGCGAGAGCGGCGGCACATCCGAGGCCGCGCAATTCTCCGCCACCTGAGCCGGGCGCCGGGCGCCGGGAATCGCGCAGGATACCGCATCTTCCATCAGAATCCAGCGCAGCGCGAAGGCGGCCATGCCGATGCCCGCGGGAAGCAGACGGCGGATCTCCTCCACCGCTTCGAGCGCCACGTCGTAATCCACTCCGGCGAATGTCTCGCCCACGTCGAACGCCTCGCCGTGACGGTTGAAGTTGCGATGGTCGTCGCTGGCGAACGTGGAATCGCGCGTGAGCTTACCGCTGAGCAGCCCGCTGGCCAGAGGCACCCGCGCCAGGATTCCCACACCGCGCCGCCGCGCCTCGGGAAAGAACAACTCGGCCGGCCGCTGGCGGAAGCAGTTGAAGACGATCTGCACGCTCTGGACGTTGGGGAACTCGATGGCCTTCAGCGCCTCCTCCACCCGCTCCACGCTCACGCCGTAGTAGCGGATCTTCCCCGCCGCCGCCAGATGGTCCAGAACGCCGAAGACCTCCGGCCGATAGTAGACGTCGGTGGGAGGGCAGTGGAGCTGCAGCAGATCGAGACAATCGGTGGCCAGGTTGCGCAGGCTGTCTTCCACGAAAGCGGTCAGGTTGGGGGCGTTGTAACCGTCGGCGGTGTGCGGCGCCAGACGCCGGCCGGCCTTGGTGGCCACCACGATTTCCTCGCGCCGCTCGCGCTTCAGTTGGGCGATCAGGCGTTCGCTGCGGCCGTCGCCGTAGACGTCCGCGGTGTCGATGAAATTAACGCCGCAGTCGATGGCCTTGTGCAACGCCGCCAGAGATTCGGCGTCGCTGACGGCGCCCCAGGAGCCGCCAATGGCCCAGGCGCCAAAGCTCACTTCCGAAACCTGCCAGCCGGTCCTCCCGAGCGCGCGATATCGCATGTGTCTACTGAATTATATAATCCGGCGGGTGCGCGACATGGAAGTGGATGTTGCCCGGCGTGGAACCACGGCTGCCAGGTCACCGACTGCGGTAGATTAGGGCAGAGAGGCGGGATGCCGCAGGACAAAGGGAGAGCTACGGGAACGGTGCAGGGCTCGGTATGGTCGCTGCGATTGCTGGGTGTGCCCATCCGCCTTCATTTCACGTTTGTGCTGCTGCTGGTGTTTCTGATCGTCAGCGGACTGGGCGGCAACCAGTCCATGGCCTACTACGCCGTTTATCTGGTCGCGTTGTTCGCTTCGGTTCTGCTGCACGAGCTGGGGCACGCGTGGGCGGGCTCGCGGTATGGCATCCGCACCATCGAGGTGGTGATGTTTCCCATCGGCGGCGTTTCCCGGATGGAGCGCGACCCGAAGCCTCGCGAGGAGTTGTGGATCGCTCTGGCCGGACCGCTGATGAACCTGGTGCTGGCCGGCGCGCTCTTCGCGCTTCTCTATTACCGGCACGCCATCGTGGGGCTGAGGGATCTGTTGCAGCCTACGGACACGAATCTGATTGAACGGATCGCCTTCGGGAATCTGATTCTGGCGCTGTTCAACTTCATCCCGGCGTTCCCCATGGACGGGGGACGCGTGCTGCGGTCGGTGCTGGCGCGATTCAAGCCGGAGAACGAAGCCACGCGCATCGCGGCGTGGGCCGGGCGCATGCTGGCCATCAGCATGGGGCTCTATGGCCTGCTGGCCACGCATTTTCTGCTTGTTTTCGTGGCCTTCTTCGTCTATCTGGGCGCGGCCCAGGAAAGCGCGGCGGCCATGGGCCGGACGCTCACCGCGGGCATACCGGTGCGCACGGCCATGGTGACCGAGTTCCATACGCTCACCCACGGCAGCACCATTCGCGATGCCGCCAACCTTCTGCTGGCCACGTCGCAGCAGGATTTTCCGGTGGTGCACGGCGAGCAGGTGCTGGGCCTGCTTGGGCGAAGCGCTCTTCTGCGCGCGATGGCGCACGATGGCCAGGAGGCCTACGTGGGCGGCGCCATGGACCGGAATCCAGCCATGCTCTCTCCCGATCAGGATCTGGCCGAAGTTCTGCCGCTGATGGCGCAATCGGGCATGTGCGCCCTGGTAATGGACGGCGGGGAACGTCTGGTTGGTCTGCTCACCGCCGAGAACCTGTCGCAGTTTCTGCTGCTGCGCCGTTTTGGCATGGAACCGGATCCGCACAGCGCCGATGCAAGCCACTAAAAGGAGCAAACAAGTGGCCGGGTTTCCGCGGCGTTTGTGGAAACGCGGCTGGCGCCGCGGGTTCGTACTCGCTCTCCTGCTGGTCAGCCTGCCCCTCCTTCTCCTTGCCGCTAACGTCCGTCTATATCTGAAAGACGGCAGCTATCAACTGGCCCGCGAATACAAGGTGGAAGGCGATCGCGTCAGCTACTACAGCGTGGAGCGTGGCGAATGGGAGGAGATCCCGCTCGATCTGATCGACCTGAAGAAGACCGAGGGCGAGATCCACGAACGCGAGGAGGCCGCGAAGGAGGAAAAGCGGCAGAGCGCCTCGGAGGACAAGGCCGAGCGCGAGATGGAGCGCGAGATCGAAAAGGTTCCCAAAGATCCCGGCGTCTACTATCTGGACGGCGAGGCCATGCGCACGGTGAAACAGGCCGAATCGAAGATGGTCACCGACAAGGGCCGGAGAGCGCTCAAAGTGCTGTCCCCGATTCCCATCGTATCGGGCAAGATGACTGTCGAGCTGGATGGCGCCCACGCGCCGACCCAGGTGAAGGGCGACAAGCCGGAGTTTTACATCCGCCTTTCCGACCAGGAACGCTTCGCGCTGGTGAAGCTGAGCGATCACAAGGGCAATCGCGTGGTGGAGAAGATCGAGGTGGTTCCGGTGAGCAACGAGCGAGTGGAGACGTTCAATACGGTGGAGCTGTTCGAGCATCAGGTGGGCGACCTGGTTTTCAAATTCTGGCCGTTGAAGCCGCTCGATCCCGGCGAGTATGCGGTGGTGCAGTACACCGAAGGGAAGGTGGATACGCAGGTATGGGATTTCACCCGGCCGGGGAAGACCGGTTTGTGAGAGGGTCCCGGCGGCTATGCGTCGCTGGGGCGAGGATCGCGCCCGAACCGGTTGTGCGGTTGTGAACGCGCCGGCCCGGCCCGCCGGATCGCCCTGGTGGAGGGAACTGAGCCGCTATCACTGGTGGGTGCTGGGCATCTCGTCGCTGTCCTGGATGTTCGACTGCATGGGCCAGCAGTTCTTCGCGCTGGGCCGGCAGCCGGCCATCACCGAACTGCTCGGTGCGCGCGCTGGCGGCCCCGCGGCGGCCGGCCTGGTGGCCGAGTATGCCGGTTACGCAACGTCGGCCTTCATGGTTGGCTGGGCCACGGGGGGCGTGTTCTTCGGCATCCTCGGCGATCGCCTGGGCCGGGTGAAGACCATGACGCTCACCGTGCTGTTCTACTCGCTCTTCACCGGCCTGAGCGCGCTTTCGGTTGGCGTGCTCGATTTCCTGCTCTACCGGGTCATCACCGGGCTGGGCGTCGGCGGGATGTTCGCGGTGGGCGTCGCCCTGGTGGCCGAAACGATGCCGGAGAAAGCCCGTCCGTACGCGCTCGGCTGGCTGCAGGCCTTCTCCACCATCGGCAACATGACCGCGGCCGTTATCGGCATGGCCCTGGGCGGGCTCCAGCAGGCGGGAATGGTCACCAGTGCGTGGCGCTGGATGTTCGTGATTGGCGCGCTGCCCGCTTTCCTGTGCCTGTGGATTATGCGGCGTTTGAAAGACCCCGAACAGTGGCGAATGGCGGCGCGGTCGCGGAAAAAACTCGGCTCCATGGGCGAACTGTTTTCCGACGCGCGCTGGCGCCGCCATGCCATCGTGGGTCTGCTGCTGGCCTTCTCCGGCGTGGTGGGACTGTGGGGCATCGGCTTTTTCAGTTACGATCTGCTGCGCACGGTGTTCGACAAGACCAGCCTCAGCCCCGGCCGGAAGACGCTGTGGATCGGCATCGCTTCGCTGCTGCAAAACTTCGGCGCTTTCTTCGGGGTTTACGCCTTCACCCATGTGACCCAGCGCATCGGCCGCCGCCGGGCCTTCGCGTTTTCGTTTCTCGCGGCGCTCGCGGCCACCGCATTCACCTTCGCGTACTTGCGCCGTTTCAGCGACATTTTCTGGATGATTCCGCTGATGGGCTTTACCCATTTGACGCTGTTCGGCGGATATAGCATTTATTTGCCGGAGTTGTTCCCCACGCGGCTGCGCAGCACGGGCGTTTCGTTCTGCTACAACGTGGGCCGGCTGGTGGCCGCGCTGGGGCCGCTGGCGCTGGGCCTGCTCACCAGCAGGGTCTTCGTGCATCAGGCCGAACCGATGCGCTGGGCGGGCGTGACCATGAGCCTGGTGTTTCTGGTGGGCCTGGCCACGCTGCCCTTCGCGCCGGAGACCATGGGCCAGCCGCTGCCGGAGTAGCGCTGTCCGCCACTTCCGAATTTGTTGGCGAATTTCGCCTGACTGGAAACCGGGCAGACTCTTAATGCGTCGTTACGGCAGCAACGAGAAAAACTATGCGCAAATACGCGGGTTTTGCGTTCGTGGCATGCGTCCTGGCTGCTGCGCAGCTCGCCGGGACCCAGGGGGCGCAGTCTCCCTCCGCGGACGCACCGGTTGTACTCGACCATCCCCTGCACTTCGACGTCGATCTGGTGCAGGTGGACGCCGTGGTGGAGGATCGGTCTGGGCATCGTCCCGCCGATCTGAAGGAAAGCGACTTCGAAGTCCGGCAGGACGGCAAGCCGCAGACCATTACGCATTTCCTGTTCGTGCCCCCAGGAGGGCCAGAGACCGAACTGGGCGCACGCGGCCGCCAGCTTCAGCGAACGGAGCTGCGGCGAACGTTTCTGCTCTTCGTGGATGATGTTCGGATCGATTTCCTCGATTTTTCCCAGATGCGCAGGGCGCTGCTGCGCTTCGTGAACGAGCAGTTACAGCCCGGCGATCTGTGCGCGCTCTACCGCACTTCCGGCGGGCCGGGGGCCGCACGCGTGTTCTCCGCCGATTTGAGAGAGATCAGGGATGGGGTGGAGCGAATGCACTGGCTGCATCCCATGCCCGCGCAGGGGGACCCCTCCGTGTTTTTCGAGGAATTTCGATCCGCGATCCGTGCGCTCGGGGCGCTGCCGGGGCGCAAGTCTATCGTGCTGGTGAACAGCGGATTCTTGGGCCCGGCGCTGCCGGCAGCCCCTGAATTCGCGGGCCCGACGTTCACCCCCGAAGTCCTCACCCGGACCATTCGATCCTATGCCGTTCATGATCGACAGCAACGTCCTCATCGACGTTTCGCGAGGCAATGCGGGCGCAATCCAATACGTCGAGCCTCACGGTAAGGACAGCCGCGTGGCCATTTTCGCCGACGGTACGAAGGTGCCAGTGAGCCGGGCTGGTCACGAGCGGCTGAAGGTGCTGCTGGACGAGAAGGTGACGCCGGCCCGCGACCGGCCTGTATAAATGAACAATTACTCTTTCCAGAAGAGCTCGGCGTCGGAGCGGCGCACGTAATTGGCATCCAGCAGCGCGGGATCGCCGACCGCGCCTCGCTCCAGCCGTCGCCAGGCGATCTGTGCGATGACGCCGGCGAGCGCGCGAGGGGCTTGCCGCCGGCGGGCGCCCGCGAATCGAGTGCCCGCGAACGCCGCTTCGAAACGGTCCATTTCGCTGGAGATGAATTCCACGTCCGCGGCCGGCAGGCTCTCCAGCCACGCCGGGAATTTCGTCACCACTTCGGGCCGCACCGCTTCGAGCGCGCCGTTGTACACCGCGCCAAACACGTCCCCGCGGCGCGCGTCCAGCAGCGTGGCGCGCAACCCGAGTTCGCCGAATGCCGCCAGTGCCTGCAGATTGGAAACCGCCGTGGCCGGTTTGCCGGTGGCTTCGGCCAGCCCCTTCACCGCGGCGAGCCCGACGCGAACGCCGGTGAACGAGCCCGGCCCCGCCGCCGCCGCAAAACACGTAATGTCGCCGAGGCGCAGTCCATGGCCGTCCAGAAACTGCGCGAGATGACCGTACAGCACGTGCGAGAATCCGTCGGGCGAGTGCATGCGCCGCTCGCCGATCAACCCGCCCGCATCGGCCAGCGCCATGCTGCCGAATTCGGAGGTCGTGTCGATGGCGAGGATCACTGGGTGAGCTGGAAGACCTTGTCCAGCAGATACGCCTTGCCATTGGCATTGATCGCCGTGACGCGGAGGGTCAGCACGCCGGTGTTGTTACTGCGCGCCAGCACCGGCGGCACCTGCAATGTCCCCTGCGGCCCGGTTCCCAGCACGCGGAACCCCTCCGGCCCGCCGGCGATCTCGCCCGTCCAGAAGTACATCATGGTCCGCGTCGCGCGGGTGGCCCGCCGGATCTTCACCGCGTAGGGAACCGGCTTGCCGGGCGAAAGCTCGTCGGCCTCCGGCGCGGCGATCTGGTAGGGAATCTTCTCCAGCGCCTGCTCCACCTCCTGCATCAGCAGCGGCCGGGATTCGAAATACCACGAATGCAGCATGCTCTCCTTGCGCCCCTCGCG
The DNA here is from genome assembly GCA_049520275.1 of Bryobacteraceae bacterium. GTDB lineage: Bacteria > Acidobacteriota > Terriglobia > Bryobacterales > Bryobacteraceae > CAWACP01. The sequence continues at coordinate 76,269 of JBEKPY010000025.1, forward strand.
CGAGATGTGCAGCACCCACGGATGGGCGGTGTCCGGCGGCGTGGAGGTGAAGTGTTCGCCATGGTATTTCTTCTCCGCGAGCTCCTGGCCGGTGAACGGATTGAACCAGGAGACATCGTAGGTGTGTTTTTCGATGTCCACCTCCACGGGCGGTCCGGGCTTCTCCACGTACACGATGTACTCGACGCCTTCCAGCGCCACCGCGCGGCCGCCATCCACGCCGAAGAACGGCTCCAGCTCCCAGTGGCGCGTGTCGGTGATGAAATCGAACCAGTTTTTCGCCTCGAACTCGTTGGACCCTTCGAACGCCACATACTGGCCGTCCATCACGCTGCTCCACAACCGTGCCGCCGTGGTGACGCCCACGAAGGGCACCGGATAGAGCTGGTGCTCCACCGAACCCATCTCATCGTCGCCCGGCTCGGTGCCGCGGCTGATGACGAAGTTCATCCAGCCATCCGCCAGCAGAGGCGTCGAGGTCATGCGCGCGTTGGTGGATCGCGGGTGCAGGTAGGGGTCGGTCTTCTTCAGTTCCAGACCGATCTCTTTGAGCAGCGCGCGCGAGCCGGCGTAGTCCTCGAACTCGCCCAGGCCCTGCCAGGTGATATTCATGGGAGCGTAGCGCGCCACCAGGAAGCGGACCAGGCGCTGCCGCGACTGCCAGTCGGGAAACAGCGAGGTGATCACGTCCGGATTGGCCGCCAGCACCAGGTCGGCCACGATGCCGCGCTTGTTCACCTCGCGGATGCGGCGGTCCAGCTCGGCGAAATACGCTTCGTCCGGCCGGCCGTTCGCAAACACGCGCCGCGCGTCGCTGGCGCCGCCGAGGATGGAGAGGCGCAGGTGGGTGAACTTGTTCTGCACCGTGGTTCGCAGCTTCGCCTCGAAATCCGCGGCGGGGAGGAAGGCCAGGCGGTCCGCCACGTCGCCAAACCAGAGATGCGGCTGTTTGTTTTCGGTGGCCCAGTGGTGAACGTTGGCCGGAACGACGAAACCGGGCGAGTCCGACGCGGCCGCCGTGAAGCTGCCTTCCTTCTCGTCGAGGCCGGCGATGCCGCTGGTGATCTTGTAGACCCACTGGCCGCCTTCGGTGGGCGCGAAGCGGACCACCATTTGCCGGCCGTCATAATAGCCAGGCATCAAAAAGGTCTTGAAGTGGGGCGAGCGGAATTCGATCTGGATCAGCGGCGACGCGTAGGGATCGGCGCCGCCGGCCGGGAGGTCGAAACGCAGTTGGCAGGGCGAGTAGGCCGGAGTGCCGTCGCAGCCGGCCTGCGCCCGCAGACGGGCCGCTGAAAGGAGCGCGAGCGCGGCAATCAGGGCGGCCAGGCGGACATAGCGGACGAGCATCTTCTTCAGTATCGACCATGGGTGGCGAATGGAAATCTCTTAAACCCACCTGGCTTAGGGATCTCGGTCTCCGCTCGCGACCTCAGGCTGTGATCGTATCACGCACGCCCTCAAACCGGCGCCGTGACCGGGCGCACCTCGACGTGACGGAACACCTCGCGGGTCTGCTCCAGCGTGGCGAAGGTGACCCCTGGCAAACTGGCTGAAGCGGTTCCCGCCGCTACCGACCAGCGCAGACACTCCGCGAAATCCTTCCCGTTCGTGTCCGCCCACACGAAGGCCGCCGCGGAAGCGTCGCCCGAGCCAATCGGACACAGCGCGTCAATCCTCGGCGGCACCGCTTCCATGATCTGGCCGTCTTTGGTGGCCACCACGCCGCGGCTGCCGAGCGAGAGCATCACGGATTCGGCCCCCAGCGCCTTGATGCGCGTCACTGCCTCGCGGAAGTGCGCGCGCGTGATGAGGGCGCGGTTGAGCAGCCGTTCGGCTTCCTGCTGATTGGGCTTCACCATGGTGGGCCCGGCTTCGATGCCGTCCAGCAGAGCGTCGCCGTCGGTATCCAGCAGGGTCTTCACGTTTTGCGCGCGGGCCATGGCGATCAGCCGGCAGTAGAACTTCGGGTCCGCTCCCGGCGGGACGCTGCCGCAGATCATGAGCCACTGTGCCTGGGGGAGCCGGCTGGCCACCGCACGCTCCAGCGCCTGGATCTCTTCCGCGCTGACCGCCGGCCCCCGCTCGTTCAGCTTCACGGTGAGGCCCTGCAGGTCGGAAATGGTCAGATTGCTGCGGATTTCATGGCCGATGCGGACCACCTCGGTGGGGAACCCGGCCGTGGAAAGCAGTTTCTCCAGGCGCTCGCCGCAAGGACCGCCGGACACCAGCAGAATGGCCAGCGTCTCGGCCCCGAACGAATGCAGCACGCGCGAGGCGTTGATGCCCCGGCCGCCCGCCGACTCCGTGGTGGACTGGATGTAGGCACGGTCTTCGAACACCAGCCGATCCACGGTTACGGTCTTGTCGATAGCGGGATTTGCGGTAAGAGTGACGATCAAACCTCAATGTTACCCTGAATGTTGCAAGGGCACTCCCATTACCGCGCGTGGGTCGCGCTGGGCGCCGTGTGCCTGTTCTGGGGCACCACATATCTGGGGATTCGCATGGCGCTGGAGTGCTTCCCGCCGGCCACGCTGCTGTCCCTGCGCTACACGCTGTCGGGCGCCATTCTGCTGATCGCCGCGCGGGGGTCGCGGGCCCGCATCCCCTCCGGGCGCGAGCTGTTCTACACGGCGTTGTACGGCGTGGTCACGCTGGCGGTGGGCAACGGCGCGCTGGTTTTCGCGGAGGAGTGGGTCCCCAGCGGCATGGCCAGCGTCTTCATTACCACCGGCCCGTTCTGGATGACCGGCGTGGAGGCGGCGCTCCCGGGCGGTGAGCGGCTCCGCCCGCCCGCGATCATCGGCATGCTGGTGGGCCTTGCGGGAACCGTAGTTCTGGTTTCGCGCGATGCTTTCGGACACGGCGCGCATGGCGGTCTGCTGAGCGGGTTTCTGTTGTTGCAGCTCGGCTGTTGCGGGTGGGCCGTCGGCTCGGTGCTGCAGCGGCGCTATGTGACGGCCGCCCACCCGGTGGTGAGCGGCGCGGTGCAGCAACTGGCCACCGGAGTTGCCGCCGCCGCACCCGCATTGCTCATCAGTCCGCACATGCCGCACCTGACTCTGCGCGGCGTCATGGCGCTGGGATGGCTGGTGGTTTTCGGCTCAATTGTGGGTTATAGCGCCTTCATTTATGT
>JBEKPY010000026.1:0-63682 GCA_049520275.1 Bryobacteraceae bacterium
GGCGCCGCGTGGAAACGCGGCGGCGGCCAGGATTGGCCGCCCCACAAAGGAATCCTCCGTCATACGCACATTCTGTTCTTGGATTTGCAGGCCCGTTCCAAAAGTTAAGTGCCATTGGGCTCCCAGCCTGCGGCGGGTCCCCGACCCGCCTGCCGATGAGTGGCGGCTCCGCGCCGGCCCGTAACCCGCGCCTGGCGCCCATTACAAACCGGCGCCCAGGTCGCCAACCCGCCGCGCATCCCGAGCTGACTCACCGCCAATGCCGCCAGCATATCACCGGCCGCGCCCATTCGCCTCATTGCGCGCGTGACGTTGCAGCTCGCTCATCCTCACTTCAGTCACGCCCACCGCCAGGAAGCCGGCCGCCAGAAGCGGCAGTGTAATCACAGCCCACAGCAGCACGGAGAATCCATTGGCCATATCCTTGGCCACGGCGAACATCTCCAGCGTGCGCGCGGCCGCGAGGTTAAACAGACCGATGTTGCTGGGCGCCTGCGGGACCGCCGAACCAAGCCGCAGGAATACCATCATCACGAAGGCCATCTTCATCGACAGACCGGACAGCGGCGGCCCGTAAGCGCGCAGCAGCGCGTAGATGGGCAGCACCTCCAGCAGCAGGTACGGCAGGCTCGCCAGCCACGCAAAATACAGGTAACGGGAATGCCCGATCAGGTGCAGGTCCTTGATGAGCACATGCGCCCAGCCCAGCCAGGGCGTGTTCGCGACGGCGTCCAGCGCCTGTTCCTTCCAGTACATGGCTATGGCGAGAAACACGGCGCATACGGCCACCAGCAGCGTCAGGAAAGCGCCCGCGCGCAGGATGAACGGGTGCACGTGCGGGGTGAACTGCACCGCCAGGCCGAGGCTCGCGATCAGCCAGAAACCGTCGAAGATCCGCTCGATCAGCGCGGAAGCCAGCGTCACCGAGATCGGTATGTCGTTCCAGCGGCCCAACAGAAAGCAGCGGATGATCTCGCCGGCCTTGAACGGCAGCACCTCGTTCGCGAAAAGGCCGACATAAACGGCGCGAACCGCCTGCCAGAAAGGAATGGGCGCCACCGGCGCGAGCACGAGGCACCAGCGCCAGGCTTGCAGCACGTACACGAGGAGGTCGGAAACCACGGCGACCGCGATCCACCACCAGTTCAAGTGCCGAACGTGATCGCCCAGCGCGTGCCAGTTGGTGCCGGCCAGAACCCAGGCGAAACAAATGAGGGCGATCAGGTTGGTGGCGGCAAACAGGTACTTCGACGCGATTTCTCGCCGGGCTGGCTCGGGCATTCGTCTCCGTCACCATCATATCCAGGGCCGCCCCCTCCGCCCGCTACAATAGTGGTTTATGGAAACAGTAAGAACCTGCGGACGGGAGATCCTTCACTCCCGCTGCAATCCTACCGTAGAAGTGGACGTTTACCTGGTGGATGGCGCCGCCGCGCGCCAATGAGGCGAGCCATGAAGAAACTCGTTTTGATTCGACACGGCGAGAGCGACTGGAACCGCGAGAACCGTTTCACCGGCTGGACCGACGTGGATCTGTCCGAGAAAGGTCTCGCGGAGGCGCACGAGGGTGGACGCATTCTCCACGCCGAGGGCTACGTGTTCGACGTGGCCTGCACATCGGTGCTCAAGCGCGCCATCCGCACGCTGTGGATTGTGCTGGACGAAATGGACCTGATGTGGATCCCGGTGCACCGCACGTGGCGCCTTAACGAGCGCCACTATGGAGCGCTGCAGGGCCTCAACAAGGCCGAAACCGCGGAGAAGTTCGGCGAGGCTCAGGTGAAGGTGTGGCGGCGCAGCTACGATGTGCCCCCGCCCGCGCTGGAACCCTCCGACCCGCGCTATCCGGGCCACGACCCGCGCTACCAGAGCCTTACCAAACGGGACCTGCCGTTGACCGAGTGCCTCAAGGACACCGTGGCGCGGTTCCTTCCGTACTGGCATGAGACGGTTGCGCCAGCGGTGCGGCGGGGCGAGCGCGTCCTGATCGCCGCTCACGGCAACAGCCTCCGGGCACTGGTGAAGTATCTCGACAACGTCTCCGATGAGGAGATCGTCGGCCTCAACATTCCCACCGGCGTGCCGCTGGTGTACGAGCTCGACGACGATATGAAGCCGCTCCGCCACTACTATCTCGGCGATCCCGAGAAGATCAAGGCGGCCATGGACGCCGTCGCGGCGCAGGGCAAGAAGAAGTAGGGCGCCCCTCTCGCGGCCGCCCGGTACTTCATTCCTGGCGGCCGGTACCTCCGTACCGCATCCCATGCCGTCATCGCGTACTGGTCATTTTTGAGAATAGCGATCTATTGGTCCCTCACCTGCCGTTTCTTACAATCACAACGTAATGGAACTGAGCGCGATACAGATCGTCACCACCGTGGTTCTGATCGTTGCGGCGGGAGCCGTGGCTCTGGTTTGCGACTATCTCAGGAACCGGTCGCAGCAGTTGCGCGAACTGGCCCTTGAACTGAACGTTCGCAAGGAAGTGTCCGTAGCCACGCCGGCCGCGCCGATGATAGCGCCCTCGGCCGCCAGCGCTGCCGCGGTGCGCGCCGCGCGAATCGTGACCGCACGCAAGGAAAAGACCGAAGCAGTGATCGAAGCGCCGGCGCCCGCCGTCCTCGCCGAACTTCCAACTCCTCCCGTCGAGGTGAAGATGCACCCTGCCGAACGTCACTCCAACGAAAAGGTAAAGCCCGCGCTGGCCAGCGCCGCCGAACTCACTTCCGTACGCGGCGCCGCTCGTCCGCGCCGGCGTCCGCTTCCGCCACCCGGTGCCCCGCTGCCGCGGCTGGACGAAATGAATCCGCGCCAGGCGCTCTCCGAATGGCTCGACCAGCGCGCCGCGAAGACCCCGGCAAAGGCCACTGCGCCCGTGAAGATGGAACAGTTCGCTCATGCTGAGCCGGCCCGGCCCACGCTGACCATCGTCGAGCCGGCGCCCGCTGCCGAGGCTCCTTCTTGCGCGAGTTCTTTGGAAGAACCCGAGCCCGCGCCCGTCGTCCTCCTTCCGCTGGCGGAGCCTGCGCTCGTCGTTCACACCCCGGCGGCCCAGGAGCCGGCGCCCGCTGCCGAGGACGACATCCGCCCGGCTGCCGAGGACGACATCCGAGAGGTTCTGCGCCGCGCCCTTGCCAAACGGAATGCCCAGGCCGTGCCGATTGCCGTCGCCGCCGCCGCCCCCAGGCCAGTGCTGGTGCCGGCCGCCGTCCCCCTCCAGGCTGCCCCGGTCGCCGCCGCCGCCCCCAGGCCAGTGCTGGTGCCAGCCGCCGTCCCGGTCCATGCTGCCCCGGTTGCTGCCGCCGCGCCCGCCCCCGAACCAGTGCCCGCGCCGGCCGCCATCTCGTCGCCGGCGAAAACTGTGAGTGTGTTCCTGAGCACGCGCAGGATCGACACCTTCCTCCGCGACGTGCCGGCTCAACCGGCGCCCCAGCTCGTCCGCGAGCAGGAGGTTGTGGAAGCGTTGGTCGAGAATATCGCCGCCGCCGAGCCTCGCTTCGAAATCATAGATGGCGCTGCGCCGTCGTCGAATTCCCTGGAAGTCGTTCTGCCAGCCGGCATGCACGACGACGCCGTTCTCGACCGCGCCATCGCCACGGGCAAGCCGTTCCGGGGCCTGGTGGTTTCCGTCGGCGTGAACGACGTCGAAGGCCGCTCCGCCAACCACCCCGATTTGATGCACTCCATCGGGTTCTTCATTCGCGGGCTGATCGTTGAAAACGAATTCGCCTGCCGCACCGGCGAAGCCGAGTTCCTGATTGTTTGTCCCGGCCTGCAGGGCTTCGCGGCGCAGCGGCGGTTGAATCAGATTGCCGAACAGCTCTGGGATTACCAGCTTCGCGGTCTCAGCACCTGGTCCATCCTGTTCAGTTGGGGTGGAGCGGATGTGCACCAGCAGCGTCTGGCGGACGCCATCGCCATGGCCAACCAGCAGATGTACCAGACTCGCCGCGGCCGCAAAACGGTGTCGGTGGATTCCCTTCGCCCCTCGCGCAAGGTGGCTATGTAACGGTCTTTGTCTACGTCCCTGTGAGCGCAAAGGGCCCGTCGGCGGGCCTTCCTGCGGAGGAAACTCCGACACCCGCCGAGGCTCCGTTTTGCGCAGGTTCATCGAGTGTCCCTCAACTCCGGCGGCTGCCTCAAAGCAGCCGCCTTTTCTTGTGTGCGCAGCCGTCCACCACGGTTCGGTTACCCTGAGTCTGTATGCTCGTCCCGCGCGTCCTCGTACTCGGCAATCCGCAATCCCGGCATCTTCAGCTCCTCAGCGAGCTCCCGCAGCCCAGCGACCTGCACATCGGCGCCGATCCCGATTTTGTGGCCCGCGAGGCGCCGCTGGCGGAGGTGGTGCTTCACGCTGGCTTCGACGGCGCCATCTTTAATCCGATGTGGCCGCTGGCCATACGCGCGCGCTGGGTGCATTCGCTTTCGGCCGGTGTGGAGGGGATTCTCACGCCGGAGTTCGTGGCCAGCCCGGTGCCGCTGACTAACGCCCGCGGCGTTTTCGCCGAGGCGCTGGGCGAATACGCCATCGCTGCCGTATTGCATTTCGCCAAGAACATCCCGCTCATGCAGCGCAACCAGCAGGCGCACCGCTGGGAATGGCTCTCTGTGGACATGGTTCGCGGCAGCACCTTGGGGGTGATTGGCTTCGGCGGCATCGGACGCGAATCCGCACGGCTCGCCGCCGCCCTGGGTATGCGCGTGATCGCTCTGCGGCGGCGCCCGGCATCCCCCGGCGAAGACGACGCCGCCGAACGCATCTACCCGCCGCACCAGTTGCACCAGTTGCTGGCGGCGTCCGACTACGTGCTGATGGCCATGCCGTCCACACCGGAAACGCGGCACATGATCGGCGCGGCGGAGCTGCGCGCGATGAAAAACTCGGCCGTGCTCATCAACCTTGGCCGAGGCAGCTCCGTGGAGGAGACCGCGCTGGTGGAGGCGTTGCGGGAGAAGCGGATTCGCGGCGCCGCCCTCGACGTCTTCGAGACGGAGCCGCTGCCCCCCGAACATCCCCTGTACACGCTCGACAACGTGCTCCTCTCCGCCCACTCGGCGGACCGCACGCCGGACTGGCTGGAGCGGGCCACGCGCATGTTCATGGAGAATTACGGCCGCTTCGTGCGCGGCGAGCCCCTGTTGAATGTGGTGGACAAGAAGGCGGGCTACTGATGAGGGGAGCAATCGCCGCGCTGGCTTCGGCGGCACTCCTGTGGGCGGGCACCGGCCTTCATCCCATCTGGTGGCTGACTTGGCTGGCGCCATTGCCGGTGCTTTGGTCCGTGCGGCGGTCGTCATGGTGGGCGGCGGTGATCGCGGCATTCGCATCGTGGCTGCTGGGCGGCCTCAACATGTGGGGTTATCTGCACGGTCGGATCGGCCTTCCGGCGCCGGTGGTTGTTCTCCTGTTTGCGATCCCAGCCGGCGTATTCGCCATTGCTGTGCTGCTGTGGCGGCGGGAAGTTCGCCGTGGCCGGGTGTGGCGCGCGGCGCTGTTGCCGCCGCTGGTTTGGGTCGCATACGAGTACCTGAACACCATCGCGTCGCCGCACTCGACGTTCGGAAACATAGCCTACTCGCAAATGGACTGCCTGCCGGTACTGCAGGTGGCATCGCTGACGGGAATCTGGGGCATCGTGTTTCTGCTGTTTCTGGTGCCTTCCACTGTCGCGGCTTTGTTCAGCACGTGGAACCGGACGCTGGCGGTTGCGCTGGCTGTACTGTTGATAGCCGTAACCGGTTTCGGCGAATGGCGGCTCCACTCGGACCTGCGCGCCTCGGGCATGGTGACCGTTACGCTGATCGATTCCGACGCTCCGCGGGATATCTTCCCGAGTGACGACGCGCGAGCGCTGAACCTGTTCCGCGCCTATGCGGACCAGATCCACGCCAGCGCGGCGAGTCACGCCGACGTGATCGTGCTGCCGGAGAAGCTGGCGCGCATCAGCGAAGCCGCGTCACCGGTGGCGCGCGGCATTTTCTCCGCGACGGCCGCGAGCAGCCGAACCGAACTGGTGGCCGGCCTCGACGAAATGCGCCAGGGCTTGCGATGGAACGACGCGCTGCTGTTTTCGCCGGGGGGCGAGTTGGAAGCCAGCTACGAGAAACATCATTTCATTCCGGTCATAGAAGCCGGCTACGTCACGGGCAACAGCCTTGCCGTCCTCTCCAGACCGTCCGGCACGTGGGGCATCATCATCTGCAAGGACCTCGATTTTCCCGCCCTGAGCCGCCAGTATGCGCAGACCGGGGCCGGGCTGCTGCTGGCGCCCGCGTGGGACTTCACCGTGGACGGCTGGCTGCACGACCGCATGGCCGTCATGCGCGGAGTAGAGAGCGGCTTCAGTATCGCCAGAGCGGCTAAGCAGGGGGTGCTCACCCTCAGCGACAATCGCGGGCGCATTCTGCTGGAACGCGTCACCTCGCCATCTGGCTTCGTCATCGCACAAGGGCGCATTCCGGTGGCGCACGCCGGCACCCTCTACGCGCGGGCGGGAGACTGGTTCGCGTGGGCCGCGCTGGCGGCGCTGCTGGCCATGATTGCAGTTCGGGGAGGGAGACGTGCCGATCTCGCTCGATGACATTGAACGGGCCGCCGGGCGCATCCGCGATATTGCGCGGCGCACGCCGGTGATGACCTCGCACACTTTCGACGAGCGCGCCGGGGTGCAGGCCTTCTTCAAGTGCGAGAACCTGCAGCGCGGAGGAGCGTTCAAGATTCGCGGCGCGGCGAATTTCGCCTGGTCCATCCCGCCATCCGACCTGCGTCACGGCCTGGTGGCGTGTTCGTCCGGCAACCACGCGCAGGCGGTGGCCATCGCGGCGAAGGCGCTGGGAGTGACCGCCACCATCGTCATGCCCGAAGACGCGCCACGCTCCAAGCTGCAGGCCACCCGCGAATATGGCGCCGGCGTCGTCCTGTTCAACCGCCAGCACGAGGATCGCGATGCCATCGCCCGGCGGATTGCCGAACAAACCGGCGCCGCGCTCATCCCCCCGTACGATCACCCGTGGACCATCGCCGGCCAAGGCACCGTGGCGCTGGAGTTGCTCCGGCAGACGCCGGATCTCGATGCGCTGATGACCCCCATCGGCGGTGGCGGCCTGATGGCCGGCTGCTCCATTGCCGTGAAAGCGCTCCGGCCCGCTATGCGGATCTTCGGCGTCGAACCGGCGGACGCCAACGACACCTGGCTCTCGCTGCGCGCCGGCGAGCGCGTGTCCATTCCGCCGCCCGCCACGGTAGCCGACGGTTTGCGCGCGCAGACGCCCGGGGCGCTCACTTTCCCGGTCATTCAACGGAATGTCGAAGCCATCCTTCTGGTCAGCGACGCGGAGATTCGCGAGGCCGTGCGTTTTCTGCTCACGCGCATGAAGATTCTGGTGGAGCCGAGCGGCGCCGTGTGCGCCGCCGCTGCGCTGTTTCGCAAACTGCCGCCGGACATGGGCCGCGTGGGCATCGTTCTCTCCGGAGGAAACGCCGGCCTCGATTACCTGGGCACGTTGGAGTAGTGCTGTGCGTGAAACGTCACTGCATATAATAGCCACCCACAATCGCTATTTACAGTAACCTTGTGAGCGTTGAAGGTGGACAAGAGTTCTTTGAAGTCTGGGAACATCCGGGGCCATGCCCTTTAACGCGTACGCGGTGAGCGTGATTTCGGCAACCGCGTCCATCCGCTCATGTGCAGGGCGGCTCTGCCAGTACCGATACTCGTCGGCCTTCATTTCATCAAAGCTGGTGTACTTGCGGATGGTCTTGTCGATGGAAGAACCCTCACTCCCCCAGCATCTCCAGATACTTCGCCACGGCCTCAATGCCGCGATAAAAATTCGGCAGATGGAACTTCTCGTTCGGTGCGTGCAAATTGTCGTCCGGCAGCCCAAACCCCATCATCACGCTGGGAATCCCCAGCGCGTCCAGGAACACGCCCACAATCGGAATGGACCCGCCCGACCGAATATACACCGTGTCCCTGCCGAAGCTCTGCTTCATCGCCTCCGCCGACACGTGAATGAAATGGTTGTCCGGATTCACCAGCGACGGCTCCGCCTGGTGGATCACCTTGAACTCCACCGTGACCCCCTTCGGACACGCCGCGTTCACGGCCGCGCGAATCTGCTCGATGGCCTCCGCCGGCGTCTGATACGCCACCAGCCGCGTGCTGATCTTGGCCACGGCCCGCGCCGGTATCACGGTCTTGGCGCCCTCGCCGATGAACCCGCCCTTGATGCCGTGCACTTCAAACGTGGGCCGCGCCCAGGTGCGCTCGAAGACGTCGTAGCCGGGCTCGCCCGTCAGCGATCTGGCCCCGATCTCCTTCTCCAGATACTCGGACTCGTCGAACGGCAGCCGCGCCCAGGCTTCCTTTTCCTTCGCGCTCGGCGGCTCCACGCGGTCGTAGAAGCCGGGGATGTGGATGCGCCCGTCCTTGTCCTTGAGCGTGGTGATAATCTCGGCCAGCGCCTGCAGCGGATTCGGCGCCGCGCCGCCGTAGATGCCCGAGTGCAAGTCCTGCCGCGCCGCCTGCACGTGGATCTCGCCATACACCATGCCGCGCAGTCCCACGCACAGGGTGGGCAACTCCGGCGCGAACATCTCCGTATCGCAGATCACCGCGGCGTCGCTCGCCAGCAGCGGCGGCTTGCTCTTCACGAAGGATTCGATGTGCTCGCCGCCCGTCTCCTCCTCGCCCTCCAGCAGGAACTTCACGTTGATCGGCAGGCGCCCGTTCTGCTTCATGAGCCCTTCCACGGCCTTGATCAGAATCAGCGTCTGGCCCTTGTCGTCCACCGCGCCGCGCGCGTAGATATTGTCGTTGCGAATGTCCGGCTCGAACGGAGGCGACTTCCACTCCTCCAGCGGATCGGCCGGCTGCACGTCGTAATGGCCGTACAGCAGCAGCGTCGGCTTGCCTGCGGCGCCCAGCCATTCGCCATAGACCAGCGGGTTCCCTTCGCCCTCGATAAGATGCGTGTTGTCCATGCCCGCCTTTTTCAGCAGCGCGAGGGCGAATTCGGCGGCCCGCCGGATATCGTCTTTGTGGTCCGGATCGGTGCTGATGCTCGGAATGCGCAGGAACGCCTTCAGATCCTCCAGGTATTCCGCGCGATGCTGTTCGTAATAGTTCATAAAATCTCCGTTGTGCTGCACAGAGTAAAGCAGGCTTTAGCCTGTGTAATTTCCCTATTTCTCCATAAATCCGACGTTGGTCACCACAATACCCAGCTCACGGACGTCCGGCGGCACTGGCGGCGCCACTTTGTCCAGCGAAAACTCCACCGTGGCCATGTCCTCCAGCAGCACCGTGGCGGGAATTTCCCGCTGATACAGGAACTCTCCCGCTCGGGTGTATGTTTCCGGCCCCAGCTCCACTCCATTCACGCGCGCGCCGAGCGTCAGCGACTTCAGCTTGTCCAGTTGCGTTTGCGGCACCGTCACCTTCATCATCAGACGCGCGCCGTTCCGCGCCGCATTCGGCGGCACTCGCAGGCTCGCTCCGAAGGTCTGCCCGGTCCACCGCCACGCGCCGGCCTCCAACTGGTAGAACCCGTGGATGAGCTGCATCGACGTGCGCGCATCCGACATCGCCAGCATCATGGCGGGTTTGTTGGCATCCCCGGCCTCGTCCGGCGGCTTCGGCCGGTGTTTGCAGGCGGCGGGAAAGAGAGCGAGTGTGGCGATAAGAACGCCCGGGCAGAAGTGCTTGTTTAGTCTCCGCATTTTTCGACTTGTACGAGACAACTATAGAACACCGGGCCGCCACCGATGTCGGTGAGCCGGTCCGAGGTCAGCGCGTTGGCATTGCGCCGGTTCGCCGAAGACCATGGCCAACGCACCGCGGGAGCCCTCACCACGCCGCCGCGGACGTTGCCATCCACTTCGGCGTGCAGCAGCACCTCGCCGCGGTCGTTGAACACGCGCACCGGGTCGCCGGGGCGAATGCCGCGCGCTGCGGCGTCCTCCCGGTGCATCCACAGCACGGAGGTCTGCCGGTCCGTGTCCGCCCGGTATCCGAACGTGGAGTTCATGCTGTCGTCGTTCTTCGAGGAAACCAGCTCCAGCGGATACTTCGCGCGCAGTTCCGCCGCTCCCAGACGCGATTCCACGGGCGGCGCGTAGGCCAGCTCCGCGGGGCGAAACTCGCACTTGCCGGAGGCCGTGCCGAAACCGCCATGGGCGAACGGAAGAAACGGCTCCCCCGGTTCCGATACGTTCAGCCGCACCGAATGCTCGCGCTCCAGTTGTTCCAGCGTGATGCCCCGCACAAAGGGATGGTCCGACGCGAGCAGCGCGCGAATCATGTCGTCTTCGCTGTCCTCGAAGCAGGCGTCGTCGAAGCCGAGCCGTTCGGCCAGCAGGCGGAACACCTCCACGTTCGCTTTCGCTTCCCCGGGTGCGGGCAGTGCCGGGCGCGCCAGTTGCAAATAATAATGCCCGTAGGCGAGATACAGATCGGTGTGTTCCAGAAACGTCGTCGACGGCAGCAGGATGTCCGCGTGCTCGGCGGTGTCGGTCATGAACTGCTCCAGCACCACGGTAAACAGGTCGTCGCGGCGCAGCCCGCGCCACACCAGATTCTGATTGGGCGCGATCGCCGCCGGGTTGGAATTGTAGACCACCAGTGCTTTCACCGGAGGATCGTCCAGCGCCGTGAGCGCCCGCCCCAGCTCCGACATATTCACCACCCGCGCCTCGCGTCCCAGCGCCGATCGCAATTGCAGCTCGGGCATCTCCAGCGCCGTCTTATTCAGCCGGAATGCCTGCGAAGTGGAGAGCGTCAGCCCGCCGCCGATGTCCTTCCAGGAACCGGTCAGCGCGGGCAGGTACGCGATGGCCTGCACCGCCCGCCCGCCGCGCTCGCTGCGCTGCACGCCGTAGTTCAGGCGGATGTATGCGGGCCGCGTGGTGGCGTACTCGCGGGCCAGCGGAACAATCTCCTCGCGCGCGATTCCCGTGAGCGCTTCCACGCGTTCGGGCGGGTATTGCTCCGCGTGCGCGCGCAGTTCCTCGAGCCCCGAGGTGTGCTGCGCGACATAGTCCGCGTCGTACAGGCGCTCGCCGAAGATCACGTGCATCAGCCCGAGCGCCAGCGCCAGATCGCTCCCCGGATAGATGGGAAACACCTTGTCGGCGGTGCGCCCCGTGCGGTTGATCACCGGATCGATCGCATAGAACTTCGCGCCGCGCCGCCGCGCTTCCACAATGAACGGCCAGTAATGGACGTTGGTGCCCAGGATGTTCGCGCCCCAGGCGACAATCAGCTTCGCGTGGACAATCTGCTCGGGCTCCGTGCCGTAGCGGAATCCGGTGGACGCGGCGAGCCCGGCCACCCCGGCCGCCGAACAGATGGTCCGGTCCAGTTGCGATGCGCCCAGCCGGTGAAAGAACCGGCGGTCCATTCCGGAGCCGTTGAGAAGCCCCATCGTTCCGGCGTAGCTGTAGGGGAGAATCGACTCCGGCCCGAACTCCGCAGCCACGTCCCGCAGCCGCTCCGCGATGGTGTCCAGGGCCTGTTCCCACGATATGCGCTCGAAGCGGCCCTCGCCTTTGGCGCCCGCGCGCCGCTGCGGATAGCGCAGCCGGCCGGGCGAGTATTCGCGCTCCAGATACCGCGCCACCTTGCCGCACAGGAACCCGCGAGTGACGGCATGGTCCGGGTCGCCGCGCAGCCGCGAGCCCACGCCGTCCTCCACGTTAATCAGCAGGGAGCAGGTATCGGGGCAGTCCAGCGCGCACACCGAATGTCGAACGGCCACAAGGAGATTATAGCCAGTGGTGCCGACCCACGGCCGGTGGGCGCCTCGTAGGCGGCAAGTCGCCCGGAGCAGCCGGACCCATTCCACAGCAGCATCCGGCCGGTTTCCGATAAGCCCACTTTTTCGCCCACCGCCTCGCTCACAGCCCAATGCTCACTCTGCGACCTACGGCTCGCCTTTGCGAGCTCCGAGACGTGCGGGTACAATCAGCGACTCACGACGTGCATTGGCCGTGCTTCCAGCGGTGGCTTCTGCGCGGACAACCGCCAACGAGCCAGGCTCCGGCGCCTGCTCGCGGATTCCCAGCTCGGCAGTGCGCATGTACCGTACCCGAGCTCAAGGCCCGACGCGACTTTTCTCTGAACTCGGCCGGGCAGCGTGATTTGATGGCTTCAAATTATCTCAATTCCGCCGTCCACCCCGTCCGACCAATGCAATCGGGAGTGCCTGGACAGTCTGCGCGTGCCTCGCGCCGTGAGCGCTCTACCGTAGCCTGAAGGCCCGAAGGGTCGTGCGGCCCTTCCCGTATACCACCTCGCTGCCCAACTCGGCAGTCGCGAGGAAGTCAGTCGGCTGCGCCAGCCCGTTAGCGATCAGGGCATCGACCAGTGGACCCAGCTCGAGGCTGCCCTTGCTGCGAGGCTCGGCGTCCATCAGGCAGAGCGTCTTCCACGGCTTGTCCGGCTGCTCCCTGGGCGTCTCGAAGATGGCCTCGTAGGTGCGCCCGCCGATTTTCAACGTCGCACGGCGGCCTTTGTACGTGGGCTTCACCCCATGATTCATAGTCCAGATCGTCAGGTTGCTCACGATGTCCTTCGTGCCCGGTCGGTCGGAGCGAGTGATCCAGAAGTCGAAACTCTCGATCCAGCGCCCGCTGGCGACGGTGACGAAGTCGAAATCGATCGTCATGCGTGTTCCGGCCAGCCGATGGGGCAACTGGTCCCCTGCGCTCAATCCGGCCGCGCCAGCGACCCCGCCGACATCACTCCACGGTGATCGTCCCACAAGCACCTCGGGGTAGTTCTTCAGGGCCGGTCCGCCGCTCTCGGGCCAATCCCACTCCCAGCCTGCGGCGTCCCGACCACGAAAGACGAGCTGCCGGTAGTTCGCGATGTCGCCCTTGCCATAGACATTGTTGTAGAGCACGGCTCCGGGGATTGGGAGCAGGGCGGAGTCCTCCCTGCGCACCTCGCCAGGTGACGCCGGCGGGTTGGCCTGTGTTATCGCGAGCAGGATCGAGGTGAACGTGAACAGGATCGACATGAACATAATGTCCTCCAGCGCCGACGCGGATCGTAGCGCGTCGCCGCTGCGGATAGCGCAGCCGGCCGGGCGAGTATTCGCGCTCCAGATACGGCGCCACCTTGCCGCACAGGAACCCGCGAGTGATGGGATGGTCCGGGTTGCCGCGCAGCCGCGAGCCCACGCCGTCCTCCACGTTAATCAGCAGGGAGCAGGTATCGGGGCAGTCCAGCGCGCACACCGAATGTCGAACGGCCACAAGGGAATTATAGCGAGCGACACGCGTCTGGGAAGCCGCAAGAGAATCGGCCGTTCGCCGCCCCTATGCCCCGTCGGCGAACACGCCGCGAATCCGGCCAGCCGCCCAGGCCACCTCCTCGCGCGTGATCACCAGCGGAGGAGCGATGCGAATGACGTGGTCGTGCGTCTCCTTGCACAAAAGCCCCGCTTCCATCAGGCGCTCGCAGTACGGCCTTGCCGGAACCGCCAGCTCGATGCCGATCAGCAGCCCGCGTCCGCGGACCTCCCGGATCAGCGGATGCCGGATGGCCCTCAGCTCGGCCAGGAGGAACTCGCCCAGCATGGCCGAACGCCCCGGCAGATCCTCGTCCTGAATCACCTGGAGCGCCGTCCGCGCTACCGCACAGGCCAGCGGATTGCCGCCGTACGTGCTGCCATGGCTGCCCGGCCGGAACACGCCGAGGACTTCGGAGCTGGCCACCACCGCCGACACCGGAAGAAACCCGCCCGAGAGCGACTTGCCGAGAATGAGAACGTCCGGCCGCGCGTCTTCGTGCTCCCAGGCGAACATGCGCCCCGTTCTTCCCAGCGCGGTCTGGATCTCGTCGGCCATCAACAGCACCCGCCGCCCCGCGCACAGATCCGCCGCCGCGCGCAGGAACCCCGCCGGAGGAATCAGGATGCCCGCTTCGCACTGGATGGGCTCGAAAAGGAACGCGCAGGTGTTTTGGGTAATGGCCGCCTCCAGCGCGGCGATGTCGCCAAAGGGGACCCTCACGAAGCCTGGCGTGAACGGACCGAACCCATCGCGATAGTACGCGTCGGAGGAGAAGCCGGTGATGGTAGTGGTGCGCCCGTGGAAATTGTTCCGGCAGACGATCACTTCCGCGCGGTCCGGCTGGATGCCCTTGTGCGTATAGCCCCAGCGCCGGGCGGCTTTGATGGCGGTTTCCACGGCCTCGGCGCCGGTGTTCATCGGCAGAACCATTTCCATTCCGCACAATGCGGCCAGCTCCCGGCAGAACAGCGGTAGCTGGTTGTTGCGGAACGCCCGCGAGGTCAGGGTGACGCGCCCGGCCTGCTCGCCGAGCGCCTGCAGAATGCGCGGATGGCAGTGGCCCTGGTTGACCGCCGAGTAGGAACTCAGGCAGTCGAGGTAGCGTTTGCCCTCGGTGTCCCAGACCCACACGCCCGCGGCGCGTTCGATGACCACCTCCAGCGGGTGATAGTTATGCGCGCCCCAGCGGTCTTCGACTTCCGAGAGTTCGCGCGAGCTGAGCGGCAAGTCCAGGCGGCTCATGAGTGCGCCGCCGGGCTGCCTGGAGAAACCGGGGGCGCCAGTTGCGCGGCAATGCGGGTGGCTTCCTCCACCGCTCGCGCCAGCACGGATCGGATCTTGCCGTCTTCCAGCATCAGCAGGCCGCCGATGGTGCAGCCGGCCGGGGTGGTGACATCGTCGCGCAGCGCCGCGGGATGGCGCCCGCTGGCCTGCACCATGCGCGCGGCCCCCAGAGCGGTCTGCGCCACCAGCTTCAAAGCAAGCTGGCGTGGCAGGCCCACTCTCACGCCGGCGTCGGCCAGGGCTTCCATGATGAGGTACTGGTAAGCCGGGCCGCTGCCGCTGAGCGCGGTGATGGCGTTGAAGTACGTTTCGTCCACCGCCGCGCATTGGCCCACCGCCTCGAAGACGCGTTGCGCGCGCGCCAGATGTTCCGGCTTCGCATGGCGTCCGCCGCAGATGACGCTCATGCCCTCGCGCACGATGCACGGCGTGTTGGGCATGGCCCGCACCCAGGGGTTCGCGGCGCCCAGCATCGATTCCAGTTGCGCCGTGGTGGCCCCGGCCATGATGGAGATCAGCAGCGTGTCCGGCCGCGGGCCCGCGCCGCCCAGAGTGGCCAGCACCTTCGCCGCCTGGCCCGGCTTCACGCAAACCAGAATCATGCCCGCGCCGGGCACGCGGTGCTGATAGCCCACCTCCACCGGAATCCCCAGCGCCGCGGCGGCCTTCTCGCAGGTGGTCTCGGTTCTGGCGGTGGCCCAGATCTGTTCGCGGGTGATCGCGCCGCTCTCCAGCAGGCCCTTGATCAGCGTATGTCCCATCACGCCGGCGCCAATCACGCCGAGGGTTCGTCCCGGTTCCACCAGAGGGGTCTCGGCCGGGCCAGAGGCGGTCTGCGAATGTTCCATCGTAAGCAATCCATTACATCATGGCTGGCCCGGGCCCTAATACTCGCGGCCCGCCGGACGATGAGAGGTTCGGAGGAGCAAGTCAGACCGATATGAACGAAACCTGCACGATACGACCCATCACGGAACAGGAAATCGGCGAAGCGATCTGTTCTTCCGCCTGCGACGTCTTCTCCACTATGCTCGGGATGGAACTGGTGGCCGGTCCGATGGAGGTCGGCGAAGCGGCCGCCAGAAACCGCGCGGGCGTGGTGGCCCTGCTCGGATTTGCCGGCGATTGGGCGGGCTCCGGAACGCTCTACTGCGACGGGCGCTTCGCCTGCCGCATGGCGGCGCAACTGCTCATGGCCGAATACGACGTGGTCAACGACGACGTGCTCGACGCCGTAGCCGAAGTGGGCAACATGATCGTCGGCAATGTCAAGACCGTGCTGGAGCGGAAACTGGGCTCCATGGGGCTGAGTACGCCCACCGTGATCTACGGACGCAACTTCGAAACCCGCAGTGTGGGAAGCAGGGAGTGGGTCACCGTGCCCTTCCAATGCGGCGAGTATTCCATGGGCGTGCAGATCACCATCGCTCCCAATCCCCGCAAGGACCGCGGTCCGCAAAAGCGGGTGACTCTGTCTACCAACCCCTGTCCGTATTGCGGAACCCACGCCGGTTGAGTGGCGAACGCCGCCGCCAGCACACGCGGCGCCAGGACACGCGGCGCGAGCCGCGTTCTTCCGGTAACAGCGAGTACGAACTGCCGCCCGTGGCGCCGCATCCCATCGCCTATAATCCGTAACAGGTGATGCGCAGGAATCTGCTTCTTGGCTCGGGCGTGGTGCTGTTCGCGGCCCTGCTCGCGCTGGTGGTGTGGCAGGGCTCGTTTACCATCGAGCCGCTGGCCCCCGTCAGCCTCGAGCAGACCTACGTCTTCTGGGGCCTGTCCACTCTGGTCTTCCTGCTCACCGTTCTACTCGGCTTCCTGCTGTTCCGCACCGGGGTCAAACTGTACATCGAGCGGCAGCGGCGCAGTCCGGGCTCGCACATTCGCTGGAAACTGGTGGCCGGTGCGCTGGCGCTGAGCATCACCCCGGTGCTGTTCCTGGTGCTGTTCAGCGTGGAGGTGCTCAACCGCAACCTCGATAAGTGGTTCAGCCGTCCGGCCGAGCAGGTGCTTCACAACCTGGAGGATGTGCGCCGCGCCCTGATCGCCGAGAGCCAGAGCCGTCTGGACGCGGAGGCGCACTGGATGGCCTCGCTCCCGCCCGATCAGGCGGCCCGGGAGCGCTTCTGCACCGAACACGGCATCGAACAGGCGGAGTTGAGTCTGCCCGGCGGGGCCATGCGAACAATATGCGCGCCGCCCGCCTCCGGCGCCGTCAGCCCGGACACGCTTCTGTTCATGGCCACTGCGCCGGCAGCGGCGGGACGGCTGACCATCTCCGCGCGCATGCCCGACGTGCTGGCCACCAAGCACCGCGAGATCGACCGTTACCGCGCCGAGTACTACCGCCTCGCCCAGGATCGCCGCGAGACTCGCCGCTTTTACGTGCTGCTGCTCTTCCTGATCACGCTCTTCATCCTGTTCTTCGCCACCTGGCTGGCGCTGTTCCTCTCGCGGCTGATCAGCATTCCCCTCACCGCGCTGCTGCACGCCGCCGAAGAGGTGCGCGGCGGCAATCTCGCGCACCGCGTGCGCATCGGCGCCATCGACGAGCTGGGTCTGCTGGTGAAGGCGTTCAACGAAATGACCGCCGAGCTGGAGAGCAGCCGCGGCGAGCTGGACAATCGCCGGCGCTTCACCGAAGCCATCCTCGAGAGCATTCCCACCGGCGTCCTTTCGCTCTCGGCCGACGGCGGCATTCTCAGCGTGAATCGCGCGCTGAAGGGCATCCTCCCCGCGGAACGGATCAGCCGCGCCGCCCGCATTACCGATTTGTTCTCGCGCGAGGACGCCGCCGAAATCCGCTATCTGATGAACCGCGCCCGCCGCACCGGCGTGGCCGGCAGCCAGTTGGAGCTGAAAACCGAAGGGCGCATCATGCAGCTCTCGGCCACCGTGGCGGCGCTGGAGGAACGGCGCAGCTCCGGCTTCGTTCTGGTGCTGGAGGACACCAGCGAGATGTTGCGCGCGCAGCGCGCGCTGGCGTGGCAGGAAGTGGCGCGCCGCATCGCCCACGAGATCAAGAACCCGCTGACGCCCATCGCCCTCTCGGCCGATCGCATCGCCCGCCAGCTCGAGCGCGGCGCGGCCCCCGAGGCCATCCGCCGCATCCTCGAAGAGTGTTCGCAAATCATCCTGCGCGAGGTGGAATCGGTGCGCACGCTGGTGGACGAGTTCTCGCAATTCAGCCGCTTCCCCGCGGCGCAGCCCGCGCCCTCCGATCTCAACGGCATTATCGAGAAAGCCCTGGCGGTGTTTCAGGGCCGTCTGCATGGCATCGGCCTCCGTCGCCAGCTCGCTCCCGGGCTGCCGCTTGTAAACGTGGATCCGGAGCAGTTCAAACGCGTCATCGTGAATCTGGTGGACAACGCGGCCGAGGCCATGCAGGATTCGCCGGTAAAGGACCTGCTGGTGGCCACCTCTTCCAGCGATGCCGACTCGGTGGAGCTGGTGATTGCCGACACCGGTTGCGGCGTGTCCCCCGAGGACAAGGAAAAGCTCTTCCTGCCGTACTTTTCCACCAAGGGGCGCGGCACCGGCCTCGGCCTGGCCATCGTGAACCGCATCCTCACCGATCACAACGCCTCCATCCGCGTGGAGGACAACCTGCCCTCGGGCGCGCGCTTCATCATCGATGTTCCAGTGTCCGGCGCGGGCCGCGCGGAGCTGGCGGCGGCGGAAACCAGCGCATGAAACCCGGCCACATTCTGGTTGTCGACGACGAGCCGGGCATCCGCCAGTCGCTCGCCGGCGTTCTCCATGACGAGGGCTACGCGGCGTTCGCGGTGGGCAGCGGAGAGGACGCGCTGGAGGAGCTGGCGCGCCAGCCCTACGACGCCGTGTTGCTGGACGTGTGGCTGCCGGGAATGGACGGCCTCGACGCGCTGGCCCGCATTCAGGAGATCCCCTTCGACAACCGTCCGGTGGTGGTCATCGTCTCCGGCCACGGGACCATCGAGACCGCGGTGAAGGCCACCCGGCTGGGCGCCTTCGATTTTCTGGAAAAGCCGCTCACCATCGACAAGGTGGCGGTGGTGGTGAAGAACGCCGTATCGCAGCGCCGCCTGGAACTGGAGCTGCACCGCCTGAAGGAAGATGGCCGCAAGCCGCTCAGCATCATCGGCGAGAGCGTTCCCATGAAGGCGCTTCGGCAACAGCTCGCGCTGATGGCCGGCACCAACGGCCGCGTGCTGATCTACGGCGAGAGCGGCACGGGAAAAGAGCTGGTGGCGCACGCCATTCACGACCTGAGCCCGCGCGCGGCGGAGCCCTTCGTGGAGGTGAACTGCGCGGCCATTCCCGAGGATCTGATCGAGAGCGAGCTGTTCGGACATCGCAAGGGCAGCTTCCCCGGGGCGCAGGAGGACAAGACCGGCAAGTTGCAGAAGGCCGACGGCGGGACGCTGTTCCTCGACGAGGTGGGCGACATGAGCCTGCGCACGCAGTCCAAGCTGCTGCGCGCTCTCGACGAACAGCGCTTCGAGCCGGTGGGCGCCTCCCACTCCATCACCGTGGACGTGCGGGTGGTGGCTTCCACCAACAAGCATCTCGACGAGGAAATCGAGCACGGCAATTTCCGCGAGGATTTGTTCTATCGCCTCAACGTGATTCCGTTTAATGTCCCGCCTTTGCGCGAGCGCAAGGAGGATATCCCGCTGCTGGCCGGGTTTTTCCTGAAGGAATTCACGGCGGCGTATGGCCGCAAAGCCAAGGAATTGACGCCGGAGGCGCTCGCGCTCTTACAGGAATACCACTGGCCCGGCAACGTCCGGGAGCTGCGCAACGTGATGGAACGCATTGTCATCATGAATCCACAGATGCGGGTGGATGCGCGGCACATCCCGCTGAACCCGGCACGGCGCGCGTCGTCGGATCGCCCCGGCGAGCATTTCGGCAGTCTGCAGCAGGTGCGGGAAGCCGCCGAGCGCGAGTACATTCTTCGCAAGCTGGACGAAACCAGCGGCAACGTCTCGCGCACGGCCGACCTTCTGGGCCTGGAGCGCAGCAATCTCTACCGCAAGATGCGCGCGCTGGGCATAGCGCCCCGGGAGTGAGGGGCCCATGGCCGTTGCCGGGCCGCCTCAGCCGGGCATCGCCGAAACGGCAGCTCTTCGGTCTTGTTGCGTGCCGTGCGCCAAACCCGCTACGATTCGAGTGGAGGAATGGGTGAGTGGTTGAAACCGGCGGTCTTGAAGACCGTTTTTACAGTTCGCGCCAACCACTGACAATCAAGCAAATCCTCTTGCTGGCCAGGTTATAGTGACAAAAACGGTGACAGTGGCGCTCGTTTAGGGGCTTTCGCTAACGCTGTCACTACGCGGATCAATAAAGACGATACGGCGCCATTCGTGGTTTGGCGAGTGCCAGGACAGTAACATTGCAAAGATTATCGACACGCCCGACGTTTCCAGCGTGGCTCGCATTGCGCACGAGGCGGTCGAGAATGCTGTCGGCGATTTTGGGTCGCCGATCTGTTCGTGCGATCTGGCAATCGGAACCCGCATCGCCGTGTTGAGTGACTTTGCCTGTAAAATAGGAACTGGGTAAGAACATGCGCACGGCGAAGCGGCTCACCATCGAAACTGTGAATCTCGACGACGAGCGGGAGATGGATGCTCTTGATGAGCAGATGATCGAGGCCGGTCTTGAGCGCATCCGGGCCGAGGGAGACGAATTGCGGCGAAGAGGTTTGCTGGATGCACAGGGCAGCGTCCTGTTGGACAAGCTCCCGCCCGACATGAGGGAGAACTCTGAGCGCGATTTCGGCGGGTAAATGCCGGCCAGGCGCATGTTCATTATCGCCGGTCCTCCCGGCGCGGGCAAGTCTTCACTGTTTCCACTTATCGATTTTGCCGATCGCGTCTTCAACGCCGATGACCGCGCCGCCACGCTGAATGCAGGATCGTACGAGAGCATTCCCCTGGCGATTCGCACGGCTGTGAACCCTCAGTTTGAGGAGTTCGTTCATGCGAACATTCGCTCCGGCACTTCGTTTGCGATTGAGACGACGCTTCGCAGCACGATCGCCTTTGAGCAGGCCAGGATGGCTCGTCAGCACGGATTCCGCGTGGTCATGCGGTACGTGGCTCTCGACACCGTGGAGCGGCACATCGAACGAGTGAAACGACGCGCCGCCCGAGGCGGACACTCGGCCAGTGAGGCGACACTGCGAAGGATTCACACCAGCAGCCTGGGAAACCTGCCACTGGCGCTGAGCCCTGCCAGGAGCGGGATCGAGTTCATTCGAATCTATGACAACTCAAGATCTGAGTGTGCGCCCAGTCTCGCGCTTGAAAGTCGGCGAGGCAGAATCGTCCGGATTACCGCTGAGTTTCCACAGTGGCTTCAGCGAGCTCTCCGCTGGACAGATCGGGACCTTGACCTGCACCGAAAGGAACTGGCGCGGGGATTGAACCGCGGGCGTTGAACCACGATGCTGCGGCCTTGCCCAGCAGCCCGGAATCGACGCCCATGTCGGACCGAACGTTGGAAGCCTCGGCGGGCAGCCCGCGAAACGGCACTATTGAAGCACATGTTCAACATGGCTGAAAAGTGGGCCAGGGACAGGCGCTGTAAGTTGTGGGAATCGGGTAAGATAGAACACGGAGGAATGGGTGAGTGGTTGAAACCGGCGGTCTTGAAAACCGTTAGCGGGGTAACTCGCTCGGGGGTTCGAATCCCTCTTCCTCCGCCAGTTCTCTTGAGACGGCTTTCTCGCGCGCGCGGAAAGAATTGGGTACCTTTCCTCTACGCGGGCGTTTGTAGCTGATACTTAACTCCAACCGAACAGGCGCATCGCATTCTCTTTGAGGATGAGCGGGCGCACTTCGTCGCGGATCGCGATCCTCTCGAAGTCCGCCAGCCAGCGGTCCGGTGTAATCAACGGGTAATCCGATCCAAACAGTACCTTCGTTTTCAGCAGCGTGTTCGCATACTGGACCAGAGTCGGCGAGAAATACTTCGGTGACCAGCCGGAGAGATCGATGTAAACGGTCGGCTTGTGCAGACACACCGAGATCGCTTCATCCTGCCAGGGAAACGACGGGTGGGCCATGATGATCGGCAGGTCGGGAAAGTCCACCGCCACGTCGTCGATGTGCATGGGGTTTCCGTACTTCAAGCGGATGCCCCCGCCGCCCGGCATGTTCGTGCCAATCCCGCTGTGGCCGGTGTGAAAAAGCACCGGCAGACGCGCCTCTGCGAACACTTCGTACAGGGGATATGCGATCGGATCGTTGGGGAAGAACTGCTGGAGCGGAGGATGGAGCTTGAGCCCCCGAATCATCCCGGCTTTCACCAGCCGCCGCGCTTCTCGCACCGCCTCGGGTCCGCGCGTCGGATCGATGCTGGCGAAAGCGATGGCGATATCGGAGTTGGCCGCGGCGAATTCGGCCACCGAATCGTTCGACACCACCGGCCGTCCGGTCAGCCGCTCGTCCACGGGAAACACCACGCAGCCGATGTTGCGCGAGCGGTAGTATTCCCCCAGCGCTTGGCGGTCGCGCGCGGCGCCGCTGTCGCCAAAGTATTTCTTCGCCGCGGAGTCGGCTGCCGAATCCGCGCCAGTGTGCTCCATGTGCACGTGCACATCGATGGCTTTCAGTTGAGCGATGTTCATAAGTCGATTCCGATCACGCGCTCCGATCCGGCGTAGAGTTCTTCAACTAACTCGGCGCGATTGCGCAGCACGGCCTTCTGGTTGATAGTTCCCTTCTCGGTAAACTCGCCGGCGTCCATCGAAGGCGGCTGCTCCAGCAGGATCGCGCGCTGCACCCGCGTCGAAATGCCGGTGCTCCGCCGCGCCAGGCCCTCCAGCAGAGTCCGCACCGTGCCGGCGCTCGCTCCGGGATGCGGGAAGATCAGCGCGGCCACGTAATCGCGATCCGGAGCGGCAAAAACAACGTCCTGCGCCACGCCGTCGAACCATGTGAGGAATCGCGCCCGAAGCGGCCCCACGCTGACCCAGGTTCCCGTGGACAGCTTGAAATCCTCGGCGATCCGGCCATCGAACAGAAAGCCCTTCAGCGGATCTTCCGGATCGGCGAACAGCACTGCGTCGCCGAGTCTGTAGTACCCCTCCTCGTCGAACGCCGCGCGCGTCAATTCCGGATCGCCCCAAAAACCGGGAGTGATGTTAGGGCCCCGCAGCCGCGCTTCCAGCTTGTGCTCCACCGGCGACACCTTCAGCTCGACGCCGGGGACCGGCAGACCCACTCGCCCGGCCGCCGCCCCTCCCACGCCGGTGGACAGCGCCATGGGCGCACTCTCGGTCGCCCCCAGGCCGGTCATCATAACAATCTCCTCGCCGCACGCATCCACGGCGAGATCCTGCAGTTCGTCCCACATCTGTTGCTTCAGGCCGGCGGCCGCGTAGAAGAGGATCTGCACGCGGCTGAAGAAATGCCGGCGGAATGCCTCGTCGGCGCGTAGCACGGGCACCAGCATCTCGTATCCCCTGGGGACGTTGAAATACGCCGTGGTCGCGATCTCGCGAAGATTGGCAACGGTCGGCGCAAACGCGGCCGGCGTGGTCGGCCTGCCTTCATCCAAATACAGAGTCCCACCGTTATACAGGACGATGCCGAAGTTGTGACTACCGCCGAATGTGTGATTCCACGGCAGCCAGTCGCACAACACCGGCGGTTCGTCGGCAGGAATCCCATCAGCGTCCGCAGCATTTCCTGGTTGGAGCAAAGCATTCGCTGTGTGGTGACCACGCCCTTGGGCCTGCCCGTGGACCCGGACGTGAACAGGATCTTCGCGACAGTATCCGGCGCGACCCGGGCGTGCGCGTCATCCACCTCTGCCGACGGCGGAACGGCCACGAGCTCCTCGAATGGGGTCGCCGCCAGCGACCCGGGCGGCGTAACCGTCACCAGCTCCGCGTGCCCATCGAGGACCTGGGAGAGCGGCCGCTCGAACGTGGCGCCATCGGCGGCGAACACCAGAGCGGGCGCCAGACGCTCCCACAGGTTGCGCAATGTCGTGAGTTCCTCCGACGCCAGCGAGTAGGACGGCGCAATCGGCGCATACGGGACTCCCGCATACATGCACCCGAGCGCCAGCAGCGCGTGCTCGATGCTGTTGCCGGATAGGATCGTTACCATCGTCCCCGCGTTCAGCCGGCGGTCGAGCAGCGCCTGTGCGATGGATCGCACGCGGCCCAGTGCTTCCGCGTAGTTGACACGGAGCCACGCACCCCCACCATCGCGTTGCGCCAGAAAAACCCGATTGGGCGCGTACGCTGCCCAGTACTCCAGGCGCTCGGTCAACTTATCGGGAAACGGCCCCAGCGGGCGGGGATTGCGAACGTAAATGACGCCATCGCGACGCTGGTCGAAGACGGCTTCGGCGCCCAGCACGTTCACTCCGCGAACCTGTCGAACTCGCTTCACGCACATAAACTCATTTCCAGCTCATTACCCCACCCGCTCGCGATCATAATCGCGAAACCCGCGCCCCTCCGCCGCCAGACGCCGCAGCAACGGCGCAGGCTCCCATCGCGCGCCCAGCTCCCGGTGGAACCGTTCAATCGTGGCCAGCACTTTGTCAAGACCGGCGAGTTCCGCGTAAAACATCGGTCCGCCCCGCCACGCAGGAAATCCATACCCATTCACATAAATCACGTCGATATCGGAGGCCCGCAGCGCAAATCCTTCCTCCAGCACGCGCGCGCCCTCGTTAATCAACCCATAAATCGACCGCTCCACAATCTCGTCGTCGCTGATCGCCCGCCGCACCATCCCGGCTTCGCGGGACGCGCGTTCAATCAGATCCAGCACCTCGGGGTCGGCCACCGGCTTGCGATCCTCGCCATACGTGTACCAGCCCCGGCCCGTCTTCTGCCCGTAACGGCCCATCGCGTAAAGCTGGTCCTGCACCAGCGGCTTGCGCGCGCCCGGTTCACTGAAGTGGCCGAGCTCCTGCCGCACTCGATAAGCCACGTCGATCCCCGCCATGTCGTCCACGGCGAACATCCCCATGGCCATGCCGAAGCCGGTAAGCGCGCGGTCCACTTGCTCCGGTGCCGCGCCGTCTTCCACCAGGAATTGCGCCTCGTACATATATGGGAAGAACATGCGATTGCCGACAAATCCCGCACAATTCCCCACCAGCACGCCGACTTTCTTCAGTTGCTTCGCCAGCGCCAGCGCGGTGGCGATGACCTCGCTCGATGTCGCCTTCCCGCGCACGATTTCCAGCAGTCGCATCACATTCGCCGGGCTGAAAAAATGCAGACCAATAACGAACTCCGGCCGGCCCGTCACCGAAGCAATGTCGTCAATATTCAGCGTGGACGTATTTGTGGCCAGAACGCAGCCCTGCCGCGCGAGCCCGTCTACCTCCCGGAAAACCTCCTTCTTCAGCGCCATGTTCTCGTACACGGCTTCCAGAATGAGATCCACCGAATCGAATCCCGTCCAGTCGAGCTGCGGGTGAATCAGCGCGAGCTTCCGCTCCACCTCCTCTGCCGTAAACCGGCCGCGCTTTACGCTGGTCTCGTAGTTCCTTCGAATCGTCGCTATCCCCGCGTCCAGGGCGTCCGGTCTGGCCTCCTTCAGCAGGACCGGAATACCAGCATTCGCGCAGGCCATGGCGATGCCGCCGCCCATCGTGCCCGCGCCGATGATGCCGATGCGCGCAATCGGCAACGCGCTCGTGCTCTTGTCCACGCCCGGAACCTTCGCGACTGCCCGTTCCGCGAAGAACACGTGGATCAGCGCTTTCGCCTGATCGTTGACGATGCACTCATCGAAGATCGCGCGCTCGCGCCGGCATCCCTCGTCGAACGGCAGGGTCGCCGCCGCTTCAATCGCTTCCACGGCGCGCAGAGGCGCGAGCTGATTCCGCCGTACCTTCGCCGCCAACTGCCTGCCCGCGGCGAACAGAGGAGCGTTCACCTCCGGCGTCCCCAGGCGCTCTTTGCGATCCCGCGTCTTGACCCTCGATCCGGCCTTACGTGCGAAGGCCACCGCGCCGGCGAGCAAATCACCCTCAATTACGGCATCGATCAAACCGGCAGCCAGCGCCTCGGCCGCTTTCACCGGCTTGCCCGTCACGCACGTCTCGATCGCCCTCTCAATCCCCACCAGCCGGGGCAACCGCTGCGTGCCCTCGGCCCCAGGAATGATGCCCAGGTTGACCTCAGGCTGCCCAAGCTGCGCCGTCGGCGCTGCCACGCGATAGTGTCCGGCCATCGCCACCTCCAGCCCGCCGCCGAGCGCGGTCCCGTGGATCGCCATCACCACCGGCTTCGCCGAATCCTCAATCTTTGCGAGCATCGGGTGCAGCACCAGTGCGCCCGGCCCGGCGCCCCACGCCATCTCCTCGAGAACGGAGATGTCGGCGCCCGCAATGAACGTCCGGCCGCCACCGATAATCGCAATCGCGCGAACCTCGTCATCCGCGCCGGCGCGCTCCACCGCGGCCTCGATTCCCTCCGGTACGCCGGGGCTCAGCGCGTTCACGGGCGGATTATCGATGGTGATCACGGCCACACCGTCCCAATTTGCGTAATTCACCGGAGAATTCATCAAACAGTGGCTCCCATTGTCTCGAGTTTTCCCATCGCCGGGTAATGGCTGCGCACCCAGGCGAGGCCGGCGAATGCGCAGATCATCGCCATCGCCAGAGCGTACCAGTAAGCGGCGGTGCCGGCCTGAATGATCGCCGCGCCGAACAGCGAACTCAGCAGACCGCCGACCCTGCCGATGGCGGTCGAGTAAGCCACTCCGGTTGCTCGAATGCTGGTCGGGTACACGTGCGCGGCCAGCGCGTACATCGACGTCTGAACCGCGTTGGCCAGCAGACCGTTCACGCCCAGACCCACCAGCAGCCATGTGCGATCGCCGTGCGCCTGAATCGGCGCCAGCAGCAGCGCGAGCGCGCTCGCGGCACAAGCCAGAGCGCCGGACAGCAGCGGCCTTCGCGACCCCAGAATCGTAATCAGCACCGCCCACACCAGCACGCCCAGCACGCCGCCGAAATTGTAGATGGCCAGTCCGGAGCTCGCCGTGGCCATGTCCACACCCTGTGCGGTCAGCATCGCCGGCAGCCAGCCAAACACCAGGTAAATGGATGCGAGGCAGAAGAAAAAAGCGATCCAAAGTCCCGCCGTATCGCGAGCGAGTCCGGGTCCGAACAGCGTCCGGACCCGGATGCGGGGCAGGGCCATCGCCTGGCGCTCTTCAAACTCCGCTCCGGCTGACACCACGTGTCCCATGCGCGCCAGCAGGCGGGCAAGCTGCGGCCACCGCTCCGGCCGGCGAGCCAGAAAGCGCGGCGATTCCGGCAGCGCCGCCCACAGCGCCACTGCGAACAGCAGTGGCAGTGCGCCGCCGATCGCATAAAGCGCCCGCCAGCCGAACGCGGGCAGCACGCGCGCGGCAATCAAACCGCCCAGCATGCCGCCCAGAGGCACGCACACGATGGCCAGCTTCACCGCCACCGCGCGCCGCCGCAAGGGCGCGAACTCGGCCGTCAACGCGCTGGCATTCGGCAAGGCGCCGCCCGCGCCCATTCCGGTAACCAAACGCAAAACGGTCAGGCCCGCAATCCCGTGGAGGAACGCGGTCGCCATGGTGGCCAGGCCGAAAGTCAGCACACATCCGATCAGTGTCACCCGGCGTCCGAAGCGGTCCCCGCAGTAGCCCGCCAGTGGACTGCCCAGCGCCATCCCGGCCAGCCCCACCGCGAGCACCGGACCGAAGTCGGCGCGCACTACGTGCCACTCCCGAATCAGCGAAGGGATCGCGAAGCCCAGAATCTGAATGTCGAAACCGTCGAAGATGACGGCCAGCGCGGCGAGCGCGGTCAGCAGCTTCTGATAAGTGGACCAGGAGCCGCCATCCATCAATGCGGCGACATCGACCCTTTGGCTCATGCACCCCACACCGTGCGCGCCACTTTGACAATTCGCGCCAGCTTCGCCCACTGCTCGTCCTCGGTAAGAGCGTTGCCTTCTTCGGTGCTGGCGAAACCGCATTGCGGGCTGAGGCAGAGCTGCTCCAAGTCAACGTACCTGGCCGCGTCCGCAATGCGCCGCTCCAGTTCGGCGGCTGATTCCAGCGCGCCGGCCTTGGACGTAACCAGACCCAGGACCACCGTCTTGCCTTTGGGCACAAAACGGAGAGGCTCAAACCCGCCCGCGCGTTCCGTGTCAAACTCCATGAAATACCCGTTCACGCCAATCTCGTTGAACAGAACTTCGGCGACCGGTTCATAGCCGCCCTGCGCGATCCAGCTCGAACGAAAGTTTCCGCGGCACAGGTGCATGGTGATGGTCATATCCGCCGGCCGGCCGCCGATGGCGGTATTGATCATGTCTGCGTAGATGCCGGGAAGGAGATCGGGATCGTCGCCCCTGTCGCGCAAAAGCTGGCGCTGTTCCTCATCGCAAAGATAGGCGAGGTTCACTTCGTCGAGCTGAAGATAGCGGCAGCCCGCGTCCGCGAACGCCTGCACGGCGCCACGATAGGCCAGCCCGAGATCGCGATAGAAGTCGTCCATCTGCGGGTAGACATCCGGGCTGACCGCTCGCCGCCCGCCGCGGAAATGCAGGACGCTCGGCGACGGAATGGTCATCTTCGGCGTAGCTGTGGTATGGTCGCGCACGAAGCGAAAGTGCTCGAGCATGGGATGCCTGGAGAATCCCAGCTTGCCGGTGACGCGCAACCCCCTGGCCTGAGTTTCAATCCCGCCCTTGAACGCGATCCCGTGATCGGAGTGGAACGATTCAACACCGTCCAGATGTTCCAGAAAATCGAAATGCCACATGGCCCGGCGAAACTCCCCGTCGGTGGCGCTGCGCAACCCGATGTCCGCTTGTTTGGAGATGATTCGTTCAATGGCGGCGTTTTCCACCTCGCATAGCTCGTCCGCGGAAATCTCTCCGCGCTCGCGGCGGGCCCGTGCCTCTTTCAGCGAAGCGGGACGGAGCAGACTGCCGACATGATCGGCACGAAAAGGAGGAGTGGTTCGGATCATAGTTGTTCTCCAGGATCTCCACGGACACGCGGCGCCAGCCGCGTTCTCGCCAGCGCCCGTCATAGTTGTTCTCCAGGAAGAGTGAACGGCAACCCCGTGTAGTTTTCGGCGAGGCTCGTCGCAGCCGCCCGCGACGTGGTCACATGCTCCAGTTCGGCCAGTTGCCGCCGATGGTCGAAGCCGTCGCCGTTTTCGGAGCTATGCAGCATTGAGGTCATCCACCACGAAAAATGTTGGGCTCGCCACACTCGGCGCAGGCAGGTCTCCGAATAACGTTCCAGCCGGTCAGTGGCGCCCGTTCGATGCCAGCAGGCGATCGCGCGGGCGAGAATGCGCACGTCGGCAGCGGCCAGATTGAGGCCCTTCGCGCCCGTCGGCGGCACAATATGCGCGGCGTCTCCGGCCAAAAAAAGGCGCCCGCATTGCATAGGTTCGCAAACGAAGCTGCGCATCGCGGTCACACCCTTCTGAATGATGGCGCCCTCGTTCAAGCGAAACCCATCCGTCGTCTCGAAGCGCCGTTGCAGCTCTTCCCAGATTCGGCCATCCGGCCATTCGCCGAGGTTTTCGTCGGGCCGGCACTGCAGATAGACGCGGCTGATGTGCGGACTCCGCATACTCAGCAGCGCAAAGCCACGCTCGTGGTTCGTGTAAATCAGCTCGTGGGATGCGGGCGCCGCTTCGGCCAGAATGCCGAGCCAGCCGAACGGATACGCCTTTTCGTAGAAGCGAAGCACGCCTGCCGGGACAGCGGACCGGCAGACGCCGTGGAACCCATCGCACCCGCCAATAAAATCGCACGCTATCTCGTGCTCGGCCCCCGCGTGCTGATAAGTGATGCGTGGCGAATCGCTGGCGAAATCGTGCACGGCGACCTGCGCCGCATCGAAAAAGATCTGCCCGCCAGCCTGCAGCCGCGCGCGAATCAGATCCTTCACCACCTCGTGCTGGCCGTACACAGTAATGGCGCGCCCGCCGGTGAGCTCGAACATGTCAATGCGATGGCCGCGATGATGGAAGCGAAGTTCGATGCCGTGATGAACCAGACCCTCGCGCCGCATGCGTTCGCCCACGCCCGCTTCGTTGAGCAGGTCCACCGTGCCTTGTTCGAGAACGCCCGCGCGGATGCGCTCCTCCACGTGTTCGCGGGTCTGCGCCTCGATGACGATGGAGTCGATACCCTCAAGATGCAGCAGATGGGAGAGGATGAGGCCTGCCGGACCGGCTCCAACAATGCCCACCTGCGTGCGGGTCATACTCGTTCCACGATCATGGCGATACCCTGCCCCACCCCGACGCACATCGTGCACAGCGCATAACGCCCGCCGATGCGGTGCAGTTGATAGACGGCGGTGGCGATGAGGCGCGCGCCGCTCGCTCCCAGCGGATGCCCCATCGCGATCGCCCCGCCGTTTGGATTCACATGAGCCGCATCGTCCGGCAGCCCCAGAGCGCGGAGCACGGCCAGCGCCTGCGCGGCGAAGGCTTCGTTGAGTTCGATAACGTCCATCTCGCTCAGCTTTAGTCCGGTGCGGTCCAGCAGCTTCTTCACGGCCGGGATCGGCCCCAGGCCCATCACGCGGGGAGCCACGCCCACCACCGCGCTTCCAACAATTCGCGCGAGCCGCCGAAGGCCGTGACGCGCCGCGGCGGATTCAGAGGCGATCAGCAAAGCGGCCGCGCCGTCGTTGATGCCCGACGCGTTTCCCGCGGTCACCGTCCCATCGGGCCGCGTCACCGGTTTCAACGTCGCCAGCTTTTCCCGAGTCGTATCGGGCCGCGGATGTTCATCGCGCCCACCAACAATTTCCTGGTCGAAACAGCCCGCCGCACAACGCTGCTGGCTGCGCAACGCGAAACTGTCCTGATCTTCCCGCGAAATCCCGCACTCGGCCGCGACGTTCTCCGCCGTCTCCGCCATGGAATCCACACCGTAGCGCTCGCGCATCAGCGGATTGATGAAGCGCCATCCCAGCGTAGTGTCTTCGAGCTTCTGCGTGCGCGCCCACGCCACATCCGGTTTGGAGAGGACCAGCGGCGCGCGCGACATGCTCTCCACACCACCGGCAATGACAACCGACGCCTCGCCCGCGCGGATCGCTCGCGCGGCAATCGCCGCTGCGTCCATGCTCGACCCGCACAACCGGTTCACCGTGGTCCCCGGAACTTCCGGCGGGATTCCAGCAAGCAAAAGAGCCATCCGCGCGACGTTGCGGTTGTCTTCGCCCGCCTGGTTCGCGCAGCCGAGGATGACGTCGTCCACCGCCGCCGGGTCGAGCGTCGGGTTGCGGTCGAGCAGCGCCTTAAGTGCGCTGGCCGCGAGGTCGTCCGCTCGCACTCCTGCCAGCGATCCGCCGTATCGGCCGAACGGCGTCCGCAGCGCATCGCAAATGTAGGCGAACTCCATGTGCGCTTATCGCTCATTTGTACGATAAACGCCCAGAAGCTGTCAAGTTGTCAGCCGAGCGCCTGTCCCAGAAGACGGGCTCCCTCTTGGAGGACTGGAAGGAACCGGTCGATCATCTCGTCGATTCCGACGCGGGAGGCATGCACGCCCGTGTTCATGGCAGCAACCACTTTTCCGGCTCTGGTCACCACCGGCACGGCAAGGGAACGCAGTCCCAATTCCAGCTCTTCGTCCACCAGGGCGTAGCCCTGATCGCGCGCCCGCTGAATCGCGGCGGTGAGGCCCGGCTCGTCCGTGATCGTCTTCCTGGTGTGCGGAAACACAGTGACATGGGCCATATAGATCGCCAGATCCGGTGCTGGCAACCCTGCCAAAAGCACCCTTCCCATCGAAGTACAATAAGCCGGAAGACGGCTGCCTACGGCCAGTCCGACCGACATTACCCGCCTGGTCGCAGACCGTGCCAGGTAGACGATATCGTAGCCATCCAGGACACTCAGAGAAGTGGATTCGTGAATGGCCGCGCTGATTTCCTGCAGAATTGGCTGGGCGAGGGCGGGCAGCGAATGCGAGGAGAGGAAGGCAAAACCGAGCCGCAGGACGCGGCTGCCGAGGCGGTAGACCGGTCCGTTGTGGCTGGCGTAGCCCTCTAGTTCGAGAGTGATCAGGAGCCGCCGGACGGCAGCCCGGGAGAGTCCGGTTCGGGCCGCAACCTCGCCGACGCTTACCCCGTCGGGCCGTTCCTCAAAAGCCTCCAGCACCTTAAGGCCACGCGCAAGCGAAAGCACAAAGTCGGGATTCGGCATGGCCGATTATCGCACACTTGCACAGCTTGACTGAGCGTCGAATGTATGCGAATATCGCCCAGAAGCGCGATATTCGCCCACAGATGGAGTTTCTAACACTACAAGACGCCATTGCGCGCCACGTGAGGGACGGCGACCAGGTGGTTCTGGAGGGTTTCACACACCTGATCCCCTTCGCGGCCGGGCACGAGATCATCCGGCAAGGGCTGCGGGATCTGACGTTGATTCGCATGACTCCCGACCTGATTTACGACCAGATGATCGGCATGGGGACGGCTCGGAAGCTGGTGTTCTCCTGGGGCGGGAACCCCGGGGTCGGATCGTTACATCGGTTGCGCGATGCGGTAGAGTGCGGGTGGCCCGTGCCGCTGGAGATTGTCGAACACAGTCATGCGGCGATGGCCCACGCTTACGAGGCCGGGGCTGCCGGGATGCCCTGCGCGATCTTTCGCGGATACCAGGGGAGCGATCTGCCTGGCGTGAACCGTGACATTCGATTCGTCACCTGCCCCTTTACCGGCGAGAATCTGGCGTGCGTGCCCGCGTTCCGGCCTGACGTCACCATCATCCACGCTCAGAGGGCGGACCGCGAAGGGAACGTGATGATTGAGGGCATCGTCGGCGTGCAGAAGGAGGCGGTACTGGCGGCGCGATGCGCGGTGGTGACGGTGGAAGAAGTGGTGGACGACTTCGGGCCGCGCAGCTCGAACGCCGTAATTCTGCCGGCGTGGACGTTGAGCGCCGTCGTGGTGGCGCCCAACGGCGCGCGGCCGTCTTACGCGCACGGTTACTACCCGCGCGATAACGCTTTCTACATCGCATGGGATGAGATCGCCCGCGAGCGGGAGAGGTTCCTCGCGTGGATGCGGGAGAACGTGCTCGGATGAGGCGCGCATGGGAACCGTCGAGTGGCGCTGGGGTGGAAGTGGGGCGCTTGTGGATGCGGAAGAACGTGCTCGGATGAGGCGCGCATGGGAACCATCGACGGGCGGCGCCTGCGAGTGGCGCTGGGGTGGAAGTCGGGCGCTTGTGGATGCGGGAGAACGTGCTCGGATGAGGCGCGCATGGGAACCATCGACGGGCGGCGCCTGCGAGTGGCGCTGGGGTGGAAGTCGGGCGCTTGTGGATGCGGAAGAACGTGCTCGGATGAGGCGCGCATGGGAACCATCGACGGGCGGCGCCTGCGAGTGGCGCTGGGGTGGAATGTGGGGCGCTTGTGGATGCGGGAGGGAGCGACGGGCGGGGCTTGCGGGGCGGCACGCGGGTTGAACGGTTCGTGGATGTTGGGGGATGAGATGGCATGATGTACACTCCGGTGGAAATGATGACGGTGGCGGCGGCACGGGCACTGGGCAACGACGACATCTGCTTCGTGGGTATCGGGCTGCCTTCGGCGGCGTGCAACCTGGCGCGGCTGACGAATGCGCCACGCATCCACCTGATTTACGAATCGGGGACGCTGGGGACGAGGCCGGACGTGCTGCCGCTCTCGATTGGCGATGGCGAGTTGTGCGAAACGGCGTTGACCACGGTCTCGGTGCCGGAAGTTTTCCGCTACTGGCTGCAGGGTGGCCGCATCACAACAGGGTTTCTGGGCGGCGCGCAGGTGGACCGGTTCGCCAACCTGAACACCACAGTGATTGGAGATTACGCGAAACCGAAGGTCCGGCTCCCGGGGAGCGGCGGTGCGACCGAGATCGGCACGGCCTGTGGCCAGATCTTCATCATCATGCGCCATGGGGCGCGCAGCTTTGTGAGGCAACTCGATTTTTTGACCACGCTGGGTCATGGGCGTACGGGGCGTGAGCGGCGAGAACTGGGGGTTCGCGGAAAGGGGCCGGCGATGCTGGTTTCCGATCTGTGTGTCATGCGGCCGGACGCGGAAACGAACGAGATGGTGGTGACCAGCCTGCACCCTGGGATTGCGCGTGAGCAGGTCCGCGAGAACACGAGCTGGGATGTGCGGTTCGCGGAGAGGGTGGAGGAGACGGAGCCGCCCTCGCCGATGGAGCTCGAGGTATTGCGGGATTTACATGCGCGAACCGCTCTGGCGCATGGGATGAAAGGTGGGGGTGAATGAGGGAATATCCGCGGGTGAAGGCCGACAGCCAGCCGGAGTATTTACATGAAGCGTATCGCGCCACGGTACGGCGGGCGCCGGCGCGGCCGCTGATCCGGTTCCCGCATACCGCCAGCGAGCTGACGGGGCCGGTTTACGGGCACAATCCGATCGGCCCGACGGATAACGATCTCACCGCCCACTTCGCCGGACCGCCGCTGGGCGAACGCATTATCGTGGCCGGGCGGGTGCTGGATGAGGACGGCCGCGGCGTGCCGAACGCTCTTGTTGAGATCTGGCAGGCGAATGCGGCAGGACGCTATGTGCATTCGGGCGACAATCACCCGGCTCCGCTGGATCCGAATTTCCTGGGGGCGGGGCGCATGGTCACCGACGAAGCGGGGAATTACCGATTTGTCACCATCAGGCCAGGCGCTTATCCCTGGCGCAACCATCAGAATGCGTGGCGGCCCGCGCATATTCACTTCTCGCTGTTCGGGCCGGCGTTTGTGACCCGGCTGGTGACCCAGATGTATTTTCCGGGCGATCCGCTCATGCCGCTGGACGCGGTCCTGCAGTCGATTCCGGATGCGGAGGCGCAGCGGCGGCTGGTTTCGCAATTTGATTTGTCGCTGACTGAGCCGGAGTGGGCGCTTGGGTTTCGCTTCGACATCGTGCTTCGGGGGCGGCGCGCAACGCCGTTTGAAGAATGATTCCGACAGCTTCGCAGACGGTGGGGCCGTTTTTCAATTTCGCGCTGACGACGAACCGCTCACTGGGCGTGCTGGCACGCGAAGGCGCGGAGGGCGAACGGATCCGGTTGACGTTTCGCGTGACGGATGGGGACGGCGCGCCGACACCAGGCGATTCAATGATCGAGTTGTGGCAGGCCGACGCGCGGGGCCGGTACACGAATGCGGATCCGAACTTCTGCGGTTTCGGCCGGCTGGAAACCGATGCGGATGGCGTTTGCGTTTTCGAAACCGTGAAGCCGGGCGCGGTTGACGGGCAGGCTCCTCATATCAACGTGACGGTGTTCGCGCGCGGGCTGCTGAAGCATTTGTATACGCGCTTGTATTTCGAAGGCGAACCGGCAAACGCTCACGATCGGGTGCTGGCGCTGGTGCCCGAGGAGCGCCGCGTGACGCTGCTGGCGAAGCCGGCGTGGTCTTTTGAGATTCGTTTGCAGGGCGACCGCGAAACCGTATTCTTCGACGTGTAAGATCGATTCATGTTCACGCGATTGATGGAGAGCCTGGCGGCCACCGAGGCATTGTCGCAGGTGTTCTCCGATGCCGCCGTGCTGGAGGCCATGCTCGACTTCGAGGCGGCGCTGGCGCGGGCGGAAGCGCGGGTGGGCGTGATCCCCTTGGATGCCGCGGCGGCGATCTCGAGCGCGGCAGTGGCCGGGGGTTTCGATATGGCGGAACTGGTGCGTCTATCGCTGCGCGCAGGAACGCCCGCGATTCCTCTGGTTCGCATGCTGAGGGACAGAGTGCCCGGGGACTACGTGCATTGGGGCGCCACCAGCCAGGATGTTATGGACACTGCGCTGGTGCTGCTGCTGGTGCGGTGCCGCGCGGTGCTGGAAGCGGATCACGAACGCGTGATGCGCGGGCTGCGGCGCCTTTCCGATGAGCATGCCAATACGGTGATGCTGGGCCGCACGCTTCTGCAGCCCGCGCCGCCCGTTACGTTCGGCCTGAAGGCGGCGGGTTGGCTGGGTGCGATTCGGCGCGGCTGGGAGCGCGTGGCGAACCGTTTCGATGAAGCGGCGTGTCTCCAGTTCGGTGGTGCGAGCGGAACCCTGGCTGCGCTCGGGGACCGCGGCATCGCAGTGAGTGAAGCGCTTGCGGAGGAACTGAAGCTGCAATGCCCGGATGCGCCGTGGCACGGGCATCGCGACCGGCTGGCTGCGTTGATGGCGGCTCTGAGCATCTATACGGCGAGCCTGGGCAAGATGGCGCTGGATATCGCGCTGCTGATGCAGTTCGAGGTGGGCGAGGCAGCGGAGCCTGGAGGCGATGGACGGGGTGGATCGTCCACGATGCCGCATAAGCACAATCCCACGGCGTGCATGCTGGCGATGGCGGCGGCGAAGCGGACTCCGGGCCTGCTGTCGAATTTCCTGAGCGGTATGGTGGGCGAGCATGAGCGCGGTGCCGGCGGGTGGCAGTCCGAGTGGTCGACGGTGGAGGGCATTGTGCAGGCCGCGGGACTCGCCGTGGAGTCGATGGCGGAGGTGGCGGAAGGGCTGAGGGTGGACGCCGCGAGGATGCGCTGCAATATTGATGCGACTCACGGGGCGGTGTTTTCGGAAAAGCCGGGGTTGCGGGAGCCCGCCGATTATCTGGGCAGCGCGGAACATTTTCGCCGGCGCCTGCTGGATGGGAAGGGATAGACATGCCGTTCGCCGATTCCGAGGGATGCCGGGTTTATTACCGGATCGAGGGTGTGCCGGGCCGGCCGTTGCTGGTGCTGGTGCATTCGCTGGGCACCGACCACGGGATGTGGGACCTGCAGATGCCCGCGTTGTTGCGGCATTTTCGAGTGCTTCGCCTGGACCTGCGCGGGCATGGCGCCTCCGACGCTCCCGCAGGCGACTATACGATGGCGCAGTTGGGCCGCGATGTGCTCGCTGCGGTGGACGCGGTGGGATGCGCTCGTTTTGCGTATTGCGGGTTGTCGATCGGCGGGATGATTGGGCAGTGGCTGGGCGCTCACGAAGGGGATCGCCTGGAGCGGCTGGTGCTGGCCAATACATCGCCGCGAATGGCGGACCCTGGTTCATTCGAGGCTCGCCGAGTGAGTGTGATCGAGCACGGTATGGCAGCGATCGAGGACGCGGTGATGCAGCGCTTTCTTTCGGCGCGCACCCTGGCTTCCGCGAACCCGGTGGCGGGGTCGCTGCGCGCAGTGTTGCTCGCTACGAATCCGGTGGGTTATGCAGGATGTTGTGCGGCGGTCCGAGATATGGATCATCGGCCGTTGCTGGGTGACATAAGGGTCCCGGTGCTGGTGATCGCCGGGGATGACGATGTCTCGACGCCGTGGGCAGGGCACGGCGATGTGCTGGCGCGGGGGATCGCGGGTGCTCGCGCGGTGCGTTTGCCGGCGACTCATTTGTCGAACGTGGAGCGGCCCTCTTCTTTCTCGGCGGCGTTGTTCGATTTTTTGTTGCCGGCGGCGGGCGATCCGCTGGAGGCGGGGTCCGCGGTGCGGCGGTCCGTGCTGGGCGATGCGCACGTGGATCGCGCGGTGGCGGGCGCAACTGAATTGAATCGCGAGTTCCAGGAGTGGATCACGCGCTACGTGTGGGGAGGTGTGTGGAGCAGGCCAGGGCTGGATCCGCGCTTGAGGCGACTGCTGGCGCTGGCGATAACGGCTTCGC
The DNA here is from genome assembly GCA_049520275.1 of Bryobacteraceae bacterium. Taxonomy (GTDB): domain Bacteria; phylum Acidobacteriota; class Terriglobia; order Bryobacterales; family Bryobacteraceae; genus CAWACP01. The sequence continues at coordinate 37,237 of JBEKPY010000026.1, forward strand.
TGGGCCGGTGGGAGGAGTTTCGATTGCACGTCCGCACCGGTTTGGCGGCCGAACTGGAGCCCGTGGATTTGAAGGAAGTGCTGCTCGAAGTCGCAGCTTATGCCGGCGTGCCCGCCGCCAACACGGGTTTCCATGCCGCGGCAGAGGAAGCGCCCAAATAGCCGGAGCGTCCGGGGACACATTGGCATTGCCGGAAGCTGAGCGCGCGGGCTGCCGAGCCACGTATTGAGGGAACCAAATCCGCCAAACCGTGAGAATATGGGAACAGACAGGTTGCTCCGTGGCCACACGAAGCACGTGCAAAGGAGGCCACATGCTCGCCAGACATCGTCTGACCGGGAATCCGTACTTCCACCTTCACCCTCTCCACACCCTGTTTTCTCTGTTGGCGGCTCTGATCCTTGTGGTGCTGCTGGCGTGGGTGCTGGCCGTACCCGCGCGATGATCGCACCGCGCGCAGTTTTCATGGGGCCGAACGGACTGCGAGCGGGATGGCGGCTGCTTATCTTTTTCGCGATCCTCATCCCCATGGGATACGGCGCGAGCTGGGTCATTGACCCCGCCATGCGCAAGCTGCACGCGGAACTGAACACGCCCATGGGCATCCTCGTCTACATGGCGGTTCTGGTGGCTGTGCTCCTGTCAGCCAGCGGGATCATGGCGAGAATCGAGGGTCGCGGCTTCGCCGATTACGGCCTGCCGTGGCGGCGGGCATTGTGCCGTCAGTTCTGGCAGGGGGCCGCAATCAGCTTCGCTTCGCTCACGGCTTTGTTGTTTGCGCTCCGCCTCGCGGGGGCTCTTTCTTTCGGTTCACCGGCCTTGCATGGCGCGGACATCTGGAAATTCGGAATTCTCTGGACTCTGCCCGTCTTTCTCGCTGCACTTTTGGAAGACTTCTTCTATCGCGGCTACCTGCTGTTCACACTTACCTCCGGTATAGGCTTCTGGCCAGCGGCGCTCGCCACCTCGCTCCTGATGGCTGGGGCGCACTATTTTAACCCCGGCGGACACGGGCCCGGCCCATTCGCCGTCCTCCTCTACTGTCTGGTAACCTGCCTCGTGCTGCGCAGAACAGGCGACCTCTGGATGCCTCTGGGACTCCACGCCGCATGGTCGTGGGGCGAGGTTTTCTTTTACGGTGTGCCCGCCAGTGGCCAGGTGAGTCAGGGGCATCTGTTTAATGCCAGCCTTCACGGCCCGGCGTGGCTCACGGGCGGGGTGTTCGGACCGGAGGCGGGCTGGCCCAATATCGCGCTGCTCGCGATTTGGTGGATCCTCTTTTCAACGTGGCTGCGTGAAGTGAAATACCCAAAGCAAACCAGGTAAGACGCCGTCGCTCGTAGCGAAAGGGGCCCCCGGCCATACCGCGGTGCCCGCAATAATCCCTCCTGTTTCCCAGTGTTTACGCATTGAGGCCGCTGGCTCCGTGCGTACACTCGTGCTTTCTCGATAGGAGGTCCCCAATGGACCTGGAACAGACCGTGGATAATCTGGACGGAATCGACGTCGTTGACGCCGTCGACGACCTGGCCAGTATCTGGGACGGAACCACCACAACGGTGGATGCAACTCAGCTCGAGGCCAGCCTCGCGGCGGCCGACGCGACCCGCAATCAGCAGATCAGCCAGGCGGAGACCGAGATCGCCGCCGAACAGAAGCAGGTGCAGGCCAACGATCAAACCATCGACGCCGGCGCCGCGCCGCTGGCGGCCGTCGATCTCGATGTCGCGCGCCTCGAGGGCCGCGAGGACGAAATCGAGGCGGAAGCGGCGCCGTTGGAAAAAGAAGCGGGGATCCAAAAATGATTCCCCGCCTCGCATTCGTCGCGATGGCTGCACTGGCTGCGCTGGCGCCCGCCGTGCAGGCGCAATCGGACGCGCAGACCATTCAGACGCAGCAGGCGCTGCTGCAAAACTACGAAGAGCAGATCGCCAACCTGAAACTGGTCATCGCCGACAAGGACCAGAAGATCGCCACGCTGGACCAGCAGCTCGCACTCACTAAGCAAAACGGTAACCTGCTCGCGCAGATGGTCTCGCAAAGCCAGCAGATCGCCGACATTCAGAAGCAGTCGATTGCCGACCGCGACGCGGTCATTCGGCAACTCGCCAGCGGCACGCACGATTCCACGGTGAAGCGGCTGGTGGAATCCATCCCTTCCATTGCCGCCATCGTGGCCATCGCTCTGAAGTAGACACAACAACAGGAGGAACCGATTGCATGGGAACCACACCCACAACACCCACCTATCCGCTGCCGATCGGCGGCATCATGCTGGCGGGGATCACTCTGGTCGACCAGTCGGCGGCATTCGATCCGAGCTCGGCGGTAAAGCGCTGGGTGGATCCGTCGAAGGCGACACTGCCCCCGAACGACCCGGCGAACTACATGGTATTCGACCCCGGCAGCGGAACCGAGGTGCCGCTCAGGATCACCAACGCCGTCGCCTCCACAGCCAATGTCCCGGCGGTCTATCCGCCAGTACCGGCGCCCGCCGCGACTCCGGCCACGCTCACCTACACGAGTTCGACCCAGACTTCGACGATTCCGGTCTCCCAATATAACCTGTCCACGCTGGACCAGGCCAACACGCTTGCCGCCACCCTGAGCCAGGCGCTCGGAATGCAGTTCGCGGTAACGGTGTGGACCCAGACGGGCTGGACCTTCAACCCCAACGGCGACGCCAGACAGCTATTCATGGTGTCCGCGACCGGCGTGATCGCGGCCTACGCCGGGGAACTGCTGGTGGCGCAAGACGTCAACGGCGCCGGCGCACCGGGAAGCTGGGCTCTGAACGCGTCGAGTCAGATCGTCTGGAACGCCATACCCGTTCCGCAGGTTGGGCCGAACACGCCCCCGGACATTCCGTTTCCGGTGCGGGCGCTGCTGCCCGGAGAGAGCTTCCAGAGCGCCGGGCTACCGGGAATCTGGGAAGTGACCAGCAGCACGAGCCCAGCGGCGCTGGCCGCTCCTGCGACCGCCGGACAGGTTGGACAGCTCCAGAGCGACCTGAACCTGATCAAGCAGTTCCTGGGCATCAACGGCTGATCCCCACCGGACGGCGCGCGGCTTCTGACAGCCCCGCGGTCCGGCCCTGCGGGGCAGGCCCACTCTCCCGCCGAGTGGCCTGTGTTATCAGCCTTGTCAACTACTGGCAGCGCAGCGCCACGTTGGGGTCGATACGCGTGGCGCGGCGCGCCGGCAGATAGCTGGCGGCCAGAGCCACGGCAGCCAGGAATAGTGACGCGCCGGCGAAGATCAGCGGATCGGTAGCGCTCACGTGCACCAGAAGACCCGCCACCAGGCGAGTCACCGCCAGCGCCGCTACCACTCCGGTTGCCAGACCCACCAGCGTCAGGCGCATCCCCTGTCCCACCGTCAGCGCCAGCACGTCTCCGGGTCTCGCGCCCAGCGCCATGCGAATGCCAATCTCCTGGGTCCTCTGGCTGACCGAGTACGCCATCACGCCATACAGCCCCACCGCCGCCAGCACCAGCGCAATTGAGCCCAGCGCGGCCAGCAGAGCCGCGGCCATCTTCTGTCCGAACAGCGAAATCTGAACGGAGTCCGCCATCGGCAAGGCGTCGTATACGCCGACTCCCGGGTCGAGGGACTTCACCTGCTCCCGCATCGCCGGCAGGGCCTGCAGCGGATCGCCCCGGGTCCGGACAAAGAAGGCGATGTCCATGTCCTCGCGGTACACCTGGCGGAACGCAACGTAGAAGTGCGGCCTCGGCGCCTCGTTTGGCGTGCTGTACTTACTGTCTCTCACCACGCCGACAATGGTGAACCACTCGCCCCAGCCGTGCACCTTGTGGCCGATGGGGTCCCGGTCTCCAAAGAAGCGCCTGGCGAACGTCTGAGTGACCACCATCACCAGATTCGAATCCCTGTCGTCCCGCTCGGTGAAGTCGCGCCCTTCCAACAGCGGAATCCGCAGCACGTCGAAGTACCCGGGCGCCACCACGTTGCGATACAACTTCATGCTTTCCCCCGGGCCGGGCTGGTAGCCCTCCACCTGCAAGTCTTCCCATGAGTTGCTAATCCCCAGCGGGACCAGGTCCGCGTAGCTGACGGCGACAATGCCTGGCTGCCCTTCCAGGCGTTCGCGCAACCGCTGGCAGAACAGCTTTCGCGCGTCCCTTGCGTAGCCGGCCGCGGAGAGATACAGACGCGAGACCAGAACATGCTCCGGGTCGAAGCCGGGGTTGATCTGGCGCGCCATCTGGAAGCTGCGCGCAAACAAAGCGGCGCCGATGATCACCACCAAAGCCATGGCCACTTCCGACACCACCAGCAATCCGCGCATACGCTGGGCTCGGCTTCCCGCGCCCCCGCTGCGGCCGCTTTCTTTCAGCACCTCGTTCAGGCTGGTATTGGCCGTGTGCCACGCGGGCGCCACGCCGGACACCAGACAAGCGCCCACGCAGAGCAGGACGACGAAGATCAGGACATCGCCGTTCACCCCGGATTCCCCATGGGATACCGGGAGGTTGGTGGGCGGGAGCAGATAGCCGAGCGAACCGCTCATCCACATGGCCAGCGGCATAGCCACCAGCGCGCCCATCATCGCCAGCATCAGCGTTTCGGTGAGAAGCTGCCGCACCAGACGGCCGCGCCCGGCGCCCAAAGCCATGCGCATGCTGAGCTCTTTCTGGCGGATGGTGGAGCGTGCCAGCAGCAGGTTGGCCACGTTGGCGCAGACAATCAGCAGCACCACGCCGCCCACGGCCATCAGGATGGTCAGCGGCGCCAGCAGAAAACTCTGCGCTCCAAAGTGTCCTTTCCACACCGGAAACAACGTGGCGCTCATCTTGCCGTGCTTATAGTCGGCCTTTGCGACTTCGCGCGCAACCGAGGCGGTTTCCGCCCGCGCCCGTTCCAGGCTGACTCCCGGTTTCAGGCGCCCGAACGAGAACAGGATGTACGAGCCGCGATCGCCCAGCATCCAGTCCGGCATGGCGTTGAGCCGCGGACCCATCGTCACCGGCGCCCATAATTCGTAGGTCAAACCCGGTATGCTGCCGCGAAAGCTGGCCGGAACCACGCCCACCACGGTCAACGTCTGGCGATTGAGCCGGATGGTGGTCCCCACAACGCCGCGAGCGGAATGGAACCGGGTCTTCCAGAGTCGCTCGCTGATCACGGCCACGGGGTATGCACCCTGTTTGTCGCCGGCTTCCTCCGTGGTGAAGACGCGGCCGAGAATCGGCCTCACCCCCAGCACGGCGAAGAAATTCCCGGACACCAGCTCCCCGGGGACGCGCTCGGCATGCTCGTCCTCGCCGAGGCGCATCTCCAAGGGTCGCGACACAGCCAGGCCGGCCAGCAGCTTCAGGTTGTCGCGGTAATCGCGGTAGTCGGGGTAGGAGACGGTCAGGTAGTCGCCGTTGGGAGCGACGTCTTCGAACACCACCAGTTCATCGCCGTGGGCGACGCCCGGAATGGGGTGCACCAGCACGGCGTCGATCCAACTGAACACGGTGGTGTTGGCGGCAATGCCGATGGCCAGCGTGAGCACCGCGATGAGCGTGAAGCCGGGGCTTCGCCGGGCCATGCGAAAGCCGTAGCGCAGGTCCTGGAGAAGGGTCCGCATGATGTGTATTGGGCAATTGCCGTGCCAACGCCCGAGTCAGTGTAATCCACGGGCGCAGGCAAGTGGGGTGTCCGCGTTTGGGACGCCGTGAGCGGCAGCGAACAGGCAGGCTGCGGGCGCCCTCTCAAGCCACCCGCTCGCGCCGCCGGGCGCCGTTGGCATCGCCATCCACCATCCGTTCCAGCGTGGCCACGACGTCCCGCAGACTCTCGGCCTGAGCCGTCAGTTCCTCCCCGGCGGCGGCGTTTTCCTCGGCACTGGCCGCGTTCTTCTGCGTCACTTGTTCCATCTGCGAGATCGCTTTGGCGATCTGATCGAGTCCGCGCGCCTGCTCCTGGCTGCTGGCGCTCACTTCGTCGACGGTAATCCGGACCTCTCCGGATATGCGGTTGTTCTCCTCCATCGCTTTCAGCACCTGCTGCAGCCGGTTCCGTCCTTCCTGTGAGCGCGCCACCGACTCCTCAATCAGGCTGGCAGTGTCCTTCGCCGCCTGCGCGGAACGATGGGCCAGATTGCGAACTTCGTCGGCGACAACGGCGAATCCGAGGCCGGCCTCCCCTGCGCGGGCCGCTTCCACGGCCGCGTTCAACGCGAGAATATTCGTCTGGAATGCGATCTCGTCGATGATCCGGATGATCTTCGATACCTTCCCGCTGGACTCGCTGACTCCGCTGATGGCCTGATTCAACTCCTGGTGAGCCTGGTTGAGACCGTCGACGATGACCACGGCCTGCTGCATCAGTCCGCTGGCCTTTCTCGCGTTGTCGGCATTCCTGTTCGTGATGGAGCTGATCTCGGTTGTCGAGGCCGAGGTTTGCTGAATGGACGCGGCCTGCTCGGAGGCGCCCTGAGACAGGCTCATGCTGGATCCCGACACCTGCCCGGCGGCCCCGGCCACCTGGTTGGCGATCTCTCTGGTATCCCCCGTGACCCGCCGTAGCGAGCGGTTGACCTGGCGCATGATTACCAACGCGAGAACGCCCGCCGCGACGCAGCAGCCGATCAGCAGGCAGCACAGCCACAGCGCTCTTGAGACGGTTTCCTCGGCCGCGCTCCGCTCCCTTGCCATTTGTTGTTCTTCGAACGTGGACAAGTGGGACAGGTCCGCCAGCATCGCCTTGAGCGGAGAAAACGTGTGGGCCACGGCGTAGTCCCATGCCTGGGTGGTCTTGCCGTCCTCGGTCAGCCCTGACACCGTTGTGAACTCCCGCGCCCACGCCGCCCTGTTCTCCTCGGCATCGTCCACAAGCTGCCGGCTTCCTGCATCCGCGAGGAGCGGGCGGAGACGGCCGCAGGCGCGCCGCAACTCGTCGCTCCCGGCCAGGAACGATTGCTTCAGCTCGTCGCGCTTCTGCTGGTTGCCGGACATTTGATAGAGGATCATGCCGCGCTGATTGGCCAGCATGGTTGCTCCATCGGACTTCATTTCGATGACCAGAGCGGAGTTGTCCACCAGTTGCTGTATCGTGCGTGCCAGCGATCGGAACCCGCTGACCGTCGTGCAGCTCAGGGCTCCCACGAAAATGAATATCAGCGCGAGACTCGAGATGATCCTGGTCCCAATGGTCAGGTTTCTTGTCAAGGTAGTTCCTCCGTTGTCTCAGGGGCGCCTCACATGGTGCCCTTGGGCGGAAGTAGCACTTACCTGTCTTATCGCCTGGTGACGGTGCGAATTCGAGGAAACATGCGACTGGTCAGCGCAGGAACCCGCCCAGCCGCTTCATCGCTTCCTCGAGAATCGGCCGCTCGGCGGCGTAGCAGATGCGTACCGAGCCCTCGCCACCGGCGCCGAACGCCACGCCCGGCGCCAGCCCCACCTGCGTGTCCATCAGCAGGCGTTTGCAGAACTCGAAGGAATCCGCCGCCGCGGCGATCTTCGGGAACAGATAGAACGCGCCATCCGGTACGGGCGTGGCAACGCCGGGCATTTTGCGCAAAGCGGCGAGGCAGAAATCGCGGTTGTCTTTCAGACGCACCAGCATTTCGACGAGCGTCCTCTCGCCCCACAGCAGCGCGGTTTCGCCGGCGCGCTGGGCGAAGCTGGGCGCGTGCGAGACCACGAACTCGTTGAGGATGGTGGCGCGCGCGGCCAGATCGCGGCGGGCGATCATCCAGCCCACGCGCCATCCGGTCATGCACCACGCCTTGGAGAACGACTGCACCACGATGACGGCGTCGTCGCGGGTGGCCAGACGCAGGATGGTGGGCGCCGGAGCGAACGGCTTCGGACCGGCGAAATTGAGGCGGTCGTAGACCTCGTCGGCGATCAGCCACAGGTCATGGCGGCGCGCGAATTCGAGCAGCCGTTGCTGATCGTCCACGGTGGCCACCCAGCCGAGCGGGTTCGACGGCGACGTGTACAGAAGCAGCCGCGTGCGCGATGAAACGGCGGCCTCGAGCGCGTCAAAGTCGATCTGATAGCGCTCGCCCGAGAGCACGTGCGGCACCTGCACCGGCCGCGCGTTGGCCATCTGCACGCTCGCCGAACCGTTGGGCCAGGCGGGCGTAAGCACCAGCCCCTCGTCGCCCGCGTCCAGCGCGCAACGGATGCTCAGATTCAGGGCCTGCACGCCGGACGCGGTGACCACGATTTCGCTCTTCGGGTCCAGCTCCACGCCCTGTTGTTCGCGGTAGTAGCGGGCCAGCGCCGTTCGGGTGGAGAGCAGGCCCGCGTTTTCGGTGTAGAACGTGAACCCATCGGCCATGGCCTTCTGGGCCGCCCGCTTGATGTACTCCGGCGTGGGAACATTGGACTCGCCAAAGTACAACTTCAGCACGCCGTCGGTGCGCATGGCGATCTCCGCCAGTTCCCGAATGCGCGAGTGTTCGACGGCCAGCGCCGAGGAAGCAACCGAAGGCATAAGAGACCAGCTTACCTGGCTGTTTCAGCCTGCTTCCGCTGGTAGAACTCCTGCATCACGTAAAACGCTTTTTTCTTCTCGCCGCGGAGGGAAATGAGTCCCTTTCGGTTGAAATAATCCTGAATTCCGGGCAGCGTGCGTCGCGGACTGTGGAAATCCATGAGAATCCACGGCGTGGTTCCCCTCAGGAAAGGAATGCGCGAGAGCATGGCCACCTGATGCTGGAAAACGTTCTCCTGATACTCCTCGGTCCAGCGCGTAAGCGGATCGCCGTGCATGCCGTAGACGGCGCCCGCGCCGAATTCGCTCATAATGACCGGCTTTTCATACGTGCTCTTCCAGGTGGTGCGGTCGGCCAGGTCGGGCAGTCCCTGATACCAGCCGATGTATTCGTTGCAGCCGAGCACGTCGAGATCCGCCCCCAGAGGGTCGTCGATCAGTTCTTCCACGCCGGCCCCGGGATGATGCAGCATGGCGGCGGTCACCAGACGCGTCGGGTCATCCGTCCGCACCTGCCGCGCCAGCTTCCGCAGGAACGCGTTGCGGGCGTCGTTCGTCGGCGTCTCGTTCGCCACCGACCACAGCACAATGGATGCGCGGTTCTTGTCGCGCGCGATGCTCTCGGCAACCTGGTTCGAGGCATTCGCGAAAGTCTCCGGGTTCTCCCACTGGATGGCCCAGTAGACCGGGCTCTCGGACCACACCATCAACCCCAGCCGGTCCGCTTCCCTCGTCATGAACTCGTTGTGAGGATAGTGTGCGAGGCGCACGAAATTGCAGCCCAGCTCTTTGGCCCAGCCGAGCAGGGTGCGCGCGTCCTCGTCGCTGAAGGCGCGCCCGCCGCGAAACGGCGCTTCCTCGTGAATGGAGACGCCGCGCAGAAACACCGGGTGGCCATTGAGCAGGATGTCGGTCCCCTTCGTTTCGATGGTGCGGAATCCAATGAGGTCGTCCACCGAATCGGTCTCCGCCGCGATGGTGACGCGATACAGCTTCGGATTCTCCGGCGACCACAGCGTGAGGTTCGCGGGGAAGCTCAGCTCGGCATAGCCGTGGTCGTCGGTGGTCACCGCCTGGGAGATGCCCGCTTCGGGAATCTTCACGGTCACCGTCTGGCGAGGCTGCGGGCCGTTCAGCTTCACCCATCCGGCCACCGTCCCCGGCGATCCCTTCTTCAACTGAATGAAGTAGTCCTGGACGAACGTCGACGGCACTTCGACCAGCGCGACGCCGCGGGTGAGCCCGCCGTAATTCCACCAGTCGGTATTCACCTGGGGCACGCCCTCGCGCAGCCGCTTGTTGTCCACCTTCACCACGACGAAGTTGTCCTTGTCCCTCAGCTTGCCGGTCACCTCGTATGCGAAGGGAGTGAATCCGCCGGTGTGCGTCCCCAGCGGCTCGCCATTCAAAGCGGTCATCGCCTGGTAGTTCGCCGCGCCGAAGTAGACGAAGGTGCGTGTGTTGTCCTTCTTCTGATAGTCGAAGGAGCGCTTGTACCAGACGGTCCCTTCGTAGAAGAATAGGTCGGTGCGCTGGGTGTTCCAGTCGCCGGGGACGTCGAGCTGTGGGGAGGTGTCGAAGTTGTATTCGAGCAGCTCGCTTTTGTCCTTCGCGTGCTGGTTGCGGAAAAAACCGGCCCCTCCGGGGTGCTGGTGAAAATCGTAAAAGCCAACTTCGTACGGGTCGACGATGGTCCCCCATTTGCCGTCGAGGCTGATGGTCCTGCGCGCGCCGACGTTGGCGATGGGGCTGAAGTGGGGAGCCTGAGCGAGGGCTGTGGACATGGAAAGCAGTGCCGTGGCGATAAGGAGTCTCACGAGAACATCATAGTAAGTTGCGCGCCGGGAAGGTGGAGGCTGCCGGCAAGGGCCAGGGACACGCGGCGAGAACCGCGTTTCTTGCAGCGCCCGGCGAGTCGATCGAACTGGACCGCGAGGACGACGGGCGTTGGATCGCTGAAATTCCGGAACTGCCCGGCGTAATGGCGTATGGCGCAAAACGCGAGGAGGCGATTGGCGCGGTTCAGCGCCTCGCCGTAGAGGTGGTTGCGGACCGCATTGCCCACGGCGAATTGCCGGACGCGAGCTTCAACCTGGCGTTTGCCGTCGTATCTCGTGGCGAAACAAGCGACATTATCCCGATCGGCCAGTTGAGAGGAAGCGATGAACTTCAAACGATTATTCCGGGACGTGAACGCGAAGGATGAGGACGGCATCACGGAACTCATGTATGCTGCCGCGCTGGAAGGGCCGGTTCGCGTCAAGGCCCTAATCGCCGCTGGCGCGAACGTCAAGGCGAAGGATAACGACGGCCACACAGCGCTCATGGGGGCCGCCGGAAGGGGCGACACAGATAGCATTCGCGCCCTGCTCCAGGCTGGGGCGGACGTGAACGCGAAGAGCCTCGATGGATCCACCGCGCTCATGAAGGCTGCTGGCAAGGACAACGCAGGTTGCCTTGGTGCCCTAATCGCCGCCGGCGCGAACGTGAACGCGAAGGACAACTACGGCGCAACGCCCCTCCTGAATGCTGCCCGTGGAGGTCCCGATAGCGTCAAGGTTCTGATCAATGCAAGGGCGGACGTGAACGCGAAAAGCAACGACGGCCATACGGCGCTCATGGTGGCCTCGGGCCGGGGCGATGCGGTGTCCCTCAACGCTTTGATCGCCGCGGGCGCGGACGTGAACGCAAGGGACAAGGAAGGTACCACTGTGCTCATGGTGGCCTCGGTCCAAGGGCAATACGTGTGCCTTAAAGCCCTGATCGCTGCAGGCGCGGACGTAAACGCAAAAAACAGCTATGGCATGACGGCGCTAATGTTCGCCTCCCATCATGCACATTGCTACAGTGCCTTGATCGCCGCAGGCGCGGCCGCGATCACGACGATAGATATGAAACATATCGAGGCGCTGATCCAGAAATATTCGCGGCAATGAAAGGCATTGAAAGCGATAGAAGAAGAACGCCGACAACCTGAGGAGTAGTCGGTCCGGCTCTATCACGTTCGCCGAAATAGCGCAACATAACGTCCTTATATGTTGCGCGACCTCCCCCGGAGGGCTGGGGATTGCACCTCTCCTCACTGTTGCCAGCCCCAGCGGTCCGCCAAAAGCGCCCCCAAACGCCATGATCACACCAATCCGCAGAGAATCTTATCCCTGATTCCAACCACTTACATCCCCACCCCGCCTACAGCCCGCAATCCCTCTGCTACGCTTCCACCAAGAGTCCGTTGCTCAGTCGTCGGAGGGGCGGATCACGAGGCGTAGGGAATTCTAGATACCTCCGCGCAAAGTTGCGAGCGACGAATGTTTGCCGGTGCATCACCGGCCCCACGCCGTTGCGGGTTATAAACGGTCTCTCCGCCGTGAGGGTTAATCAGCGGCTCGGGAGGCCTCCTCAAATTTTTTCGCGGGCCTGCAGAAGCGGTAACACCACGCCATCCAGCTCCGCGTCGCTCAGTTCACGAACGCCGACGTTCCTGTGCAGGCTCCAGTGTTCCACCTGCTCCGCCACGTGCCCCGGAGGCACTTTGGCCAGCGGACCCAGCGTCTCAATCTCGAGAAACTCGTTATTCGTGAAAGTTTCGAACGAGCAGCCGAAATCGGGATACGCCGCCGCGGGACTGGCTTTCGCCCACTTCAGGAATGCCTCGCCATTTAACAAATAAACCGCCCACGTGTCCGCATTAAACAATCCCAGCTTCTGCGCGTCGGCGTTATTCCGGTCCTGCCGCAGCGCCAGGTACTTGCGCGTGAACGTCCAGCGCGGGTCCGCCAGATTCGTGTACGCCCACATCACCAGCGGATTCGTCGCCTCGAGATTCTGCGGGTGCCGGCCGCGCGGGGGAAACCCGGTAATCGCCGTGCCTCCCTGCGCCATCATGGTCAGCGCCCACGGCGCATATTCCAGAGCGAATAACCCACGGTTGGCCACGCGGTGCGCCACCGTGACGCCGGTGCCCGTCGCCGCCATGCTCACCTCGATCTCTTTCTGCAAACCGGTCAACGGCTCCACGGGCTCGCGCGCCACCAAACCCGTGGGCGTAACGTGGATCTCCACCGGAACGTTGTCCGGCGCCCACGTGGCCACCGGATCTTCGGGCGCTTTCCACACGCGGTCGCCGCCGCGAAGCTGGAACTTCTCCTCGCCGGTCCCGCCCAATTGTTCCGGATATTCCTTGAAAAAGTTCTGCCCGCCGACAAACCCGTAGCGAATGATCCGCGGGCCGACGTCGCCGGTGACGATAAGCTCCGCCTCGCCATTGCTGACCCGATAGCAATTGTGCCAGCCTTTGTATTCCACCTTCGCCACCTGCACCGCGGCCACCCCCTTCGCGCTCACGATTATCGCCAGAATACCCAGCAGAATTCGCATATCAGCCCCCATTCGGAAGCGGCGCGGGTCCGGGCCCGCCCACGCGGTAGATGCGCGGAATCCGCTCCGCCACCTTGGGCAGCGCGGGAAACTTCTGGTGCGGTTCCGTCTGATACCAGAACGCAGCCGAAAAGAAATTGTCCGAGCGATGGTTGGCGTGGCCGTGCTCGATGGTCACCCGAATCGACTCCCGGAATGCCACCGGACTTTCCGTGTGCCAGCGATACAGGCAATAGCGGCCGCCCACGCGCTCCGCATCCACCATGTACGGGGCGCCGTTGTGCATGTAGTCGAAGGTCTGGCCGAAGTCCCACGCGCCGTTGTAGTAATCTTCCGTCCCGGTGCCGTTGATCGCCGGCACAGGCTGGCCGTCGATGAACACCATCTCGTCGCCCTCGCCGAACCATCCATCCTGATTCTGCAGGATGGCGTGCGTCACCCCGATGAAGTGGCCTCGGCCGCGCGCCTCCAGAAACACGTAGTTCCCCTCGCCGTCGAGGTTCTTCTTCCGGTCCACCAGCGGTTCCCAGTTGACCTTCCACGCATCGGTCCAGCCGTGACAGGGCGACGCCTGCCGATACTGCGCGTGGAAGTAACCCACGTCGGCCGGCGCGCGCGAGTAAGTCACATAGTCGATGTTGTAGTAGAAGTTGTCGGTGCGCAGTGCGCCCTCATTGGTCACCGTCACGCGCGCGGACGCGCCGAACGGCATGGGGAAGTACGCGTTCAGAGCCTTTTGTCCGGCCACGCTGGTCAATGCCGATTGATACAGGAAATACTCGCCCAGACCGAGGCCGAAGAAGTCTCCCACCGGAACTTCCACCGACGGCTCCGTCTCGCCGTCCCAGTACGCGCGCAGCACCAGCTTCTTCAGGTGCAGGTCTTCGCGCGAATTAATGGTGAACCAGATGTGCGTGATCAGGCCCGGCCCGGCCGTTTCCAGAAGCGTCGCGGTGGCGCCGGCGTCGATGTGGATAAAGTCGGCGTTGCCGCCAGTGCGGTCGTAGCTGGACGATCGCCGCGTCTGATAATCGCGCAGCCGCGCCAGCGCCAGCAGATCCGATGACACCGGCGCCTCCTCCGCCCCCTGCAATTTGCCAAGCGAGCCGAGCCCGAAAGCCGCGGCTGCGGTGGCGGGCGCCAGCAGGCTGCGCCGGTCGAATTTGTTATCCATGCCTACCAGTGAACCAAAATCGTCTGTCGCTCGCTCGACTGCGGCACCCGCACGGTAAGGGTGGACCGCGCCGCATCGAAATGAACCGCGTCTCCGGCGAGCGCCGAGCCGTTCAGACTCACCATATGCGGCGCGGGTGCGAAATGCAGAACGATCGCGTTGTCCCGGTGCCGTGGCACGAAACTTCCCTCGGCGGCGCCCAGCACCACGTGGACGCCATCGGCCGCCAGTGCAACCGACACCGTTCGTTTGAAGTACTCGCCGTGCTCGTATGCGAAGCTGCTGCCATCGTCCTCGTAGTACTGGCGCTCGGTGGCGCCGTGCGCGAATATGTCGAACGTCAGCTCCGCCGTCGGCCAGTCCGCGGTGGATTGCATCACCGGCGCGCGGAACAGAATGGCGCCCTCGGCGGCAAACAGCGGCAGGTCGTCTTCGTCGGCGTGCACGTGGATGCTCCTTCCGCCAAGCTGCTCCCGATCCGTGCTCAGATCGTACCAGGCGCCGCGCGGCAAATACACCTCGCGATCCCGCGCGTGCGCCGCGAGCACGGGGGCCACCAGCAGGTCCCCGCCGGTTAGGAACTCGTCCGCCACGTCCCACGTCTTCGGATCGTCCGGATACTGCAGCAGCAGGGCGCGCATGGTTGGCATGCCCGTCTGCGAGGTCTGATAGAAGCAGTTGTACAAATACGGCAGAAACTCGTAGCGGCGCTCAATGGCGCGCCGATTGTACGCTTCGTGCTCCGGGCCGAACGCCCACGGTTCCTTGTTCGCCGCCTCCGGGACCGTGTGAGCGCGCATGAACGGGAAGAACGCGCCCGCTTCCATCCAGCGCGTGAACAGCTCGGCATCGGCCACCGGGCCGTCGGCAAAGCCGCCAATGTCATTTCCCACGAAGGAATACCCGGAGATGCCCATGCCCAGCAGGGTGGCGATGCCGTCGTGCAGGTGCGGCCAGTCGGCCACGTTGTCGCCCGCCCACACCGCCGCGTAGCGCTGCCCGCCCGCGTAGGTAGCGCGCGTCAGAACGAAGGGGCGCAGGTCGGGGTGCGCCTGCAATAATCCCTCGCGCGTGGCCAGGGTCATCTGCTGGCCGAAGACATTGTGCACTTCGGCTGCCGTAACCGCACGCCCGTTGTGCTGGAAAACCACGTCGTCGGGCATGGTGGCCGTGGGCGTGCCGAACACGGAGGGCTCGTTCATGTCGTTCCAGATTCCCGCCAGGCCCACCGATACGAAACCGGCAATCTGCGCGGCCCACCACTTCCGCGCCGCGGCGTCCGTGAAATCGGGAAACACCGCCGGGCCCGGCCACACCGGACCCGAGTAGACCTTCCCGTCGGGAGTTTTGGCGAAAACGCCGGCCTGCAGGCCGCTGTCGTAGGCGGCATAACCCGGATCCAGCTTCACGCCCGGATCGATAATGGGCACGACCTTGAAGTTGATGCCGGCGAGTTGCTCGATCATTCGTTGCGGTTGCGGGAAGCGTCTGGGATCCCAGGTGAACACGCGGTAGCCATTCATGTGGTGAATGTCCAGCCAGATGACGTCGGCCGGAATGTGCCGCTCGCGAAAGCCCCGCGCGACTTCCAGCACGCGCGAATCGGGATAGTAGGACCAGCGGCACTGATGATAGCCGAGCGCCCACAGCGGCGGCAGCGGCATCGGCCCGGTGAGCGCGGCATACCGCCGCAGCACGTCGGCCGGCAGCGGACCGGCAAGGATGTAGTAGTTCAGCTCACCGCCATCGGCCCCGAAACTCAGCCGCTTCGGATTCTCGCGGCCAACGTCGAAGCTCGCGCGCCAGTTGTTGTCGAAGAACGTGCCGTGTACGACGCCTTTGTCCAGCGTCAGGAAGAACGGGATGCTGTCGTACAGGGGGTCGGTTCCGCGGTCGTAGCCGGGCGTGTCCGAGTTCCAGTCCACCAGCGAGCTGCCGCTCTGCTTGTAGCCGCGTTTGTCCAGCGGCCCGCTCCGCTCGCCAAACCCGTACAGATGCGCGTCGGCGGGCAGATCCTTCCAGACACGTAGCCGGCCGGCCGCGTCGAAGGCCATGCCCATGTCGTCCGCGTCGCCATCGAGAACGCGCCCCTGAGCGTCCAGGAAGCGGAGCCGAAACGGATTTCGCTGGATCTCCACGGTCAGCTCGCCGGTGCGGAGGCGATCCGTACCGCCATCGCTTGAGAACTGAAAGGCCGCGGGCGCCGCATGCAGCACGGACGGCAGGACGGCGTAGGAATCGTCGGCGGCGAACTCCTGCGCATGCGTGAAGCGCACGCGAATCACGCCGGGCTCAATCACGCTCAGCCGCACCGCGCCCTGATCGCCGCGGTAATCCACGCCGGCATCGGACCGCGCACCCGGCGGCATGGACCCCAGCGAGGTCCAGCCGGCCCGCAGCGGGGCCGACGCCAGGATACCCAAAGAAAGGAGCACGGCGAGACACACTGGGTTTCGCATGTCACCATCATGCCGCATCCTGAACAATCGCAGGGTCCGCGGGTTTACTCGTCTCGCAGCGCGCGCATCGGGTCGATCAGCGAGGCCCGGCGCGCCGGCGCCCACGTGGCCAGCACCGTGACCAGGACCAGCAGGAGCGGGAGCACGGCGAAGATCAGCGGATCGATGCGCTCGAACGTGACCATGGACAACGCCGAGGTGACCATACGGCAGGCGAAGAAACTCACCAGCACGCCCGCGGCCACCCCGGCCACGCCGAGTTCGAGCCCCTGCCGGAGCACCATCCACACCACCTTACGCCGGTCCGCGCCGATGGCCATGCGGATGCCGATCTCACGCGTGCGGCGGCTCACCGAATAAGCCACCAGGCCGTAGAGACCCACCACCGCCAGAAGCAGCCCCATCAGACCCAGCGCCGCCACCACCTGAACGATGATGTCCGTAACCTTCACGTTGCGCTGCGTATAGAGGTCGTGCATGGTGCGAACGTCGAACACGGGCATGTCCGGATCGAGACTGCGCACCACCTCGCGGACCACCGGTGCGATGGTGGCGGCGTCCGCGGCGTCGGACTCGGCCACCAGAGACATCCGGGAACGCGGGTGCTGCCGGACCGGCAGGTAGACGAAGTCCGTCGGAGGCTCGGAAATCGAGCGGTACTTCGCCCTCCTGGCGATCCCCACAATCTGCACCAGTTCTCCGTTGGCGCCCTGCAGGTGGAATCGCTTGCCAAGCGCGTCTCCCTTCGGCCAGTAATGCATTGCCGTGTATTGGTTCACCACGGCCACCCGCGGCGCGTTCTCGCGGTCCGATTCCAGAAAGCCGCGCCCCTCGACGATGGGGATGCCCACGGTGCGGAAATAGCCGTCGCTGATATAGGCGCCAAATCCCTGGGGCGCTTTTTCTCCGCGGGGTAACGTGGAGCCCTCCGGGACGATGTCCATGGAATCGGCCCCGGGGGCCATCGGCACACTGGAGACGAGGGCTGCCGATCGCACGCCCGGCGCGGAACGCGTTCTGTGCAGCAGATCGTCGTAATAACGCCGCGCCTGTTCCTCGGAGTAGTGAGCCAGTTGGGTGTCGAAGCTGGTGAGGAACAGGTGGTCGGTGCGGTAACCGGGCCCCTGCATAAACTCATCGCGGAAGCCCTGCACCAGAGAGGCGGCCACCGCCAGCAGAACCAGCGAGAGCGCCACCTGGCCGGCCACGATCGTGTTGCGGCCCCACATCCGCCGCTTGCCGCCGCTGTCGGCGTCGGCCGCTTTCAGGGCCGGAACCAGGTCCGGGCGAGTCACCCGAAAGGCGGGAGCCAGACCGAACAGCAGGGTGCTCAGCACGGAAACCGCCATGGTGAAAAACAGCACGCGGTGGTCCACACCGATGTTAAAAACCGCCGGCACGTCGGTGGGAACCGGAATACGGCGCCAGAATCCCGCTACAACGTCCGCCACCGCCAGGCCACCCACTCCCCCGGCCACCGCCACGAAGAGATTCTCCAGCAGAAGCTGGCGGATGAGCGAGCCGCGGCCGGCCCCAAGGGCCAGGCGCACGGCAATTTCGCGCGATCGGGCGCGAGCCCGGCTCAGCAGCAAACCCGCGACGTTGGCGCAGGCCACCAGCAGAACCGACAGTCCCAGCGCGCCCAGCATGATGGGCAGGACGATAACCGGTGGCGCCTGCTGGAGGCGAAGTTGCAGCTCGGTCTCCACCGTTAGGCGCAGATCGTCGCTCGCCTGAGTGTGCAGCTTCTGCAATCCGGGCGCGAGAGACTCGATGTCGGCCCGCGCCTGGTCCACGCTGACGCCCGGCTTCAGCCGGCCCTTGACAAAAAGCGCGCCCGCGTCGCGGTCCCGAAGAAGGTTCACCGGCATCATGCGCGGCGACATGGCCAGCGGGACGAACAACGCGGGCCGGAGAAACTGGTCAATGCCGGTGAAATGCTCGGGGGCCACGCCGATCACCGTGAACTCGATGCCGTTCAGCCGCATCCGGGAGCCAAGAACGGACGGGCTGGCGTCGTACTGGCTCACCCAGAAATCATGGCCGAGCACCACCACGGCATCGCGCCCCTCAGCCTGATCCTCGTCGGAACGGAAACCGCGGCCCAGCGCCGGCTCCACGCCCAGCACGCGGAAGAAGTTGCCCGAGACGAACAAGCCGAATTTCATGCGCGGCAAAGTGCGGGTGTCGGGGCTGAAACCGAACTCCGCGTAGGAAGCGGCCACCAGCCCGTCGAAGGTGCGATTGTGATCCCGCAGGTCGGCATAATCCGGGTAGGAAACCCTGGTGTTGTTGCCGAAAGGCGCCGACGTTCGGGTGTTAATCGCGACCACGCGATCGGGCCCGGCCACCGGCAGGGGCCGCAGCAGGATGGCATCGGCGAAGCTGAACATGGCGGCAGTCGCGCCAATCCCAAGGGCCATGGAACAGATGGCCACGGCGGTGAAGCCCGGGTCCCTGCGCAGTACCCGGAAGGCGTGTTTGATGGATGTCAGCATGGGATTACTCGTCGCGCAACGCGCGCATGGGATCGATGAGCGAGGCCCGCCGCGCCGGCGCCCACGTGGCCAGCGCCGTGACCAGGACCAGCAGGAGCGGAAGAACGGCGAAGATCAGGGGATCGACGCGTTCGAACGTGACGAAGGAGAGCGACGAGGTGACCAGGCGGCAGGCGAAGAAACTCACCAGCACGCCCGCGGCCACCCCGGCCACGCCGAGCTCGAGCCCCTGCCGGAGCACCATCCACACCACCTTCCCGCGGCCCGCGCCGATGGCCATGCGGATGCCGATCTCGCGCGTACGGCGGCTCACCGAATAGGCCACCAGACCGTACAGCCCCACCACCGCCAGGAGCAGGCCCAGCAGACCCATGCCCGCTACAACTTGAACGATGATGGTGGACGTCCTCACCGCGCGCAACGTGAAAAACTCGTGCATGGTGCGAACGTCGAACACGGGCATGTCCGGATCGAGACCGCGTACTACTTCGCGGAGCACCGGCGCCAGCGTCGCGGCGTCCCGGGCGTTCGACTCCACCACCAGCGACATCTGGGCGCGCGGGTGCTGCCGGAAGGGCAGATAGACGAAGTCCATGGGGGGTTCGGCGATCCAGGCGTACTTGGCCTTTCTGGCGATACCCACGATTTCGATCAGAGGCCCGCTGGCGGTACCCAGGTGGAACCGCCGGCCGAGCGCGTCTCCGTTGGGCCAGTAGTGCCTGGCCATGTGGTCATTGACCACGGCCACCAGCGGCGCGTTCTCGCGATCCGATTCGAGGAAGCCGCGCCCCCGCTCGACGGGAGTGCCCACCGTACGGAAATAGCCGTCGCTGACGTAGGCTCCGAGGCCGGGGCGCGTTTTTTCGCCGCGGGGCAACGGCGCGCCATCCACGACGAGTTCGACGTTGTCGATTCCGGCCATGGGCACCTGGGAGACCAGAGTAGCCGATCGCACGCCCGGCGCGGAACGGGTTTTCCGCAGCAGATCGTCGTAAAATCGCTCGGTCTGGTCTGCGGAGTAGTGAATCAGTTGCGTGTCGAAGCTGGCGAGGAACAGATGCTCGGTACGGAAGCCGGGACCGCCGTTCAGTTCCCCACGGAAGCCCTGCACCAGGGCGGCGGCCACCGCCAGCAGAACCAGCGAGAGCGCCACCTGGCCGGCCACGATCAGGTTGCGGCCCCACATTCGCCGCTTGCCGCCGCTGTCGGCATCGGCCGCTTTCAGGGCCGGAACCAGATCCGGGCGAGTCACCCGAAACGCCGGCGCCAGACCGAACAGCAGGGTGCTCAATACGGAAACCGCCATCGTGAAGAACAGCACGCGGTGGTCCACACCGATGTCGAAAACCACGGGCACGTCGGTGGGAATCGGCACCCTGCGCCAGAATTCCGCGAAGGCGTCCGCCACCACCACGCCCCCCAGCCCCCCGGCCACCGCCACAAGGAGATTCTCCAGCAGAAGCTGGCGGATCAGAGAGCCGCGGCTGGCGCCGAGGGCGAGGCGCACCGCAATCTCGCGCGAGCGGGCGCGGGCCCGGCTCAGCAGCAGACCGGCCACGTTGGCGCACGCCACCGTCAGAACGCAGAGCCCCAGCACGCCCAGCATGATGGTCATGGCGACCACGGTCTGCCCCTGCTCGAGGCGAAGTTGCAGCTCGGTCTCCACCTTGAGGAGCCGGTCGTCATTCGCCTGCTTGTGCAGCTTCTGCAATCCGGCGGCGAGGGCCGCTACATCGGCCTGCGCCTGCTCTATGCCGACGCCGGGCTTCAGCCGGCCTTTCACATATAACAGGCCGGCCTCGCGGTCGTGAAGGACATCCTTCAATCCCATGCGCGGCGCCATGGCCAGCGGCACGAACAGCGTGGGCCGCATGACGAGGTCGATGCCGGTGAAATGTTCGGGGGCCACGCCGATCACCGTGAACGCGACGCCGTTCAGCCGGAGCGTGCAGCCCAGAACGGACGGGCTGGCGTTAAACTGGCTCACCCAGAAATCATGGCCGAGCACCGCCACGGCGTCGCGCCCTTCTACCCGATCCTCGTCGGGACGGAACGCGCGGCCGAGCGCCGGCTGCACGCCCAGCACGCGGAAGAAGTTGCCCGAAACGAAATAGCCCCATTTCATGCGCGGCAACGCGCGGGCGTCGGCGCTGAAGCCGAACCTTGTGTAGGAGGCCGCCGCCAGGCCGTCGAAGGTGCGGTTGCGATCCCGCAGATCGGCATAATCCGGGTAGGAAACGAAGGTGTTGAGGCCGAACGGCGCCGACTTTACGGTGTTAATCGCCACCACGCGGTCCGGTTCGGCCACCGGCAGCGGCCTCAGCAACATCGCATCGGCGAAGCTGAACATGGCCGAAGTGGCGCCGATGCCGATAGCCATGGAGCAGATGGCCACGGCGGTGAAGCCGGGGTCCTTGCGCAGTACCCGGAAGGCGTGCCTGACGGATGTCAACATGGGGGACTCTCCGCCACTGGATGCAATTATTATACCAATGATGGAATGGCTGCATTTTCAGTGAAATCATGGTCGTAACCGATTCGTAATGGAGGGCGGCCGTCCGGTGCTGGGACTGGGGACTTCGGTGGCGCACACGCAACGGCGGGGGCCCCGGAATTGGATTCGATGGCCGGATCGCCGGGAGGCCGCGGGACAGAAGTGAACATGACGCATTGACGGTAGCACGGCGGGACGGGGTCTCCTGGCGGCGATGTGCGGAACTGGTTGTGTCATGTTGTGGTTTGACGGGGGTGGGTTGTGGTGAACGCCGATTCCGGGGGATTCGGCCATTGAGATTGAGGGATAATGGGCCTATGGCCACTGCCGACACAGCCGATCTTTCCCGGATCACCATCGTACCGGGTGCGCTCAGGGCAGCCTTGCATCCGTGGGTTGCGGGTAACGGTGTGGGACGTGCTCGACATGCTGGCGTCCGGCATGACCGAGGATGAGGTCATCCGCGACTATCCGTACCTGGAGAAGGGCGATTTCCCCGCGGTCTACGCCTACGCGTCACAGGCCGGGCGCGAGCGGCCTCGCATTGAAACTTCTGTTTGACGCGAATCTCTCGCCCAGGCTGGTCAGCCGTCTTGCGGATCTCTTCCCCGGGGCTCGCCCGGTTCACGATCGCCCTTGCCAGGTCAGGCGAGGCTCGAACCCGCCGAGCGCTTTTTTCATCCGTTCACTGCTGAGGCTCCAGGTCCATCATCCAGATATCGGAGTGAACCTCGTCGAGGTTGGTGACAATCTTGTCTTTGGCAACGTTTAATTCTAAGTCTTCAGCCGTGGAAATGCCGGAGTGCACACGCTGGCTGCCGTGAAAGTGCTGAATCGGGAACGGAGCGCCCAGCGGCCGCCTGGTTTTTGGATCGAGCCGCATCGCCCACATGCACATAAAGCCGTCGCGGTTCGAGGTGAAATACATCGTGTTGCCGTCGGGGGAAAGCTGCGGCTTGTCGTCGTGGTATTCACCACTAGTGAGCTGGATCCACCGGTCCGGCCCGGCTGGAACGAAGTTCTGCACCGGCGTCACGAATATGTGGAGAGTATCGCTGCTGGTCTGCATTACGAAACTCATCCACTTGTCATCCCAGGAATAGTAGGGGTGCCACAGGTTGTGCAGCGGGTCGCTCAATACGTCCGTTACTTTGCCGGTGGCTACCTCCACCAGGGCGATCCTATCAATACCATGGGCAACAAAGCCCCTCTGGGTCAGCACTCGCGAGCCATCGGACGAAAAGCCCTTAGGCCACCCACAGTCCCGGCAGACCGGGCGCGGCGAACCCCCTGCAGTCGAGATTGAGTAGAGATCCCAATCCCTCGCGGCGCGATTAGCAACGTAGTAGATAACAAACAAGCCATCTGGAGAAATGGCCGGGCCTGTCCCCGGAACGGTCGGTAAGTCCTGAGCCAGTTGCGTTTCACGGCCTGTGACAAGATCCCTCACCACAAGGCTGTGGTCTGAAAAGAAAGCGACTTTCTTGCCGTCGCGGGAAAGCGAAGGGTTTTTGTCGTGGAGACCCTCAACCTGGGTCACGCTCTGCCGGTCGCCCGTCACCTGCGCGCGATTGGCGTCGATCGGTATGCTCCACAGGTTCGTACTCAGCTCTCCGGTGAGAAAAACCATGCGCCCGTTCTCGGAAACGCTGGGACCCCAGGAATCGGCGGTGAACGTGAGTTGCTCGGGAGCAGACGTCACTTTCCCGCCGGTTGTGACCGGTACTCGAAACAGGTTGCTGGTGTCGCCGATCCGCCGCTGAAAGATGACCCATTGCCGGCCGGAATTCTTGTCGGGCGTGGTCCAGACAAGCGGAACGCGAGCGTAGCTTTCAGCCGGTAACAGTGGGGGTGGAGGGACGTCTTCGGGCTTTCCTCCGGAAATCGGCATCAACCACCACCGCTTCAGGTCCTCCTGCTGGCGGCCGGTTCGAAACGCGGTTGCCATAAGCTTGCTTCCATCCGGGGAGATGGCCCCGCCATAGAAGCTAAACTCGGGCTGGATGGGGACGGGAGTTCCTCCCATTCGAGGGATTGTGAAAGCCAAGCCGTCCGGCCCCGTGATGCGCCAGAACAGGATGGCCGACCCGCCCGAAGCATAGGCCGGTTCCAAGCCATCGTTAGTGATCAACCGGACATCGCCGCCCAGTGCGGGCACTTCATAAATGCCGCTACGCGAACTGTAGGCGATCTGTGTCCCATCGGGAGAAAAGGCCGGGGAGAAGGCCCCATCTTTCTCATGCGTGATCTGAATGGCCTTGCCGCCGCCGATTTGTTGGACCCGGATGTCCGGATTGGGCCCGCTGATTGTCGCCTGATACGCAAGCAGTTTCCCGTCGGGAGAAATAGCCGGGTAAGTCGACACGCCGTTGGCAGTCAGGCGGGTGAGCGGGCGCACCGTGGTTTTCGCCGGCCTGGAATGCCACCACAGCCAGCCGCCTGCCCCGGCCAGAAGAAGAATCAGCGCGGCGCTCAAGCAGGGAACCAGCCACTTCCGGCTGCGTGTTTCCCGGGCTGGCTGCGCGGGCGTCAGCTTCCCGGAATCGGACTCCTCCTTGAGCTCTTCCAGCGCGACCCGCAGGTCAGCCATGTTCTGGAAGCGGCGCTCCGGATCCTTTCTCAGGCAGCGCATCACCACGCGCTCGAGTTCGCGCGGGATGCGGGAATCGCGGTCGGCGAGCGGCGCCGGGTCCTTCTCGAGAATCGCAGCCAGAGTCGACATTTGGTTGGCGCCGGAGAAGGCGCGGCGGCCGCTGACCATCTCATAGAGCACCGCTCCGAACGAGAAGATATCGGAGCGCCCGTCCACCGGCCTGGCTTGTGCCTGCTCGGGAGACATGTAGGCGGCGGTGCCGACAATCGTGCCTTCCGCGGTGTGCCCCTTGAGGACCTGGGTTTCGTCCTCGGCACTCACTTCCTGCGACGTGAGCTTGGCCAGGCCGAAATCGAGCACTTTGACGATTCCGTTCGCGCCCACCATGATGTTGCCCGGCTTGACGTCGCGATGGATGATTCCCGCCGCGTTCGCCGCCGCCAGCGCCCGCGCGATGGGGATGGCGTACCTCAGGACGTCGGCCACCGGCATCCCGCCGCCAGGAATCCACTGCTCCAGCGTCTTGCCGGCGACGAACTCCATCACCATGAAGTCGATCCCATCGGCCTGATCGATTTCGTGGATGGTGATGATGTTGGGATGGTTCAGCGACGAGGCGGATTTGGCCTCCTGAATGAAGCGCTGCTTGCGCGATTCGTCTTTCAATTGCTCCGGGCGGAGAATCTTGATGGAGACGAACCGGTCGAGACGGAGGTCGCGCGCCTTATAGACCACGCCCATCCCGCCTTCGCCGAGCTTTTCGAGAATCTGGTAATGCGAGATCGTGGCGCCGGTCATTGGTTATGTTCTTGCAAGGATAGTCTGTTCCTGGCGTCAGCGCAATGTGAGCGCGCACTGTCGCGCCCTTCCCGTGGATTGGACACTGCCCCCCGGGCACCTGCTCGTCACCCTCGCGGCCCGGCCCCTGTCTCGCCAGTGTTCCGAATCCCGTTCTCAGGGGTGGTCATTCTAACCGAGCACTACTGGGTAACTTCTGCCAAGCGCCGAAGAGCCGCCCCCTCGGGCGCCACAGCCGCGATGCAGGGGCGGCGGCGCATTGCGACAATGGTAAACGATGACGATCCAGATTCCCGACGATCTTGCACGCGGTTTGGAGGGGATTGCCGCGGCGCAGAAAAAAAGCGTGGAGCAACTGGCTGTGGAGCGTTTGCGATCTCTCCTGGACAGGCCGACATCGCCCCGAGCCGTGCTGCGGACCATTCAGGCGCTGCCTCATCCAAGCCATGCCGCCGTCGATGACCTGGATGCCGCGATCGCAGCCGCACGCCTGCCTGTGCGCGCCGCGTTGACCTGATCAGGGCGGACGAGCGAATCGAGAACTGGATGGCTGGGTTGGACCTGGAGGATCGTGTCGTGACCTGCACCATCGTGCGAGGCGAAGTACTTTTCGGCATTTCCAGGTTGCCGGAGGGTCGATGGCGGGCGGAGTTGGAACAGACCGGACATCAGTTTCTGGCGGCTTTTCACTGCGAATCGGTCGGGGAAGGCGCGGGCGATATATACGCCGCCGTCAAACGCCCGTAATCGCCGCGGACTTGCCGCGACAGCGATTTCGCTGGAGTTGATGGCTTGCGGGTGGTGGTCCCGGGATAGCCCGCTGCGGCAAGTGGACACGTATTCGGCTTGGCGACGTTACGGCCAAGTGGGCTGCCTGATTCCTGCAACAGAGTTTTGCAACGTCACCGAACATCAAGGACCGAGCCGTTGGGAGCCTCTTTTCGGCACCCATTTTGCAACTGACTTTTGCAACGCTGGAACTCCGCTTTCAGGGCCTTTCGTTCCCGTTGCAAAATCTACCCTTTTCGAAACCAGCAGCAGACTGTCCACCGTGCGGTACTCTCTCTGTATGACACGCCGAAAGAAGGCACCTGACGACGATCCCCACGAGCAAAGTTGGCAGTCGGAGGTTTTCCTTCGGCTTTAATTTTTTCTCGCCATCTGTACGGAAATGTTTGCGACGTTGCTTTTCTGGGTTGTTGTTCTCGTGGTTGTCGCAGTAGGAGGTCTTCGTTGGACGGGGCATCCCGTTTTATCCGATTGGGTGCTTATCGCCTTCATTGCTGTACCGGCCCTTGTGATTATTGTCGCCATCGCCGCTGTTTTCCATCGAAGGCTCTCCGTGAAAGGTCACGCAAAAGGCGTGGGCGGCAATGTCGATTTAAAATGAGCCCGCACCGCCGGGGCCCGCACGAGACCCGACCAACATCACGATGTGGTGTTGGTGCACAAAGGACCCTTTGTGAAACACGGGGGGTTATCGCCTCAACGAAAGCTCGAAGTGGACGCCTTCGGTTTTTTGCAGGACTGTGAGGATGCTGGAAAGGTTGGCTGCGGACGGGCTGCCCTTTGGCCCCAGCATACGCATGAGGCTTT
>JBEKPY010000027.1:0-83339 GCA_049520275.1 Bryobacteraceae bacterium
TCCTGGGTGCTCACCCACAGCTCCCGCTGCTTCGGTTTCCGTCTCCCCATCGCCATGGCTATAAGACGTCCGAAACATTTCTCTGGTCACATGTTTCGGCGACTTTTACCACGGGCTGCTAGGCCGCGAGGGCTCGAAACACGTCCAGACCGGGGAGTCACTCAAAGTCGGCCTCCCGAATCTTCAACCTCCGCGGGGCCCCCACTTCAACACTCGACCGCCCCGGCCTTGATACCGCATTCCGGCTCCGACAGTCACAGCGATTTCCCTTCCACACGTCCGTGTGCATTCGTGTTCATCCGTGGCCAACGCCCGGTTTCGTCCCCCCTCACTCGTACCGCAGCGCTTCCACCGGGTCCAGCCGCGCCGCCTTGTTCGCCGGCCAGATGCCGAAGAACAGGCCGACGCCCACCGACACCGCCACGCCCAGCACGGCGGCCCACAGCGGCACCGCCGTGGGCAGTGACGGGAAAATCAGCCGCACCGTCAGCGGCACCAGCCATCCCAGGGTCATGCCAATCAGGCCCCCGATCCCGGTGAGCACCACCGCCTCGGTCAGAAACTGCAGGATGATGTCGCTGCGCCGCGCGCCAATGGCCTTGCGAACGCCGATCTCGCGCGTGCGCTCGGTCACCGACACCAGCATGATGTTCATCACGCCGATGCCGCCCACCAACAGGCCCACCGAGATCAGCACCATCATCACCACAGCCACCATCCCGGTCACCTGGTGAAATTTCTCCACCATCTGGTCTGAGGTGGAGATGGAGAACTGTACACGCGGCCCGAGGAATGGACTCGCAAGGCCATCCTGAACGTGGCCCACTCCGGCAACCTCTCCAGCGACCGAACCATCGCGCAGTACGCGTACGTGAAGCCCTGCCCGGTGGAGTAGAGGACGGGCCGGAGGTATCCTAATAAACGACGGACTCAGCCAATGGAAACGACCGATCGAATCGAAATCAACCCGGCCATTTGCGGAGGCAAACCGGTGATTCGCGGTACCCGGATCATGGTCCGCAACATCCTCGGTATGGTTGCCGGCGGATATACAATCGACAAGATCGTGGCCAGCTATCCGGACCTGTCCGACGAAGACGTGAAGGCCGCACTCGAGTACGCCGCCCGGGTCGTCGACGAGGATCAGGTTGTCGCGTCTTGATTCTGCGAGTTCTCCTCGACGAAAACATACCTCCCAGCGTGTGCGCCTTCGTGCGCAACAGGAAGCCAGCCTGGGTGGTGCAGCACGTCACCGATGTCGGACTACGCGGCGCGCCTGACAACGCAATCTTCCGATGGGCGCAAATCGACGGTTCGCTCGTGATCACTTTTGACGAGGACTTCGCCGATGCCCGGATGTATCCAACTGGCTCGCACGCGGGCGTCATCCGTCTTCGCGTGTGGCCAACAACAGTCGAGAATACGGAAGCAGCCCTGGGACGCTTATTCGATTCCGTCGCCGACGACGATCTGCGGGAGAGCCTCGTAATCGTCGATCAGAGAAGAATCCGCATCAGGCGGTCGGCGCGCCACGGATAGAGGCAGTCTCGCACCGCCCTCACCCATATCTCAGCGCCTCCACTGGGTCCAGCCGCGCTGCCTTGTTCGCCGGCCATATGCCGAAGAACAGGCCCACCCCGGGGCCAAAACATTCTGGCTGATTTGCGTGGCAGTGGTATTCTGAATCCGAGAGGCAAGCGAATGAGTTCCGCGACGACCAATCAACACTACGTTCCGCGACTTCTTCTAAAGCATTTCGTTTCTGGTAGCAGCAAGCAAGTCTTCGTATTTGACAAGCTCACTGAGCGATCCTTTCCAAAGTCGATCAAGCGAGTCGCGTCCGAATTGGGTTTCTATGATTGCGAGGTTGATGGCGCGTCTTACTCGGTCGATCCATTACTGACAAGAATGGAGAACGTTGCAAGCAGGATCATCACCAGAATTGTCGCCACGCACAACCTTCGCGTGCTCAGCGCTACTGACATGACAGAAAAATGGTCGCACTATTCGCGACGGCTCAGATGCTTCGGACTGACGCCCGGCGCAAAGAAATGAAAGACCTAAGCGACAGTTTTCGCGACGCGGTCGAACACGCCGGTATGGACCCAGACAAAGTTCAGGGATTCGATTTTCTCGATGCGATACAGATCCGCGTCGCGTCGATCACATCACTACCCGGGCTGGCAGCGGATCTGATGCCTCACTTTCTGAACAAGTCTTGGATTCTGCATAGCACTACCGAGGAGCACGCGTTCTATATTTCGGACAACCCGGTCACACGATTCAACAGAAACCAACATCCGTTCCTTAGCACGCGAGGCTTGCGGGTCCCTGGCATCCAGCTTCACCTGCCACTCAGTCCTACCCTTTGCCTGGGTTTCCTATGCCCCACCATCAAGCTGCCTTTGCGAATCCGCCTCTTTGGTGGAACGCTCGGGCTACGGCCCGCGAACGTGGAGCACCTCAACTCGCTTCAGGTGCTCAATGCTGAACAATACGTATATTCCCAACGCGATGACTTTACTCTAGTCCGTGAGATCCTCCAAAAGCTTCCCGAAGTCAAACGCGGGCCGCGTTGGGCGTAGCAGTTCGGGCGGTAAAGCGGCCGCGTCAATCCCGCCCCCTGCCGCTTCGAAAGTTGATGCGCGCGGCCAAACGATATTTGTTTCCGCCAATGTCGAAGAGCGTGAACTCGCCAACTGCACCCGCGTGTAGACAGGTCTTACGCACACAACCGTGTGCATTCGTGTTTATTCATGGCCAATGCTCGGACCGTCCCCCCTCCTACTCGTACCGCAGCGCTTCCACCGGGTCCAGGCGCGCCGCCTTGTTCGCCGGCCAGATGCCGAAGAACAGGCCCACGCCCACCGATACCGCCACGCCCAGCACCGCGGCCCACAGCGGCACCGCCGTGGGCAGAGACGGGAAAATCAGCCGCACCGTCAGCGACACCAGCCATCCCAGGGTCATGCCAATCAGGCCCCCGATCCCGGTGAGCACCACCGCCTCGGTCAGGAACTGCAGGATGATGTCGCTGCGCCGCGCGCCAATGGCCTTGCGAACGCCGATTTCGCGCGTGCGCTCGGTCACCGAAACCAGCATGATGTTCATCACGCCGATGCCGCCCACCAGCAGGCCCACCGAGCTCAGCACCATCATCACCACAGCCACCATCCCGGTCACCTGGTGAAATTTCTCCACCATCTGGTCCGAGGTGGAGATGGAGAAGTTGTCGGGCTTGGCGTACGGCACGTGCCGCTGAATGCGCAGCACCACGCGCGCCTCGTCGATGGCCTCGGAAAGCCGGCCTGGTTTGGCGGCTATGAACAGCAGGTTTTCCTTCGCCGTCGGGAACACCTTCTGCATGGTGAAATACGGCAGCATGGCGCGCCGGTCGTCCTGGCCCGGGAACGAGTTCGGGGGTTTCCCCAGCACGCCCACCACCTCGAACTCGCCGCCATTCAGGTTGACCCATTTGCCGATGGGATCCTCGTTGGCCATGATCGCTTTCACCACGTCCCCGGCCAGCACCACCACGGGCATGCGATGGCGATTTTCCATCTCGGTGAAGAAGCGCCCCTTCAGGATTTCGCCGCTGTTTCCGCTGCTCGGGTAAGATTCATCGGTGCCGCGAACGGTCATGCTGAACATGTCGTTGCCCTTGTACTTGATCCGGTTCAGAGCGGGGCCCTGGAAAACGCCCGGCGGAAACAGGATCGGACTCACCCGCTCCACGCTGGGACAGCGTTCCTGAATGGCCACGGCGTCCTCATAAGTGAGCGGCTTGCGATTGAGCTCCTCAGGCGTCAGATGACCCGACAACGGCGGAACCTTGAACGCGATGGCGCCATTGCTTCCCAAACTCTCGAAGAGTCCGGAGATGCTGCTGTCCAGCCCGGCGATGATGGAGCCTACCGCGATGATGGTGCCCGAGCCGATAATCACGCCCAGCACGGTCAAAAACGACCGCATCTTGTGCTCGCGCACGGTGGCCAGCGCCAGGTTGATGGTCGAAAAGAAGACTCGGCGTCTCATCGCTCCGCCCTCAGCGCTTCAATCGGATCGAGCTTCGCGGCCCGTTGCGCCGGATAGATTCCGAAGAACAGACCTACCACGGTGGAGAGTCCCACGCCGATGACGATCGACGACGCAGGCACCGCCATGGGCACCGGCGTCGTATTGCGGATCAGCACGGCCAGCAGCCAGGCGATTAGCACACCGATCAGGCCACCCGTCCCGGCAAGGATGGACGACTCGATCAGGAACTGGTTCAGGATATCGCGCCTCCGCGCGCCCACCGATTTGCGAATGCCGATCTCGCGCGTGCGCTCGGTCACCACCGCCAGCATGATGTTCATGATCACCACCCCGCCCACCACCATGAATACGGAGACCACGGCAATGGCCGTGGAAGCGATGGCCCCGGTGAGCTGGTCCCAGAAGGTGAGAATGGCATCGGCGGTCACCATGGAGAACGTGTCGTCCTGCTTCGGCCGCAGATGGCGATACGCCCGCAGCAGCATGCGCACTTCATCCTGCGCCTGCTCCAGGTTCCGGCGATCGCCGGTCTTGGCCACGTAGGCGATGTCCTTGTGCGAGCCGTAATACTGAAAGTAGGTGCGGATGGGGATCAGCACGTAGCCGTCCTGCGATTCGCCGAATGCGCTCCCTTTCGCCTTGGCCACGCCCACCACCGTCATCGCGCGCCCATCCACCCGGATCATTCTGCCGATCGGATCGATGCCGTTAAAGAACTTGTCCTTAATGTCGTTCCCGAGCACCGCCACGGGAGCGCGGTGCTCGTCCTCCAGTTCGGTCACGAAGCGGCCCGCACTCAACTCCACGTTGTTCAGCACGCCGTAATTGGCGCCGCCGCCCACCAGTTGCTCGTCGTCCAGGCTGTCGCCCTGGTATTGCACCTTCACCGAGCGCTCCGCCTGCATACCGATCTCGGTGAGCTGGGTGGCGTGACTCTTCAGGAAGTTGAATTCGTCGACGCTCAGCTCAGGATTCTTCCGGAGAGCTTCCAGGAACTTCTTCGGAGTGAAGTCGCCAATGAACGCCATCCGCACCACCACGAAGCCGTCGGAGCCCAGATCGGACAACGCGTCGGCGATGTACACGTCCATGCCGTGAATCATGGACATCACCGCGATCAGCGTGGTGGTGGCCAGGATGATGCCCAGCAATGTCAGGAAGCTGCGCAGCTTGCTGCCGCGGAGCGAATCGACGGCCACGGATGCGGCCTCGCTAAACGAAGCAGTGCCTCTCATTATTCGTACCGAAGGGCCTCCACCGGATCGAGGCGGGCCGCTTTGTTGGCCGGCCAGATCCCGAAAAACAAACCTACGCCTACCGACACGGCCACTCCGAGCACCGCGGCCCACAGGGGCACGGCCGTCGGAAGCGCCGGAAACACCAGACGCGTCGCGGTGGAAAGCAGCCAGCCGAGCATCATGCCGATCAGGCCGCCCAGTCCGGTGAGCACCACCGCTTCGGTCAGGAACTGCATCACGATATCGCGGCGGCGCGCGCCCACCGCCTTGCGTACGCCGATCTCGCGGGTGCGCTCGGTCACCGACACCAGCATGATGTTCATCACGCCGATGCCGCCCACCAGCAGGCCCACCGAACTCAGCGCGATCATCACCATGGCCACCATTCCGGTGATGTTGTGAAACCGCTCCAGCATCTCCTCGGCGGTGGAGATGGAGAAATTGTCCGGTTTGCCGGGGGGAACGTGACGCTCCAGGCGCAGCACCGCGGCGGTCTGGTCGATGGCGTCGGCCAGTTGCCCGGGCTTGGCCACCACCACCAGCATGTTCTCGTTCGCTTCCGGCATCACCTTCTTCATGGTGAAGTACGGCAACAGCACGCGCGTGTCGTCCTGACCCAGCGACATTGGCGGCCGCTTCATAACGCCGATGATCTCAAACTGGTGGCCGTCCACGTTGATCCATTTGCCGATAGGGTTTTCGTCGGCCATCAGCGCTTTGGGCACGTCTTCTCCCACCACGGCTACGGGCATATGATGCGCGTTCTCGGAGTCGGTGAAGAAACGTCCTTCCTTGATGTCGGCCGAGCCGCCGGCCTGGTACGATTCGTCGGTGCCGCCCATGTTCAGGTTGTAGAGGTCGTTTGCCTTGTACTTGGCGACATCCAGGCCCCGTCCGGTCATGGCCGCCGGAGTGAACAGGTAGGGACTCACACGCTCCACCGCCGGGCAGCGCTCCTGAATGGCCACGGCGTTCGCGTAGGTCAGCGGCTTGCGCTGCAGTTCCTCCGGCGTGAAGCGGCCACGAAACGCGAACTGGAACTTGAAAACTATGGCGTTGTTCGGACCGAAGCCGCGCAGAATTTCGGTGATGGCGCCGTCGAGCCCGACAATCACCGATCCGACCGCGATGATGGTTCCCGTCCCCATGATCACGCCCAGCACGGTCAGGAACGCCCGCATCTTGTGTTCCCGAATCGTGTTCAGGGCGAGCAGAATGGTGGCGGAGAAAACCCGGTTTCTCATCGCTCCTGCCTCAATGCTTCGATCGGGTCCATGCGGGCGGCCCGCTGTGCCGGGTAGATCCCGAAGAACAATCCCACCACCGTGGAAAGGCCGACGCCGATCACAATCGAACTCGCCGGAACCGCCATGGGCACGGGCGTGGTGTTGCGCACCAGGATGGCCACCGCCCAGGCGATGAACACGCCCAGCACGCCGCCCGCGGCGGCCAGCATGGAGGATTCCACCAGAAACTGGTTCAGAATATCGCTGCGCCGCGCGCCCAGCGACTTGCGGATACCGATTTCCCGGGTTCTTTCGGTCACCACCGCCAGCATGATGTTCATGATCACCACGCCGCCCACCACCATGAAGATGGAGACGATGGCCACCGCGGTGGAGGCGATCACCCCGGTGAGCTGGTCCCAGGCCGTGAGCAGGGCGTCGGAGGAGATCACGCTGAAGGTGTCGTCCTGCTTCGGCCGGAGATGGCGATATGCGCGCAAGAGCATGCTCACCTCCTCCTGCGCCCTCTCGATGGTGTCCCGGTCCAGGGCTCTCGCCACGTAGCGGATACCTGTCCGCGAACCGTAGTACTGGAAGTAGGTATTTACAGGGATGATGATGTATCCGTCCTGAGACTGCCCGAAGACGCTCCCTTTCGCCTTGGCCACGCCCACCACTTTCAGTTGCCGGCCGTCCGCCTTAATGATCTTGTCGAGAGGATCGGCGCCCGCGAAGAACCGGTCCCGGATGTCGGACCCGATCACCGCCACTGGAAGGTGCCGCTCGTCTTCCACGTCGGTGATAAAGCGCCCGGCGGTCAGCTCGACGTTGTCGAGAATCCCGTAATTGGCGCTGCCGCCGGTCAGGGTAATGTCATCCAGGCTGTCGCCCTGGTACTGCACCGTGACGTTGCGGTTGACCTGCATCCCGATTTCCCGCACCAGCGTGGCGTGGCCCTTCAGGAATTCGAATTCATCGACGCTGAGCTGCGGGTTCTTCTTTTGCATGGCCAGGAACTTCTTCGGATCGTAGTTCCCGATGAAGGCCATGCGCACCACGCGAAAACCGTCGGTTCCCATGTCCGACAGATTGTCGGCGATGTACACGTCCATACCGTGAATCATGGACATGACGGCGATCAGCGTGGTGGTGGCCAGGATAATGCCGAGCAGCGTCAGAAAGCTGCGCAACTTGCTGCTGCGCAACGAGTCGGCGGCAATGGCGGCGGCCTCGCGGAAAGAAGCGGTGCCGGTCATGTGATCGAAGGGCCCTGCTGGGGATAACGCAACTGGCCCCCCACGTGTTCCATCCACTCCACGATAACCCGATCCACCCAGAATCTTGGTTCCCCGCGCGCAATGAAGCCCACATGCCCGCCACAATCCGGAGCAACCAGGCGCAGTGCCGGGTTGGTGGCGAAGGCCGGGTGGTCAAACACCGCGAACGGAATCAGCGGGTCGTCCTTGGCCTGCACCAGCAGCGCGGGGATGCGGATGCGCTCCAGAAACCGGGCCGAGGACTGCGTGGCGTAGTAGTTGTCGGCCGTGCCGAAGCCGAACGCCGGCGCGGTGAATACATCGTCAAAGTCCTGGATGGTCCGGACCTCCGGCAGCCGATGGACCGGGAAAAGCCCTGGCGTCAACCGCTCCCTGGCACGAATGCGCTCCTTCAGGCGCTTAAGAAACCGGCTTGCGTAGAGCCGGTTGCCAGGGCGGTTGAGCTGGCGAACGCACGCCGCCAGATCGATGGGCGCCGATACCGCGCAAGCCCCTTCAACACCTTCCCGAGGCGCCCCGCCGCCGAGTTCGCCTGCAAGTTTAAGTACTACATTACCTCCCAGCGAGAACCCAATGATAAAACATGGGATATCGCATCTTATCCGGATCTGGCGAATCACCTCGCGCAGGTCGCCGGTCTGACCGGAATGGTACAGGGTACTGCCGCTGTACCGTTCTGTTCCGCCGCAGCTTCGCATGTTGAAGCGATGGGCGGCATATCCGGCTTCGAGAAGAGCCTGGGCGAGACTGCAGGCGTAGCCGGCGCTGCTCGAGCCTTCCAGCCCGTGCACGATGATGGCATGCGCCGTCGGCCGCCCGGCCGGAAGCTGTGAATGAACCAGCACGCGCACCCCCGGCTCGGTTTCGAACAGTTGGGCGGACACGGGGAATCGAATCGGATCGAGGTTGCGGCGCCAGTAGTTGCCGGCGATGGTGGCGAGATGAGGATTCCGGAAGAACGGCTGAAACGGGATCAACTCACCATTGTAGAATCAACCGGCTCGGTCTTCTCCTGAACCAGCCACCCCGGCGCGGTGAAGGAAGCGCCGAGCCATTCGAAAATCACTTTGTCCCGTCGACGGCACATGGCCGGATTCACGTCAAAACTGATCATCGCCCCTTTGGGCAGATCGATATCCACGAGCTTGCCGAGCGGAGTCGCGGCAAACTCCGCGCCGACGACTTTGCGCCGGTAGCTTGAGAATGGCATCATCAGGTTCCTCTGCCAGAATATCGGCCGGTCCTGAGCAAAGCAGTAGGGTATCTTACCGATATGCGGCACCCAGCCCGTGTTTGGCCTGATCCTCTGCGGAAAACGGTGCCCACGGTGGGACAAGTCTTTCTGACGAAAACCACGTCGTCCTGTGATAAGCTAATACGACGCCCGTCACATAAAGACCGGGCGAAAAAAGGGGAATCATGCTCCTCCGGAGGAAGTGGAACGGCCTTATCGCCGCCGCCACATTGCTTTTCTCGATTGGTTTCGTCACCGTACCGGTCCACGCCGGCACAATCACCATAACGGGCACCATGACCCAGGACACGGCGGATGTCGGAAGTCCCGCCGTGGCCAATCCAAGCTTGAACAACATCCTGGACGGCGACTCCTACAGCGTCACGTTGAATTTCGCGGGAACTCTTACCGGGCCTGTAACCGACGATCCGCTCGTCTCGGCTTCCTTCAGCGACGCGTCCGCCGGAGCGCTCGAAAACGGCTTTTTCCCTGGAAGCCTGACCAACGTCACGATCGTCCAGTCCGCCGGGTTCGACCAGTTCACCGTGCTCGCCTGCCTGATCGACAACAGCGTGAACTGCGAGTCGGGAAACCAGTTGGCTCTCAACTTCCAGATCGCGGCGGCGTCTTTGAACGGAACCGTCGTTACCGCTTCGGCGATCCCCAGCCTGCTGCCGCTCGACCTGATCGAGGACGGCGGCAACACCGACATCCAAGGGACCGTGACCGGCTACTCTTACAGCGCCAGCGGCGGCGGCAGCCCGGTGCCGGAACCAGCCACGCTGGGACTGGTCGGGGCCGCGATCCTGGGCCTGATAGCGGCCCGCCGGAGAGGGAGCCAATTCGGTTCGAATCGGTAAACAAGTTCGACACAACTTCAGGAGGAAAAACATGACATCCAAGTCCGTATTCTCTATTTTTGTTTTGGCCGCAACCGTCTTCGTGCTGCCCGCCTTCGCGGTGGACGGAACCACTTTGATCAACCAGGCCACCGTGGTGGCCGCGGGCGGTTTCCCGTATAACATCACGCAAACCGGAAGCTACCGGCTCTCCGGCAACCTAGTCGCCAGCAACACCCAAGCGATCAGTATTACTGCCGCAAACGTGACGCTCGACTTGAACGGTTTCACCATTTCCTGCTCCGGGTGCGCAGCCTCCTATATCGGCATTATTGGCACCGCGGCGGGAACCGTCGTTGAGAACGGTAATGTGACGGGATACTCCGGTTCGTCGGGCCTCGCAATCTACTTGGAAGCCGGCGGCAAGGTGGACCACATGGGTGTCACGGGCAACTACAACGGAATCGCTAGCGGCGGATCCCTCACCATCACCAATTGCAATGTCTCGAACAACGTTAGAACGGGCATCAACAGCTTTACCGCGTCCAGACCGGAATTGATCGTGCTCAACTCCGTGATCTCCTCCAACGGCCGGGACGGCATAGACATCGCAAACGGTTTGATCAGCGGGAACACCATATCCGCAAACGGTGCTGGCCCCTACTCGGGCGTCACGGGCGGCATTATCGTTTTCGGGGGAACCGTGACCGTCACCAACAATGTGATCTCCAACAACAACTACGGCATCGGCGAGGGTACCGGCGCAGGCACTTCCACAATTGGCTACGGATCAAATACTTTTGGCGAAAACGGGACGGATATCGATCCCTTCGCGACGAACCTCTACTCCATGAAGAACAACGTAAACGCCACCGGACTGTTCTAACAACACCCGCGCCCAACACTTGCGCCGAACATGGACCGGCCGTCTCCGCCACCGGGTGAGTCCCGGGGCGGCGCGTTCATAGCACGCTCCGCCACGCCTCACGGCCCGAACCAGGTGGCAACCGTCTTGGTCCATTCGAGCAGCGCGACCTTTTTCCCTTCGCGCTCTTGCCACCATTTGTCCGGCAAGAAATCCTGGTTCGGTACCGCGATCAACCCGACATCAGTCAGGCTAACGAGATCAGCAACTTAGGGACTGTCACATAATAAACAGAACATTTAGAGCGAACGCGGGAGTATGGTGTAGTTCCATTCGCCGTGAAACTGGTCGCGATCAATTCGGAGGGCGTCAACTTCCTGATCCGACACCTTGATTCCGCGGGGGTATTGGGCGGGGTCGATTGCGGCGCGGACTCGCAATCCGCTCCGGGTGGTAGTCGCGGCAATCAGATTCACGATCACCTGGTGACTGACCAGGGGCTTGCCACGCCAGTTCTGACTGATGAAGGAGAACAGCCGGTGTTCGATCTTGTTCCACTTGCTGGTTCCCGGCGGCAGATGGCAGATCGAGATTTCCAATCGGAATTCTTCACCGCCCAGATCAACAACGACCACACCCGCAAGGCGGGTAGTGCGCTAAATCCGTAGCGCACTACCGCGTACCAAACGCCACGCGCCGCTTTGCGGCATGGTGCGACCGGCGCGGCATCGGCCAGCTCGCCGACGTGCAGGCCTTCCACGTCGCGCCTTCGTGATTGAGCTGCAAGGAGAATTCACCGCGCCCACGGTGAAGCAACACCCGGCCGCGCTCCGAATGCTGTTCGACTGGCTTGTGACCGGCCACGTCCTGGACGTGAGCCGTGCGCGGCCCCAAGTACGTCGTCGAGAAGGGCAAGACGCCCGTGCTGACCGCCGAGGAAGAAGCCTGCAGCGGGCTTTCTTTCATAAAAAGCCTGCCAGCACACAACCTGGTGGACAATGTACCACTTCTGGTACATACTGGAGCGGTGGGGCGAGCTAACCAAAACCCGGAGGTGCCGGTCCGGTTTTGCCGCACGGAAGCGGGCGGGTCCCCGGTGCTGGACTGGCTGCGCGGCCTCGACAAGGACGACCGCCGCGCTATCGGGCTCGACCTCATGCGGGTGCAGTTCGGCTGGCCGATTGGGAGGCCACTGGTGGGAAGCCTCAAGGATGGTCTTTGGGAAGTGCGCTCGTCGCTTCCGAGCCAGCGGATAGCCCGGCTCATCCTATGCTTTCACGATGAGATGCTCGTCGTACTGCACGGGTTTATCAAGAAAACGCAGAAAACGCCCGCGGATGACCTGGCCCTGGCGAAGCGGAGAATGAAGGAGGTTACGAAATGAAAAAACGCAACAAGCATATCGGCTCGTCACTGGAGGACTTCCTGAAAGAGGAAGGCGTCCTCGAAGAGACCCGTGCGGCCGTGCTGAAAGAGACGCTGGCCTGGCAAGTTCAGCAAGCGATGGAGAAGGACAAAATCAGCAAGGTAGAGATGGCGCGGCGGATGAACACAAGCCGCGCGGCGCTGGATCGTCTTCTCGATCCTGGCAATGTCTCGGTGACGCTGCAAACCCTGACGCGCGCGGCACACGCTATCGGCCGTGATCTGCGCATCGAGCTGGTGTAGGGGCAGGGAAGTAAACACACTGCTGCGGTGGCCATCACTCTTTCTTGCGCTGGCGGAAAAGCTCTGCCACGAGCTGCTCCGGCTGAACGTCGGCTAGCAGCTCGCGGGTTGGCCTCGCACACGCCGCTTCGCCCGTAGCGGCCGTCAGTTCGGCGTAGACTCCGCCTTCCGGCTGAGATCCTCGGCGAGGATGATGGCCTCGGCCAGATCCCGCATGGGACGCCGCAGCCGCCGGCTCTCGTTCCGCAGACGCAGATAGGCCTCTTCCTCGGTCAGATTGTGACGGGACTGTAACAGCCCTTTGGCGCGCTCCACCAGCTTGCGCGTCTCAAGCTGCCGCTTCATGTCCTCGGTTTCCTCGCGAAGCCGCGCGTTCTGCTCGGAGAGCATCGAGTTGGACACCGCCACGCCCATCTGTTCCCCGATGAACGTGAGCAACGCCACCTCGTCGGCGGTGTATTGATGGGGATCGCGGTGGTGTACATTGATGACCCCTACCACGTCGCCACCGGTGACCAGTGGCACCGACAGCATGGCCTGATAGGTGTCCTCGACAAGGCCCTTGAAATACTTGAACCGATTGTCCGACGGAGCGTTGGACGAAAGGGCCACCACCGACTTGTGTTCGGCGACCCAGCCGGCGATTCCCTCGCCGACCCTCATCCGCAGGTTGCCGAGATCGCCGGCGTGGGGTACCTGGGAGGCCCGCAGCACCACCTCGGCCGACTGATGTTCCAGCAGATAAACCAGACAAGCGTCGCAATCGGTCACCTGCGACGTCAGGCCGACAATCTCGCCCAGCATTTCATCGAGAGACCGTTGGGAGCTCACCACACTACTGATCCGATGCAGCAGAGCGACTTGCGACGAAGGGGGCTGGATAGCGCACATGGTTGCCATAACTCAGGCTATCTGCGACGGATGTGGCGGTCCAATCGGAAATTTTAATCAGGGCCATACCCCTCGCTCCGGACACGCCGCCCACCAGTCGCGTTTTTGCAGGGCCTGGCGAATGCGCGGCTGCCGTGGCCCGTCCCGGCCAGGCTTTGGGGCACGCCACCTGCTCGTCTTTTGGATCAGAATGAACATGAGGGGATCGCAACACCGATATGCCTGACGTGAACCTGCACGTTTATGCCAGCGCCGACGACGCCGCCCGCGCGTGCGCCGTGCGTGCCGCCGAGCTCCTCACCAAACGGCTGAGCGCTGCCGAGTTTGTCACGTTCGCCATCTCCGGCGGCAGCACGCCGGCCATGATGTTCCGGGTGCTGGCCACCTGTCCGGTGGAATGGAAACGGGTGCACCTGTTTCAGGTGGACGAGCGCCGGGTGGCGCCCGACGACGCCCGCAGCAATTACCGGCTGGCGCACGCGGAACTGATCACTCCGACGGGAATCCCCTCGGAAAACGTCCATCGCATTCGCGGCGAGCTTTCGGTCGAGGAGGCAGCCATTCGCTATGTGGCGGAAATCCGGCAGTTCTTTGGAACTCCGCCCGGCGTGGCGCCCGTATTCGACATCGTGCATCGGGGCATGGGAGGAGAATCGCACACCGCCAGCCTGTTTCCGGGCGAGCCCCTCATTGGCGACGCCACGGGCATCGCGGCGGCGGTAACCGTCCCGGTGGCCCCGCGCGAGCGTGTGACCCTGCTGTCCGGACCGCTCACTGCCGCTCGCCACACGCTCATGCTGGTGGCCGGCGGCGACAAGGCCCAGGCGCTTCACCGGGTGCTGACCCGGACGTACGAGCCATTTCACATGCCCGCCCAGATCGGCACCTACGGCAACGCGAGGGCGGAGTGGTACGTGGACTCCGCGGCCGCCGCGCTGCTCGGTTCATGAAAACCGCGGTGGTCTTCTCCGCGGGCGGGATGTTCGGCGCCTGGGAGGTGGGCGTATGGCGGGAGATCGAACACGCGGTCACGCCCGATGTCGTCGTGGGCGCTTCCATTGGAGCCCTCAACGGTTGGATGGTGGCCAGCGGATGTCCGGCCGAAGAGCTGGAGCGCCGCTGGCTGGATTTGCGCATCATGTCGCGCCCGCGCTGGCGCATTCCGCGCGGCCCGCTGGAGGGCATCCTCGAGTTCGGCCCGCTGGAGGCGCTGATTCGCGAAATGTACGACGCCTGCCGGCCGCGGATCGATTGTGGCGTCGTGGCCACCGACACGTTGCGGATGCGCCCGCGCTTGTTCCGCACGCCCAACGTGACGTGGCGGCATCTGGCCGCGTCGGTGGGGATGATCTGCATCTTCCGGCAATACCGCATCGACGGACGCGTGTGGTCCGATGGCGGATTGCTGGGCGCTCTGCCTCTCTGGGGCGCCGTGGAGATGGGGGCCGGGCGCATCATCGCCGTCAATTGCCTGCCCGCGCTTCCGTCGGCGCTGATGACCGCGGGTATCCGCACCGTGCAGTTGCTGGCGCGCTACCGGCCGCCGCGTATGCCGGAGACCGTGGAGGTGCAAGAGATACGGCCGGAGGGGCCGCTGGGTTCGCTGCGGGAATCCATGGTGTGGAGGGAAGAGAACACGCGCCGCTGGATGGAGAGGGGCCGCGCGGACGCTCGCGCCTGGCTCGGCAGGACAGGCACGGCCGCATAAAACATGATTCGCCGCCGCTGTTTTGAGAGTACAATGAGGCTGTAAGCTATGCCCTGCTTTCACGTTCACCGCCTGCGCGAGGACCGGAGGCTGCAGTTCCGCCTGGCGCCCCACACCAGCGGCGTCACGGCGGCCCGGCCGAAGGATTTCGAAAAAGACACGGACACCGTAGAGGCATCTTCGGTGTATGCCGCATGGGCCTCGCTGCGCTCCTCCGAGCGGCCTCTGATGGTTGGCGACGTGCTGGAGGACGAGGGAGGCGCTCTGCGCATCTGCAAGTACACCGGCTTTGAGGAGGCTCGCTGGGCGGTTCCCGAGCCGGTCGCGGCGCCTCCAGCGCCAGCGGTGGTTCCCGAGGCCCCCGGGGCGTCCGGTCCCGCGTTACAATAGGCTGACTGTATGTTGTGTGATCCGACCCGGCGGGAACGGATCAATTCCTTCGCACTGGTCAGTTACGTCCCGGATCCGCTCGCGGCATTCCTTGATCATCTGCGCCAGGAACTCGTTCCCACGTGCTTCCTGCGCGCCCACGTCAGCATTCTTCCCCCGCGTCCGCTGCTGGTTCCCGCGGACGAGGCGTGGCGGCAGATTTGCGCTCTGGCCTTCCTGTTTCCGCCTTTCAGCGTGCAACTTACCGAGGTGCGCGTTTTCCCCGGATCGGACGTGATTTACCTCGCTCTCGCGGCGGATGTCGACCGCATCGCGGAAATGCACGCCGTGCTCAACACGAACGGCCTGGAGAGCGCCGAAGCCTTCGAGTTTGTCCCCCACATTACGCTCGCCCAGGAGCTGCAGCCCGGCGAGGTAGGGGCGCTGGCGGACATCGCGAAGAAGCGCTGGGCGGAGTACCCCCACCAGCGGGCTTTCCGGCTGGAAACGATCACCTTTGTGCAGAACACCGAGGGAAACAACTGGATCGACCTCGGCGACTACCGGCTGGGAACGGGCCACACAAATCTTCTGGAGCCGATGGCGCTGCGCTGAGCGAAGTTGCCGTGCGCCTCACCCGGGCA
Organism: Bryobacteraceae bacterium; assembly: GCA_049520275.1. GTDB lineage: Bacteria > Acidobacteriota > Terriglobia > Bryobacterales > Bryobacteraceae > CAWACP01. The sequence continues at coordinate 15,998 of JBEKPY010000027.1, forward strand.
TCCATCACGAAGCCGGAAGTGGCTGGAAACGCAGGACGTTGCCGTGGGGCTTGCAATCCGGCGTTGTGTATACTGGGCACCGGCGCTAAGAGGCCGGGTTTCACGGAAGAGGGGGAGGTGGCCGAACTTCCAGGGTTCACTCATTCCCGCAACTTTCGCCCCACCTCGCACGTCACGCGAGGAGTGTCTGGCTCGCGGCTTTTTTGCCCGATTGCCGGCGCGCCGCCACCGCCAGCGGGGACAAGGCGGCCCGGACCAGATGCCGGCCAGGTTCGAGATTCATACGGACTGCTATTTGAAAGGCGGACAGGTCCATGAATGTACTCAGGTGTTTCTTGATTGCGGGAGCGGGTCTTGCTATGGCCGCGGGCGCCACGCACTTTGAAGGAGACGCGAACAGGAGGGGAAATCTGGCTCCCTGGGACCATTTCAAGATCGGGGAAACGGATTACAGGGTGTCAGACCATCCAAGTGGGCTACGCGCGGAGGGAAGCGTGACGATCGTCCCCGATCCGCTGGGCAGCGGAAACAACGTTTACAAGCTCACGGTTACCGCATCCTCGAACTTCGCGGCCTCTTCCGCGAGGTCTGATCGCGTGGATCTTTGGAATAATCTCCGGCCATATCTGGGGCAGGAAGGCGAGGAGAACTGGGAGCATTTCCAGGTCCTTTTCCCATCGGCGGGCGACGCCTACCAGCCTGCCCCGGGCATGTGGAATTGGGTGGCTCAACATCACAATGACCAGAACTACAAGCGCTTCATCGCGTCGGGCGAGATCAAGCAGGAACTGCCGGAACTTTGCTGGGGCGTCGACTCCAAAGCCAAGCTTCCCACCGGTGAGACGGCGACAGAGCTGTTCATGGCTATCCGCGGCGGAGACGATCTGAATCAACCGAAACAGACCATCGTTCATACGGACGCGCCGCTGCTATACGATCACTGGTACGACATGCTCGTTCACGTACGCTGGTCGCACGACCCATCCAGGGGCCTGGTGGAATGGTGGCTCGACGGCCAATTGATCTATTCGCAGCCGATCGCGGACCTTTGGCTGAGACCCGACGGGACCACGGACCATGTGAACTTCGAGTTGTCAAACTATCGCATCCATGCCGAGTGGGACTCGACCATTTACTATGGCCGGGTGAAGCTGGGGACGACACGGGAATCGGTGTCCTACTAAGCCGGTTGGGCCACCGCGTGAGCCGCAGCGAGCAAGTGGGCGCTGGGGTGGTAGTCGGGGATGAGCTCCTGCAGGGTCCGTATGAGGCTGGGCATGTCGCGGCGGGCCCCGATTTCACGTAGCGTTTCAAGATAAGATTCCATGCCGGCCGGAGGCAGGCCCTTACCGGCGAAGATCTTGATCTTCTCGTGATGAGTGGGCAGAGTGTCCTCGTCGAGGTTTGGTTCCTCGGAGAGCTTCTCGCCGGGACGGAGCCCTGTGAACTCGATTCCGATGTCCTCGCCGGGGCGCAGACCGGACAGTAGGATGAGTTTGCGGGCCAGGTCCACGATCCTGACCGGCTCGCCCATGTCGAGCGCGAAGATCTCACCGCCGCGGCCCATGGTCGAGGCCTGCAGAACCAGTTGCGAAGCTTCGGGGATGGTCATGAAATACCGGCGCATCTCGGGGTGGGTGACGGTGACCGGGCCGCCCGCGGCGATCTGCCGCTCGAAGATGGGGATGACGCTGCCGTTGGAATCGAGGACATTGCCGAACCGAACGGAGACGAAGTTCGTGCCGCCATTCTGAAGCGCCAGGATAAGGAGCTCGGCCACGCGCTTGGTGGCCCCCATAATGCTCCCCGGACGGACCGCCTTGTCCGAGGAGATCAGGACGAAGTCTCCCACGCCATGGCGGGCGGCGGCAAGGGCGACGTTCCAGGTTCCGAAGACGTTGTTCTCAACGGCCTCGAAAACGTGGGTTTCCATCATGGGGACGTGCTTGTACGCGGCGGCGTGATAGAGGATGGACGGACGGTGGCGATCGAGGACCTCGGCGAGTCGCTGCTGGTTCTGGATGCTGCCGATCTCCGGGAAGAAGGGGACGCCGGGAAACGACTGGCGGAACTCCAGGTCGAGGTAGAACAGAGCGGTTTCGGCGATCTCGAAGGCGACAATGGCGCGCGGGTCGAAGCGGGCGATCTGACGGCAGAGCTCCGAGCCGATGGAGCCCGCGGCGCCGGTCACGAGGACGGTGTTGCCGGCGAGCTTCGCGGAGATCCGGTCTTCCTCGATGCGGACGGAGGTACGGCCCAGCAGGTCCTCAACGGCGATATCGCGGGTGCGCGTGGCGAGGGCGTCGTGGCGGAGGGGGTCAGCCTGCACACACCACTCCGTGGCCCCCTTTCGCATTCATTCACATCTTCTCACGCCCGCGCCGAGCGTTGGCCCTGCGTGGCGAAGGAGGGGTGCGCGACATAGAAGTGCAAGCACCAGCGATTTGGCCGAAAACCCCGGTCGTCCGAACGTAGTCATACACCAGGCCCAGGGACACGCGGCGGTAGTGGGCTACTTTGAGATTCCTCGGATCAGTGGCCATGCGTAGGACAGGACGATTAGAGTCAGTGATGGCAGCGAGAAGGCAATCTGTCTTTTGGCACGGGCTACATCGGTCTTGATGTTCATCAGGCCACGAATGAGGATAACGGCCAGCCAGCCGATCAAGAGCACTTCCGCAGCCAAAAACACATTGGACCCGTCTTGGGAGAGATCGCGCCCCACACTCCAAACAAGACGAAGATCATCAGCGTAAGCAAAATACACAAGGCAGCTAAGCCGAGAAGTCTGAGCACTGGCAAGGATCTCCTGGATCAGAGTCGAGCGCCGCTCTTTCTAAGCCCCGCTCTTCGATTTCGAGCAGCGCTACCAAGTCGGGCACTTCGCACAGCCCACGCGGCCGCAGGCGCGTACTCGCCTGGCCCCGCAAAAACGCGGCTCGTCGCCGCGTGTCCCTGGCGAATCCAGGCCGTCATCTCGTGCACCGCGAAGGAGCGCCGTCCGTGCGCCGAACGCGGGCGCCGCAACCGCACTCACATCCCATCGAAGAACGCCCGCAGCAGATCCGCAACCCTCCACAGGAAAGCGCGGCCGTCGATGCCAGTGAGGTCGAGCCGCGAGCGCGGCACCGGAAAGCGCGACGGCAGCACGCCCGCATCGGAGAAGTTCATGTGACCGGCTTCGGGGAAATACTCCCATTGGCAGCCGGCGCTGTCGGTCTCGCAGATCCGTTTTGATTCGGCCCAGATCCGGTCGTTCAACGCGCGCAGCGGCGCGGGAAGTGGGGCGCCAAAAATAATCAGCAGTGGGCGGTCGAGGCCGGTGACCTCCCTGCCCTGGGGCGCGCCGTCGAGATTGGCGCCTCGCTGGAAGCGCCGGTCCAGGCGCAACGCGTGCATGGCTGCGGCGCCGCCAAAGGAGTGCCCGAAGATTCCGATTCGGCGGGCGTCCACGTGCGCCCACAGCGCCGGTTCGGCCGCCAGACGGTCCAGCACAAAAGTGCAGTCGCCCACCCAGCCCTCCACCAGCCCCTGCGCCTGGTCCCGCCGCGCGAGATCGACGCGGTCCGTCCCTGGCACCACGCGCCCATCCGAAAACACCACAACGCGCGCGCTGCCCGTGGGAGTGACTCCCGCGACGACATATCCAAAGCTGGCCAGATCCTCGGCGATGGTGGTGTAGTCGGGCGCGATGCGGCCCATGCCGGGCAGCAGGACAACGAGGGGATGGGGGCCACCCAGGATGGGGACCCCTTCGCCTGCGCTCACTCTGGTCTGTTGAATTCTGCGCGCGGGGATGGGGAACATCCCCTGCGCGGCGAGCTGTCCCCATCTGCCCGGCACATATTCGGCGGGGGTGTGCGCCGTGCCAGGCTCCGCCGGGTACCAGACGAGGACCATCAGTTCACGGCTGCGCCGTGAGTCGGTCCAGTCGAAGAGCTGCCGGCCCACGGCATGTGGCCCGCGCGGTTTTGGGAGCGCGATGGGACTCTCGATCTGCCACCACAGCCAGGCCGCGGCGAACAGCGCACCTGCGGCCGCGGCCCCAACCACCACGATCAAAAGCTTCCCGAATCGTCGCGCCACCACGGTCTCCTTTGAGAGTGTACCTGTAGTCCTGGGACTTCCGGCAGAACCGAAGTTCTGGTATTGCCACCCCTGGGATCGGTACCCACTCGCCATTGCCGCACTAACCTTTGCCACACAGAATTGCAAAGGACTCATGCGAGACGAGCAGAGATTGATTCACATGAACTCGGGCCAGAGCGTCGCCATGCCGGCGCCCCGGCGCGAGCTTCCTTCGTTGCGCGATGCCGCCGATACGCTATTCCGGCACTCCCGCTGGATTCTCTCGCTCTGCATTTTTCTCACCGTCGCACTGGGGCTGTATGTGTGGAAATCTCCGCGCACCTATGAAGCGGAGATGACCATTCTCGTGAGAAACATGCGCGCCGACATGGTGGTGACGCCGGATGGCGCCCCCATGACCGCCATGCAGACGGAAATCAGCGACACCGAAATGGGAACCGAGATGCAGCTCCTGTCCAGCCGCGAATTGTTCCTGAAGGTGGTGGACGAGTGCCGCCTCGGCGGATCGGCACCGGCGTCCCGGGAGAGGGCGGCGGACAAGCTTCTGAAGAAAGTGCGCATTGCTCCGCTGATGAAGTCCAGCATGATCCGGGTGCGTTATTCCAGTCCGGATGCGAGCTTGAGCGCGCGCGTTCTGCAATCGCTGGCCGACGGCTACTTCGAACGGCACATGCAGATCCACAGCACCTCCGGCTCGTTCGCGTTTTTCCAGCAGCAGGCCGAGGTCTACGAGCGAAAGTTGCACGACGCCGAAGAAAAGCTGCTGCAGTTTCAAAGAAACTCGGGCGTGGTGGGCGCGCCCGAGCGCAAGGAGCTGCTGGTCAGGAAGGTTGTGGAGGTGCAGGCGGAGCTGCGGGAAGCGGAGGCCAATCTGAGTGAGGCGCGGCAGCGCATCGCCACCCTCCGGGAGCAACGGACCGCCGAGGCGCCCCGCATTGCCACGCAGCAGCGGGTCATTCCCAACCAGTACTCGGTGGAGCGGCTGAACACGCTCATGACCGAGCTGCGCAACAAGCGCACGGAGCTGCTGACGAAATTCCAGCCGGGCGACCGAATGGTGAAACAGATCGACCAGCAGATGGCCGATACGCAGAAAGCGCTCGATCGCGCCGAAAAACTCAATTCCACCGAAGAAGCCACCGACGTGAATCCCCTGCGCCAGACCATCGACACGGAGCTGGCGCGCGCGGAGGCTGCGGCGAATGGCCTCACCGGGCGCATCGACGCGCTGAGCCAGCAGACCCGCCAGTATCGCGCGGAGCTGGGCGGTTTGGAAGGCATGCTGCCGGACGAGCAGGAGCTGCTGCGCGAGATCAAGGCCGCCGAAGACAACTACGTTCTGTATTCGAAAAAGCGCGAGGAGGCCCGCATCCTGGAGGCCATGGACAAGAGCAAGATTGCCAATATCGCGATCGCCGAGCCGCCCCGGGTCCCCGTGCTGCCGCAACCGCGCCTGAGCGGGGGTCTGATCGGGGGCTATCTGCTGGCGGTCGCGCTCATTCACGTCGGCGCTCTGTTCATCGGCCAGTCGCGGCGCACGGTGTGCACGCCGTGGGAGCTGGAATCCTTCGCCGGAACGCCGGTGCTGGCCACGGTTGGGTATCGGCCGACGGAGCGTTCCGCAGCGCTCGTGCGGGTCAGGATCAAAACGCGATGAGCACCCTTCCCGAGGAGTTCCGTCCGCGCGCGCTGGTTCCGTTCTCGCGCCCGCCGCTGAAACGGCACGCGGCCACCAGCGAACATCCCGGATTCCTGCAGCCGCTTTTACAGACCATGATTCGAGCCAGAACCGCGGGTGGCGGCCGTGGTGCGTTCCTGTTCACCGCGCCCGCTCCGGGCGCCGGCGTGAGCTACGTGGTGCAACTGGTGGCCAGCGCTCTGGCCGAGGAAGAACACTGCCGGGTGCTGACCGCATCCTCGCGCATGCTCGACGGCGCCGCCGACCGGTATCTGCAGCACGCCGCGCGGGGCTACATCGAGAGAGCGCCCGACGTCTGGGCTCTGCTCGACGAGGGCCACATGAAGCAGGTGCCCGATTGCTTTCTCGATCGCATCTGTCCGAACTTCGTTCCGCCCGATTTCGATTTTGTGCTGATCGATTGCCCGGCGCTGAACGAGGCGGGCGACGCGCTTCGCCTCAGCCAGGACAGCGACGGCGTGTTTCTGGTGGTGGCCGCGGAACAAACGCGGCGCGATCAGATCGAGCACGCGCAAAAAATGCTGCGGCATTCCACGGATCGCCTGCTGGGACTGGTGCTCAACCGGCGGACGTATCCGGTGCCGGAGTTCCTCTACAAATTGCTATGAAAGCCACTCTGAACATGGACCGGACACGCGGCATCAGCCGCGTTCCCTCGAGAGCCGCACAAACGCGGCTGGCGCCGCGTGTCCATGTGATCCTTGCGGCCCTTGCTCTGCTGAGTTGTCTGGCCGCTGCCCAAACCACCGGCTTCGCGGACCGCGATCCGCAGTACAAGCTGCAGGCGGAAGACAAAGTAGAGGTCCAGTATCGCTACACCCCCGAGTACAACGCCACCGCCGCGCTGCAGCCGGACGGCTACGTTTCGCTTCCCTTCGTGGGGCAGGTGAAGCTCGCCGGGCTCACCCTCGACCAGGCCTCGAAGGCCATCGCCGCCCGCGCGGCCGACCGCCTGGCCGACCCCGAGGTGACCGTTCTGCTGCGCGAGTACGTTAAGCCGTACTTCGTCGTGGCCGGGGAAGTGGCTCATCCCGGACGATTCGAATTGCACGGCCAGGTCAGCCTGATCGAGGCGCTGGCCCTCAGCGGCGGGCTGAAGGAAAGCTCCAAACGCACCCAGGTGATTCTCATGCGCAAGAGGGACGAGGAGACGGCCCAGGTGCGCCTGCTCGACGTGCGCAAACTCATGTCCCCGTCGAGTATCAACGAGGACATTTCCATTCGCTCGGGGGACATGATCGTGGTGCCGCGCAACTGGGTAAGCCGCGTGGAGCCGTTGATGCGCCTGGCCGAGTCGCCGCTGACCATCGCCATGTGGGGCATCAAGTAGCGGGTTTCGCACGATGATATCCGCGCTCATAAAAAAGATCGACGGGCGGCGCATTGCAGGCAGCCGCATGGCGCAGAACGTGGCCGCGCTGTACGGCGTGCAATTCGGACGGAAGGTCATTCCACTGATCAGCGTGCCGTATCTCGCGCGCGTGCTGGGACCGGTGGGGTGGGGCAAGGTGGCCTTCGTCACCGCGGTGGCCGAATTTCTGGTCATCCTCATCGAGTTCGGATTCAACCTTTCCGCGACGCGCGAAGTCGCCCGAAATCGCGACTGTCCGGAGAAATGCGGCGAAGTGATGGCCGGCGTCCTCGGCGCACAGGCGCTGCTTTCGGTTTTGGGCGTGGCCCTGGCCCTGACCATCGCGCGTTGGATTCCTCTGCTGCGCGAAAACCCCACGCTGCTCATGGGCGGGATGGTCTACGGCGTCTGCCAGGGCTTCGCGCCGGTCTGGTTCTTTCAGGGGCTGGAACGCCTGCGGCTGTCCTCGGGACTGGAGATCGGCGGCAAGACTGCCGCGCTGTTTGGGCTCTTCGTGTTCGTCCACTCGCCCGCGGACGGCTGGAAGGTGATGGCTCTGGCGGGCATCGCGCCGGCCGTCACCACCCTCGCCGCGCTGCTGCTGGCCTACCGCACCATCCCCCTGCGGAGTCCGTCGCCCGCGCTGGTGCGGAGGGCCATCCTGATGGGCTGGCCGATGTTCGTGTTCCGCAGCGCGGAGAGCCTCTACGGCGTGGGCAATTCGTTCCTGCTGGGGTTGTTCGCCGGCCCAGTGGTAGTGGGCTATTTCGCCGCCGCGGAGAAGATATCCAAAGCCGCGTTCGGTCTGCTGATTCCCATCCGCGACGCGGTCTACCCGCGCCTGAGCCATCTGGCGAAACAGGGACGCGATGCAGCCGCCCCGCTGGCCAGGCTGGGCGCCATGGCCATGATCGGCGGCGGCCTGGCTCTCAGCACGGGCCTTTTCGTGGCGGCGCCGTGGCTCACCCGCTTGCTTCTTGGCGCCGCGTTCCAGCCAGCCGTCGCGGTGCTGCGCATTCTGTCCGCGCTTCCCTTGCTGCTCTCCATCACGAACTCGGTAGGCGTTCAGTGGCTGCTGCCGTTCGGCAAGGACGCCGCGATCAACCAGATCATCATCGCCGCCGGTCTGCTCAACGTCGCGCTCTCGGTGGCGCTGGCCCCGCGATTCGCCCATATCGGCATGGCCTGGGCGGTGGTTCTTTCGGAAGCGTTCGTCTGCGCCAGCCTGACTCTGGCTGCCCTGCGCACCACGCCGGGCCCCGCGCCCGTGTGCCTCGCGGCGGAGACCTGAGATGACTCGCGAACACGAGCTCTGGTGGCTCAATCCGGCGTGGGTGGTGGGCGTGATGGGCACCATTCTGACCGTGGCCGCCCTCGTGGTGCCCGACTGGATGTACCGGGTCTACTGGAAAACGCCCAAGTTCTTCGACGTGACCCACCTGTGGATCACGCTGGCCTGCGTGGCCGCGTTCTCGTTCGGTGCGGCAGCGGGCGCTCTGAAGCGCCTTCACGGCAACCGCACCGCGGACTCGCAATGGATGGAGCGCCTCCCGTGGAATTCCATCCAGCGCCTCTTCACCGCCTGTTTCTGGCTCACCCTGGCCGGTTACGTGGTGTGGGCGGGCGCGGCCGTCTCCCGGGGCGCCAATCTGGCCCTGGCGCTCGGCGTCCTGCACGGCGACAAGGGCGCCAGCTACGTGATGAAGGAAGTCTACCTGGGCACCATCAGCGGCGTTACCACGCTGACGCAACTGGCCATGGTGGCCTACGTCCTGGCGGTGCCGATCGGCCTGGTGAAAGGCTGGCGTCTGGTTCTGCCGAAGTGCGCCATTCTGTTCGCCTGCACCATCGTGCGCGCCCTGATGAACAGCGAGCGGCTGGCCGTCATGGAGCTGCTCATCCCCATGGTGGTTATTCTGGTGCGCCTGGGCCTCATGGATTCGCCGCGATTCGCGGGCCGTCTCTGGCCCCTGCTGCGCGCGGCGCCGGTAATCGGCTACGTCGGACTGATCGGCGTCTTCGGCGCGTCGGAGTATTTCCGCTCGTGGATCAACTACTACGCGGGCGGCGACCTCACCTTCTGGCAGTTCGTCAGCCTTCGCTTGCTGGGCTATTACGTCACCGCTCTGAACAATGGCGCGCTGCTGATTGAGCGGATCGAACCCACCGGCGCGCCCTTCTTCACCCTGCATCTGGCGTGGCGGCTGCCCGTGCTGAGCAACATCACCGGCGCGCTGTACCCGAACTTTCCGATGGCCTTGAAGGAAGTGGATCCGTACATGTGCTATCTGACCGCGGAGGCCAATCCCGAATTCAACAACGGCGGCGGATTCCTGCTGCCGATGCTCGATTTCGGATTCATGGGAGCGCTGCTGTACTGGCTGCTCTGCGGCCTCGTCTGCGGCGTGCTGTATCGCCTGTTTCAGCAGAAGCGCCCGCTCGGACTGATGGTCTACCCGGTGATCTTCGTCGGGGTCATCGAGCTGACGCGCATTATCTACTGGGCCGAGGGGCGCGTGTTTCTGCCCATCTGCGTGCTCGCCGCGCTGGCCTTCGGCTGCTCGTATTACGCCCGCCGCTATCGCATCTGGCAGGAGAATCCCGCATGGCCGCCATCGCACTGAACGCCCGCTTCTATTCGCACGTGCCCACGGGCATGCAGCGCTACGGCCTCGAAATGACCCGGCGTTTCGGCGCGGAGCTGGACGTGGTGCGGCCGCGTCGTCCGCTGCGCGGCGCCGAAGGACACCTCTGGGAGCAGTTGTACCTGCCGGCGGCATCGCGCGGGCGGCTGCTGTGGAGCCCCAACAACACCGGTCCGCTGGCCGTCTCGCGCCAGGTTTGCACCATTCACGACATCATCCCCATCGACCGGCCGGAATGGTTCAGTCCGCGATTCTCGGCATGGTACCGCTGGCTTCTGCCCAGACTCGTTCGTCGAGTGCAGCACATTATCGCCGTCTCCGAGTTCACCCGGCAACGGCTGATGGAGCGATTCGGCGTGGAGCCGGGCAAAGTCACGGTGGTCTGGAACGGCGTGGATGCGCAGTTCACTCCACAGCCCGCCGAGGCCATCGAAGAGATGCGCCGCGCACTCGGCATCCGCGGCCCGCGCTATCTGCTGGCCACCGGTTCGCGCGATCCGAGAAAGAACCTGACGCGGCTGCTGGAGGCATGGCGCCTGCTTCTTCGGCGATTGCCCGAGGACCTGGAACTGGTGGTCACCGGCCGTGAAGAATCCTCGCTGGTCTTCTCCATGGCGAAGACCGTCGACACACCCCCGCGAGTGCGCTTCATCGGCTACGCAAGGCAGGAACAACTGCCCGCGCTCTACTCGGGCGCGCTGGCGCTGATCTACCCGTCGCTGTACGAAGGCTTCGGCCTGCCTCCGCTGGAAGCCATGGCCTGCGGAACGCCGGTGGTCACGTCGGCCGCCACCTCGCTCCCGGAAGTGGTGGGGGGCGCCGCCGTTCTGGTGGATCCGGCGAACACGGAGTCCATCGCCGAGGGCGTGCGCCGCGTGGTCGAGTGCGCGGACCTGCGCAACCAGCTTCGCGAAGCCGGGCTGGCCCGCGTGCGGGAGATCACGTGGGACCGGTCGGCCGCACAAACCCGGCGAGTCCTCCGAGAGCAGTTATGAGGAACGCGTCATGAGAGCGGGTTTTGCCGGCAATCAGGGACACCCTCGAAAAGCCAGGGACGTGCGGCGACAGCCGCGCCTCTTGGATCTCTTCATCCGGTTCGGTGGCCGAAACGGCCATGCCCAACGCCCGGCGACAGCCGCGTTTCTTCGGCGCTCCAGTCGAGTACGCGGCTCGCGCCGCGTGTCCATGGACTCCGGCGTACTGCTGCGTCTTGACGATCCGGGCTCTCGGCCAGATCGCAGATGCCAGAAGTGGGGCAGGCTCTCAGGCCGCCTTGTTCTCAGGTTGCGGCCCGGCTGGGTTGTGAGGAGCGCGTCATGAAAGTTCTCCTGCTGATCACTCGGGCCGAACTCGGCGGCGGCCAGACCCATGTGCTCGATTTACTGCGCGGATTCCGCGAGCGCTTCGACGTAGAGCTGGGCGCCGGCGAACGCGGCTTCCTCACCGAAGCGGCCGGACAAATGGGCATTCGCTGGCATATCCTGCCGGATCTGGTGCAGCCCATGCGCCCCTTGCAGGATGTCCGTGCGCTGGTGGAGTGCTATCGCCTGATTCGCGCCGTGCGGCCCGACGTCGTCCACACCCACACCTCCAAGGCCGGCGTCATCGGGCGCGCCGCGGCGCGTCTGGCCCGCGTGCCGGCGGTGTTCACCGCGCACACCTGGTGCTTCGCGGAGGCCGCTTCCTGGAAATGGAAGGCGGTGGGCATTCCTCTGGAGCGGATAGCCGCCCGCTGCGCGTCGCGCATCATTACCGTGTCCGATGCGAACCGGGCGCTGGCCGTGGACCACCACATTGCCGGGCCGGACAAGTTCATCACCGTGCACAATGGCATTGCCGATTGTCCGCATCGCGCGCAGCCTGGCCATGTCGCGAACGAGGCGCCGCGCATCGTCATGGTGGCGCGCTTCAGCGAGCAGAAGGCGCAGTCCCTGCTGATTGACGCCGTGGCCGGAATTCGCCAGCCGTTCCGCCTTCTGCTGGTGGGCGACGGGCCGGCGCGTCCCGCCGTCGAGGCCCAGGTGGAGCGCTACGTCCTTCGGGACCGCGTGGAGTTCACCGGCAATCGCCTGGATATTCCGGAGATCCTCGCGGCTTCTCATATCTTTGCCCTGTTCACGAAGTGGGAAGGCTTCCCCATCAGCATTCTGGAGGCGATGCGAGCCGGTTTGCCCGTGGTCGCCTCCGACGTAAACGGGGTGCGCGAGGCAGTCTCGGACGGGTCCACAGGCTTTACCGTGCCACCCGGTGATGTGGCGGCGTTCCGGCAGCGGCTCGAACTGCTTCTGCGCGATGCCTCATTGCGCGAGCGAATGGGAGCCGCCAGTCGACGGCGCTTCGAGCGGGAATTCACCGTCGGCCGGATGTTGCAGCGAGTCGCCGAGGTGTACCGGTCCGCCGTTTGGCCGAGGCTCGAACCGCTGGTCACGGGCGCGCCCGCGCCGGCCCACCGGGCGCCCTCGGCCTGAGGGGTACCAGTGGAACGTTACTTTCCCGGAGGGTACTGAACCTATGGCTCATAGTCACCCCTGGCTTATTGCTTTAACCTCGATCTGCGGTTAGTTAGCGACAGAAATCACTCGTCTTATGCTGGCGGAAACTGACAGGCAACTTCTTCGGAACTGGAACCGTACGGACTCACCGTACCCCCGCGATTTGTGCGTTCATGAGGTCTTCGAGCGGCAGGCGGCGAAAACACCCCATGCCACCGCTCTCGCTTTCAAAGACGTCCGCTGGACCTATAGCGAGCTCAATGCCCGCGCTAATCGGATCGCTTCTCACCTGCGGGATCTCGGCGTGGTGCGCGACTCCCTGGTGGCGCTGCTGATGGAGCGTTCGCCGGAGACGGTTGCGGCGCTGCTCGGCATTCTCAAGGCCGGGGGCGCCTATGCGCCTCTCGATCCCAACGATCCGCCGGCGCGGATACAGGCACTGCTGGCTGATCTCCATCCGGTGGCCCTGCTGACCGAGCCGGCACTGGCGCGGCATGCCGGCAATCTTCCGGCGCCGGTGATCGAGACCGCGACGATCGCGGGAAGCGCGGACGCCAACCCGCCGAACATCAGCTCGGCGGAGGGCCTCGCCTACGTGATGTTCACCTCCGGTTCAACCGGCGCGCCAAAGGGCGTGATGGTGGAACATCGCTCGGTGGTACGGCTGGTTCAGAACACCAACTACGCTTCGTTCGACCACCGCCAGGTGTTTCTTCAGCTTGCCCCGCTGCCCTTCGACGCCTCCACTCTGGAGATCTGGGGCCCGCTGTTAAATGGCGCGGTACTGGCCATCATGCCCCCCGGCCTGCCAACGCTCGCCGACATCGCGCGGGCGCTTCGACGTCACCGGGTCACCGCGCTTTGGCTCACGGCTGGGCTGTTCCATGCCATGGTGGATCAGCAGATCGAAGCCCTGGCCGAGCTGCAACAGTTGACCTCCGGCGGCGATGTCCTCTCGCCCGCGCACGTGCGCAGGCTTCTGGACGCCGCTCCAGGCATCCGCCTGATGAACGGATACGGGCCCACCGAAGGCACGGTGTTCACCTGCTGCTACACCATCCCGCGGGATCATCCGGCCAGCGTGCCAGTCCCCATCGGGAAGCCGATCGCGAACACAACCGTTTACATTCTCGACGAACAGCGGCAACTCGTCGCCCCCGGGCAGACCGGCGAGCTGTATGCGGGCGGCGACGGCATCGCCCGAGGCTACCTCAACCAGCCCGAGCTCACCGCGGAGCGGTTCCTGCCGGATTCGTTCTCCGATCGCCCGGGCGCGCGTCTGTATCGCACCGGCGATCTGGCGAGGTTTCGCGAGGATGGCGTGGTCGAGTTTCTGGGACGCGTTGACAAGCAGGTCAAGCTGCGCGGCTTTCGCGTCGAGCTGGGCGAGATCGAGATCGCGCTGAACCAGTACGCCGGCGTCAGACAGTCGGCGGTGGCGCTGCAGGAAGGCCGCTCCGAGCAGAAGAGCCTGATCGCGTGGGTGGTTCCGCGAAACGGAGAGCGCCCGGCGGCGGCCGATCTCCGCGCTTTCCTCGGCGAGAGACTCCCGCCGTATATGATCCCTGCGCAGTTCGTTGTGGTGGACACGCTGCCGCTGAACGCGAATGGGAAAGTGGATCGCCGCGCGCTGTGCGGAATTGGGGGCACTTCATCCGGCGCCGAGTGTCCCCCAATTCCCCCTCCGCGCTCCGAGGTGGAACAAATCATCGCCGAGATCTGGGAGCAGGCGCTCGATGTGAAATCGCCCGACCCGGATCTGGCGTTCTTCGATCTCGGCGGAAACTCGCTGCAGTTGCTGCAGGTGCACGGGCGCCTCGAAGCGCGGCTCCATACCACCATCACCATTGCCGATCTGTTCAGCTACCCAAGCATTCGCGCGCTGGCCGGTTTCCTCGCCGGCCGCGACGACACTCCGGAGTGTCCCCCAATTCCCCTCCGAGCGCGGCCAGGCCAGCGCGACATCGCCATCGTCGGCATGGCCGGCCGGTTTCCCGGCGCGAAGAACGTTCGCGAGTTCTGGGAAAACCTGAAGAACGGCGTCGAGTCCATCACCCGCTTCAGCGATGACGAAGCCGAAGCCCGCAAAGGGCCGGGCACGGTCAAGGCCCGCTCCATCCTCGACGACGTCGACAAGTTCGACGCGTCGTTCTTCGGCATTCTTCCGAAGGAAGCCGAGCTGATGGACCCGCAGCACCGCGTTTTTCTGGAGTGTTCCTCCGACGCGCTGGACGACGCCGGATGCGATCCGTCGCGCTACCGCGGCCGCGTCGGCGTGTTCGCCGGGTGCAGCCCGAACAGCTATTTCCTGCGCCACCTCTGCGTGAATCGGGAATTCATTGAGAATTACGTCACCGGATACCAGGTGGACAACTACACCACCATGCTGGGCACCAGCCCGGATTATCTCTGCAGCCGGGTTTCCTACAAGCTCAACCTCACCGGCCCCAGCATCACCATGGGCACGGCCTGCTCCACCTCGCTGGTGGCGGTTACGCAGGCGTGCGAGAACCTCATTGGCGGCCAGTGCGACATGGCGCTGGCGGGCGGCGTCTCCATCACCCTGCCGCAAAAGCGCGGGCACGTGCCCACCGAGGGCGGACTTGCATCGGAGGACGGATACTGCCGCGCCTTTGACGCCGACGCGAAGGGCACGGTCTTCGGATGTGGTTGCGCGGTGGTGGTTCTGAAACGGCTGGAGGACGCGCTCGCCGCCGGCGACTGCATTTATGCCGTCATCAAAGGCTACGGCGTTAATAACGACGGCGCCGGCAAGGTGGGCTTCGCGGCTCCTGGCGTGGCCGGGCAAACCGCCGCCATCCGCAAGGCGCATGAGATGGCCGGCGTCGATCCCGCCACCATCACATACATCGAAGCGCATGGCACGGCTACGCCGCTGGGAGATCCCATCGAGATCGCGGCCCTCACCGAGGCCTTCCGCGCACGCACCAGCGAGAAACAGTTCTGCGCCATCGGTACGGCCAAGACCAATGTCGGCCACCTGGACGCCGCCGCCGGTACAACCGCGCTCATCAAGACCGCGCTTTCCATACGGCACGGCATACTGCCCGCGTCACTGCACTTCCGCAATCCCAATCCGCGCATCGATTTCGCCGGCACTCCGTTCTACGTAAACGCCACGCTGGCGGAGTGGAAACCTGCCGCGTTTCCGCGCCGCGCCGGGGTCAGCGCATTTGGCATCGGCGGCACCAACGCGCACCTGGTTCTGGAGGAAGGGCCGAAGCCGCCCACTGAGAGCCCCGCCTTCTCGCATCACCTGCTGACCATCTCGGCAAAATCCGAAGCGGCATTGCAGCGGGCAGCCGCCAATCTCGCCGGCCACTTGCAGTCCCACGCGGATCTCCCTCTGGCCGACGCCGCGTGGACCCTGCAGACAGGCCGCCGCCAGTTTGCCCAACGGCGCGCCGTGGTGTGCTCTTCGGCCGAGGACGCCATAAAGCAGTTGAGCGATCCATCCGGCAAACCGGAGATCTGCCCCACTGCCGCTCTCCCGCTCGTGTTCGCGTTCCCCGGACAGGGCGCACAGTACCCAGGCATGGGCCAGGAGCTCTACGCAGCGCTGCCGGTGTTCCGCGAGTGCATCGACGAATGCGCGGAGATCCTGCGCCCCTCGCTGGGTCTCGACCTTCGCGAAGCCATCGCCACGGAGCGGCTGAATCAGACCGCTCTGGCGCAGCCGGCCATCTTCGCCATAGAGTTTGCGCTGGCGAAGCAGTGGATGATCTGGGGTATCCGTCCGCGGGCGATGGTCGGTCATAGTGTCGGCGAGTTCGTGGCCGCGTGTCTGGCCGGCGTTTTCTCGCTTTCCGATGCGCTGTCGCTGGTGGCCGCGCGCGGCCGTATGATGCAGGATCTGCCCGAAGGCGTGATGCTCTCGGTGCGCGCTTCAGCCGGCGAGGTGCGCCGCTATCTGACCGCCGAACTCGCGCTGGCGGCGGTGAACAGCCCGTCTTTGTGCGTGGTGTCCGGTCCGGCGAGCGCGATCGAGTCTCTGGAGCATTCGCTCAACGGCGCCGGCATCCCGTGCCGAAGATTGCGCACGTCGCACGCTTTCCATTCGCCCATGGTGGATCCCATTCTCGCGCCGCTGGCCGAACGCATCCGCCAGATCGCGCTCCACCCTCCGCGGATACCGTACGTATCCACGCTCACCGGCGATTGGATCACCCCCGAGCAGGCCACCAGCGCGGACTACTTCGCCCGTCATTGCCGCGACACCGTGCAGTTCTCCGCCGCGGTCAGCCGCCTTCAGAATGAGAAGCCGTGGTGCGTGCTGGAGGTGGGCCCGGGCCAGGCATTGACCACTCTGGTCCGCCAGCACGGCGACAAACCGAATGAGTTGAAAGCCGTCGCCAGCCTTCCCGCCGCATCCGCCGATCAGCCGGAGATCGCCGCTCTGCTGTCTGCACTGGGCCGCCTCTGGCAGTACGGCAACGAACCCGACTGGAACGAAATGTACCGGGGCCAGCGGCGCAAACGGGTGTCGCTGCCTTCCTATCCATTTGAGCGGAAGCGCTACTGGATCGATCCGCCGCAAGTACAAGCCGAAACCGAAACGGAGAAGAAACAGGTAATGGAAGTGCCAGGTGCAAAGACCGCCAACCGCGCCGGCCGGCAGGACCGGCTGCGCAGCGAACTGCTGTCCCTGCTCGAAGAATTGTCGGGTCTGGAACTGAACGCCGACAGCATGGGAACCACGTTCCTGGATCTGGGATTTGACTCGCTCTTTCTCACGCAGGTGACGCAATCGCTGGAAAGCAAGTACGGAGTGAAGATCCGTTTCGCGCAACTGCTGGACGACCTCTCCACCCTGCAACAACTGGCCGCGCACCTCGATTCCGTCCTCCCCCCGGATGTGGTTGCCGAACCGGCAGCGCCCTCCGTCGCGCCACCCACTCCGCAGCCCGCAGCCCTCGCCACGGCCCCTGCCGGCGGTCTCGAACAGCTCTTGAAGGATCAGTTGCAGGCATTCAACGACCTCGCCGCGCGCCAGATCGAGATGATGCGCTCGTTCACGCCAGCGGCGGCGCAAGCTCCATCTCCAGCGCCCGCTCCGCCATCCAGCCCGAAGCACGAAGCGCCGAAATTCGAAGCTTTCGGACCCTACAAGCCGCCGCAAACCCACGCCGCCGCCACCGGTTTCTCCGCCCGGCAGCAGGAATACCTCGACGCGTTCATCGCTCGCTACACCGCGCGCACGAAGGAATCGAAACGGCTGACCCAGGCCCACCGTGCCGTCCTGGCCGATCCGCGCGTCGCGTCGGGCTTCCGCGCGCAATGGAAGGATCTGGTGTATCCCCTCACCGTCGTTCGCTCGTCCGGCTCCAGACTCTACGACGTGGATGGAAACGAATACATCGACCTGCAGAACGGCTTCGGCGTGACCATGTTCGGTCACGGCCCTTCCTTCGTCCGCGAAGCGGTGGAAAAGCAACTGCACACCGGAATCGAGATCGGCCCGCAAACGCCGTACGCCGCACAAGTGGCGCATCTGCTGTGCGAGTTGACCGGCATGGAGCGCGCCGCGTTCTGCAACACCGGCTCGGAGGCCGTAATGGCCGCACTGCGCCTCGCCCGCACGGTCAGCAACCGGAAAAAGATCGTCTATTTCACCGGCGATTATCACGGCACCTTCGATGAGGTGCTGTTGAAGGCCACCGGAAAGCCAGGCGGCCAGCCGAAGTCCCGTCCCGTGGCCCCCGGCATCCCCGACGAAATGGCCGCCAACGCCATGGTGCTCGAGTATGGTTCGCCCGCCTCGCTCGAGATCATTCGCGCGCACGCCCACGAGCTGGCGGCGGTGCTGGTGGAACCCGTGCAGAGCCGCCATCCCGATCTCCAGCCCGTGGAGTTCCTGCGCGAGCTTCGCGCCATCACCGAGCCGGCCGGCGTCGCGCTCATCTTCGACGAAGTGGTCACCGGCTTTCGCACGCATCCGGGCGGCGTCCAGGCGCTGTTCGGAATTCGCGCGGATATGGCCACCTACGGAAAAGTGATCGGCGGCGGTCTGCCCATCGGCGTCCTCGCCGGCAAAGCGAAGTACATGGACGCGCTGGACGGCGGCATGTGGCAGTACGGGGACGACTCGTTTCCCGAGGTCGGCGTCACTTTCTTCGCCGGCACCTTCGTGCGGCATCCCCTGGCCATGGCCGCCGCGCACGCCGTATTGAATCATCTGAAGGAAGCCGGCCCGCAGCTCCAGGAAGAGCTGAGCGCGAAGACCGGCCGCCTGGTGCGCCGTCTGAACTCGCTGTTCGAGGAAGGCGCCGTGCCCACGCGCATTCAGAACTTCCGCTCCATCTTCTATTTCGGCTTCCCCGCCGATCAGCGTTTCGCCGGCCTGCTTTATTACCACCTGCTCGAAAAAGGCGTGAATCTCCGCGAAGGCTTCCCCTGCTTCCTCACCACGGCGCACACGGAGGAGGATCTCGAACGAATCGTCCGGGCCTTCCGCGACAGCATCGCGGAAATGCAGGAGGGTGGCTTCCTGCCGGCTCCCGCGGGCCGCACGGCGGGCATCCCGGTGGAGGCGCCGTTGACCGAGGCGCAGATGGAGATCCGCCTCTCGGCGCAGCTCGGCGACGAAGAATCGTGCTCCTACAACGAAGGCTTCACCGTTCGTCTGCGCGGCCCGCTGAATGAAGCCGCGTTGCGCGAGTCGCTGCAGACCGTGGTGGACCGCCATGAGGCTCTCCGCGCCACGCTCACCGAATCCGGCGATTCCCTGCGCGTTCTCCCTCACGTCGACGTTCCCGTGGAGTGTCCCCCAATTCCCCGCCCCGACATCGACTCCATCAAGGACCAGGACGCAAGAACCGCGTTCGATCTGATTCACGGGCCGCTGATTCGCGCGCGGCTGGTCCGGCTCAGCGCGGACGAACATATTCTGTTCGTCACCGCCCACCATATGGTGTGCGATGGCTGGTCCGTCAACGTAATCCTGGACGAGCTGAGCAAGCTCTACACCGCAACATGCCGGGGTCTGCACTGCGAGCTGCCGGTTCCGCTGCGATTCAGCGAGTATGCCGCCAGCCAGGCGCATCAAAGCATCGACGCCGGCGTCGAGAAGTACTGGGTCTCCGAATTCGCCGAGCCCGTGCCGCCGCTGGAATTACCGCTCGATCGTCCGCGGCCGGCCTTGAAGTCCTATCGCGGCTTCACTCATACCGCGAAGATCGACGCGGAAACCGCGCAGAAGATCCGCAAGGCGGGCGCGCAACGCGGTTCCACGCTGTTCAGCACGTTGCTATGCGGCTTCCAGGCGCTGCTCTCGCGGCTGACGGGACAGTCGGACATCGTCGTGGGCATTCCGGCGGCGGCCCAATCCGCGCTGGCCGGCCAGACCCTGGTGGGCCATTGCGTGAATCTCCTGCCCATCCGCCTGAAAGTGGCGGGCGAGGCGAAGTTCAGCGATGTGCTGGCCCACAGCCGCCGCAAGCTCCTCGACGCCTACGAGCACCAGAGCTACACCTACGGCACGCTGGTGCGCAAACTGGCCATCCCGCGCAATCCCAGCAGGCTGCCTCTGGTGGAGGTGCAGTTCAACGTGGAGCGCATCGGCGCCCGGCTCGATTTTCACGGGCTCGATGCCACCGTCACCCAAAGCCCCAAGCGCTTCGTGAACTTCGATCTGTTTCTGAACATCGTCGATTCCCCCGACGGCCTCACCCTGCACTGCGACTACAATACCGATCTGTTCGACGGCGCCACCGTGGCGCGCTGGCTGCGCTACTACGAGACGTTGCTGCTCGGGTTCGCCGCCGGTGCGGAGCAGCCGGTCTCGTCCATGCCCTTGCTGAGCGACGCGGAGCGCAGCACCATGCTCGCCACGTGGAACGGCACCGCGGCCCATTATCCTCGCGACAAGTGCGTCCATCAGCTCTTTGAAGAGCAGGCCGCTCTCACCCCCGATGCCATCGCCGCCAGCTTCGGCTCGGCCCGCATGTCCTATCGGGAGCTGAACAGCAGAAGCAATCAGCTCGCCCACTGGCTGCAGCGCAATGGCGCGGGACGCGGCGCCCTGGTCGGCATTTCTCTGGAGCCCTCGCTCGACATGCTGACCGCGGTTCTCGCCGTTCTCAAGGCGGGCGCTGCTTACCTGCCGCTCGATCCGCACTTCCCCGAGGACCGCCTGGCCTTCATTCGGCAGGATGCGGGCGTGGCCCTGGTTCTGAGCTCCCTCAACTGGCCGGCGCTGGAAGCGGAGCCGGCCGCCGCCCTCCCCGCCGTCGCGACAAATCAGCTCGCCTACGTCATCTACACCTCGGGTTCCACCGGAAAGCCGAAGGGCGTGGAGATCGAACACCGCGCGCTGACAAATTTCCTGTGGTCCATGCGCCGCGAGCCCGGTATTTCCGCGGCCGACCGCCTGCTCGCCGTGACCACGCTTTCCTTCGACATCGCCGGACTCGAACTCTACCTCCCGCTCATCGCCGGCGCCGAAGTGGTAATCGCATCGCGTGACGTCACGCGCGATGGCAGGGAGCTGATGTCGCTCATCGAGCGCGCGGGCATCACCCTCATGCAGGCGACGCCCACCACGTGGAAGCTTCTGCTGGAAGCCGGGTGGCCAGGCAGCCCGAGCTTGAAGATGCTTTGCGGTGGCGAAGAGCTCACCCGCGAGCTCGCCAACGATCTGGTCCCGCGCGGCGCTTCGCTGTGGAACATGTACGGTCCCACCGAGACCACCATCTGGTCCGCGGTCCATCCGGTTACCTCCGGCGACGGACCGGTGCCCATCGGCCATCCTATCGCCAACACGCAGATGTACGTGCTCGACCAAAACGGCCAGCCCACCGCGGCCGGCGTACCTGGTGAGCTCTACATAGCGGGTGACGGTCTGGCGCGCGGCTATCGCAACCGCCCCGAGCTGACTGCAGAGAAGTTCGTGGCCGATCCGTTAGCAGCCTCGCCCAACGCGCGCATGTATCGCACCGGCGATCTGGCCCGCTATCTCGCCGATGGCCGCCTCCTCTGCCTCGGCCGCCTCGACAACCAGGTGAAGATTCGCGGATACCGCATCGAACTGGGCGAGATCGAATCCGCCCTGCTGGGCGATCCGGCGGTGCGCGACGGCGCCGTCATCGTGCGCCAGGACCAGCCGGGTGACAAGCGCCTGGCGGCCTACGTTGTCGCCGCCCAACGGAATGCCTTCGACGCCGCGCTCCTGCGTGACGCCGTCGCCAAACGTCTTCCGGACTACATGGTTCCGGGCATCTTTGTGGTCATGGATTCTCTGCCGCTCACGCCAAACGGCAAGATCGACCGGCGCGCCCTGGGTGCCCTTCCTCCGCCATCGGCCGCCGCCCGCGAAGACCGCTTCGTGGCGCCGCGAACCGAGGCGGAGCGGACCATGGCCTCCGTCTGGCAGCAGGTGCTCAAGGTGGATCGCGTGGGCATCGATGACGATCTGTTCACGCTCGGCGCAGATTCCATTCACCTGTTCCAGATCGCGTCGCGCGCAGCCAGTCACGGCCTCGCCATCACGCCCAGGCAGCTTCTGCAGTACCGCACCATCGGCGCTCTAAGCGCGGTGGTGGACGGCGAATCCGGCGCCGCGCACGAGCCGGTGGCCGCTGGCATCCGTCCCGTTTCCCGAGATCGCTTCCGTGTCAGGAGGCCCGTCTGAATGCTCGCTGAAACCACCACGCTCAGCACCGCGGACCCGCCGGCCGGGGACATGCTGGCGCTGCCCGCCTCATCCGGCCAGCAACGCTTCTGGGTCCTCGACCAACTGAAGCCCGGCGACGCTTCCATGAACGTTGCCGTCCGCTTCGGCCTCACCGGGCCGCTCGACGTGCCCGCGCTCGCCCGCGCCATGAACGAAATTGTCCGCCGTCACGAGATCCTGCGCGCCAGCTTCTCCATGATCGACGGACAGGTAATGCAACTTGTCGCTCCGTCGATGACCATCCCCATGCCGGTCACCGATCTGCGGGCCATTCCCGAACCGCGGCGTTCGGCGGAAGCCGGCCGGCTGGCCACTGAGGAGGCCCAGCGGACCTTCGACCTCTCCATCGCGCCACTATTGCGAACCGGCCTGCTGCGCGTCGCCGACGACGAGCACATCCTGTTGATTACCATCCACCACATCGTCTCCGACGGCTGGTCCATCGGCGTGATCACCGACGAGCTGGGCGCCATATATGAAGCGTTCCACGCCGGCGCGGATTCGCCGCTGCCGGAGCTGGCCATCCAGTATGCCGACTATACGCTGTGGCAGCAGGAGCACGACAACGAGCTCGCGCAGATGGAGCATGAGGCCTACTGGAAACGGCAACTGGCCGACCTGCCCCAGTTCGAGGTGATGCCCGACCATCCTCGCGCCGGGGGCAATGCCGCCATCGGGCACATCGTCTCGCGCCTGCTGCCGGTGCACCTGACCGGCTCCATGGCCGGCCTCAGCCGCAGGCACGACGCCACCCTGTTCATGACCATGTTCGCCGCGTTCACCGCGCTGCTGCACCGCTACACCGGCGAGCACGATATCGTGGTTGGCTCCCAGGTGGTGGGACGCAATTCCGTCGAAGTGGAGCCGCTGATCGGGCCGTTCATCAACACCCTGGTGCTGCGCGCGGACGCATCGGGCGATCCCAGCTTCGAGACGCTGCTCGCGCGCGTCCGCCAAACCGTGCTCGACGCGCTGGCCCACCAGGATCTCCCCGTGGAGCGCGTAGCCGAGGTTCTGCGCGTCCAGCGCAGCGCCGAACGCAACCTGCTCTTCCAGGTCAATTTCATTTATCAGCGGGATTTCGTGCGCCCGTGGGAATACGCCGGCGTGCGCATGCGCCCCATTCCGTCCATGTCGCCCGGCGCCATGTACGACCTCAATGTCTTTCTG
Source organism: Bryobacteraceae bacterium (assembly GCA_049520275.1). Taxonomy (GTDB): domain Bacteria; phylum Acidobacteriota; class Terriglobia; order Bryobacterales; family Bryobacteraceae; genus CAWACP01. The sequence goes on from JBEKPY010000027.1 coordinate 39,135, forward strand.
GTGGAGCGCGCCGATGGCTGGCGGCTGTCGTGCGAGTACAACACCGCGCTGTTCCGCGAGGACACGGTGCGGCGCCTGCTCGAACATTTCGAGAATCTGCTCGAGGCGGTTCTTCGCGATCCTTCTCGCCCCATCGGCGACTACGACTTCCTTTCCGCGCGCGAAGAGGATCAGATCCTCCGTGCGTGGAACCGGACCGGCGCCGAGTATCCGCGCAACGCCGCCACCCACCAGCTCATCGAAGCGCAGGCGCGACGCACGCCCGAGGCGGTTGCGGTGGTGTGCGGGCCCCAGTCCATCACGTACCGGGAGCTCGACCGCCGGGCAAACACGCTGGCGCGCGCCCTCCAGCGGCGCGGCTTCACACGCGGCGACCGGGCCGGCATCTGTATCGAACGCTCCATCGAAATGCTGGTTTCCCTGCTGGCGGTGTGGAAGGCGGGTGGCGCGTACGTGCCCCTCGATCCCTCGTTCCCGCCGGCGCGCCTCGCCTTCATGGCCGACGATTCCGGGCTGCGCCTGCTGCTGACCACGAAATCACTCGCCGGCCAACTGAACACCACCGCGCCCATCCAGCTTCTTGACGAGCCGGACACGCGGATGGACACGCGGCGACAGCCGCGTTACCCCAACGACGATGCCCCATGCGACGCCGGAGCCGGGCCCACCGACATCGCCTACGTCATCTACACTTCCGGGTCCACCGGCAAGCCGAAGGGAGTGCAAATCCATCACCAGGCCCTGGTCAATCTTCTGTGCGCCGTCCTCGCGCAGCCAGGCCTGGCGGCCGCCGACTCGCTCCTTGCCGTCACCACCATTTCGTTCGACATCGCCGGTCTGGAGCTGTTCGCCCCCCTGCTGGCCGGTGCGCGCATCATTCTCGCCTCGCGCGAGCAGGCCCCCAGCGGTGCACAATTACGCGACCTTCTGGCCGCCAGCCGCGCCACCGTGCTGCAGGCCACGCCCGCCACATGGCGCATGCTGATCGACTCCGGATGGCGCGGCGCCGATGGTCTGAAGATGCTCTGCGGCGGCGAGCCGCTTTCGCGGGAGCTGGCCGACGCGCTGCTCGAACGCGGCGGCGAGCTGTGGAATATGTACGGCCCCACCGAGACCACCATCTGGTCGTCGTGGTGCCGCGTGCAGCGCGATGGAGCGCCCATCACCATTGGCCCACCGGCAGCCAACACCTTGTTTTATGTGCTCGACAAGCGCTGCCGGCCCGTGCCACCCGGCGTCCCCGGCGAGCTGTGCATCGGGGGCGAGGGTGTCGCCCGCGGCTATCTCAACCGGCCCGAGCTGAATGCCGAACGGTTTCTGGCGAATCCCTTCGCCCAGGGCCGCATATATCGGACTGGCGATCTCGCCCGCTTCCGCCCGGATGGCATCGTCGAGCTGCTGGGCCGCATGGACACGCAGGTGAAGATCCGCGGTTTCCGCATCGAGCTCGGCGAGGTGGAAGCGGCTCTGGCGGCCTGCCCGGGCGTTCGTAACGGCGCCGTGGTGGTGCGCGAAGACGCGTCCGGTGAAAAGGTTCTGGCTGGATACTTTGTCCCCCCAATTCCCCTCGGGGTCTCCGCCGAATCCGTTCGCAGTTACCTGAAGCAGCGCCTGCCCGATTACATGGTGCCCACCCATCTGGTGCCGCTCGCGTCCCTGCCGCAAACGCCGAACGGAAAGCTCGACCGCAAGGCTCTTCCCGCTCCCGAAACCGTGCGTGTGGAGACGGCGCCTGCCGCCGAAACTTCCAACGATCCGCTCGAAGCCATGCTCATCGCCATCTGGGAAAGAGTGCTCGGCTTCCAGCCGGTCCGTAAAACCGACGATTTCTTCGAGATCGGCGGACATTCCGTGCTGGCCGCGCGGCTTTTCGCCCGCATGGAAAAGGTGATCGGAAAAACTCTGCCTCTGGCCACGCTCTTCCAGGCGCCCACCGTGGAAAAGCTGGCCAGACTGCTGCGCGACGGCGGCTGGACCCCGCCCTGGTCTTCGCTGGTGCCCATTCGTCCGGGCGGATCGAAAACCCCGTTCTATTTTGTCCACCCAATCGGCGGAAATGTTCTTAATTTTGCCGGATTTGCCAGCCATTTCGACGCCGGCCAACCGGTTTATGGATTGCAGGCGCGCGGTCTCGATGGAAAGAACGCGCCCAACACGTCCATCGTCCGCATGGCCGAAGATTACATCGCCGACATCCGCTCGGTCCAGCCCGAAGGGCCCTACTTCATCGGCGGTTTTTCGGCGGGCGGTGTGGTGGCCTATGAGATGGCCCGCCAGCTTCGCGCCCAAGGGCAGCAGGTCGCGGTTCTGGCCCTGCTCGATACCCCGGTCTCCATCACCGCCGATTCCGCCGCCGCCGCACGGACGATGGCTCGCTGGATCCGCACCGTCCGTTTCAACGCGCGCTACGCGTTGCATGTCGGACCGGTCGCGTTTGCCCGGCTGAAAGCCAGAAACTGGCGCATGCGCGCGCGGATTCGCCTGTGGACCCTTCGCCATTGGCTGGCCGGGAGCGCCGATCCAACCGGCCTCGGCGTGGAGGAGGCGTTCCTGGTGGCGCTGCGAAACTATGTGCCAGCCCCATATGAAGGCGACGCCACTTTGTTCCGCGCCAAAGACGAATTCGTGAGCGACTCCGATCCCACGCTGGGCTGGGGCAGGCTCGTTCAGGGCCGCCTGGAGATCCGCGAGATCAGCGGCGATCACGACACCATCCTGTACGAGCCGCACATCGGAATGCTGGCGCGCGTTCTGGATTCGTGCCTGCACGCCGTGCAAGCTTCCGCGCGCGCGATGAAGACGCTGGAACAGTCCGCCTGAGCCGCATGAACGGGAAGAACACATGTCGCCCCGAGTTGGGAGGGAGCCATGAGCGCCAGTAGCGCGGTTTCGCGGCCCATCGCTGCGTCCATCGCACAGGTCGGCCGGCCCGCTTACACCACCGCCGTGCTGCTGCTCACCGACGCGTTCGCTCTGCTCCTGTCCGTCGCCATCAGCTTCGCGGTGAAGTCCGTCTTCGAGCGCAACGTGGGCATCAACGGCTATCTGCGGCTGTGGCCCTTTCTCTTCGTGTTCCTGCTGGCCTACGCGGCCACGGGCCTCTATTCCGGCGTCGGCATCGGAGCGCCCGAAGAGCTCCGCCGCACCACCGCGGCGTCCACCGTTCTGTTCGTCTGTCTGGCCGCTCTCACCGTGTCGTTCCGGGGCGCCCACAGTCACATCACGTGGACGGTGGGCCTGGCCGTGATTCTGTCCGTCGCTCTGGTTCCGCTGGCCCGCGAATGCGTGCGCCAGCTCTTCGCTCGCGAGCCATGGTGGGGATATCCGGCCGTCGTGTTCGGCGCCGGCCCCACTGGTTCGGCTGTAGTGAAGGCGGCCCTCAACGAGCCCGGCCTCGGTTTGAAGCCCATTGCCGTGCTGGACGATTCCCGGTTCCAGCGCGAGATTCACGGCGTGCCGGTGTTAAGCGATGGCGATCTGGCGCCCGTACTGCTATATCCGCCCCGGCCCGCGTACGCGGTGTTTGCCGTGCACGACATTCCGCGATCCGAGCTGGCGCCCATGCTGGAGCGCCACCGCGCCAACTTCTCCCACATCATCCTGATTCCGGAGACCACCGATTTCGCCAACCTCTGGGTGCGGCCCAGCCGGGTGGGTGGAATGCTCGGCCTGGAACTTCGCCAGCATATGCAGTGGCACGAGCAGTTGTCGAAGCGTCTGGTCGACGTGCTGTTCTGCCTTGTCGGCGCCGTGCTGGCGGTGCCCTTGTGCCTCGCCATCGCCGTGCTGATCCGGCTCGATTCCCGCGGCCCTGCCCTCTACGGACAGCGTCGAATCGGTTACAAGGGCCGGCCGTTCACCGCGTGGAAGTTCCGTTCCATGGTGCGCGATGCCGACGCCGTTCTGGAGGATTGTCTTCACCGCAACCCGAAGCTGCGCCGGGAATGGGAGCGCGAGCACAAGTTGAAGAACGACCCGCGCGTCACCCGCATCGGACGTTTCCTGAGAAAGACCAGTCTCGACGAGCTGCCGCAGTTATGGAACGTGCTCATGGGCGACATGAGTCTGGTTGGCCCGCGCCCGATCGTGGACAAGGAAGTTGTCCGCTACGGCCGCAGCTTCAATCTCTATACCAGCGTCAAGGGCGGGATCACCGGATTGTGGCAGGTCTCCGGACGCAGCGACACGTCTTATGAGGAGAGAGTTCACCTTGACACCTTCTACATTCGTAACTGGTCTTTGTGGCTCGACTACTGCATTCTGTTCCGCACCATTGCGGTGGTGCTCTTCCGTAAAGGCGCCTACTAAAGTGCGGCAGGCCCGCGGCCTGCGCGGGGCTCTCAGCCCCGCTCCTGTTCCTGGTTTGCGGCTCTGCCACCTTGTGGCGCAGCTACTCCTGGCCGTTACTCTCTCCTCGAACCTCCTCGCCGGCGTCTCCCAAATCAACGTGTCCCACGATCTGGTCACGCTCGGAATCGCCAGCCAGAATCTGGCTCCGAACAATCGCAATCTGGATGCGCGCCCGCTGTTTCAGGCCGCACTCGATTTCGCGCTTCAGAATGGCATCGACCGAGTGACCGCCGACCCCGGCGCTTACTATTTCCTCACGCCCGGCGCCCCGGACCGCTATATGTCCATCGACGGTTACTCCGGCCTCACCATCGACTTACAGGGCTCCGACGTCTATATGGCCGCCAGTTATCTGATCTGGCTTTCGGTGACAGACTGCAATCAGATCACTCTGACCGGGTTCACTCTCGACAGTCTTCAGCTTCCCTTCACGCAGGTCCAGTTGACCGGCGTATCGGCTCAGCAGTTTACGCTGAGTTACTCGACGCTGCCCGGCTGGCCCAGCCCTGTGGCCTTCAACGCCATAACCAACCCGGACGGGAGCTCGCAAGAGCTGCTGGCCCTGGTGTTCCGCAACGGCATGCTGGTACCGGGAACCAATCTCTTGCCCATCTCATCCCCATTGCGCGACGGCGTACTGCAGGTTACGCCCCAGGACGAGCCCTGGACACAGCCTGCTGTCCTGGCCACTTACCAGCCCGGTGACACCGTCGTTTTCATGGCGCGAGGCTCCGAAGCGCCCATCCTCATCGAGGGCGGCGACGGCAACGTCGTGAGTAATATCGACGTGTATTCCTCGGGCGCCATCGCCGTGCATCTGGACAACACCTCCAACGCCGAGGTCTACAATGTGCGGGTCATACCCCGCCCTTCCACCAATCGGCTGATCAGCTCCAACTCCGACGGCATTCACCTGAGTTATGCGCTTGCCAATAACCACGTGTATCAGTGTCTTGTAAGTCACACCGTTGACGACGGCATTGCCATCAACTCGCCGTTTCTCGCATTCGTCGACAACCAGACCGGCCCGGCGGTAGTCCGCGTGGACCGGAACTACCAGTCGATATTCCCCAACGGGCTGCCGGTGCTGTTTGTGAACACGCAGACGGCCGAGACCATGTCCAGTGCGTTAATCCAGTCTCAGAATCCACCGTATAGCGACCCCGCGAACGGCTCCACCGTGACCGTGACGCTGAGCCAGAGCGTCGGCGCTCTTGAGAACGGCTTCGGCTTCGTCAACGGCACGCCGCAGAATCGGGGCGCGGGGTCGGTGATCGAGCTCAATACCGTGGAGGACGTGCTTTCGGCCAGAGGCATTTACCTGGGCGGAGTTCAGGGAGTTACGGTTCAGAGGAACATCATCCTCCGGACCGACTGCGGGGCCATCGTGGCGCACGAGGATCTGGACGCTTATCCCGTCGGCCCGGCGCAGGACATTCAGATCCTCGACAACACGGTCGACGGTGCGATTGGCCCCGCCGCGGTCGGAACCGGAACGGTGGCGGCGATTGCGTCCATTTTTGTCCTCTCCACAAATCAGAACTTCAGTTTCGTGCCGGCCACTCCCAACACGAATATCACCATCGCCGGCAATTTCATCCTCAATTCCGGGCGTGGCGCAATCTGGATTTCGAACCTCAACGGCGGGCTGGTAGAGGGGAACCGCGTGTGCCGTTACTCCTTGTATCCCAATCTTGCAGCCTGGGGCCTCGATGCCGGCGCCACATCGCAACTGCTCCAGGATTTCACGCAGGGAATTGTCGTGCACTCCAGCTCGGGCGTTGCGGTGCAGGACAACCACGTCGAGCAGACGCCGTTCCGTTGCCTCCCGCCGCGACCGGCTGCGGCCACCGAATAGTGCCCCCCGGGACCCGCCGCGCCAGGCGTGTTGACGCGTGCCCGGCCGTTAACGCCGGCCCCCGGCACACGTCTCTCTGTACTATCCTTTGACAGGAGGGTGACCGTGCAGAAAACATCCGGACGGCGTACATTTCTGAAGCTGGGCGGCGCCACCGCCGCGGGCTTCGTCGCGCATGCCGCGATCGGCGAGAACGCCCCGGCCCAGAGTCCCGCTTCGCTCGCTTCGATGCCCGCCATGCCCACGCGCAATCTCGGGCGCACCGGCTACAAGGTGGGGATCTTCAGTCTGGGCGGCCAGGCCGCTCTCGAACACGCCAACAACGACGCGGCCGCGGTGCCCATCGTCGAACGGGCGCTGGACCTCGGCGTCAACTACCTCGACACGTCGTCCATCTACGGCGGTCCGGACCGCTGGAGCGAACGCTACGTGGGTCAGGTGATGAAGCGCCGCCGCACCCAGGCTTTCCTCGCCAGCAAAACCAAGGAACGCACGCGCGACGGCTCCCTGCGCATGCTGGAGACGTCGCTGAAGCTGCTGAACACGGACCACCTGGACCTCTGGCAACTGCACGACATCGGGCTCCCCGGGGACGTGGACCAGGTGTTCGCCAAAGGCGGCGCCATGGAAGCTCTGCTCGAGGCGCGGGAGCAGAAGATGGTGCGCTATCTCGGCGTCACCGGCCATTTCCGGCCCGAGCCGCTGATTGCCGCCATCAACCGGTTCCCGTTCGACGCCGTCCTCATGGCCGTAAACGCGGCCGACAGCCGCCACTTCAGCTTCATGGAATCGCTGCTGCCGCTGGCCGTCGAAAAGCAGATGGGCATCATCGGCATGAAGGTGCCGGCGCGCGGACGGCTGCTGTCGAGTTGGACCCCGCCGCCGCTGGAACGGCAGCAGCATTCCTGGGAAGGGGCGGTGATCGCCAAAACGCCCGGAACGCTGGTCATGCGCGAAGCGATGTGTTTCTCGCTCACGCTTCCCGTGAGCACGGTGATCGTCGGCTGCGATACCATCGCCCAGCTCGAAGAGAACGTGCAGATCGCGCGCGAGTTCACGCCGCTGAGCGAAAAGCAGATGGCCTCCATCGCCGAGCGAGCCGAGCCGGTGGCAAAAGCCGCCCTGTTCTTCCGCTTCGTCAGTCGGGGGTAACGGCGTACAACGCGGCCACCTCGTAGTCGGTGACTCGGGGAATGGTGAACTCGATGCGCCCATTCGTTACGCGGAAGGGAACATCGGCGCCCGCCCGCAGCAGTTCCACGCGCGTTACACGGCGGTCCGCGGGAACCTTCATGGCGACCTTCTGCTCGCCGATCGGATAGAAGCTTCGCACCCAGCCGCGGTGCAGGTTGGGATTCGTGTAGTTCAGAATGTGGACGGCGAAGCCGGCCTCGGTCTCCCACGCGAAGGTCTCGACGATCCCCTCGCCTTCCACGGTGACGGGAGCATCGCCGCCGGCAAGCCAGCGAATCGTGTTCTGCAAAAGCCGGCTGAGGTCGGTGTGCCCCGTGCGCCACATGGTTCGCTCGATGTCGCCGGGGAACCAGGCAAGACGGCTTCTTCCCTTCTCCCGCAGGACCACCGCCGGCTCGCTGGTCCGCGGCTCGGCCGGATACGACAGCTCGGGCGGGTAGGCCACGTAGCCGGGCACCACGGTCAGAACGGGGCTGTCCACCGGCGCCACCGGCAGACGGTATTCGGCGCCGGGCAGCAGCCTGGTATTCGCAAAGCCGTCGAGAATCGGATGATGCCTCTCAATGCGGGCGTAGAACGCATTGCCGTTGGTGCCGATGACCTCGCCCGCTTTGCGGATGCCGAAGACGTCGGCGAGGCCGAACTCCGCGCGGCGCTCATTGCAGTCATCGTACAGGCTGGTTTCGAACGTTCCCAGCAATGAGCCGCCGCCGTCCGCATATGCGCGCAACTGCCGGCACTGCTCGTCGCTGAGCAGAGCGACGTCCGGCAAAATCACGGCCGAGTACTTGCGAAGCGTCTGGGGCCCGAGGTCGTCTTCGTGAACGAAGTCGAAAAGGAAGCGGCCTTCCAGCAGGGCGTAGTACATGCCGTCCATGTACTCCCAGACGGAAGCGCCCTTCGGCGGCCCATAGAACAGTTGGGTGCGCTGGCCCATGACCACGGCCAGATTCGCTATGGAGCGCTTGTTGGCGAAGTGCCGGTCGTGCCTGGCCGTCCACTGGAAGAAGCGGCGGGCCGGTTCCAGCATGCGATGATCTTCGCCCATTCCGGTCTCGCCGCCGATGAGATGAAGGTAGGGGACCGCACCGCTGGCCAGCGTCTCATTCAGCCACATCTGCGCTTCCGGCACCGACTTGTGGACGTTGCGCCAGCGAACCCCGCCGGTGGACCAGGCCCCGGTGACGTTCGTGAACATCTTCCCCTTCTGCACGGCGCTGGACACGCGCCCCTGCAGCGCCGCTCCCCACATGGACCCATCTCCGCGCCCCTGATTGTCGGCCTGAAGCCACTGGCAGACGTCGCCGAGCTGTTTCAGGTTCATGGTGGCGTGCAGGCCGCTTCCGACGTTGCTGAAGTAGAAGCCGGAGGGGTTCCTCTCCTTCGCGATGGAATCGTAGAGTTTCCAGAGGTAGAAGACGCGCTCGTTGAACTTGTCCCAATACGCGGGCGTCCCCGATGGCGGCAACCTGCGGCACTGGTCGCAGTAGCACACCGGAAGGTTGCCGTAGGGCGGCCATCCGTTGGTGTAGAAACCATCGACGTCGTAGAGTGAGTTTACCTCGCGCAGGATGGCCGGCACGTAGTCGGTCATGTACGTGGAGAAGGTACAGGTGGGGAACAGGCGCGGGTCCTCGCCGTGCGGGGTCACGTTGCCCTGCTCATTGCGCATGAACCACTCGGGGTGCGCCTGCACCGCGTCTTCCCAGTTGAGGTCCGGACTGGTGCGAGCGATCACGCGAATGCCGCGCCTTCTCGCGGCGGCGCAGCACTCGCCGAAGAAGTCGCGGTCGCCGAGGAACTTCCCCTTGCGGTGGAAGGGCACTTTGGTCTGGTAGTAGGCGATGATGCCGGTGACGCTGACCAGCACCGCGTCCACTTTGAGACTGGCCCAGTAATCCGCCCACTCTTCCACGTTCAGCGCGACGGGGTCGTGCTCGGTCATGTTCAACTGGCCGATGCGGCGGATGCGGCCGGTCCAGGGACCTTCGGCGGGGGCGGCGGCCGTCTCCGCCGATGAGGCCGGGCGCGCAACCGAGGCGGCGGCAACGGCGGTGCTGATGAACTGCCTTCGTGTCGGATCACTCATACTCGTCCAAGAGCGAATCATCGCACGTTGAGGCCGACCACGTTCGGCGATAGTTGCGCGGCCAGAACGTTCAACCGGTAATCGAAGAATTCCGCCGGAAATACCACCTCGTCGTTGAAACCACTGAAATTGGAGTTGAGCGGCGCGGTCCGGGTGGTGTCGATGTCGATGGTGGCGGGAACCTGCGCGCTCGCGCCGGCCACGGCGAACATAAGCGGGAGCCAGACCGGAAGGCGCGAACGTTCTTACACGAAGATAAACCCACAAATTCGCGCGAAGCTGCGGATCCGCCGCGCGCGGCCGGCCACCGGACCGCCGATCTGCTATCCTGGTCGTCTTGCCGGATTCCCTGATCCTCACCCACGGCGCCGGCTCCGACCGCAACGCCCCGCTGCTGGTGGCGGCGGACCGCGCCATCTCCGCGCTCGGCGTGCGCGTTCTGCGCGTGAATCTGCCCTTCCGCAATGAGCGCCCCACCGGCCCGCCGCGTCCGGGCGATGCCGCGCGCGACCGGGACGGACTTCGCGACATCGCACTCCAGACCAGGACGGGGTTCCCGGGCCGCGTGTTTCTGGGCGGGCACTCCTACGGCGGGCGCCAGGCCTGCATGCTGGCGGCGGACGAACCCGGACTCGTGGACGGGCTCCTGCTGCTCTCCTATCCGCTTCATCCGCCGCGCCGGCCGTCGGAACTGCGGACCGCCCACTTCCCCAGGCTGCGGACGCCGGCCGTGTTTATCCACGGCAGCCGCGACCCGTTCGGCCTTCCCGCGGAAATGGAAGCCGCGCTGAAGTTGATTCCCGCACCGGTCACCCTGGCGGTGGTGGACCGGGTTGGGCACGACCTGAAGGCGGCCGGCATCGGGGAGCGGATCGCGTCGGCATTTGCGGCCGTAATCGGCTGAAATCATTGGATTGTGGTGGGAATTGGGTTCGTTCCGCAAAAAAACGGATGACGGGTCGCGTGGCCTCGGAATTGGCTTCGATTTGCCGTGCAGGGTTGCGGTGCGGCTGGGGCGCGGGGCCTCCAGATTGCGGACCCGCTGCTGGCGTGGGCGTTTATTCGATTGGACATTGCCACGTTGACGGTAGCACGGGGCGGGTGGAATACCGGTGTAAGTTGATGTGACGCATCGCGATCTTATTGAGAGCGGCATAATGGCGGGAATTCGGACGGTTTTTCTGAGCTCCACGGGCGCGGACCTGCGGGAGTACCGGGAGGCGGCGTTCCTCGCGCTTCAGGAGCTGGAAGACTGGAAGTGTGTCCGGATGGAGGATTTCGGGGCGCGCGCGTGGGACGTGGACAGCTTCTGCCGCGCGGAAGTGAAGAAGTGCGATCTGTTTATTGGCATTATCGGGCATCGGTTTGGCGGCGCGCCGAACCCGCCACCAATAACGTCACCGACTACGGCGTCAAGAAGGCGGTAGAGAGTCTGCCGACAACTCCGGGACAGGATGGCGGCGATCGCCGATACCTACCTCCCTGCATCAGCCGACGGCCGAGGCGCGGGCGTGGGACTGTGATTACAGCCTGGCGTCCTTGCGCTACGACTTGTTCAAGCTCCGCGCCAAGGGCTTCATTCAGAAGCTGCCGCGGCCCCGTCGATTCCCGCCCACCTTGCCGGGGACGGAACTCTTCAATGATCCTGAGAATCTGCGCCTTTTTTCCCGAACTACTTGCCATCGGCGACAGCGCGGGGGCCATCTCCATCCCCGCATGCCCAGGGGCGGCAACAAGCAGGGGCGCTTATTTCGGGCCGTTCGGGTGTGAGGAGCCAGACCACGGCCGCCCCAAACGGCCAACCGCTCCCAGCGGACCCTCGCGTTCTCACTCGACACGCGGCGACGGCGGAGAACCCCGCGGCGGCCGGGGGCTTCTCACCATGGCCTTGGCGTCAACGCATACAAAGTTCGCGGCGTCGTCCGTGCTCCCTTGTCCGACCCAGCGGGCCACGGCGGGATAGGCACACAATGGCCGCGTGCGCGCCACACCACTCGTAGAATCGAGGTCGGTGTTGTATTTGGTCGCTATGATCCGCTCTGGAGCAACGCCCTGCTCCACCCAGAGTTCCAGAGCCGACTCCAGGTCGTGCTGCGGGTCTCCCTGGTCGAAGCCGTTCTGGCCGAAACTGTCCGGCCCCGGGCCGTACTCGCAGTGCTGCATCCCGGGCGCAAGAAACAAGCGGATAAAGGACGGCCGCCGTTTTGGACCCAGATTCGAGAGCACGCTCTCGTAGTAATCGATCGTGTTTCCCGCCGCGACCGCGGGATCGCTCCAGCCGTGAAAGAGGATGAGCTTGCCGCCGCGCTCGCGAAAGGCCGTCAGGTCCGGATCTATCGCGTTCAGCGTCGCTCCCGTCGCCGCATCCGCGGCAGCCACGTCGCTGTCGATACTGAACGCGTAGGGATTCCATGCCGGGTTGCCGTAAACCATGTTCACGAAGTAGTAGTATCCGAAGCCAAACAACGCGCCCGTGCCCTGCGTGGGCCCGGTGACCCACAACGACCAGCCATTGGCGCCCGTCTGCCCACCCACCGGGTAGCCGGGAAAGACCTGGACGCGGGCGGAGTTCACCGGCCCGGCGTAGAGTGCCTTCAACGTCACCATCTCAGCCGAGGTGAGGCAGGCATCGGTCTCAGCGCCCTGGCAGAGCAGGCTCGACGGGTCGAAGTCGCATTTCCGTGGATCGTCGATTACCCCATCCACCACACCATCGAGACCGTCGCACGCCGCCAGTGCGGCCGCTTCGATCGCGGGCAGCTTCGAGGGCGGGAGATAATTCACCGCCAGCGTCTGGTTGTCCCAGACTCCTGTCGCGAATAGATGCGTCATGAAGTTCGCGGACGATCCGGCGATGATTCCGTCGTAGTCGGCCGGGTAGCGCTGGGCCTCCATCAGCGCCTGCCGTCCGCCATTCGAGCAGCCATTGAAATACGAGTGGCTGGGCTTCTGGCCGTAGAAAGCGGCCACTATGGCCTGGCCCGTCTGCGTGGTTTCGTGGATCGCTCGATAGCCGTAATCAATGACCTTCTCCGGATGCCCCAGAGCCCAACTCGCGTCCAGCACACCCAGCGAACCCGCCGTGTGACCCGTGTCGGTGGACGCGGCGGCATAGTTATGACTGAGTGCATCGCCGATCTTCGCGTAATTAATCGTCCCGCCAAAACCGCCGTTGTCGGCGCCCGCGAACTTGCCGTTCCATCCCGAGCCCGGCATCCAGACCTCGAATTGGATATTGGAATCGGCGGTGGGCTGGATCGACCCGGCCACACGGCAGAATGCGGGTAGGTTCGGAAAGCGAGTCCCGTCAGGAGCCGTGTACGATCCAGCCGGTACGGCGATCGCAGTGGTGATGGTCGTTGCGGGGAGAGAGAGGTTTGCCAGTCCTTCGCAGGTGGACGCCGCGAGCACTCGGCTGATACCCATCAAGCCGATGGAAAGAATCTGACCCCTGGTCATTCTGGCTAGTCAGTCTATCACGCAGGTGTTCTGCAGGCGGTCCGGCGACGCAGGGCAGGCTCTTCCGTAAATCCGGTGTTCGAAGCGGGCGATAGAATGTGTCGTGTGGCGTTCCTCCAGATGCGTTGTACGGCCTGGTTTCCAACAGCCGTGCTCTTCGCGATGGCTCCTTATGCCGTAACCGCCGCGAATGACGTATCCTCACGCGAGGCCTGGCTGCAGGCGCCTTTCGTACAAGGAAAAAGCTGGTCGCGCGAGGCATTGCTCGAACGGCTTGCAGCCGATACCAGGTTCGTCGGCATGACGCGCCAGCGGGTCATTGACCTGCTGGGCGCGCCTGGCTTTGCGTCGGAAGACTAGGACCCCGGAGCGGGGCGCACCGGCCGCATCGATGTCTACCGCTTGTCGTCGAAGAACAACAGGTCTTTTCGCATCGACTACGATTCCCGCGACCGATTGACCGGGGACCTGGTCGAGCAGGAACCGTGCGTTTGCGACGCGTGCAGCAGCCATGCGCCCGCCGTGCAGCTCCAGATTCTGACCACTACGATCTTGAAGAGAGACGCGGCGAGGGAGGGCCGAATCATTACCATCCCGCAGCTCGAGACTCTCTTGGGGCGATCCGGCCAACGCTCCTTCCTTGCAGCAGGTGGTGGGTGGTGGGTGGCCGAGTGTGGATCGACTACACCGACGTTTGGAGCATAACCGGGAGCGAACGCCGCTTCCTGATCGTGAGCGGCCATCAGCCGGCAGGGGAGCCGACAAGGGATTCACCATTCGGCGCGCTCGGCGGGATGCCGGTTGATTCCTATTCGCTGATATACATGGCGCCGGGATGCCTGGCCCCGGTGAGCGGCGTGGAACCTCACTGAGGCTGCCACTTCTTCGGGTCGTTGCCGAAGAAACAGGCGCTGATCCCCGGCTCCAGCCCTTGCACGGCCGCCGCGCGGTTGCCGCCCTCCACGCCCTCCAGCCTCATCCACACCACCGCCTGCTCCAGGGAGGCGCGCCTCCGCTCCTGGCCGGGCCCCTGGGGAACGTCCTTCACCCGGCCCATTACCAGCACCGCCTCCCTGGAGGTGAGAAACTTCGCCAGCGCCCGCGCACGCTGTGCGGGGACGGACGCTCCGTGCGGCCCGGTGGACGCGACGCGACCACGGTTCCTTGGAGCTCGGGCGTGGTGCCGCGAATCGCAGCCGGCGCGCACCACGGTCATGTTCGGTTTCCTCCCTTCATGGCCGGGTAACCGGTGTTCGCGTCAGTAGGTCCCTACTTTGATCGCCAGCGGCAGTGTGAGATTCTGGCCGCCGGTGGTCACCACCAGCGCCTGTGGCGCGGCTACCGTGGTCGAGTTCGTCGTCAGCGTCGCGCTGATCGAGGTCGCCGAGTTCACCACCACGTTGCTTACCGTCAGCATCCCGCTGGGCACCGTCACCGTGTCGCCGCTCTGAAAGGTCGTGTTGACTCCCGCGATGGTCACCGTAATCTGGCTGCCCAGGGTCACCGGCAGCGCGTTCGGACTCACTCCCGTCAACATCGGCGCGCTAGCTGCCAGAACCATCGTCTCGTTGAACAGCCCGCGCATGATGAACGAGGCCATTTGACCCCGCGTCACTACCTCGTCCGGACAGTACAGGGTCCCCCCGCAACCGTTGGTGATGTGTTCTTCGAATGACCTTTGTACGAACGGGAACGGCTGCCCGTTGCCTTCGACATTCGTCGGAACATCCGTAAAATACGGCGTGGCGGCACTGCTGAAAGTTGCACCATGCAGCGCCAGGCGCGCCCGAACCATGAATATGGCCATTTCCCACCTCGGAATGGTGTCGGTGGGGCAGTACAGCGCCGGGCTTTGCGAGCAGCCGGTGGTGATGCCCAACTCCATCAGCTTCTGAATGTGCGGGAAGAAGTTATTCGTAATCGGCACATCCTGGAAATACGGAGTCGTGTTGTAGATGGCCGGATTAGTGGTACCGGTAGCCGCCCGGACGATGAACGCCGCCATTTCCTGACGGGTGACGTCGTTGTCAGGGCAGTAGCTGCGGGTTTGCGGCGTGGTCCCCTGCACGCAGCCCGTCGTTACTCCCGCGTGCGACATCAGGTCGGCGGCGTCGCAGTAGGTGGCGTTTGGAGAGACATCGTTGAACTGAACAACCGTGTTCATCGTGGTCACGTAGCTGGTGCTGACCGTTCCACCACCCGACACCGCCGCCTGATTCGCCATCTGCAGCGGCGCATTGCCGGCCACGTTCAGCGTCACCGTGATCGCCGGATAACTGGAGCCGCCGGCCAGCGCGTTGCTGCGCGTACAGGTGTTCGCGGCGCAGTTCCATCCCGTGCCGGACATGGACACCAGCGTCAAACCGGTTGGGAGCGTGTCCTGCACGGTGACCGTTCCGCTGGTGGAAACGGCGCCGCTCGCGTTGGACACCACCAGCGTGTATGTTGTCCCGCTCTGGCCCTGCGTGAAACAGCCGGCGTGCGTCTTGGTGATGCTCAGCACGGGCGAAGTAATCGGGATTGCAGTTCTGAACGTCACGTCGTTTCCGTATACCGTGCCCGCCGAGTTAGTGGCCCACGCCCGCACGTGGTACGGCGTGCCCGGGGCCAGACCGGTGATGTTGTCGCTGAACACACCGGTTCCGGCGGCCGGGTCCGTCTTGCAGGCGCCTCCCACTGCCGGATTCGCCGCGGCGCCCCAGCAGATGCCTCGAGCGGTTACCGTAGCGCCGCCGTCACGGGTGACATCGCCGCCGACCGTGGCGCCGCTGGTAGTGATGCTGGTCACCGTTCCGGTGGTGACGGCCGCGATCGTAGTGCTCACCGTTTGCGTGAAGCTGCCGGTGCTGGTCAGGTGGTTCAAGTCCCCCATGTAGTTGGCGGTCATGCTGTGCGAGCTAACGCTCAGGCTGCTGGTGGAATACTCTGCGCTGCCGCCGGCGTCCACGGCGACGGTTCCGAGGGCGGCGCCATTGTCCTCGAAGATGACGTTGCCGGTAGGCGGCCCACCCGCCGCCGGGCTCACCACGGCGGTGAACGTCACCAACTGGCTCGGGGCGGCCGGATTCAGCGAGGAGGTGAGCTTTGTGGTGGTGCCAATGGACCCCAGACACGCCCGGGGAGTCACCGGAGACGCCAGCACGCCGGTAACGAGGCGAATGCGATTGTTCCCCTCGTCGGCTACCAGCAGGTTGCCGTTCCTGGGATCTTCGGCCAGACCCACTGCGGCGTTGAATTCGGCCTGAAGCGCGGGGCCGTCCTTGAAGGCCCCGGTCTGGGTGCCGCTTCCCGTGCCATCCCCGGCCACGGTGGTAACCTTCCCCGTTGCGGCAGCCACCTTGCGAATGACCTGGTTCAGCGTGTCCGAGATGAAGATGTTTGCTGAGGCGTCGAGCAGGACACCGTAGGGAGCATAGAATGTGGCGCTGGTAGCGGGCCCGCCGTCTCCCGTGTAGCCCCCTCCGCCGGTTCCGGCAACGGTCCTGATGATGCCGGTTCCGGCATCCACTACCCGGATGACGTTGCTGATATCGTCGGCGATCACGATGTTGTCACAGGGATCGACGACGACGGCGACAGGATCGGCGATGGACGCGCTGGTGGCGGGCCCGCCGTCTCCGGAGGAAAAGAAGTTGCCGTTTCCGGCCGCCGTCTTCAACGTTTGCGTCGCGGCCACCCACTCGAGCACATTGCTGTTCCACTGGTTCGATACGAACAGGTTGCCCAGGCTGTCCCCGAACACTGTGATTGGATTCCACAGGCTGCCTCCAACGGTCCCGGGAAGTTCGTTGATGTCGTGGGTTGCAGCGTCCACCTTGCGGAGGGTGCTGTGGCCCGAGTCCGCGATGAAGATGTTTCCCGCACTGTCCACAAAAACGTTGCTGCGGGGCGCGCCAAGTTGTGCATTCGTGGCCAGACCGCCATCGCCGAGGCCGCTCGTCCCGCCGCCCGCTACGGTGTTGATGTAGCCGGTGGAAACGTCCACCTTGCGGATACGGTTGTTCTCGCGGTCCGTGATGTAGATATTCCCGGCCGCGTCGACAAACACGCCGCCGGGCGAATTGAGCTCCGCGGCGGTGGCCGCTGCGCCATCGCCCTTGAAGTCCGCGGTGCCGTTGCCGGCGACCGTGCTGACCGTTTGAGCCTGCGCATTGATCGGGAACAGGACCGTTCCCAGAAGCATCGCGAGCAGGCGGATGCGAAGGGAGACGCGTGCTGGGAGTGCTACAGGCCCGAAACCAGGGCCAGACGTATGTGTCCGGGCGACTTTTGTCCAGGCGGCGACGGCCACCCCCGCGATTCGTAACCATAGACGACGGAACATCGGGATTCCTCTCCTTGTGCGGGGATTCGAGACGCCTGCGAACTCGGGGCGGACTGAGGCCGCTCGTGTCTCAATCGCTCTCACGTTGACATCTCCCACACCGCACGACTTTTCGGCGCCCTGGCGGGCAGGCTGGGTTGTGCGCGGGCGCCACGCAACGCAACTGTCCTGGCAGCGCCCACCTTCATGTCGCGCACCCCGGCGTGTACTGGATCAACTCTATCCGCCATTTGCGTGAAACGGGCCGCTAAGAGTTGTATTTAACGTGCTAAACTCCCGTTCTTTCAGCCTCTTGCAACTCCCGCACAACCAGAGTAGATTTAGGACATCAGCACCCAGTCTGAAGCCACGCCGGGCATGCGGGTGGACTCCCGTGAGGTTCGCCAGCACCTTGATAAGGTGTTGGCTTCCCCCCCATTTGCCCATACTCCCCGCCTGCGGCAGTTTCTGCGCTTCGTGGTGGAGGAGGCCCTGGAAGGGCGGGCTGGCGAAATCAAGGAAAGCATCGTGGCGGTCCGCGTGTTTGGCCGCAGAAGCGACTTCGATTCACGCAGCGACTCGGTGGTCCGCGTCCAGGCCACTCATCTTCGCAAGCGGCTGCACGAGTACTACCGGACCGAGGGCTCGCTGGATCGCATGGTCTTCGAGCTTCTGCCAGGCACCTACGCGCCTGCTTTCCGTGCCGCGAACGGCTTACCGGGCGCCGTGGCCAGGCGGCGGAGGCAAAGACGGCTATTGCAGGTGGCGGTGCTGGCTGCTGTGGCCGCCGCCGTCGTACTGGCAACGTTCGTCTGGCGGGCGCGGGACTATCCAACGCCGATTGCCGTGCTGCCGTTCGCATCCCTCAATGCCGTGGCGCAGGACGAATACCTGGCGGATGGCATTGCGGAGGATTTGATGATGTCGCTGGCCCGGTCGCCGGGTCTGCGCGTGGTAGCCCGCACCTCGGCCTTCCAGTTTCGCGAAAAGAACATCAGCGCGCGCACAATAGGCCGCGAGCTTGGCGCCAGCGTCCTGCTGGAAGGGAGCATCCGCGGGAACCGGGATCGCTTGAAGATCACGGCGCAACTGGTCAGTGCCGCCAGCGGATTCGACCTTTGGTCGGAGAGCTGGGAAGGGTCGGTGGGCGATGCGCCGCTCTTCGAGGAGCAGATTGCGAGGGCGGTGCTCCAGAAGTTGGGCAAGACGCCGGACGAGCGGGACCCAACAGCTTCCGCGACGGCAGTCCGCCCGCCCTTGCCCGGCGCCCAGGAGGCGTACTGGCGGGGAAGGTACCTGCTGGGCAAGGGATTCGAAGCCCGGGCCGGCAGCATCCCGTTTCTGGAGGAGGCGGCGCGGGAGGATCCCCAGTATGCGCCAGCCTGGGCGGGTTTGGCCACCGCTTACTCCACCATGGCTTTCCACATGGAAGGCGACGCGGGCGAGTTAGTGGCCAGGGCCAGGAACGCGGGTGGGCATGCGCTCCAGCTCGATCCGGCCTCTGCCGAAACCCTCGCTTCGCTGGCGGTCCTGAGTTATGCATTCGATCACGATTGGGCGAGCGCGGAGCGGGGTTTCGAGCATGCTTTGGATCTCAATCCGAGCTACGCCCGCGGCCACCTCCAGTACGCCATGGGGCTGGTTTCGCGCACCCGTTTCGACGCCGCCATCGCGCATATTCGTGCAGCGCGGGTCCTGGACCCCCTCTCTTACGCGATTGGCAACGATCTCGCGGTGGCCCTTGCGTGCGCCGGCCGTTACGATGAATCGATCGCTTCCGCGCGGCAAACGCTGCGCAACGACCCCGCTTTTGTGTACGCGCGCGTCCCTCTGGGAATGGGCCTGGCGATGAAGGGCGACTCCAGCGCCGCCATCGCCGAGCTCGAACAGGCCAGCAGGACACTGGGACGCGATGAGTGGATTCTTGGCACGATGGGCTACGCGCTGGCCCGCGCCGGAAGGAAAGCGGAAGCCGCGAGTATCGCGAGGGAAATGGAGCCCGCCGATCGCGCCGCCGTGCAGCTCGCCCATGTCTACGCCGCTCTGGGCGACAAGCCGCGCGCCCTGGACGCCCTCGACCGCGCGTACGCGCAACGCATCGTGGACCTCAACTTCATGGCCGTGGATCCCATGCTGGCCGGTCTGCGCGCGGAGCCCCGGTTTTTGGCACTGAAGCGGCGCATGGGGTTGTGAGCCCAGGCAGCGGATGGCAAGGGCAGCCGGCATTTCGAACTCCAGCGGCGATACAGAACCGATGACACAGTGGCCATTGCTCGTTACCTCACCTATGATGAGGGGAGAATGAGAACGCCCTGTTTTGCGTACCTCGCCCTGATTCCCTTCATGTGCTCAGCCCAGACTTCCGATCAGCTCGACCGCATGACCTCCCGCTTCGCGCGCGTCGATCTTCGCGTCGACACGAGCCAGTTGACGCCTGCCGACCGCACGGCGCTGGTGAAGCTGATTGAGGCCTCGCGCGCCATAAACCACATCTTCCTCGGCCAGATCTGGAGCGGCAACGCCGCCCTGCTGGAGAAGCTGAAGCAGGACCATTCGCCGCTGGGCCGGGCGCGGCTGCGGTGTTTCTGGCTGAACAAGGGGCCATGGTCCGAGCTGGATGCGCACGAGGCTTTTCTGCCCGATGTCCCTGCGCACAAACCGCCCGGCGCCAACTTCTACCCGGAGGACATGACGCGGGAGGAGTTCGAAACGTGGGTAAAGGGGCTGACGCCCGCGGACCGCGCCCAGGCGGAAGGCTTCTTCACCGTGATCCGCCGGGGGCCGGGCCGGCAGCTTCACTTTGTCCCTTACAGCGAGGAATACCGCGCCGATCTGCAGCGCGCCGCGCGATTGCTGCGGGAAGCGGCCACACTTACCGATAACGCCACGCTGCGGCGGTTTCTGACCGCGCGCGCCGACGCCTTCCTCTCCAACGACTACTACGAGAGCGATCTGGCGTGGATGGATCTGGACGCCCCGCTGGACATCACCATCGGCCCCTACGAAACGTACAACGACGAGGTATTCGGCTACAAGGCCGCCTACGAAGCCTACGTAAACGTCCGCGACGAGGAGGAGACCAACAAGCTGCGGTTTTTCGCGGATCACCTGCAGGAGATCGAGAACAATCTGCCGATGGACGCGCGGTACCGCAATCCCAAGCTCGGCGCGGCGGCGCCTATCCGCGTGGTCAACCAGGTGTTCGCCGCGGGCGATGGCGACCACGGCGTGAAGACGGCGGCATACAATCTGCCCAACGACGAGCGCGTGGTGGCGCAGAAAGGCTCCAAGCGGGTGATGCTGCGAAACGTCCAGGAAGCCAAGTTCCACTCCATTCTGGAGCCCATCGCGAAGCTGGTGCTGCCCGCCGGCGCGCAGGGAGATCTCAGTTTCGACGCATTCTTCACGCACATTCTGGCGCACGAGCTCAGCCACGGCATTGGGCCGCATCAGATTGAGGTGCGGGGGCGCGCCACCAATCCACGGCTGGAGTTGAAGGAACTCTACAGCGCACTCGAGGAAGCCAAGGCGGACGTCACCGGCCTGTTCATGCTGCGGTACATGTACGATCACAAGCTGCTCGCCTCCGACGCCGCCTCCACGCGCCGCCTGTACACCACTTTTCTGGCATCCGCCTTCCGTTCCCTCCGCTTCGGGGTGAAAGAGGCCCACGGCCGCGGCATGGCCATGCAGTTGAACTACCTGCTGGACAAGGGCGGCTTCGTGGAGAATGCCGACGGCACATTCGCGGTGGACGAGGCGAAGATCGGCGGCGCGGTGCGCGATCTGGACCACGACCTGCTCACGCTGGAGGCTGCCGGCGATTACTACGGCGCGAAGCGCATGCTGGAAACCCTCGGCGTGGTGAGGCCGTCCATCGCCCAGGTACTCGAAAAACTGAAATCGATTCCGGTGGACATCGACCCGGTCTTTGTCACCGCCGACGTGCTCGCAAGACAGTAGGCCGTGGAGGCGCTCATATGTTCCAGTCAAATCGCGGCGCGGTGGTGCTGGCGCTGCCGTTCCTGTTGCTGACGCTGGCCGCCGGCGACCAGAAGCCGCCGGGCGTGGATGACATTGTCGCCCGCAGCATTGAAGCGCGCGGCGGCATGGAGAAGATCAAGGGTCTCGAATCGGTGCGCATGAGCGGCACCGCGCTGCTGAACGATCAATTGCCGGCCGCGGTGCGAATCGTCAGCAAGCGCCCGAACCTGACGCGCCTCGAAATGGACGTGAACGGAATGACTCTGGTGCAGGCGTTCGACGGGAAGTCCGCGTGGGCGTTGAATCCATTCGTGCCCGGCCAGGGGCCCCAGGCCGCTCCGGAGAGCCAGAGCCGGGAGCTTCGCGAGCACACCGACATGGACGGGCTGCTGGTGGACTACAAGGCCAAGGGCCGCACCGTAGAGTTGGATGGCACGGAAGACGTCGCCGGCTCTCCCGCGTGGAAGTTGAAGGTCACCGTCAAGGACGGCGGGGCGGATTACGTCTACCTCGACACAAAGAGCTTCCTGATGGTGAAGAGCACCAGCACGCACATTGGCGTGACCGTTTTGCTCAGCGATTACCGGACGGTGGACGGCCTGGTCCTGCCTTTCCACATTGAGCAGAGCGCCGGGCCCGGCTCGGTTAAAATGACGCTGGTCAAGATTGAGACGAATGTGCCGGTGGATGACGCGCAGTTCCGCATGCCGCAGGTGGCGGGGAAGTGACAGGGCCGGATCATGCGCTGAACGGCGACTACCCAACGTAGCGTGGGGAGGTTCCTGCGTGCGGAAACAACGCAGACGAAGACGACCAGGAGCTGTCGCGGTGCCGCTGTTTGTCTTGCTCGGTATGACGCCGCAGGCTGAGAGCCCAATGGCACTTAACTTTTGGAACGGGCCTGCAAATCTAAAAACAGAATGTGCGTATGATGGAGGATTCCTTTGTGGGGCGGCCAATCCTGGCCGCCGCCGCGTTGGCGCCAGGCCGGCTTGAAAGCCGGCTGCGGGCAGGATTGCCCGCCCCACAAACTCAGAGAATCAACCACTTGCCAGACAGGCTCAAAAGTTGAGTGCCATTGGGCTGAGAGCCTGCCCCACCAGACGGCATATCCACCAGACAGGCTCAGGTTGTGTAGAGTCTAATAGCCGACGCTACGCTTCCAGAACTTCGCGCACCTTGTCCAGCAGCGCGCCGAGGGTGAACGGCTTCTGCAGGAAGGCCGATCCCTGGGAGATGTGCGCGGCGTGCACCTGCGGATCGTCGGTGTAGCCGGAAACGTACAGTACTTTGATACCGGGACGGATTGTCGCCAGCTTTTCCACCATTTCTCGCCCGCCCATCTCGGGCATTACCACGTCGGTAATCACCAGTTGGATATTGCCCCGGAATTCCTCGCAGAGTTTGATGGCGACGTCGGCCTGGGGCGCGTCCAGCACACGGTACCCCTGGCGCTCCAGGATCTTGCGCACCAGCGCGCGAATACCGGTTTCGTCCTCCACCACCAGCACCGTCTCGGGCTCCGGTTCGGGAACCGGTTCGGGAACCGGCTCGGGCGCCGGCGGCTGCTCTATGGCGACGGGCTCGGGTGCGGGCGCTTCGGCCACCTTCACCGGCGCCTCTCCTGCAGGCAGCCGGATGGCCACCTTCGTACCAGCGCCGGGAGCGCTCTCCACCTCGATGACGCCGCCCCACTGCTGCACCCAGGACCATGCGCGGGAGATGCTCTGCACCAGGTCGGCGGGACCGTCCTTCACCGGCAAAATGCTCTCAAAGAGACTCTGCCATTCCTCGGGGCCGGCCTCCTCGCCAGCGTGACGGATGGTGATGGCTGCAAAGTCCGCCGCGCTTTCGGCGCCCAGGACGACCTCGCCAACGCCTGCCAGGGAATGGGCGGCGTGCTGGACAAATGCACGCACCACCTGGCTCAACTGTTCGTGCGCGGCGCGCACATAGACGGCTTCCGGTGTGGAGACCGTCAGGCCGATTCCATCAGGAAGCGTGCCGGCCGATGCCGCCGCGACTTCGCGCAGCACGGCGGTGGCGTCCAGTGACGTGGCCTCCTCGGCCTTGCGCCGCGTAAAGGCGAGCAACTGATCGGCGATGCCCGAGAGCCGCTCACCGGCGCGGCGAACCTCGGCCAGATCGCCCTGCAGGGGGCTGGCGCCGGCCAGCGTGGTCAGAATGTCCTCGCTGTATCCGTTCACGATCATGAGCAGGTTGTTCATGTCGTGCGCCAGGCGGCCGCAGAGCCTGGTGAGCGCGTCCGTGCGGGCGGCCTGGATGCGCGCCTCTTCTTCACGGCGCCGGCCTGTGATATCGATGGCGAAGCCGACGGCGTGCCGCGGCGTGCCTTCGTCGTCCAGCAGCGGACGAAAGCTCTCCCGCAGCCACAGCGAGCCACCGTCCGCTTTCAGCGCACGGAATTCCACGGTGACCGAAACACCGCGCTCGATGGCGGCCGAATACTCGCGGGCCACGCGTTCGCGGTCTTCGGGATGGATGCGGTCCAGGTGGAACGTGGGAGCGGCCGTCCACTGCTGAGGGTTCCAGCCGAGCAGCCGCTGCGCTGCCTCGTTCACAAACAGGAACTGCAAGTCGGGAAGCGCCGCCGCCCAGACAATGGCGTCGAGGCAGAGCAGAAGTTCCACGGCGCCGGCCTCGGGGATGGTCTCGGGGTTGGATGGCTCGGCTGAGGCCTCCGCCGGCGTCTCCGCGATCGCGTTCTCCACGGGCGGTTCGGGTTCTTGGATGGCCGCGGCTTCGACTACGGACTCGGCTTCGGCTGCGGGCTCGGCTTCGGCTAAGGACTGGGCTTCGGTTGCGGGCTCGGCTTCGACCACGGGCTGGGCTTCGACCACGGGCTGGGCTTCGACTACGGGCTCGGCTTCGACCACGGGCTCGGCTTCGACCACGGGCTCGGCTTCGGCTACGGGCTCGGGTTCGGCAACGGGCTCGGCCTCTGGCTCCGCTACGGGCTCGGCTTCAGCTTTCACGGGCGGTACGCTCGCGCCCGCCTCCTCAATAATCGTCAGCAGCGCTTCCTGCTCTTCCGTGTAGTCCCAGCTTCGAATTGGCTGAATGACGATGCGCAAAGCGCCGCCGCCGTGTTCGGGGCGGACGGAGACCGCGATATCGCCCTGCGGAGCGCCGCTGGCAAACACCTCACGCACCTTGTCCAGCGCATCGCCGGGCAACAGAGCATCCAACCTGCCGCGCAGCGGGTCCCCACTGCGCAGGTGGAAAATGCGGCGGATGGCGGTATTCGCCGAAATGACGGAAAGATCCCAGGAAAGAACCAGCAGGCCCACGGGCAGCCCGGCAACGATTTCCTGGTAGTATCGCCGCTCGGCCTCGACAAGCGCGAGCAGGCGTGCCACTTCTTTCGGTTTCCACTGTTCCAGATCGGAGCGGTCCATGGGTCGGGTCTCCCGACTCAGCATGTCGCCCCGCCTGCTCTGGCTACAACGGTACTTTCAGCGTGGACCGTACCGGGTACCGCGCAAGTGAAGGGAGTAGAGGGAGTACAGGGGGTACGTCGCTTTAGTCTTTTGCGTGGTGCGTGTCCGCGGCAGCCTGTTCGAGGCCGGGGAGCTGCTTTCGCAGGGCCCGGGCCTCGCTGCCGTTGGGATCCATCAGCAGGTAATCGTGGAAATATCCAACCGCCTCGGCGAGGTGATTCCTTGCCGCCAGAACGTAGCCGAGCACGTAGCGAATTCGCGGAAAGCGGCCTTCCTTGTCCAGGCGCAAGCCTTCGCGAGCGCTGTGTTCGGCCTGCTCCAGATTGTTCAGCCGCACATTCGCCACCGCATTGAGGAGATAAGCGTTGGGGAACTCGACCGGATCCAGCCGGATCCACTCGGCCGAGTACTTCGCCGCATCCGCCCAGCGCTCGCTTCGGTCGGCGAGCACCGTCAACCGCTCGTATGGCTTCAACAGCTTCGCGTCCGCCCGAGACGCCTCCGTGTATGCCCGGATCGCGGCCGCCGTGTCGTTCGTCTGCTCGCACGCCAGCCCCAGTCCGACCCACGCGACGGCGTAGTTCGGATATCCCTTGACGGCTCCCTCAAAAGCGGCGCGCGCTTTGTCGAAGTGCTGCTTGCCGGCCTCCTTCAGGCCCTGCTGGTAGGCCTTCGCGGACTCTTTGGGAGCCGCGATCGTGGTGGCGCTCACCGTGCGGCCCTGCACCTCGCCCAGGCGGTGCAGAACGATGGTGCCGACATCGCTTTTTTCCAGCAGGCCAATCCGGTCAAGGTGAAGAACATCCGACCGGTAACCCGGCATCTGCACACGCAGGTCGCAGCCGACCAGGGAACTGGCCGACATCAGTTCGCTGGTGGGCACGCTTCCCGACTGTATCTGAAACTCCGTCCGGCCCGACCTGTTGTTGGCGCTCGCATCCAGGCTGGCGTCGGCCACCATGGGCTGGCCGCCACCCACCTGAAAACTGAAGTGCCCCTTGCGGTCGGTCCAGGCTTCGTTGCGGGTCAAAGTACTACAGACGCGCTGAATCACTACCGGCTGGGGCGGCGGCGTGCCGTCGTCGAGTTGCACGCTTCCCGAGACAAAAGCTGAAACTGCCTGCCCTGCACTTGATATGCCCCCGGTGGAACCTGAAGCGGACGGTTGGGCAATGGTCTGACCAAACAGCCCCGGCCATACCAGCGCCAGCACCAGAGTGGGGCGAGCAATCACGGTGTATGGCCCTGCCCGGTGGTGGCCATCTTGTCGAACTGGGCGAGCTGCTGGCGAACCACATCGGCATCGCGCGCGTTGGGAGCCAGCTTCAGATAATTCCGGAAGCACTCGGCCGATTCGCCGTAGTGGCGCTTCTCCAGCAGGATGAGGCCGAGGACGTAGCTCAGCCGGGGAATCCTCTGGTCCTTGTCCACCCTCAGTCCTTCCCGCGCGGAGTGTTCCGCCTCATCCAGATGGCCCAGCCTCGCCCTGGCGATAGCGTTGAGGAGCCACGCTCCGGGGAAGTCATCGGGATCAAGCTGGAGCCAGGCGTTGGAACATTTCTCCGATTCCGCCCAGTCCTGCTTCTGATCGGCAAAGGCGGTCAGCTTCTCCCAGGGCTTCACAAATTTCGGATCGGTTTTCGCCGACTCCCGCCAGGCCTCCACGGCGCCGTTGATGTCACCGTTACCGAGACGCGCCTCGCCTAGTTGGTACCAAGCCGCCGCGAACTTCGGGTAGGCCTGAACCGCCCTCCTGAACTCAGCCGCGGCGGCGTCCCATTTCTTCGCATGGATCGCTTCCAGGCCCTTATCGTAGGCCTTCCTGGCGTTTGCGGGCGCCTGCAGCGTAGTTGCGCTGACGGTGAGAGCGCTGACCCTGGACAATGGGTGCAGAACCATGGTTCCGAGATTCACGCTGCCGACGCTGGCCACAGTCAGGCTGACGCGATCGGCCCGGTAGCCGGCCAGCACCACTTGCAGCTCGCAGTCTTTCAACGCACTCGTGATGGGGTTCGACATCTGGCTGGAGTAACCGATAGCCTTGTCCACATCGGTGGAGCGGTGGGCGGCCTCGGCGGCGTCTCCCGACCCGGAACCGTCGTCGTTCCGGCCGACCTTGAACGAGAAATGCCCCTTGGTATCGGTCCAGCCCTGATCGCGGGCGAGGCCCTTGCACACCCGCTGGAGCAATACGGCATCGGGAGGCGACGACCCATCCTCAAGGGTCACCGCGCCCGAGAACCAGGTGACTCGTTCCTGACTCCCGAACATCTCGGTGGAGGGCAGTGTCTGGCCGCCCGCCCACACGCCAAGGGCGAGGATTGCGGCGGCTAAGACCAACGCTCGGAATTCCATTGACGCCTCCAGGCGCGATTGGATCAATTATGCGCTTCTTTGATACTCGCCGGATGTAAAAAGTTTCGCCGCAGGCGTCACCCGGCGACGATCTTTCTTTCGGCCAACCCGAGCAGCCCGTCGGCGGCGAGCGCCAGCAGTGCCGCCGGGACCGCGCCGGCGAGGATCTGGGTGCTGTCCACGGAGGCGATGCCCTGAAAGATGAACACCCCCAGCCCTCCCGCGCCGATGGCCGCGGCGATAGTGGCCGTGCCGATGGTGCCGACGGTAGCCACCCGAACCCCGGCCAGAATGCTTCGGGCCGCCAGCGGCAGTTCCACCATGGTCAGAAGCTGCCACGGGCTCATGCCCATGGCCACGGCCGACTCGCGCACCCCGGCGTCGACGCTCAGCACGCCGGCCAGGGTCCCGCGCAACACCGGCAGCAGGGCGTAGAGCACCAGCGCCACCACAGCGGTGCGGGCGCCAATCCCGCCGATCCACGGCAGCGGGATCAGAAAACCGAACAGCGCCAGACTGGGCACGGTTTGCACGACGTTGGCGAATCCCGTCAGCCACGGCCGCATCCGGCTGCGGTGCGCGATCCAGATGCCGGCGGGAATGGCTATGGCCACCGCGATGCTCACCGAAACCAGAACCAGCAGCACGTGCTCCCACGTGAGCGCGGCGATCTGCCGGGCAATGTCCGTGCGCATTATTCAGTCCTCTCCGGGGACACGCGGCAGGGGGCCGCGTCTCTACAGCGAATCGACACTATTCCAGTTCCCCCGCGGCGGCCAGCAGGTCTCTGGCCTGCGGGTTGACGCTGCTCCGAAGCTCATCCGGTTTCGAGACGAGCACCACGCATCCGGCGTCGAACAGCGCGATGCGCGAAGCCAGCCGCAGCGCTTCCCGCACATCGTGGGTCACAAACAAAGCCGTCTTGTGCAGGGTGCGGCGGAGTTCGAGAAACTGGCGCTGCATCTCGCCGCGCGTGACGGGGTCGAGCGCGCCGAACGGCTCGTCGAAAAGGAGGATGGCCGGATCGGCCGCCAGTGCCCGGGCGATGGCCACCCGCTGCCGCTGCCCGCCGGACAAGTGGCGGGGATAACGCCGCCGGAACTCGGCCGGTTCGAGACCCACCTGCTGGAGCAACTCTCCGGTTCGCTCGGCGATGCGCGACGGCGGCCATCCCTCCAGACGCGGAACCAGCCCGACGTTCTGTTCCACCGTCATGTGCGGGAAGAGGCCGATCTCCTGAATGACGTAGCCGCAGGCGCGTTTGAGCCTGACCGGGTCCTGCGCGGTGGTGGCCACTCCGTTCACCAGAACACGCCCTGCCGATGGCCGGATGAGGCCGTTGACCATGCGCAGCGCGGTGCTTTTGCCGGCTCCGCTACGCCCCAGCAGGACCACAGTCTCGGCGGGCTCGGCGCGGAGACTCACCTCGCGCAGGATGGCCGCGCCGTTCACCGAGTAGCTGGCGCAATCAAACTCTATGGCAGCCGGCGCGCTCATTCCACCAGCCACAGGGTCTCGACAAACGGCCACTGCGCGTCCGTCCATTCCCCGCCGATGTGGAAGCCGGCCGCGCCGGCCATCTCGCGCAAGCCCTCAATGGTGTACTTGTGCGACGACTCGGTCCAGATGGTCTCGCCCTCGCGAAACGCAGCCACGCAACCGGCCCCCGGGATGGCCACCTCCTGCTTCGCCACCGAGCACAGGTGCATCTCAATGGCGCTCTCGCGCTGGTTCCAGAGTGCCAGATGCTGGAAGCTGTGCGGGTCGAAGCAAGCGCCCAACTCGCGGTTCATGCGCACCAGAAGATTCAGGTTGAAGGCCGCGGTGATCCCCAGCGCATCGTCGTAGGCGGGCAGCAACACTGCCGGGGGCTTCACCAGATCCGCTCCCAGAAGCAGGCCGTCGCCCGGTTGGAGATGCGCGCGGACGTCCGCGAGAAAGCGCAGCGCCTCCGCCCTCTCGAAATTGCCGATGGTGCTTCCCAGAAACAGCACCAGCAGATTCTGATGCGGCCCGCGGCGGGCGGCGAGGTGGCGGACGCCCTGCAAATAGGTGCATTCGAGCGGCTCCACGCGGGCCAGCGTGGCCAGTTCGCTGCGGCAGGCTTCCAGCGCGCTCCGGGAAACATCGATCGCGTAATACTCCAGCGCCGGCGGGCGGACCCCGAACGGTTCCAGGCGGAACGCTTCGAGAATGTTCCGCGTCTTGCGCCCGCTGCCGCTGCCCAGCTCGGCCACCACCACCTCGCCGCCGAACCTGCCGGGCAGTTCGCGGGCGCAGCGCCGGACGATGCGCTCGTCGGCCCTGGTCAACCCGTATTCGGGCAACAGCGTGATGGCCTCGAACAACGCGCTGCCCATCTCGTCATAGAAATACTTCGGCGGCAGCGCTTTCTGCTCGCGCCCGGTGAGGCCGGCGCGAACGTCGATGGCAAACTCGTGAGCCAGGGCGGGCGCGGTCATCTCTGCACCAGCCGGAAAGTCCCGTACGCGTAGGGATAGCGCCGCCGGAACCAGTTGCGGAACGAGCGCCGCAACAGGCATCGCGCGGTCTGAGGAGAGCCGCCTTTCATTACGAAGTGGTCGCCGTCGAAGAACGCTGCCGAGTACCCCGGATAGAAGTCGAACGTGTGGAAGCCCGGAAACGGCCCGAACGGCGTGGCGGTCCATTCCCAGCCATTGCCCAGCAGTTGCGAGACGCCCCAGGCGCTGTCCCCGGCCGGGTTGGCGGTCACCGCCACGGGGTCCCAGCCGGCGAAGTCGAAGTTGCCGCGATCCGGGGTCGGCGTTTCGTGGCCCCAGGGGTAGGGGCGCTCGATGCCGCTCGGCGTTCCATATGCCGCGCGATGGAACTCCGCCTCGGTCATAAGTGACGCCCCCCGCCAGCGGGCATACGCTTCGGCCTCTTCCTGGGTCACGTAAACAGGCCAGTCCCCGGGCAGCGGGAAGAGCTGAAACATGCCCCGACAGAACCACGCCCCGTCCTGCCGGGTCCAGAAGAACGGTGGCTTCGCCCCGGCGGCGACGAATCGCAGATAGTCCGCGTTGGTGACCTTGTATTTGCCGACGGCGAAAGCGGGCACGCCGGTGACGTGCTGGTCGAACTCGTTGTCCCAGCCAAACTCCTTACGGTGCTGGCCCAGAGTTGCCTCCCCCGCGGGAATTTCGATCATGGCGGGCTCACCGATCCGGCCGCCGGTTGGAGTGTCCCCAATTCCCCACGGCGATGTCTTATGCTTGTAGGGGAGATTGTGTAGCAGGTAAGCCAGCGTTTCCGCGTGCATCCAGCGGTGCTCGATGGCAACCCGGAGGATTTGTTCCGGCGCGTGTTCGATGGCCGTATCCAGCTCCGCTCGCACCCGCCGATTGTAGCTTCGGACCTCGTCGACCGAAGGCCAGTCCGACTCCTTGTCCGTCGGCAGATTTCCTTCCGCGGGATCGATCCCGAACTCGAACAGTTTATCGAATTCCGGGTGGAAGGATGCGCGGCCCAGTCCGCGGCGGCAGACCATGTTCCAATCGAAGGCTTCCAGATGGCCCACGTAGAAAACCATCCGATGGCGCTCGCCGATGGGCCGGGCGTAAAGGGCTTCGGGGCTGAGGATGCGAAACAGGAAGTCGGTTCGGGAGCGTGCCGCGGCGAGCTCCGCGGCGAGAGGAGTATGACAGATGGCCGTCGTGGTCGACATGGGCCTCCCCGGGTGCCCGAAGCGGTCTCCGAGCATGCATTACAGGGTAGCAGAGCACGGAGCAAAAGGAGTAGAGGCAGTAAAGGGAGTACAAGGAGTATTATTCCCCTTACTCCCTTTCCTCCCTGCTATCGTAGAATAGCTGCCTGGGTCCATGGCCTTTCAAATACAGCCGCTTAAGGAATTTCTGGTTCGCGCCGCGCTGCCCCCCGCGCTCAGCCGCCTGACGGAACTGGCGTACAACCTTTTCTGGAGCTGGGATTTTTCCGTCCGCTCGGTATTCCGGAGGCTGGACCCGGTGGTCTGGAAAAGCTGCGGGAACAACCCCGTGCTCATGCTCGGCCGTCTGCCCCAGGCGACGCTGGAGCGTGCCGCCACCGATCCGCGCTTCATCGCCCTCTATCGCCGCGCCTGCGAAAGGCTGGACACCTATCTTCGCGACCGGGAACCCGAGGATCGCTCCCGGCTCATCGCGTATTTCTCCATGGAGTACGGTCTGGTGGACTGCATGCCCATCTACTCGGGTGGTCTGGGTCTGCTCTCGGGGGACCATCTGAAAGCCGCCAGCGACGAGAACATCCCGCTGACGGGCGTCGGTCTGTTGTATCAGAAGGGCTACCTGCAGCAGTCCCTGAACCCCGACGGCTGGCAGCAGGAGCGCAATCCGGCGAACGACTTTTACACCCTCCCGGTGCGCCCGCTGAAGAACGAGCAGGGCGGGGACCTGCTGGTCACCGTGAAACTGCCCACCGGCGTGGTGCACATCAAGGTGTGGGCGATGAACGTCGGCGAGGTCAAGCTGTACCTGCTTGACACCAACATTCCCGAGAACACCCGCCCGGACCATCGCGACATCACCGACCAGCTTTACGGCGGCGATATTCACACCCGCATCCGCCAGGAAATCGTTCTGGCCATTGGCGGCCTGCGCGCGCTCGAGCGGCTGGGCCTGAACCCCACCGTATTCCACATGAACGAGGGGCACTCGGCATTCCTCGCGCTGGAGAGAATCCGCCTGCTCATCGAGCGGCACGGGCTGAGCTTCGAAGAGGCCTTCAGCGCCTGCCGGCTGAACAACGTGTTCACCACGCACACCTCGGTGCCCGCCGGCATCGACCTGTTCGACGCCGGTTTGATGTACGAGTACTTCGAGGAATACTGCCGGGACAGCGGCATTTCCTTCGACCGCATTCTGGCCCTGGGGAAGCACAACCCGGCGGATCACCACGAGCCCTTTTCCATGGCCGTCCTGGCGTTTCAGGCTTCGGCCTTCCGGAATGCCGTCAGCAGCCTGCATCGCCAGGTTTCGCAGGACATGTGGCAGGGCCTGTGGCCGAAGCTGCCGGTGTGGGAGATTCCCATCACTTCGGTGACCAACGGCGTGCACCTGCCCACCTGGCTCAATGGCGATCTGGCGCAGGTGTACGACCAATACCTCCAGCCGGACTGGCGCGACCATTACAACGATCCGAAGAGCTGGGACGCCGTGCAGGACATTCCCTCGCGCGAGCTGTGGGACGCGCACCGCCGCCGCAAACGCAACCTGCTTTCGTTCGTGCGGGAGCGCGTATCCGCCAGCGCCATCGCGCGCAAAGCGCCCGCGGCCGAGCAGCGCCGGCTGGCCGAGGTTCTCGATCCCGACGCCTTCACCATCGGTTTCGCACGCCGCTTCGCCACCTACAAGCGCGCCACGCTGTTGTTCCGCGACGTCAACCGGCTGAAGAAGATCCTCACCAGCCGCGAGCGGCCGGCCCAGATTGTCATCGCCGGCAAGGCGCATCCCAAGGATCACCCGGGCAAGATGCTCATCCGCGAGATCGTGCAGCTTTCCCGCGATCCCGATCTGCTGCGGCACATCGTGTTTCTGGAGGACTACGGGATTCAGGTGGCCCGCGAAGTGGTGCAGGGCGTGGATCTGTGGCTCAACAATCCCCGCCGCGGCGAAGAAGCCTGCGGGACCAGCGGGATGAAGGCGGGAATCAACGGAGTGCTGAACTTCAGCATTCTCGACGGCTGGTTCGACGAAGCCTTCGAGATCTCCGGCGGGTGGGCCATCGGCGAGCGCGAACCGTATTCCGAGGACCAGGACGAGATTCACGCGCGCGCGATTTATTCGACGCTGGAAAACGAGATTATTCCGCTCTATTACGACCGCGACGAGGAAGGCATTCCCAACGAGTGGATGAAACGCATGCGCCAGTCGCTCATGAACCTGAGCCCGCAGTTCAACAGCCAGCGCATGATTTCCGAGTACATGTCGCAGTTGTACGCGCCTGCCCATGACGCGTTTGCGGCCATCAGCGCGGGCGAGTTCGCGCCGGCCCGCGACCGCGCCGTCTGGAACCGGCAGGTGCAGGAGGCGTGGAATCGGGTTTCCTTCATCGACATTGGCCCGGGGCCCGACAGCTCGGTGCTGACCGGCAAACCCATTCCCATGCGGGCGGTGCTGGATCTGGCCGGTCTCCAACCGCGCGACGTGCGCGTGGAGGCGGTGGTGGGCCGGGTGGGCGTGAATGGGTCGCTCGAGGAAACCCAGGTGATGACCCTGCCGGCGGTGGCGCAGGACGGCACGGCCTGGGTGTTCTGCACGGAGTTCGTTCCTCATCAGACCGGGCGCCTGGGCTACTCGGTGCGGGTCAGCCCGAACCATTACGACGACCCTCTCACGCGGCCCTGCAATGCGCTGCTGAAGTGGGGAATCGGGTAAGCTTCGCTGTTATCGAGGGCCTGCGTGGAACGGGTGGGGCAGCCGCTCGGACTGCGGCGCCGCCCCCAACGTTGCCGCCAACGGTGCTCTACGGCCAGTTGGTAATCAGCAAATACACGTTGACGCTGCCGATCCCGGTGGCGAAATCCCAGCCCTTCGCGGTGCCGTAGGCCGGCGCATAAGAAGAGGTCGACGTCGAAAGCACGCCGCCGCTGCTCCCGCCGCCCCCTCCGTGCCGGCTGTGGTGTCCGCCGCTCGAACTGCCGCCCGGATCGAAGCAATCCGGCGACCCGGCGTCGCAATTCACGTCCATGTCGCCGAGCGTCACGTCGTGAAACGCGCACGTTCCCGCACCCGACGACGAATTGCACGAGCCGTTGCCGCCACTTCCGTACTCGGACCGCGCCAGCGCGTACAGGTTGGGATTGGGATTGCCCTGCCTCGATCCCATCTTCTGATTGATCAGAGCCTGAACGGCGGCCATCACCGGCGACGAAACCGAAGTGCCGCCGAACCCGGCCCAGTTGCTGGGCGCGCCGGTACAGGGCACGCCCCCGCGGCCTCTGCCCGGATCCGAATAGCACACCACGTAATAGTGCCCCCAGATTCCGTTCGAGGCGAACAGGGCCACATCGGGAATGTCGCGCGCGCCGTCGGCAGGATTGCCGTAGAGTTTCTGCCAGGACGGCTTCGGATAACCCGCGCAGGTTCCTCCGGCGACCCCGGACTGGGCGGGCGCTCCCGTCGCGCAGTTGCTTGGACCGCCGCTGCCGGCCACCACCTCCAGAAGACCGTCCGACTGCGCCGTGCTGCTGGCGCACAAGCCGTTTGCCCCATACGTGGTTGAGAAGCCCAGCGCGGTAGCGAGCAACTGGCTCGCGCACGAACCGTTCCAGGGGATCTCGGGAATATACGACAACGCGGAGTTGAAGTAGGTGCCGTTGGTCGAGTTCCAGTAGGCGCTGGTGTCGTTGTTGTAGGTATCGGCGAAATCGGTCCCGCCTACCGCCACGTTGTACTGGGTGGAAGCGTACGCGCTGACGGTAATTCCGTGCGACGCGGACTCCGCACCCGCGTCCGAGCTGGCCGCGCCCTCATCGCCGGCCGACACGAACACCGAGACGCCCTCGGCCGCCGCCGTCTGATACAGGCCGTTGATGTATGCGTTTGCCGCGGCGCCGTTCTGGGCTTCCGACTCGCCATAGCTGATGCTGACGATGGCCGGCGGATTGGAAGCCGCCAGCATGTTCTGCAGAGCGATAAACCCGCCGAAGTTGGTTCGCGTGTCCGCGCAGGAGGCGAGCTCGATGGCCGCGTTCGGCGCCGCCGCGCTCGCCCACTCCACATCGATTTCGGATTCAACATCGTCCGAGTTTGCCCCTGGATCGGAGCAGGCGCCGCCCGGACCCGTGGGATGCACCTGGGCGAGCGAGCCCGACGGATATGCGCTGGAGAGACCGAAAGTCGAGCGGAACGTGGTGAAGTCTTTGGTGCTGTAAACGTTCGAGTCCTCCAGAACGACAATGGTCTGCCCTTTGCCGGTGTATTTCGCGGCGTACGCCTGCGTGAAGTTGTAAATCGTCGCCAGATCGCCGGGCGCCAGCGCCTGATACGTGTAGCCGTCCGAGGTGAACGTGTAATTCGCGCGCGGCACGTTCAAGGCGTGCGGCATGAAATCGTGCAACGAGACGATCCCTTTGACCACCGGCGTAAGTGCGGCGGGAATCCGCGGATCGCTCATGTTGCCGATATGGAGCGTGCCGTCGACCTCCAGATTATGAACCTCGGCGTGAAACGCCTCTCGCACCTGGCCCGCGGTCCCGGAAAAATCGATCGACAGCCCGTTGGGATGCACCTGATTCACGACGAATCCGTGCGCGCCGAGCCACCGGCTCACAACTTCCACATCTTCCGCCGCAACTCCAAAGCGCTCGCCAAACTGGGCGGCGGTGAGCCATTGGTGGTAATTCGGCGATTGCGGGTCCTGCTGGCTGTCCAGGAATTCCTGAGCCTCCGCTTCCCGTTCCGGCGAGCGCTGCAACTGCAGTAACAGATGATCGAGCTGCAGATTGTCGTTCACCGGCCCGCGATCGTTCTGCGCATTGGCTTCCGGGCGTACGTTGCCAGGGAGCCCGGCCAGCTTCGCTTCATCCACCGCCTGGGTGATGGCCGGACGGCCCGGCGAGAAACACAACACCGGGCTGATGCCCAACGAGAAGGCAAGGGTTGCCCTCCAGATTCTATTGAACACAGATCCTCCTCGGCGGCCGCGGGGTGCCGCATTATGACAACTATCGTACATGGAGACGTGCATCCTTACAAGACACTTGTAAGGGTTTGTAACCTGGATTTGTAGCTGTGGCAGCAGTTCCGAACAAGCCGTTGCTGAGGCGCGCGGCCCAGTAGAATCAATGCCTTGCCAAGCCACTCCCGGTGCTTAGTTGTGAGAATAAGTTTGAATAAGTCAGGCCTTAAGGTGAAAAACGTGCAAGCCCAGGCAACGGCCCCGGGCCAAATCGGAGACGGGCTGCCGGTTCCCGCAGTGCTCACTGCAGAGCCTGGCTGCCCGTCCCCCGGTCTGGAAGCGCCCGTTTTATTGATTTCCCGCGGCGTTGGCGTCGCTGATCACCTGCTGTTCGGCGGCAGCCGCCGCTCCCGCCTGCTGGCTGAGTTCGCTGGCCACGTTTGGATCCGGTGGCGGCGCGATAGGCGCAAAAGCCGATTGCATTGGCGGTGCGTTGGCGCCTGGCGGGGCGGCCTGAAGCCCCCCTTGTCCAGCCTGACCCTGTAACTGGCCGAGCCCGCCGTCAATGGTCTCGCGCATGTGGTTCTGCATCTCCTGAAGGTCCTCGAACGCCACCGTCACCACCGCTCCCCTGGGGCAGTCCTGGCCCTTGCTTGCCAGCACGTTAAGGAGACCGGCGCTGGCATTTTGCGGCGGCGGAGTCTGGAGCTGAAGTACGTCGCCTTCGCTGACCTCACAGGACTGTCCGTTGGAGTCACTCACATCCAGCGTGCTGGACACCACGAAAACGTGGGAGACGCCGTCGGCAAGCATCCTCGGGAGCCCGCTCGAGGCGGGGTCCGGCTCGATGTTCTGGGCCACCTGTTGCCGCTCGGAATTCTCCAGCGCCAGTTGGCGTTGCACTTCGTCGGCGATCGCCTGCTTCACGTCGGAGCCTAATGCCGCCGTTCCGCCCCCGTAAGAGTTGGCCTGGGCCTGCGCCGCTGCCCCTGCATCCACCTGCTGCTGCCAGGCGTCCTGCAGACTGGAGGCAATCAGGTAGTCGGTCAGCCAGAACGCCGCGCCCGGGTAGGAGCGCCAGGGCGAGAAGTACCCTCCATAGTATGCGTACCATGGACTGCCAGCCCAGCCCCAGCCGCCGTAGTTCCACGGCTGAGCCCACGGGTGGTATGCCCACCCATAAAAGCCCTGTGAGTAGTAGTGAGCCGGGGAGTATCCAAAAAGATGAGCATTGCCGTAGGAATACGACCGATAGTAGCTCGAATGCGAGCGGCCCTGAGAGTAGTAGGTTCTGCGGGCATACTCATGGCCGCGATAGGAGAACGGATGCTGGACATAGCCGTGCCCGGCGCCATTGGTGAAGATCCTGCTATGGTCCGTTCGCACTGCCAGGACTTGCCGCCCGCCGCTTCGTCCGTGAACTATGGTCATGCCACGCGTGTTCACGGTGCGGATCTTGCCATCCTTCCCGAACTTGGCCTCTGAACCGTTGCGGTCACGCCACACTTTGCCGTTGGGACTTCGGGTGATGCCAGAAGGGGGGTGACTGGTGGTGGCCTTACTGACGGTAGTGCCACTGGGGTGACTGGTGGTGGCTTTGCTGGTGGTGGCTTTGCTGGCGGTGGTGCCACTGGGGTGACTGGTGGTGGCTTTGCTGGCGGTAGTGCCACTGGGGTGACTGGTGGTGGATTTACTGGCGGTAGTGCCACTGGGGTGACTGGTGGTGGATTTACTGGCGGTAGTGCCACTGGGGTGACCGGTGTTGGCTGTGCTGGTGTGGATGCCACTGCCGGTCCCGGTGTTGGATTTATAGGTGTGGACGCCACTGCCAGTCCCTGTGCTGGGTTTGAGCTTGGGACCGCTGCCACCGCCACCGCTCGGAGCCGCATGAATAGCGGGGCTGGGAGCAGGACGGACCGCGGAAGAGGCGTTCGTCTTCTTCTGGTCAGCAGCGTGAACAAAGGAAAACGAAAAAGACAGGACTGCGCCGATCGCGAGGTATGTGCAATTGTGCCGGGTTCTCATGACTGTAACCGTCTGGGCGAATCATATAACGGGCACCTTCGGGATACAAGGGGCAGATCCCGGCTCGCGGGCTCTCAGAACCGCGACGACTTCATCGGCTTTGGCTCGCTTGAAATACGGATCGACGAAGTCATCGCGGCGGCCTTGCGGCGCTTCCATGACTGGCACGTCCCATTTCTGCGAACGACATCGCCGACGGGCCGGCCCTTAGCGCGTGGATGCGACGCCGTATCGCGATAGTATTGAGATCGGCAACATCATGGCGGCCATTCGGACGGTTTTTCTGAGCTCCACGGGCGCGGACCTGCGGGAGTACCGGGAGGCGGCGTTCCTCGCGCTTCAGAAGCTGGACGGCTGGAAGTGCGTCCGGATGGAGGATTTCGGGGCGCGCGCCTGGGACGTGGACAGCTTCTGCCGCGCGGAAGTGAAGCGATGCGATTTGTTCATTGGCATTATCGGGCATCGATTCGGCGGCGCGCCAAGAGGGAGCACGGAGTCTTACACGCAGCGGGAGTATCGCGCGGCGCGCGATGCGACGAAGCCGATCCTGCTGTTTCTGGCGCCCAAGGGTTTCCCGATACCGGAAGACCTGCTGGAGCCGATGACGAAGATCAAGGCGCAGCGGAAGTTCCGCGACCAGTTGCTGAACAGCGGGGACCACATTGTCGAGACCGACTTCAGAAGTTCCGCCGAGCTGGCGCAAAAAATCGTAATAAGCGTCTATAACTTCGGCGGCCGGAAGAAGCCGGACGCCGCGAGCTATCTCAAGTTCCTGTGGGAAGACACGGCGTACATCGATATCCGGGGGTTGAGGATCAGCAACGAAGCGGTGCACCGGTTCCGGATTGACGAGTTGTACACGCCTCTTACAACTTTGCTGGCGACGGAAGAACCGAAGAAGAAGCAGGCGCCCATGGAGCGCAAGACTGTGCCGCTGCAGCGCGCGCTCAAGAACCGGCGCGTGGTGATTGTGGGCGATCCGGGCGCGGGGAAATCGACGTTTCTGAGGCGAATCGCGTTCGCGGCGTGCGAGACGCTGCTGGGGAGGAATCCGCTGGCCGCGGCGGAACTGCTTCCCGCAAAGCCGTGCCCGTTTCCGCTGCTGATTCGGGCGGCCAGCCTGTCCAACCACATCCTGCACAACAGAAAGGCTGGCAACGCTCCGGCCGACGTGGATTCTCCGGAGTGGGTGACCCACTATCTGGAGGCGGAAGCACGGGGAAGGAACCACGCTTTGGACGCTGATTTCTTCCGCGAGCAACTGGATGGCGGCTGCCTGCTGCTGCTGGACGGGTTGGACGAGGCGGCGGACCGGACGGACCGGAAGGCGATAGCCCGGCTGCTGGATCTCACGGCGCGGGTCTACAAGAAGACCCGGTTGGTAGCGACGAGCAGACCGCCAGCCTACGGCGGCGAAACCGTGATCCCCGGATTCGTGACCATCCAGATTGGGCCGCTGGAAGACGAGGCGGTGGATGCGTTCGTAGGGAAGTGGTGCCGCGCGCTGTATCGGGATGAAGAGAAGGCGGGCGCGCATCAGGCGGAACTGCTGGACGCGATCCGGAGCAAGCCGGAGATTCAGAACATGGCGGTGAATCCGGTGATGCTGACCGCCATTGCGGCCCTGCACTGGAATCGCACGCGGCTGCCGGATCAGCGCACCGAACTCTACGACTCCATTCTGACGTGGCTGGCGCAGGCGCGCGAGGAGAAGCGGAAGGAAGCGCGAGTGCCGGCCGTGCAGTGTCTGGGGCTCATGCAGCACCTTGCCTACACGATGCTCAGCGATCCCAAAGGGAAGCAGGTGGAGATCACACGTCACGCGGCGGCGCGCGTGCTGGCTCCCCGTTTCCGCGAGGCGCCGGAGGAGGAGCAGGCGGCGGCGGCCGAGCAGTTCCTGGAGGATGAGGAAACCGATAGCGGGATTCTGGTGAGCCGGGGCAACACGCTACGCTACTGGCACCTGACCTTCCAGGAATACCTGGCCGCCAAGGCGCTGGCCTCGAAGGACGAAGACCGGCAGCGGTTGCTGTTCCAGGAAAACAGGCTTTATCTGCCGGAGTGGCGAGAAGCCGTGCTGCTGTTGGCCGGCGTGTTGTGCAAGCAGGACGCGGAACGCGTGGATGCGCTGCTGAAGGAGATGTTGGACCGCTTGGGGGAGAAGGCCACGCTTGGGGAGCGGGCGCGGTGCGTGGGGTTGGTAGGGCGGATTCTTCAGGACCTCAAGAGCTGGAACTACCGGATCGCCGACGTGCGGTACCGGGAGAACCTGGACCGCGTGCTGCCGATCTTCGAGGCCGAAGCGGCCCGGCACATCGACTTTGCGACGCGGCTGGAGGCGGCGGATGCGTTAGGTCAGGCAGTGGACCCGAGGCTGGAGCAGGATAACTGGGTCAAAGTGGAGGGCGGATGGTTCTGGATGGGAGCGCAGGACAAGGATCCCGGAGGGCGGAACTACGACGAGGAGGCGTACCCGGACGAGTCGCCCGTACATCCGGTGGAGGTGCCGGCGTTTCTTCTGGGACGCTATCCGGTGACGGTTTTTGAATACGAGCGCTTTGTTGCGGCCGGCGGCTACAGGGATAAGCAGCCTTGGACAGCGGGTGGTCTCGGGCGGTCCACGGAGCCGTTAGACTGGCGGCGGCAGCTTGCGTATCCCAACCGGCCAGTGGTGGGGGTGAGCTGGTATGAGGCGGCGGCGTACTGCAAATGGGACAGAGGACGGCTTCCGACGGAGGCGGAGTGGGAGTGT
The DNA here is from genome assembly GCA_049520275.1 of Bryobacteraceae bacterium. Taxonomy (GTDB): domain Bacteria; phylum Acidobacteriota; class Terriglobia; order Bryobacterales; family Bryobacteraceae; genus CAWACP01. Next base: position 79,605 of record JBEKPY010000027.1, read on the forward strand.
GCGGCGCGATGCGGCAGAGACGGTGTCCGGTATCCCTGGGGTAATGAGGATCCCGACGAGCATCGCGCGAATTTCGCAGGCGGGCCGGGGCACTTGACACCAGTCGGCCTTTACCCCGGAGGCGCAACACCGACTGGGATTCAGGACCTTGCAGGCAACGTGTGGGAATGGGTGCAGGATTGGTGGGTTGACGAGTACTCCGGGACGGAGGCCAGGAATCCGAAAGGTCCGGAACAAGGGAACGTGAGAGTGTTGCGCGGCGGGGCCTGGGGCGGCAATGCTAGGTTCCTCCGCGTTTCGGATCGCAGCAGGAACGTACCAGAGGGCCGCTACGTCGATCTGGGGTTTCGTTGCGTCCGGGAATTGCTTTTGCTTTAGTCTTTTTTCCTTTTTCCCTTTTCATTATGCCTGCGGGTGAGGGAGGATGGTGGGGGACCGGGGCGCAGCCCCGGCGAAAATTTTTCAGCATGTCGAGGATCGCCGGCGAACTTCCCATCGTGGTGCAGAAAGCGTACGAATTCAGTCTCTGGTTGGTCCGGAAGGTGGAGAACTTTCCCCGTTCATACCGGTTCAGCGTTGGGGACCGGCTCGTGCAAGGTGTTCTGGATCTGCTGTTGCGCCTGGTAGACGCAGCGTATTCGCGAGAGAAAGGGGGGATTCTCATGGAGGTGAACGGGATGCTGAATCGAATGCGGTTCCTGCTGCGTCTGGCGAAGGACCTGAACCTGCTCACCATGGATTCCTACGGGTACGCCGCGGAGCGCGTGGAGGAGATCGGGCGGATGGTGGGCGGGTGGCGGAAGGCCAGCGTGGCGGCCGAGTGAAGCGCGTAGGCGGGCTATGGGACACGCTGGTCTCGTTTGACAACGTGCATGAGGCCGCTCGCCGCGCGGCGCTGGGCAAGCGAAGACGGCCGGACGTAGCGGCGTTTCTGCTGAACGCGGAGACTGAGTTGGTATTGCTGCGTCGCGAGTTGCAGTCCGGGGAGTATCAGTCGGGGCCCTACCGGGAGTTCAGAACGAACGACGGAAAGCCCCGGTTGATTTCGGCGGCGCCATTTCGGGATCGGGTGGTGCACCACACCCTGACTCAGGTTCTGGAACCCGTGTTCGAGCGGCGGTTCTCGAGGGATTCGTATGCGTGCCGAGCCGGACTGGGAACGCACAAGGCATTGGAGCGGGCCAGGTGGGCGGCCGCGCGTTTTCCTTATGTGCTGAAGTGCGACGTGCGCAAGTATTTTGCCAGCATCGATCAGCAGATTCTGAAGGGGCTGCTCGCAAGGGTGGTGAAGTGCCGGCGCACGCTGGATCTGGCGGGTCGGATCATCGATGGATGGAACGGGCGGGAGGAAGCGATCCTCTATTTCCCCGAGGACGACCTGTTCACGCCGGTGGGGCGGCGGCGTGGTCTGCCGTTGGGGAATCAGACGTCGCAGTTCTTCGCGAATGTGTATCTGAATCCGCTGGACCATTTTGTGAACCAGCGGCTGAGGCCCGGATGCTACATCCGGTACGTGGACGATTTCGTTTTGTTCGACCATTCCAAGGAGCGGCTGGCCGGGATGCGAATCGCGGTGGAAGGGCTGCTGGATGGCCTGCGCTTGCGCCTGCACGAGCGGAAGAGCCGCGTGTATCGCTGCGCGGATGGAGTGACCTTTCTGGGGTGGCGGGTTTTTCCGGAGCGGACGAGACTGGTGCGGGCGAACGTGGTGCAGTTCCGGCGGCGCCTGCGGGAGATGGGGCAGGCCTATGCGGAAGGCACGATGGACAGGAACGACGTTCGAGCGAGGATTCACTCGTGGATTGGGCACGCCTCTTTCGGAGACACATGGCGTCTCCGGGAGCAGGTGTTCGGCCAGTTCACGCTGGTGAAGCGGAGCGCGGTTTGAAGTGTTGCGCGGCGGGGCCTGGAACAACAATGCAAGGAACCTCCGCGTTTCGAATCGCAACAGGAACGAACCAGAGAACCGCAACAACAATCTGGGGTTTCGTTGCGTCCGGGATGAAGAGCGGAGACGCAGATTGTTCTTCGCAGGCCAGAGTCGCGGCGGCGGTGCTGCCGGGAGCGTGCCGATCTCTTCTTCCGGATCGCGCTGCGGACGCGGGTGGACGCCAGCCGATTACCTGCGTCGAACATAAAGGCGGCCGCCGGTCCGCTGGTAGCGACATTCGCGAAAGCGGGCCGGCGCGAAGGGGACTCTCTGGCAGCCGATAGCGGAAGCCTGGCGCGCGGCTACCAGTGTATATACTGGCCGTTCACCCCGCACCAGTGCCCCAGGCCGCCGTTGAACCAGAAGAGGTTCCTGATTTGCGGGTCGTCCGAGCCGAACCACGGATTCAGAGTGTGCAAATCCGCGGTATCCTGCTTGTCCTGGTCGGTGACGTTCTCCGCGGCGGCGACGACAATCGCATGGGAGTGGCTGTTCCAGGTTCCCAGCGCCATCAGGGGACCGTACGAGCGAAGCCCCTTGACGATCTGATCGAGATCGAGCTTGCCGCCGGCTCCCCAGCGTAGGCCCAGCGCTTTGGCCAGGGGCACGGCGTCGTCATGGCCGAGGCCGGCATCGCACCAGAGGTCGAAATCGACCCGTGCATCGGAGGCGCCGCGCAGCGTCTTCTCGACATCGCCTACCGCCCGGCCCTTCCACTTGTAGAGCATCTGGCAGGCGGCCAGCCAGCACGTGGTCACCTTTGACTGTTCGATCCGCGTTACCTTTGGAACCGCGGCCACCCACTGGTACTCCATGGCTCAAGTTTCCTCCTTGTGTTCCCGCGGTTTCCAGAATACCAGGACCGGGGACGCCTGGGCTCACGGTGCGCGTCGTCGATCCGTATGCTGAGAGCCTGCCCCACGGCGCCGAGGAACCAGCGATTTCACCTCCTCCGGCGTGAGCTCGCGATAGCGGCCGATCTCCAGGTTCCCGATGGCCAGCGGTCCGATGGCTGTTCGGACCAGCTTGAGCGCCCGGCTCCCCACCGCCTCCAGCATGCGGCGCACTTCGCGATAGCGGCCTTCGCGAATAGTCATCTCCAGAAAGGTGCGTTTCCTGGAATCCCGGATGCGGCGGACTTCGGCCGATTTGGTGGGCCCGTCGTCCAGTTCCACGCCGCGCCGAAGCTGTTCGAGTTGCTCCTCGGTGAGCAGGGTGGCGGCCTTCACCAGATAGGTCTTCGGCGCCTCGTGGTCGGGGTTCATGATGAGCTCGGCGAAGGCGGTGTCGTTGGTCATCAGCAGCAGGCCAGAGCTGTCCCGATCGAGGCGTCCCACCGGCACGACGAATTCTCCCAGGCCGGCGATCAGGTCGTACACCGTGGGCCGGCCCTGCGGGTCGGCGTAGCTGGTGATGTAGCCCTTCGGCTTGTAGAGCGCCAGGTAGATGCGGCGGCGCGCGCGCACCGGCTTGCCGTCGAGGGTGACGACGTCGCGCTCCAGATCCACCCAATGATCGGGCGTCTGCACCAAACAGCCATTCACTTTCACGCGGCCGGCGCCGATCCAGCGCCGCGCCTCCCTCCGCGAGCCGATGCCGGCTTTGGAGATCACGCGCTCGAGTGTTTTGATGGGCCGCTGTGGATCGGTCATTGTTGCTCCAGATATGAGGCGGCCTGAGAGGCCGCCGCAGGCTGAGAGCCCAATGGCACTTAACTTTTGGAACGGGCCTGCAAATCTAAAAACAGAATGTGCGTATGATGGAGGATTCCTTTGTGGGGCGGCCAATCCTGGCCGCCGCCGCGT
>JBEKPY010000028.1:0-60493 GCA_049520275.1 Bryobacteraceae bacterium
CCGACCACGAAGGCACCCTCCGGAGCCTCCTGCTGAACGACATGGCCGGTGCCTTCCTTGTCCTCCAGCGCCACGCCGCGGCCGCCGAGCGAACCGGCTATCGGGCCGTGAAACAGCTCCAGGCCGGCCGCAAGCTGGAGGCGCAGGCCGCCCGCGACGCCGCACGACAAAACGAACCCAATCTCCAGCCCGCGCCCGAGCACGCCACGCCAGAGAACGGCCCGCGTTTGCAACCAGTTACAGGCTTGCAGCCGCTGGCGGAGGTGGATGGCAATTCCGGCCCGCCCGCGGGCCAATATAACGGCAAAACGGCGACAATTCCCGTCGAACTTCATGGCCGTCGCCGCCACCACAAGGGAGGGTGTAGAATAGCCTAAGCCTCACGCCTCAACGTTCTGCGGATGGGGCCGCGCTTTCGACCCACGGCGGTCGGTACCCTGGAGGGACCGTATGACTGCCCATCGTCTCCCTGAGGTCGCGCTTCGGCAAATCGACCAGAAGGGCGTTATACCCCTGCAACCTCGGGTGAAGGCATTGGTGCGTCTCCGCGCCAGCGCCGGTGACGTGCGCCCGCCATGCGCCGCACCACCCGCGGAATATCGGGGCGGAATATGACAGGCGCCGTCTCCGCTCCCCCGCAATTCCTGATTAACGGCCGCCAGGTTTCTGCCGATGGCGTCGCCGTTCACACTACGCTGCTGGACTACATTCGCGCGCAAGGACTGACCGGGGCCAAGGAGGGCTGTGCCGAAGGCGAGTGCGGCGCGTGCACCGTGGTTCTGGTTGCGGATCGTGCGGGTGCAAGCGAGTATCGCGCGGTCAATAGCTGTCTGATGCTGGCGCCCATGGCCGCGGGACACGAAATATACACGGTGGAAGCCCTCGCGGCCGACGGAAAACTGGCCCCGGCGCAGCAGGCCATGGCGTCGGGAGGGGGCTCCCAGTGCGGTTACTGCACGCCGGGCTTCGTGATGAGCTTGTTCGCCGAGCAGTACCGGCCGGGACGCGCCGGCCCTTGCAATCCCCACGAACTTGCCGGCAATCTCTGCCGTTGCACCGGCTATCGGCCCATCCGCGACGCCGCAGTGTCCCTCGGCCCCGCGCCTTCGGGCAGGTTTCTCGACCGTTTGTCGCGGCCGGCGCCGCGGCTCGGCGCCATCCAGTATGAAAGCGCGGGTGCGCGATTCTCTCGCCCAACCACCGTCGAGCAGTGTCTCTCTATCCTCGCGGACGATCCCAGCGCCCGGTTGATTTCCGGCGGCACCGACCTGGTGGTCGAATCCAATCTGCGCTCCCGGCGCTGGAGTCATCTGGTAAGCGTGGAAGCCATCGCCGAACTGCGCGAGTTTTCCGAAACCGCGGCCTCCATCACCATTGGCGCGGCGCTCCCGCTCAATGAGATCCCAACGCGCTGGAGTTCGGCGCCGAATGTGTTTCTCCAATGGCTGCGACTTTTTGCCTCTCCTCCCCTTCGCAACCGGGCCACTCTGGGCGGGAATCTCGCCACTGCGTCGCCGATTGGCGACGGCGCGCCAATGTTGCTGGCGCTCGATGCGAGAGTGCATCTCGCGAGCCGGCGAGGAAGGCGAACCATTGGGCTGGCTTCCTTCTTTACCGGTTACCGCCGCACGGTGCTTGCACCGGACGAGCTGATTGCATCAATTGAGATTCCCCGGCCGCTGCCCGAATTCATGCGTTTCTATAAGGTTGCCAAACGGCGCATGGACGACATCAGTACGGTGGCCGCCGCGATGGCCATGACCTGGGACGAATCGGGCAGGGTTGCGCGCGTCCGGTTCGCATTCGGCGGCGTGGCGGCCGTTCCTCTGCGCGCCGTACGGGCCGAAGAGGCCATCCTCGGTCATCGCTGGAATGACGCTGCCGCGGAGCGTGTGCAGGCTGCTCTGGAACGCACGCTGGAACCGATCGGCGATCACCGTGGCTCGGCCGAATACCGGCTTGCGGTGGCCAAAAACCTGGTCGCCAGGTTCCTGTGGGAGCGGCGGGAGGCGGCTGCTTGAACATCGCCGGACAAGCCGTTCCGCATGAGAGCGCGCGTGAACACGTCACCGGTGAAGCTCTCTACACCGACGATCTGCTGCTGCGTTTTCCCCCCGTGCTGCACGCCTGGCCCGTGCTGGCGCCCCACGCCCACGCGCTGGTGAAAGCGCTGGACGTCTCCCCGGCCTTGTCGGAACCGGGCGTCACCACGGTTCTCACCGCCGAAGACGTTCCTGGCGAGGGCGATTCGGGATGCAACCGGCACGATGAACCGCTCTTCCCAAAAGAGGTCATGTACCACAGCCAGCCCATTGCATGGGTTCTTGGGGAGAGTCTGGATGCGGCGCAGCGTGGCGCCAGCCGGGTATCGGTGGAATACGAACCGTTGCCTGCCATTCTCACCATCGAGGACGCGATCGCCGCGGGGAGTTTCCACTCCGCTCCGCTGCGGCTGGCTCGCGGCGATGCCTCGGCGCTTGAATTCAGCCCGCTCAGTTTTTCGGGCGAATTGCAGATCGGCGGACAGGAGCACTTCTACCTCGAAACCCAATGCGCCATTGCCTGGCTGGATGAAACGGGCGGCGTCGCGGCGCATTCCTCCACACAGCATCCCAGCGAAACGCAGGAGGTGATCGCGCGCGTCCTGGGAATTCCGCGCAGCATGGTGACGGTGGAATGTCTGCGCATGGGGGGCGCGTTCGGTGGCAAGGAAGTGCAGGCGAATCCCTGGGCGGCGATTGCCGCTCTGGGAGCGTGGAAAACCCGGCGGCCCGTGCGTGTCCGGCTTACCCGCGCGCTGGATTTCGCGCTCACCGGCAAGCGCCATCCGTTCCTTGCCCGCTACCGGGCGGGATTCGCTCGAAACGGCCGGCTGGAAGGTGTGCGAATCTCGCTTTATTCCGACGGCGGCTGGAGCCTGGACCTGTCCGAGCCGGTGCTCTCGCGCGCCATGTTCCACTGTGACAACGCCTACCTGCTGCCTGCGGTGGAGTTGACCGGCCTCGTTTGCCGCACCCACAAGACCTCACAGACCGCCTTTCGCGGCTTCGGCGGGCCACAGGGCATGCTGGTGATCGAAGAGATTCTGGACCAGGCGGCGCGCCGTCTTGGCCTGCCGCCGGAAACTGTTCGCGAACGCAATTTCTATCGCGCGGGCGACACCACGCATTATGGGCAGCCGGTGAAGGATGCGGGCCGCATCGAAATCATCTGGCGGCGGCTCAAGGAATCGAGCGGATTCTCCCAGCGGCGCGAAGAGGCCGACCGCTGGAACGCTGGCCATGCGCACTTCAAGCGCGGGCTGGCCATCACTCCCGTAAAGTTCGGGATTTCCTTCACCGCCACGTTCTTCAATCAGGGCGCGGCGCTGGTGCTGATTTACCGGGATGGCAGCGTGCAGGTGAACCACGGCGGCGCCGAAATGGGCCAGGGGCTGCACACCAAGATCCGGCAAATCGCGGCCGAGAGCCTGGGCCTCCATCTGGAGAGCGTGCGGGTCATGTCCACGCGCACCGACAAGATCCCCAATACATCGGCTACCGCAGCCTCGGCCGGGACGGACCTGAACGGCGCCGCGGTGGCCGATGCCTGCTCCCAGCTTCGCGGCCGGCTGTCGGCAGTCGCCGCCCGGATACTCGAATGCGACTCATCGGCCGTGCATTTTTCGAACGGCCTGGTTCTTCCGGACGGAGAGGAACATCGAGCCGTTCCATTCGCGCGCGTTTGCGACGCGGCGTACCGGCGGCGCATCCCGCTGTTCGCACAAGGCTACTACAGCACGCCCGGCATTCACTATAATCCGCAAGCCGGCCGTGGCCAGCCGTTCTACTACTTCGCCTACGGCGCCGCGGTCTCCGAAGTGGAGGTGGATGGCTTCACCGGCGATTATCGTCTCCTGCGGGCCGACATCCTCGAAGACGTCGGCAATTCCGTCTCGCCGCTGATCGACCGCGGTCAGATCGAGGGCGGATTCGTGCAAGGCGTGGGCTGGTTGACGCTGGAGGAGCTGGTGTGGGATTCGCAGGGCCGCCTTGCCACCGCGGGCGCGTCCACGTATAAGCTGCCGTCGTGGACCGAGCTCCCGGATGTGTTCGAAGTCAGCTTCCTTGAGCGCGCGGCCGAGCTTGGCGTCATCTTCGGCAGCAAGGCCGTGGGCGAACCGCCTCTCATGCTGGCCATTTCGGTCCGTGAAGCCATCCGCGACGCCATCGCCGCATTTGGCGCGGGAGAGCCGGTCCTGCTGGCAAGCCCGGCCACGCCCGAGCGCGTGTTTTTCGCGGTACAGCGAGCGCGCGCGGAGCGCGAGCTGTCGATGAGCGCGTCGGAACCCCTCGCCAGAGGAGCCAGCAGCCAGTGATCCCCGCCCCCGGGGGCGAACTGCTGCGCGCGCCCCTGTTTCATACGCCGCGCAATCCGTTTCGAGAGGACAGCGCGCTCGAGACCTACCCGGACGGCGGCCTGCTGATCGTGGACGGGCGCGTGGCTGGCTGCGGCGATTACGCAACTCTGCGCGACGCGCACCCGGACGTCCCCACGGTGGACCTGCGCGGCGGCTTTCTGTTGCCTGGTTTCATCGACACGCACATTCATTTCCCCCAACTGCGCGTGATCGGCGGCCTGGGATGGTCGCTGCTGGACTGGCTGGAACACGCGCTGCCCGAAGAGGCGAGAATGGCGGACCGTTCCCACGCCTGTCGCGTGGCACGTGGGTTTGTCCACGGGCTGGCCTCGCATGGGACCACCACTGCCCTGGTGTTTGGCGCGCACTTCGCTCCGGCAACCGCGGTGCTGTTCGAGGCCGGAGAGCTTGCCGGTCTGCGGATCGCGGCCGGGCAAGTGCTCTCCGACCGGCTGCTGCGTCCGGATTTGCTGCAGACGCCGGAACGCGCCTACCGCGAGTGCAGCTCTCTGATCGGCAGCTTCCATCGGCGCGGGCGCCTTTTGTACGCGGTGACTCCACGCTTCGCGCTCTCCGCTTCCGAGGCCATGCTGGAGGTTTGCCAGACGCTGTTGCGCGAGCATGAGGGGCTGCTTTTCCAAACTCACCTCAACGAGAGCCTGGAGGAGATCGCGGAGGTCGCGCGCCTGTTTCCTTTTGCCTCCGACTATCTGGCCGCCTACGAGCGGTTCGGACTCAGCGGGCCGGGCGCGGTAATGGCGCACAACGTTCATCCCACTGATTCCGAACTGGATCGGCTGGCCGCCAGCGGCGCCGCCGTCTCCCATTGCCCCTGCAGCAATGCCGCTCTGGGCAGCGGCCTGTTCCCCCTCAAGCGCCACGTAAACGCCGGCGTGCGCTGCGCGCTGGGAACCGATGTGGGAGGCGGCATCGGCTTCGGCCTGCTCAAAGAAGGGCTGCAGGCGTACATGCTGCAGCGAATCGCTCCCGACGGAATGCTTCTGAATGCGGGCCATTTGCTTTACCTCGCCACGCGGGCTGGCGCCGAGGCGCTTGGATTGAGCCGCGAGACGGGCGACTTTGGCATGGGAAAGTCCGCCGACTTTGTGTATCTCCGGCCGCCGGCCGATAGTCCGCTGGCCGCCGTTATGGAGCGCGAACAACGTCCGGAGCGCGTCCTGGCTGCGATCTTTACGCTAGCCGGCGCGGAGAGCGTGCGCGAGGTGCGCGTGGAGGGCGCGGTGGTCTATCGTTCCGCAACCGCGGAGGAGCGATGACCATGGATGAATTGAATTCGCTGGATTACCCGGGCTTTGTCGAGGCCGTCGGCTGGGTCTTCGAACAATCTCCGTGGGTGGCCGAACGTGTTGCGGCCCGACGGCCCTTCGCCGGCGTGGATGCTCTGCACGGGGCGATGACTGAGCAGGTGGAACGGGCCACGGATGCCGAGAGACTCGCTCTCCTGCGGGCGCATCCGGATCTGGGCGCGCGCGCGCGTTTGAGCCCGGCCTCCAATGAGGAGCAGGCGGGCGCGGGTTTGGACAGCCTGACGCCGGATGAATTCGAGCGGCTTCATCGCCTGAATGCCGCCTACCGCAGCCGATTCGGATTCCCTTTTCTTCTGGCGGTGCGAGGAAGCACGAAACACTATGTATTGCGGGCGCTTGAGGCGAGAATGGAATCTCCGCCGGAGGATGAATACCGCGAGGCGCTCCGGCAGGCGTGCCGCATCGCGAGATTTCGGCTGGAGGGTATGGTGGGTGGCGACAACCGATGAAGCCGCAAATCAAATATGGGCGGGGCTGAGAGCCCCGCGCAGGCCGCGGGCCTGCCCCACTTCGAATCGTCTGGCGCCGCGAAGAAAGTGGTTTTGAGAGGAGCGGGGTTTTTCGTGCATCAGTTTGCGAGTGGGTGGAAGCGGAATTATTACGGTAAAGGCGACGTCATCGCCTACCGCCTCAACCGCGACGGCAGGAGCGCGGCGGGCGCGAGTCCCGTCTTCGGCGCGAATATCACCATGCTGGTATACGGCGATGCCTTCTGGCCAACCTACACCACCGGCGACAATACCGGTCTGGTGGCCACGGATTCGATGAAGAACTTCGTGCAGCGCGAAATGCTCGATTACGAAGGATCGGACCTGGAAGACTGCTGCCGCTTCCTTGCGACGAAGTTTCTCGACACCTATCCGCAGGTGGAAGGCTTGCAAGTATCCGCGGTCGAGATTCCCTACGCCGCCTTGCCGGGGAGCGCACAGGCCTTCGTGCCGGCGGGACCGGATCGCGCCACGGCGCGCCTGGAAATCAATCGGGATGGAATCGTGGAAATCGCTTCCGGCGTCTGCGGCTTCAGGCTTCTGCGCCTGGGCGGCAGCGCGTTCCACGGCTTCGTGCGGGATGGATACACCACCCTGCCGGACACCGCCAACCGCCCGTTGCACATGTGGCTCGATTTGGAATGGCTGTACACACAGGCCGCGGACGGCTTCAGCTCCGGCGCCGTCACCGCGGCCGTGCGGCGCATTGTGCGCGGTGTCTTCGACGCATTCGAATCCGGGAGCATCCAGCAGGTGATTTATCAAATCGGCACGAAAATGCTGTCGGATATTCCCGGCATTTCCGAAGTTCATCTGGAAGCGAACAACCGCACGTGGGATACTGTTGCGGAACGCGGTGAGGAACTCGGCGTTTACACCGAGGCGCGGCCTCCCTTCGGTTGCCTTGGCCTGCGCCTGAGGAGATAGTATGGCCCGCCTCTCTACGCACGTGCTCGATACTTCGCGCGGCCAGCCCGCGCAAAACCTCGCGATCGATCTGCATGTTTGTTCGGGCGGCGAACGCCGCCACGTCAGGACCGCCGTGACCAACGCCGATGGCCGAACCGGCGAGCCTCTGCTCTCCGGCGACCGTCTGGACACGGGCATCTATGAATTGACGTTTCATGCGGGGGACTATTTTCGCGCCGCCGGCCTCGATCTTACCGATCCGCCGTTTCTGGATGACGTGGTGGTCCGCTTCGGGCTGGCCGATGCGGCGGGCGACTATCACGTGCCCCTGCTGCTCGGTCCATACGGCTATAGCACGTACCGGGGCTCATGATGGCGGCGGTGAATGCGCGCGCGGAAGAGGCGATCGGCCGTTGCCGTCTGCTCGCCGAATTGAGCGAAGAGCCCGGTTTTACGACGCGGACTTTCCTGTCCCAGCCCATGCATGCCGTGCACCGCCATCTGCGCGTCTGGATGGAACGGGCGGGCATGAGCGTGGTGACGGATCATGCGGGCAACCTGCGCGGCCTCTATCCGCCCGCGCGACTTTCCTCGCCGCGTCTGTTCATCGGTTCCCATCTCGACACGGTGCCTCGCGCGGGAGCTTTCGACGGGATTCTGGGTGTGCTGCTCGGGGTGGCTCTGACCGAGCTTCTGGATGGGCGCCGGCTGCCGTTTGCCATCGAGGTCGCCGGATTCTCCGACGAGGAAGGGGTGCGCTTTGGCGCGCCTTTCATCGGAAGCCGCGCTCTGATTGGAGATTTCGACGACGAGTTGCTGGGGCGGCGCGACGCTGCCGGCATCAGCGTCGGCGAGGCGATCCAGGCGTTCGGTCTGGACCCTTCCAGAATTCGCGAACCGCGAGCGGCTGACGGCGCCCTCGGATACCTGGAGTTTCACATCGAACAGGGCCCGGTGCTCGATGATCTCGGCATCCCGCTCGGCGTGGTGGAAGCGATCTCCGGCCAGAGCCGCTGCGACGTGATCTTTGAGGGCAAGGCGAACCATGCCGGGACCACGCCAATGAACCTTCGGCGGGATGCGTTGGCCGCCGCGGCGGAATGGATCGGCGCGGTAGAGCGTGAAGCCCGCGGGGTCCCGGGCGCAGTGGCTACCGTCGGCCGCCTGGAGGTGTCCCCGGGGGCCAGCAACGTGGTCCCAGGTACGGCCAGAGCCGGCCTGGACGTTCGGCACGCGTGCGATGACGTTCGTCACCATCTGGTAGCGCGGCTGTTGCAATGCGCGGGCCAGATTGCGGCCGGCCGCTGCCTCGCCGTTTCGTGCGAACAGCGCCTGGACCAGGCGGCGGTGGCCATGGATGCGGACCTCCTGCAGGCTCTGGAGCGCGCCGTTGCCGCCGCGGGCTACCCGATTCATCGCATGGCCAGCGGCGCGGGCCACGATGCTATGATTGTTGCTCGCCGCATGCCCGCCATCATGCTGTTCCTGCGCAGTCCGGACGGCATCAGCCACCAGCCGGACGAATCGGTTCTGGCCGCGGACGTGGCCGCCGCACTTGCGTCCGGGCTGCGATTTCTCGAAGACCTGGAGCGCCGCCATGCCTGATCTTGTCGTGCGCGGCGCCACGCTGGTGACCGCGGCCGGTCTGCCGCGGGCCGACATCGCCATCGAGGACGGCACCATCGTGGCCATCGGACCGGATCTTCCGGGAGCGGCGGGAGAGATCGACGCGCGGGGATTGCATGTGTTTCCCGGCCTGATCGACGTGCACCTCCATTTCAACGAGCCGGGCCGAACCAGTTGGGAAGGCGCCGCCACCGGAAGCCGCGCACTGGCCGCCGGCGGTGGCGTGCTTTTCTTCGATATGCCTCTGAACTCGGCGCCCTGCACCGTCGATGCCCGGGCGTTCGAACGCAAGCAGGAGGCATTGGCGGAATCCTCCATCATTGATTTCGGGCTGTGGGGCGGACTGGTTCCCGGCAATGTCCCGGAGATGGCGGAACTGGCGGACCGGGGTGTGGTCGGCTTCAAGGCGTTCCTGTGCGATTCCGGATTGCCGGAGTTTCCGCGCGCCGACGATCTGACGCTGTTCGATGGACTGCGCGAAGCCGCACGGCTGGGGCTGCCGGTTGCCGTGCACGCGGAAAACCAGGAGCTTACCCAGACCGCGCGAGAAAGCGCGCCACGGAACGGCAGCGGCATCAGGGCCTTCCTTGCGTCGCGCCCCGTGGTGGCCGAACTCGAAGCGATCCAGCGCGCCACCTTGCTGGCCGGGGAGGCCGGCGCGAAACTGCATATCGTTCACGTCAGCTCTGGCCGGGGTGTGGCGCTCGCCGCCGAGGCTCGCACGCGGGGAGTGGACGTCTCCATCGAGACTTGTCCCCACTATCTCTTCTTCACCGAAGACGATGTGGAGCGGCTGGGTGCTGTCGCAAAATGCGCGCCCCCACTGCGGGATGGCGCCGAGCAGGAAGGCCTGTGGACGCAACTGCTCGGCGGAGCCGTCGACATAATTGCATCCGACCACTCGCCCGCTCCGCCAGACATGAAGTCCGGCGATTTCTCGAGCGCCTGGGGCGGCATCGCCGGCGTACAGTCAACTCTGTCCGTGATGCTCGACCGCGGCTATCATTGCCGCCAGTTGCCGCTGGAACGGATTTCGTCGCTCATTGCGGCCGAGCCCGCCCGCCGATTTCGCATCCGCGGAAAGGGCGGCATCGCTACCGGCATGGACGCGGATCTGGCTCTTGTGAATGTCTCGCGACTGGCCCAACTGCAACCCCGGCATCTGCTGCAGCGGCACCCCATGAGCCCCTACCTCGGTTCCTTCTTTCGCGGTTGCGTCCAGCGCACGATACGGCGCGGTGAGACCATCTTTGCGTCCGGCGAAATCACCGCGAAAAGCGGGGGCAGGTTCGTGAGGCCTTCTTTGAGCTGACCGCCATGCACCATCTGGGACAAACTCGCAGCGCTAACCGAGCCGATCACATTCTGCAGACGCCCGATACGTTCGTCCGCACGAAACTGCCCGGAATGTTCCGGGCGGCCGCTGTTGTCCACACCGCGCCTGCCCGCGGCGCACGGTTTACGCAGTACACTGCCGAGTTCGAGCCGGAAGGCTCGCTGGGGCCCGCTTCGGCTCAACGATTCCTGTACGTGCTCGAAGGAGAGCTGGAGGTGCACGGCGCCTCCCTGACTTGCAGTGACTATGCGTATCTTCCGCCAGGGTTCGACGCAGCCGTCTCCGCACAGGCCGGCGCGCGGGCCGCAATCGTCGAAAAGCCCTGGCGGCCTTTGTCCGGCGTTTCCACTCCCCATTTCTTCACCGGACGCGAGAGCGGCGTTGCCGCCACCCATCTGATGGGAGACGACGGGCTCGAAGTTCGCGCCCTTCTTCCGGATGATGCGTCCTTCGACTTCGCCGTTAATACCGTGACCTATCTTCCGGGCGCAACGCTTCCCATGGTTGAGATCCACGTGATGGAACACGGGTTATTGATGCTCGCGGGCGGCGGCATCTACCGCCTCGGCGACCAATGGTACCCGGTGACGGCAGGCGACTTCATCTGGATGGCGCCGTTTTGTCCGCAGTGGTTCGGAGCGCTCGGAAAGACTCCCGCCAGGTACCTTGTCTACAAAGACTGGAATCGCGGGCCGTTGGACGTCGAACCATGAAACTCGAAATCGACCGCGCGCGCCTGGTACAGGAACTGGATGCCCTGGGCGCGATTTCCCAGGAGACTCCGCCCGTGGTGACTCGCGTGGTCTTCACGGAAGCGGACGTGCGCGGCCGGGAATTCGTGAAGAAGCTGTGCCGCGAGGCCGGGCTCGCTGTTCGCGAGGACGCGGTGGGCAACACGTTCGCGCGCTGGAGGGGCCAGAGTCCGGACCTCGCGCCCGTGGGAACGGGCTCCCACATCGACGCAATCCCCAACGCGGGCCGCTTCGACGGAACGGTTGGCGTGCTCGGCGGGCTGGAAGCAATTCGCGCGCTCGCACGAGCCGGCTACCGGCCGCGGCGCTCCATTGAGCTGGTGATTTTCACATCCGAAGAACCCACGCGGTTTGGTATTGGATGCATCGGCAGCCGGCTTCTGTCGGGCCTGCTGGATCCCGCCGCCGCGGCTCAATACAAGGATCGCGAGGGCATATCGCTCGACCAGGCGCGATCCACCGCGCATTTCGAAGGCCCGTTATCGTCGATACGCCTGCCGGCGGGACACTACTCCGCCTTCGTCGAAATGCACATCGAGCAGGGGCCGATTCTGGAGCGGGATAACGTGCCGCTGGGCGTGATCACCGCGATTGCCGCGCCGGCCAGTCTGAGGATCGGCATCCAAGGCGAGGGCGGGCACGCCGGAACCGTGCTCATGGCGGATCGGCACGATGCGTTTCTGGCGGCCGCCGAGATCGCTCTGGCGGTAGAGGAGAGCGCAAGGTCCAGCGGCTCGCCCGACACGGTGGGAACCGTCGGTCTGTGTGAGATTTTCCCCGGCGCCGTCAACAGCATCCCCAGCCGCGTGCGCATGGAAATCGACATGCGCGATACCGACCAGGCGAGGCGCGACGCGGTGTTGGCGAAAATCGGGTTGGCCTGCCAGGAGGCTGCACAAAGGCGCGGGGTCAGGCTGAGCTCGGAACTGGTCAATGCCGACCCGCCGGCGCATTGTGCTCCGCGTGTCGTGGACGCCCTTGTCGGGGCCTGCGAGACGCACGGCCTGCGGTTCGCTCGGATGATCAGCCGGGCCTACCACGACTCGCTCTTCATGTCGCGCATCGCGCCGACGGCAATGCTGTTCATTCCGTGCCGCGGCGGCGTGAGCCACCGCCCGGATGAGCATGCGTCGCCTGAAGCGATGGAACAAGGGACGCTGGTCCTTGCCGAGGCTCTCGCACGGTTGGCGGAGCAATAGGAGCAGGCTCACAGCGAGGCTCACAGCGCCCGCTCGCCGCGCCGTGATGCCGCGCGCCGGGCATGGCGGCGATGGCGGGTGTGCGACATGGGGGCAAGCGGCGCGAGCCGCGTTTTTGCGGCACCACGCGGGTAACGCGGCTTGTCGCCGCGTGTCCATCGAGCCTGAAGCACTGGATACGCTCGGACCGCTCCATCACGGCGTGGCCGTGGTACACACTTAACCCTCACAATCGATTACAATAGATAGTTTGCGGTGGCTTGCCGGACGCGAGCGGGGTTGTGCGCGCGCCCGCCAGCCATCGTTCGCGACATTTCCCCGAGGATCATCCCCATGCAGAATGCGTTGCTGGCGAAAGTACTGAATGCGAACAAGCGGACCGACGTGCCGGAATTCCGGCCCGGCGACACCATCCGAGTGCACGTGAGGATCAGAGAAGGCGACAAGGAGCGCCTGCAGGCGTTCGAGGGCACGGTCATCGCGCGCAAGAACAGCGGCATGGGCGAGACCATCACCGTGCGCAAGATCAGCTTCGGACACGGCGTCGAACGAATCTTTCCGGTCCAGGCGCCGGTGATCGACCACATCGACGTGGTGCGGACCGGCCGGGTGCGGCGGGCCAAGCTGTACTATCTGCGCGGACTGAAGGGCAAGGCCGCGCGCCTGAGAGAGCGCGAGTAGCCCGGAGCGGTAGCTTGCGCTGCCAGGGCAGGTATGAGCGCGAGGCCCGGTCCCAGGGCTATCGGTTCGCCGCGGGCGTGGACGAGGTTGGCCGCGGCTCGCTGTTTGGCCCGGTGTTCGCGGCCGCGGTGATCCTCTCCCCGGAGCGTTCCATTCGCGGACTGCGCGACAGCAAGGAACTCACGGCGGAGCGCCGCGTGGAACTGGCCGAACGAATTCGCCAACGTGCGGTGGCTTACGCCGTGGCCGCCGCGGACGCCTACGAGATCGACCGCCTCAATATCCTGCAGGCCTCGCGGCTGGCCATGCGGCGCGCCATCGAGCGCCTGGACCCGGCGCCGGATTTTCTTCTGATCGATTACGTCACCGTCGACCTGCCCATCGCGCAGTGTTCGTTCCCGCATGGCGACGCGCTCTGCCAGTCGATCGCGGCGGCGTCCATCCTTGCGAAAGTCGAGCGCGACGCGTGCGTTTGCGCCTGGGACCGGGTTTTTCCGCAATACGGTCTGGCCGGTCACAAAGGCTACTTCACCCCCGAGCATCTGCGAGCCCTCTCCGAGCATGGCCCCACGGCGCTGCATCGGTTCAGCTTCGAGCCCGTCCGCGACTCCTGCCGTCACTTGCTGTGGGCCGGATATCCGGAACAAACCGAGCTGTTCCCGGCAAAGGAGATGGCCTTGTGGAGTTGAACGCGCCGGACGCCGCCAGCGTACCCGGGACGGAACCGCCCCGCCTCGCCTGGCACCAGAAGCTCGGCGTTCTGGTGTTTGTGCTGTTGTGCCTCGAAGTGGGGGTATTTCTGCTGGTGTTCCCGTGGCTGCAGGCGTGGGACGTCAGTTGGTTCGCGGGGTTGTCGCCGCGGATGCGCGATCTCTGGCTCAGCCCGTTCTTCCGCGGCGCGCTCAGCGGCCTTGGCCTGCTGAACATCTACATTTCGCTCGGCGAGATCGGGCGATTGCGCAGGTAGCCGCTGCCGGATCAGTTCAGTCGTGATGGGGGCGCACTGGTTCCGGCGCCGCCGGCTCGGAAGACGCCTGCGGCGGCGTCATGGAATCGGCGCAGGCAGGGAAGAACTTCGCCAGCATTGCCGCCAGCTCGTTCCTGGCAATCGGCTTCGACAAATAGTCGTCCATGCCCGCGTCCAGGCACCGCTGCCGGTCGCCGGTCATGGCGTGTGCGGTCATGGCGATAATCGGAACGCGCCGGCGCGAATGCTCCGCCGCGCGGATCAGGGCGGTAGCCTCAAAGCCGTCCACCTCGGGCATTTCGACGTCCATCAGGACGAGATCGAAACTCCCGGTACGCGCCGCTTCAGCCGCTTCCCGTCCGTTGTTCACCACCGTAGCCACGTGCCCGAACTTGTCCAGCACCCTGCTCACCAGCTTCTGGCTTACCGGGTTATCGTCGGCCAGCAGGATGCGCAGTCCGTGAGGTTCCTGCCGTTCCGCGCCCGGAGCGCCCAGGCAAGGCGACGTGGCGCCGGATGCCGCCGTGCCCTGGCTTACGGGAGACAGCCGCACCGTGAAGGAGAAGGTACTTCCCTCGCCCGGTTTGCTCTTTACGCCAATGTCGCCGCCCATGAGCCCGACCAGCCGCGAGCAGATGGCGAGTCCCAAACCGCTGCCACCGTACTTTCGGGCCGTCGTGCCGTCCGCCTGGCGGAACGCCTCGAACACGAGCTTCTGCTGCTCCTCCGGGATGCCGATCCCGGTGTCGGAAACCGCGAAGCGTATGGGCAGCCCGTCGTTTGGCGCCGCGGGGCGGGGCTCGGCTACGTCAACCACGACCTCAACCCAGCCCTTCGCGGTGAACTTGATGGCATTTCCAATCAGATTCAGGAGCACCTGGCGGACGCGCGTGTAATCGCCCAGCACGAGCCTGGGCACGTCGTCGTGGACGCGCCACAGAAGATCGACGCCCTTCTCCCGCGCTCTCACCTGTAACACCCGCACGGTCTCATCGACGCACTCGCGGAGATCCAGCGGGGCGGCCTCGATTTCGAGGCGGGCCGCTTCGATCTTCGACAGATCGAGGATATCGTTCAGCAGGGTGAGCAGAGAGTGCGCGGAGTCCCGGGCCGTTTCCAGGTCCTCGCGCTGCTGACCGGAGAGGTCGCCGTCGAGCACGAGCTCGGTCATCCCGAGCACTCCGTTCATGGGCGTGCGAATCTCGTGACTCATGGTGGCCAGAAACTCGCTCTTTGCCCGGTTGGCCGCTTCGGCGGCGTCCCTAGCCTTGCGGAGGTCCGCGGTCTGCTGTTGCACCCGGCGACGGAGGACGATGATCCAGGCAAACGCCATCAGCGCGATGGCCACTACGATTCCGGTGAGACGCAGCATGCGGTCGAAGTTCAGCCACGGCCCTTCCCGCAGGACGACGATGTCGGCTGGCGAGCGCAGCAGCAATGAGAATCCCTTCACCGTCAACAGATCCTGCGAGTCGTCGACGGCAATGGAGCTGATCCCGGTGAGGCGCAGCAGCGCCCCGCTCTGCAAAGGGGGCATGGCGCCGGAGTCCATCCGAGCCTCGAAAACCACGTCGCCCGACCGCAGAATCACGGCGTCTCCGGCGGCGCTCCCGCCGCTGTCCGCCACGAACGCGTCCAACTGAACAAGTTCGGAATCGTAACCTTCCTGAAGAATGTCGGCCGGCGTCAGACGCGTCGGAGCCAGCGGGTGGTCTCTGCCGATCACCCGGATGCTGGCATCCCGCACGGTTGGGCTGAAAGAGCCCGGCTCGGCGAACCCGGTTACCTCGACGCTGTCCCCGGTTCGAAGGGGAACGGAAGCGTGGTTCTGGATCAGCACGCCGGCTTTGGAATCGCCCACCCATGTCGGCCCGGTGGGGTGGGACAACGTCACTGTTCCCCGGAAGCGAGAGAGCCTTTCCCCCGCGGGCTGCGGAGATATCTGCAGCAGCGTGTTGATAGCCTGCAGCGGTGGGGTCTGGTGTTTCGCGCTATCGACAAAAAGATACTCCGGACCGGGGACATAAATCAGCACGCCGAGGAGCTGCCGCTTCAGGTTGAACCTGGCTGCCAGGACACCCTGCAGCCGGATGGGCGAACCAACCCAGGAATCGGGCAGACGATGGTTGACCCCGGAAACCTGCACCCGGTAGCGATGACTTCCCCAGCCCACCTGGAGAACGGCCTGGTCCGATTCGAAGCCCACGCTGCGCACCACCCCCTGGGCCTCTACCCACCTGCTTTCCGGCTCGCCGGCGAGCACTTGTTCCATATCGCCCGCGAACGGCGCCGGCATGACGCCCGGGCCCAGCGGCTCGAGAAGGGGATGCCCGATTACGGGCGCGAATTCTCCGGGTCCACTGAAGCCGGTTACATGCACACGCGTGCCGGCCCTCGGAAGCGGTGTATCCACCGCCCACATGTTGGCGAAGATCCCGTCGGTGTCGTCCTGCAGGAAGAGGTTGCGGCTTGGCTTATCCGCGTATGTGACCACGGCATCGAAGCTCACCGGGTATGCGCGGTTGGCCAGCTCCAGCGGAAGCGAGTGAGCCTGTTTTGCGCTGGTCAGGGTGGCGGGCGCTTCCTCTTTCGTCAACGTCGCTACAGCGGAGCAATCCGCGAGAAGCCGCCGGCCCTGGTCTTCCACCACAAATCCCTTCCAATCCGTCTCAGTCCCGGAAAGAGGCGGATCAACGCTGCCAGGACGCACCGCGATTTCACCGGTGCCGTCGCCGAGGACAAGCCCGCCGCGGCGCGCGACAACGGAGCCATGCACGCGAACGCGATGTACGGGGACATCCGCGCCTTTTGCCAGCAGCAGAGATCGCACGGTCCACATCGGGATCAGCGCAGGTGCTGGCGCGGCCTTCTCAATACTGGCGTCGTCCACGGCTTCGGCCCACAACGTCGGCCGCCCGAGATAACCTTCCGCATCCCGGCTTGTGGTGAGCACGCCGCGAACCAGGATCTCGGCATCGACAAACGACCGGTAATCTCCCAGAAACTCGCGGATTCGCGCTCTGACGTCGCCGTCAGGCGTGTGCAGGAGCATGCCCGGCTTCCCGCTTAGATCCACATCCACCGCGCTGACGACGCCCCTCACGGCCACGCGGCGATACTGCAGATCCGGATTGCCGAGGTCCTTCCAGCTCACCCTGGGGACAGCCGCGGCCGGAGCGGCGGGAATCGGATTCACTTGCAGGGCTACGATGGACGGCTGGTATCCGCCGTTGCCGACAAGCCCCACTATCTCCGCGGCCTGCCCGACGCCGACATTCCCTACGGACCGCGAATTCTCGATCCGAACGCCCCCGGTGACATCTTCGAAAAAGACCAGATTCGATGGAGGATCGTCGAAAATGAGACGCCCTCTCAGGCGTACGGGTGTATTCGCCGGAGCACCGCGCAACGCCCGGATCTCGCGAACCGTGGTGATCTCCCGGCCGTCGCGTTCCGTTCGACCACAGCCAGACAGAAAGATCCCCAGTATGCCAGCCAACACCCGGCAGAGCGGGAGCGATCTCGGCTTTACTGGATACACAGCCTGTCCCAACCATCTATCGGTGTTTTTGCCGGAAAGATTTAGGTGTTTTTGCTCCTGGGGAGGGCGTTCGCGGCGCGTCCTGCGCCTGAAGCCACGCGAAACCACGGGCCGCCTGCTCGGCGTCTCCCCGCTGCGGGCGCGCCGGGAGCCATTTCCGAGGTCGGCCCGGGTCGCCAGGCCGGCTGGCGGCAAATGCCGCCGTCAGGGCATTAAACCATTTCTCGGAACTTTACGAAAGGGGAGTCAGGCCTGGCGCCGCGGTTCTACGTGCCGCCGGCGCAGGTCTTTCAAGTGTACGGGTCCGGAAACGTGGTACCGCTGCCCATCGACCAATGCCGGTGCGGTCAAGGTGGCGGTGGGCGGAGTGAACGTGACTTCCAATAACGCCGCCGCCGAGATTCCTGAAACCGAAACGATTTGACACGCGTCCCGCAAGCGGGCGAGTATACAAAGGGGGGGGCACCGTGCATCGCATAGCCCGCTTTTCATGTCTTGCCGTCGTGACCTTAGCGACGGCTGTCCAGGCCCAGTCCGTAATCTCCGCACGATCCGGCACCATTCACTACGTGGAGGGGAAGGTCCTGTTGAACGATCAGGAGATCTCTCCGAAATTCGGCGAGTTCCCCGGCATGGACAACGGCGCCATCCTCCGAACCACCGGCGAAGGCCGCGCGGAAATTCTGCTCAGCCCCGGGGTGATTCTGCGCGTCGGCGAAAGCAGCTCCGTTCGGATGGTCGCCAACTCGCTGGTGGACACACGCGTGGAACTGCGGACGGGCAAAGCCGTGCTCGAATGCGCGGAGATCCTGAAGGGCAACGACGTCACGCTGCTGGTGGGCGGGAAGTCCGTTTCCTTTGCCCGGAACGGGATCTATGAGGCGGCCGCCGAGCCCCCGTCGGTGCGCGTGTACAAGGGTGAAGCGACGGTGCTCACCGGCGGGAAGCCGATGATCGTGAAACGTGGCCACGAAGCCCTGCTGGGAGATGTCGTCACCGCGCAGCAGTTCGACGACAACGCCACCGACGATCTGTACAACTGGAGCTCGCGGCGCTCGGGCTACCTGGCCCTTGCGAATGTGTCCACGGCCAGCTCCATGAGCAGCGGCTATGGCTACGGCGGCGGCGGGTGGATGTGGAATCCATGGATGGGGATGTTCACCATGGTTCCCGGGAGCGGCATGTTGTGGAGCCCGTTCGGCTATGGCTTCTACAGCCCCTACAACGTGGGTTGGGCTTACCCGTACAACTATGGCTACGGCGGCAGCTACGGTGGAGGCGGGACCGGGAGCTCGACCTACAGCGCACGGCCGGTCACCCAGAGCAGCGCGAGTTCCGGCGGCGGCTCGGTGTCGTCCGGGCGGCTGGGCGGCCTCTCCGGCGGATCGAGCGGATCGAGCGGCGGCGGTGGCGGCGGGCGCAGTGCCGGCGGGAGTGCCGGCGGCGGCAGCACCGGCC
The DNA here is from genome assembly GCA_049520275.1 of Bryobacteraceae bacterium. Classification (GTDB taxonomy): domain Bacteria; phylum Acidobacteriota; class Terriglobia; order Bryobacterales; family Bryobacteraceae; genus CAWACP01. The sequence goes on from JBEKPY010000028.1 coordinate 18,685, forward strand.
GCGGCGGACGCTAAAGAGCAGCTTCGCGCTGATTCACAAATATTCCTGCCGAGGGACGCCCGGCCAGGTTTCAGCCTGTGGGGCCGCATGCCGCATGATTCGGCCCGGCCTTTTTCGTGATACGCTTCTACCACCAGGCTAATTCATGGTAAAGGCAATCCAATTCATCGCGGTCGTGTGTTTTCTTGTGATGACAGCGCGCGCCGCTACCGTCAGCGGCACGGTAAAGGACCCCAGCGGCGCGGTTGTCCCCGGGGCGCGCGTCGCACTGATCGGCACGCCAGGCGGAGGGGCGAAGACATCCCTCACCGGCGCGGATGGCCAGTTTCGCTTCGCCGACGTCAATCCCGGCAGCTACGTTTTGCACATTGAGCGGGACGGCTTCACGCCGCTGGAACAACTGGTCAGCGTTGCCGACCGGGACGTGACGCTGGCGCTGTCGCTGGCGCTGGCCGCGCAACAGGCCGAGGTGGAGGTGGAAGGCGGCCGCTCGCGGCTGGCCAACGCCGATCCGAATTATCGGGCCCTTCGCGACAGCCAGCCGGTGAGAACATGGCGCGTCGAAAACGTGGTTCTGAAGCGCGACGTGGGCACGCTGACCCTGCGCAGCGGCACGGTCAGCTTCCTTCCGCCCGTGCTCGGCCGCCATGCCGTTGGCGTCTTTACCGGCGAGGGCCATTTTCACATGGACCCGGTGCTGCCCATGGAAAAGGACCACCTCGAGCTGATCACCGGCGCCCGCGCCGTCGACGAGGACTTCGAATCGCTCCTGCTCGCGTTCACGGATGGCACCTTCGAGGAAATCGCCGGACAGGGCCAGGCGGCGGAACCCTCCGCCAAAGACAGCGCGGCGCTCCGCGACTTCCACCACGAACTGCGCCACAGAACGGAAGAACCGCGCAGCATGACGGAAGATATGTTCGCCGGCGAAAGCGTGCCCAACGTGGAAGCGGGGCTGCTGGGTGAGCTCTACAATCCAAAATACGCCGGTTCGTTTTCCGCGTATATCCACGGCCGCAAGCGCGCGCATCTGCGTTTTCTGGTCAATTTGCGGGGCGCCGTTCCTGAACTCTCCCCCGAAGAAGTGGCCCTGATCAATCTGGATCCGGGGGGTGCGGAAGATGGCATCTGGTATCTGAGTCATCTCGAATCGGAGTGGCGCGCCGGCCGCGCTTCTTCCTCGGAAGACCGGCGCGGCATCGCCGTGGAGCATTACCGCATCGAAACGGTGCTGGGCAAACACGACCGGCTGGCCGCGATCGCCGACATTCGCTTTCACCCGCTGCGCGACGGGGACCGCGTCCTCGACTTCGCCCTGCTGCCCAATCTTCGTGTTTCCCGAGTGAGCATGGACGGCAAGGATATCGGCTTCATTCAGGAAAGCCGGCGCGAGGACGGCTCCTTTTTCGTGATCCTGCCCGAAGCCATATCCAAAGGCCGCACCTACACGATCCAGGTGGAGTACGACGGCAACAAGGTGGTGCGTAATGAGGGCAAGGGCAACTACGCCGTCGGCGCGAGGACGTGCTGGTATCCCGCGTCCGCCGCTTTCCACGACCGCGCCACGTACGATCTGGTGTTCCGTGTGCCGAAGGGCTTCACCCTGGTCAGCGTCGGCAAGCCGGTGAGCCAGTCGCGCGAGGGCGATTTCGACGTGACCCGTTGGAAATCCGACATCCCGCTCGCCGTGGCCGGCTTTAATTACGGCGACTTCAAGAAAAAGGAGCGAACGGACGACCAGACTAAGTACGTCATCGAGGCTTACGCTACCGAGGAGGTGCCCGATTACCTTCACTTCGCGGCGCAGCAGATGAGTCTGACGCCCGCCGCGCTGGCCGACTCCGCCATCGTGGACGGCATGAACGCCATCCGGATCTACGAGATCTGGTTCGGCCCGGCGCCCTACGGACGTCTGGCCATCACGCAACAGCCGGAGCCTTTCTACGGCCAGTCGTGGCCGGGCCTTGTGTATCTCCCACTTACTGCGTTTCTCGACGCCACGCAACGGTGGCGGCTCATGGGCACGAACGCATTTCGTTTTGCCGACTTCATTCAGGAGGTAACTCCCCACGAAGTATCCCATCAATGGTGGGGTCACATGGTGGGATGGGCCTCGCTGCACGACCAGTGGCTTTCGGAAGGCTTCGCCGATTTCTCCGCCGGCCTGTTCCTGGAGCTGACTAACTCGAAGCCGGATCAGTACCTTCATTACCTCGAGCGAGCCCAGAAGCAGATTGTGGAGAAGAATCAGTACGGCAAGCGCGCCAACGATGCCGGCCCTTTATGGCTCGGCGTTCGTCTGGATACGTTCCGTACCCCGGGCGCTTACAACCGCGTCGTGTATCCAAAGGGAGCGTTCGTCCTGCACATGCTGCGTTACCTGATGCAGGACCCGAAAACCGGCGACAAGGACTTCATCGACATGATGCACGATTTCGTCGCCACTTACACGAACCGCAATGCCAGCACCGAGGACTTCAAGGCCATGGTGGAGAAGCACATGAAACCGGCGCTGGACATGGACGGAAATGGGCAAATGGATTGGTTTTTCGGCGAGTGGGTTTACCGAACCGACCTTCCGAGTTACCGGCTGGATTACTCGCTGGCGCCCGCGGAGGCCGGGAAGGTGATACTGACGGCCACCCTGACGCAGTCCGATGTGAGCGCCGGATTCAGGATGCGCGTACCGGTTTATGCCGAGTTCGATGGCCGCATGACGCGCCTCGGATGGGTGCCGGTGGAGGGGTCCAGCACCACCAAAGAGTTCAAGGTAAAGCTGCCGAAGAAGCCGAAGCGGGTGGTTTTGTGCGCGAATTATGACGTGCTGGCCTCTTCCATCACGAATCATTCGAAGTGACAGAGTGTGGGGCGGCGCCTCGCGCCGCGGCGGCGTCTCAGGCCGCCTGGCCGGACGCGGACCGAGGGTCCGCCGCGCACGGCGCTGCCCCATGTCGCCGGAATCTCACTTAGTGGCACTCGCATCGGCGGCAGTCAGCTCTTTTTCGAAAAACTCCGTCATGGTTTCGTATAAATGCCTGCGTGTGGGGCCGTAGAGCCCGTGTGTCTTTTCCGTGTAAGGAATGATGGAAAACTGTTTGCCGGCCGCTTCCAGCGCCGCTGCCATTTGCAGGGTGTTCTGAAAGAGCACGTTGTCGTCCTCCATGTTGTGAACAATCAACAGCGGGTTCTTCAGTTTATCGGCCCAGGTGACGGCCGAGCCCTCGCGATAGCCGGCTTCGTTTTCCGACGGCAGGCCGAGATAGCGTTCGGTGTAGATGGTGTCGTAGTTATGCCAGTCGGTGACGGGAGCGCCGGCAAACCCCGCGTGAAACAACTCCGGCGCGTTCAGCAGGCAGTTCAGAGTCATATAGCCGCCGTAACTCCACCCGGTGACGCCGATCCGCGCGGGATCGACGAAGCCCATGGCAAGCAGGTAGCGCACCCCGGTTTGTTGGTCCTCCAGCTCCGTTTTGCCGAAGCGCCGGAACAGCGGGGTCTCAAACGCATGCCCGCGGCCGGCCGTGCCGCGATTGTCGAGCTCCCAAATCACGAAGCCGCGCTGGGCCATGACCCGCTCCCACGTCGCGCCGGACCACACGTTCCTGACCGATTGCACGCCCGGCCCTCCGTAAACCATCACGATGGCCGGGTATTTCCGGTCTTGGCGGAAGCCGGCGGGGCGAATGAGCCGCGCGTACAGCGTCGTGCCATCGGCGGCCTTGAGTTGTACGAACTCCGCAGGCAGTAACTGGTATTTGTCTGGAACGCCGCGATCGTACTCGCGGAGCACGGCGATCTGTTTCCCATCGGCCGCGTGAATGGTTGTGGCCGGCGGGGTAGTGACATTGGAGAAGAACTCGGTGTAGTAGTCGGCCACGGGGGACATGCTGATGGTCCGGACGCCGTTGTTCGCGGAAAGGCGGGTCTTGTTCCCGCCATCCAGGCCGACTCGCCAGAGTTGATTCTCGAGCGGGTTGCCCTCGTTCGAGACATAGTAAACCAGACTGTGCGCCTGGTCGACACCGGCGATGCTTTCCACCTCCCAATCGCCCTGGGTCAACCGCGCGCGCTCCCGGCCGTCCACCGAATAAAGCGAGAGATGGCGGTGGCCATCGCGTTCGCTCGACCACAGAAACTGGTCCGATTCGCTGAGGAAGCGGTAGGCGTCGCTGATATTAATCCAGTATTTGTCGGTTTCGGTGAGTATGGTGCGGCTTCGGCCAGTGGCGGCGTCGGCAACCAGCAGATCGAGCCGGTTCTGAATCCGGTTAGCCCGCTGCACGGCGACGCTACCGGAATCGCGCAGCCAGTCGACCCGGGCGATCAGACATTCGCTCGCCTTGCCGAGGTCCAGCCAGACGGTTTGCGGTTCGGCGCCCTCCACCGGGACGACGCCCACGCGCACCACCGGGTTCGGCGTGCCCGCCTGCGGATAGCGCTCCGGTTCGTACTGCGCGCGCAGGGCAGTGAGCTGCGTCTGCGGGTAGACAAACTCGTTGGCCACGTCAAACTGCATGTAAGCGATCCGGCGGCTGTCCGGCGACCACCAGTAAGCCGTCCCGAGGTCCAGTTCCTCCGGGTACACCCAGTCCAGTTCGCCGTTCAGCAGCGTGGCTGAACGATCGCGAGTAAGCTGCGTGATACCCTTTGTGGCGATCTCCAGCGAGTACAAATCGTGCCCGCGGCGGAAGGCCACGCGTTTGCCGTCGGGGGAGATTCTCGGGTCCGCCTCGGTCTCCGCCGTGGCCGTCAACTGCTCGGCTTTGCCGGTGGAAAAGCGCCACAGGAACAGGTCGCCTTTGACCGCCAGGAGCAGCTCCTGGCCCGACGGCGACCATTGAACGGGTTCCTCGCGCACGCGCCGGTTCTGCCAGCCGAAGACCGCGGCAGGCGGCGGCTCGACGGCGAGCTTCTGGAGCGCATCCAGCGAAAACAGTTCCTTGTCGGACCGGGACGGAACATCGTACAGGTAGACCCGATTCTCGTTCTGGTGTACAAAGCGGCGGCCGTCCGGCGCCCAGACAACCGGTTCGCCAAGGTCGTGGTGCGCTTCCACAATGGCGTCGATGGTGAGGGGTTTCTTTGCCGCCCACAGCAGGCCGGCCGGCGCAATGCAGCAGATTGCGGCAATGCGAAACACACCCGAGACAAAGGACATAGAATGTGATTCTACCGCGAAGCAAAATCGGATACACTGGACCACACACCATTTCACTCTGGAGGCGGATCATGACAAAGCGCATTCTGTTCGCGGGCCTGCTGGGCGGCATCGCGATGTTTTTGTGGGCCTCGCTGGCTCACATGGTTCTGGGGCTGGGCTCCGTCGGCATCGGGGAAATCCCCAACGAGCCGGCGGTTCTGGGGGCGCTCGAAACGGGCCTGGGCGCCAACACGGGACTGTACCTGTTTCCGGCCGTGGGGCGCGAAGGGATGGCCGGGTACCAGGGCAAGCTGGACCGCAATCCTTCCGGCCTGCTCCTCTATCATCCGGCAGGCGCTAAAGCGATGACCGCCGGACAGCTTGTCACTGAGTTTCTGACGGAACTAGTGGAAGCGCTGCTGGCGGTGTTTCTGCTCTCGCGCACCGGTCTCACGGGTTTCGGGTCCCGCGTAGGCTTCGTCACGCTGGTTGGCATCCTGGCGTCCATCACCACCAACGTCCCCTACTGGAACTGGTACGGTTACCCGGCGAGTTACACGGCGGCGTATATATTCACGCAGATCGTCAATTACCTGCTGGTGGGCCTGGTGGCGGCGCTGGTGATGAGGCCGAAAGCGGCGGCGTAAGTCGGCTCACGCCCTGACTTGCGCCTGACAGCCGGCGGCAAGAGCCGTGGCAGGCCAAAGGCCTTTGCCACCTCCGTGAGGGCAGTCCCTCGGGCTGGGTCGCAGACCGGGCATCTGCCCCACAACGTGCCGCACTGCGCCTCCGCTGAAAAGTTAAGTGGCTTTGGGCCGAGGGCCTTTGCCTGAATTGTGGTCCTGTGCGGAACAACCGGGAGAGCGCATGCGTAAGTGAATTCAATGCGACGAACTGCTCCTGCCCTGCTGATTGCCGCTCTGTGCCTGGGGCCCCTGGCCGCCGCGCCCATGAGCAAAGACGATCGCCAGCACGTCATCGCGCATCTGGAGATGACCGAAAGCTGGCTGGCCGATGAGGTATCCGGACTTTCTCCGGCGCAGCTCAACTTCCGCTACGCGCCGGGTAAGTGGACCATTCTCGATGTGCTCGAACATCTGACCATTGCCGAACCGCGTTACTGGGCGGACCTGCAGAAAGAAATGAAGCAGCCGCCCGCGAAGCCGAAACAACAGGTGAGCGATGCCGACATGCTCTGGTACGGCATCGACCGCACCGACCGGCAGAAGACCAGTCCTGCCGAAGAGCCGAAAGGAAGACTCACCGACGTCCAGCAGGGGCTGGCCAGCTTCCGGGAACTGCGGGCCGCCATGCTCGCCTACGCGCGCACCACGGACGACGATCTGCGCGCCCACGCCTATCCGGAGTGGGGCGTCGACGCGTATCAGGCGTTACTGGGCATTTCCACGCACTCCCAGCGGCACATCCTGCAGATTCGGGAGATCAAGGCGCAGCCGGGCTTCCCGAAGAAGTAGCTGACGCCACCGGCAGCCTTTGGTTGCAGCCGGACGCGCGGCACGAAAATGGCATAGCAAGTGATCGCCATCCGGTCTTCCGGGGGGACACGCGGCGCGAGCCGCGTTTTTACGGCGCCAGGCGAGTAACGCGGCTGCCGCCGCGTGTCCGTTGACGGAGGTGGCGGGAAAGCTCAGCGCTCGATCTTGAAGCCGACCTTGATGGTGACCTGAAACTCGGCCACCTGCCCGTCGACGATGCGGCCGCGCTCGGCCACCACCTCGAACCAGTCCATGTGTCGAATGGTCTTTGAAGCTTCGGCGACCGCGGCCCTGACGGCATCGGCGAAGCTGACGGGCGAAGTGCCCACGAGTTCTACCAGTTTGTAGGTTCCAGCCAAACTTAAGCCTCCCGGGGAATGGGCCGGGGCGAGGCACGGCTCACCCCAGCCGGTCACTTACAACTTCACGGTAACGGTCTTCACCTCGGTGTACTGCTGCAGGCCGTACTCGCCGAGCTCGCGCCCGATTCCGGACTGCTTGAACCCGCCGAACGGAGCGGCCGCGTCGAAAACGTCGTAGCAGTTGATCCACACCGTGCCCGCGCGCACGCTGTTGGCGATGGCGTGAGCCTTGCCGATATCGCGCGTCCACACCGCGGCGGCCAGGCCGTACATGGTGTTGTTGGCGCGGTCCACCACTTCGTCGATGTTGCGGAACTTGATGATGCTCTGCACCGGGCCGAAGATCTCTTCCTGCGCGATGCTCATGTTGTCGTCGACGTCGGCGAAGACGGTGGGCTCGATAAAGTAGCCGCGGTCGCCGACGCGATTGCCGCCACACACCAGCTTCGCGCCCTGGCGCTTGCCCGCATCGATGTAGCCCATCACTTTGTCGAACTGCGTTTGATCCACCTGCGGGCCCTGTTCGGTGGCTGGGTCGAAGGGGTCGCCGACGGTGCGCTTTCTGGCCCGCTCGGCGCTCCTTTCCACGAATTCGTCGTAAGCCTTCTCTTCCACGAACAGGCGCGAGCCGGCGCAGCAGCACTGGCCCTGGTTGAAGAACAGCGCGAAGTGGGAGCCTTCAATCGCCTGGTCCATGTCGGCGTCGGCGAAGACGATGTTGGGGCTCTTGCCGCCCAGCTCCAGTGTCACCCGCTTGAGGTTCGTTTTCGCGGCGGCCTCCATGATCAGATGGCCCACTTCGGTGGAACCGGTGAACGCCACCTTGTCCACGTCCATGTGATTGGCGATGGCCGCGCCCGCCGTGGGACCGTAACCGGGAAGCAGATTGACCACGCCCTCTGGGAAACCGGCTTCCACGATCAGCTCGCCGATACGGAGCGCGGTGAGCGGGGTCTGTTCGGCCGGCTTCATCACCACGGTGTTGCCGGTGGCCAGCGCGGGACCCAGCTTCCACGCCTGCATCAGCAGCGGAAAGTTCCACGGGATGATCTGGCCCACCACGCCCACCGGTTCGAGCCGCGTGTAGCAGAAGTAATCGCCGGCGATGGGAATGGTTTTGCCCTGCACCTTATCGGCCCAGCCCGCGTAGTAGCGGAAGCAGGCGATGGTGAGCGGCAGGTCGGCGGCGCGGGCCACGGCCACGGGCTTGCCGTTGTCCAGCGATTCCAGTTGGGCCAGCTCGTCGGCGTGTTTTTCGATGAGGTCGGCCAGGCGGTTCAGCAGCACGCCTCTCTGGGAGGCGGCCATCTTACGCCAGGGAGCGCCCTGCTGGAAGGCGGCTCGCGCGGCGCGTACCGCCTTGTCGACGTCGGCCGCGGCGGCTTCCGCCACCTGGCAGATTTCTTCGCCGGTGGCGGGGTTGATGGTCGGGAATGTCTTGCCCGATGCGCTATCGACCCATTGGTTGTTGATTAGCAGTTTTGTCGCTGTCGTGGCGACGGAAGGATGAACGTGAGAGGTCATTACAGACGCCATACCGGGGTTACTCCTTTCGCCTGTAACGGTGGCGGATACGTGGGGCCACCGTTGGCAGCATCCGCCTCCAGGCGGTGCCTGCCTGCGTATCACGGTACCACTTTTGAGCGCGGGGAGGTTGGGGGCCTCTCTTGGAAGCCGTACGGGCACGGCAGCTATGTCAGATTCGTCTCTTCTTTCCAAGCGTATGATGAGTTCGGAGGGTTAATGCACAAACGAACTGCAAAGCACTTCACTCCAGAGAAGACGACAAACATAGAGGCGAAACTCACCGAGGACTTCCCGCCGGCTGAGTACCAGTTCGACATCACCGTAACGAAGGACGGAGTTTTTGTCGTCATCCACTTCAGTAACGGCGTAGACGCCGGTGAGACTTACATGCCGGATGGCCATGTGAATGAGACCTATGAGGAACAGATATCAAGACTTGTTCGGGAACTGATCGAGAAGACGAAAAAGGAGTAGTAGGGGCTTACGTGACGCCATATTGAAAACCCGCACGGCAGTGGGTTGGCATGGAGCCACTCCACGGAGTCAAGGCACCGGAGAGGGCTCGTCAAAGAACAGCCTCGGATCGAACCTGAACGGCCCGCCGCGCTGCCAATGGATGCTGGTCCAGGCATCGTGCAGCGGATTCAAAAGGATGTTGAAATCGACGGGCGTGTGCGGAACGATCGCGGATGGGACTCGAATCGCCAGAGATCGCAGGCTCTCAATCCGGCGTTTTCCCGCCGCGCGGGTCCGCTCGACATCGGCGATGCTCCATTGATAGTCGAGCACTTCCGGATCTGCCGGAAGCTCCGCCCATGACCAGACCAGATTGTCGGGTAGCAGATCCGGGTCGGTGTGAACGAGCACTTCGAGGCAGCACAGCGACACAGTACTGGCACAGTACAGCATCGAAGTGCGCGCCGGATTCCAGCGGCTCTCCCGGTTGAGGTTGTATTCAAATGGCTGGCGGGTGTGGCGATGAAGACGATATACGATCAACTGAACGTCCCGAATTCAATCGCAATGAGTGCCTTAAGAACCTCGCGCATCATCTCGACATCGCCGGACTCAATGATCTGGTTGGGGGAGCGACCGTCGAAGATCCTTCGAGAGCGGCTTAGCCAGGTCCGAGCTTTTCCGGCGTTGCCGAAAACCTCGGCGGCACGAGAGCGAATGATCTCGGCCGAAGGATAATCGAGTTGCATCTGCAATTCGGCGGCGCTGGTGACAACAAGCGGATGGGCGGCTCCCATAGGCTCAATTATAGTCCCCGCCCCGCGTCAGCGCTTCAGGAGCTTGTCCACCGCCTTCGCCAGTTGCTCGAATTCGGTGTGAGCGGCCGAGCCCGGCGCATATTCGCAAACCGTCAGGCCGCTGGCCACGGCTTCGGCAACCACCACTCGCTGGCCAATGGCGGGCAGCACCTTCTTGCCCATTTCCTCCAGCGACGACGACAGCCCGCGTCCCAGATTCGTGTTCATGAGCACGCGGGAGGGCACCAGCCGGATGCGCGGCTTCTTCGACCGCCGCTGCGCGCGCGCCTTGAGCGACAGGGCCAGCGCGTCTTTCAACGCGTAGAGGTCCAGCGGCGACGGGCCGCACGGCAGCAGCATCAGGTCCGCCAGCAGCGCGGCGTGATACGTGGTGTCGGGCATGCCCGGAGGCGTGTCGATCAACACGATATCCGCGTGTTTTTCGAACGCCCGCACTTTGGCGCGCAGTTCCCCCACGTTGCCGTCGTTCACTTTCTCGACGCATTCCGAGAGCAGCCCCTGGCCCTGCGAAGCCCACGCCGCCAGACTGTGTTGCGGGTCGGCGTCCAGCACCACCACGGTGCGGCCCATGGCGGCGAATTCGCCCGCCAGGTTTCCGGTGATTGTCGACTTCCCGATACCACCTTTTCGTCCTGCCACGGCGATGACGGCCATAGGAAGTACTATATCGGAAACCGGCGTGCGGAGCCGGTGACGGTCGAGAGACCGCCCGGGCGCGTTTCTCTCCTGCTGGCGGCGTTGCGTGGTCAAACGAGGGTTTGGTACCCTCCAACGTGCGGCACATCGCCGGGCGCGCGCGTCCGGGCGGTGAAGGTCCTGAGCATGTGGATCGCGGCGGTTGAGCTCCTGACGATTCTGGCGTTGTTCTCGGAAGGGCTGCGGCGGCGTCTGCAGCGCGGGTTCGAGGCGTGGCCCGGCGCGATATGGCTGGTGGCCGCCGGTCTGGCCGGCGTGTTGTGCGCGGCCGCGGCCAGCTTCAACACCGTCAGCCTTTCGCTGGCTGCGCTGGCGGTGGCGTATGTGTTCGCGCCGGCGGCGTGCCTCTGCCTGGGCCGGGGGAGAACGGAGGGACCGCGGGCGGGCTGGCGCGAGATCGTCGCGGTGTTGCTGCTGTGGGGGCCGCTGGAGGCCGGTGTTGGCGCATCGCTGGTGGCCCGGCCGGTGCAGGGGCGGATGCATGCGGTGGCCTACGGCGTGGCCATCCTGCTGGCGCTCGCGTTATTCCTCCTGTATCGCGAATTCCCGGGGATGAAGTACAACCTGCCGCGACGGGCCGCGGACCTGCGCAACATCGCGGTTGGGTACGCGATGCTGCTGGTGGTGCTGATTCCTCTGGGGCTGCTCACGCATTTTCTTGGCCCGCCACATGGGTCACGCCTGTCCTCGCCCCTGACGCGCGCGGGGCTGATTCTTGTGGGAACGGCGCTGCCCGAGGAGATCCTGTTCCGGGCGCTCATTCAGAACTGGCTGATGCAGCGGTTCGGGCCGGGCAATTGGACCATTCTGGCGGCGGCGCTGGTGTTCGGATGCGCGCATCTGGACAACGCGCCGGGGCCGCTGCCGAACTGGCGGTACGCGATCCTGGCGAGCGTGGCGGGGTTCGTGCTCGGGAAAGTGTTTCAGAAATCGAGCAGCGTGGCGGCGTCCGCCATCGTGCACGCGGCGGTGAACATGACCAGGCATCTGTGGTTCTGAAGGCCAGCCGGAATACGGACCAGTTTGTCCGTTATATATCTACGAATGTTTACGGAGGCAGGGCAGTCTGTTGGCGTGTAAATCAGCCGCTCGGGGCCACTGAATAGCTGTCGTCCCTATTTCGGGGGAGGCATGTTAGCTTGAACTCCCTTTAGAGGATTCTCGGCGTCCGACACTGGGCAACTCCAGTCGCCGAAGGTGGTTTTGTAGCAGATGCCCTTAAAGGGAGACGCCATCCTAACCGAACAGTTCTTGCCCTTCGGGGGGTACGGGGATCCTCCAGGCGGCTGGCACTGATACTTATCGGCGGTGCCCCGAATCGGGTACACCGGCTGCGAGTTATCGATGTCCTAATTGCCCACGTCGGACCAACTGGAGAAGGGCCGTGATTTGCCGATTTCCACCTTCACGTTGTCGTACAAATAAATGCAGCACCCGCCGGTGCCCTCCGCCTTGCATGTCACAAGGTCTCTAATTTGGCTGGACGAAGGCACGCCCGCTGTCACCTTCTTCAGCGAACTGCATTCGAGCGGGTCCCGCGTATCGAATTTCTTGCCTACGCCGGCCTGGCCGTGTGCCAAGCCAATGGAGGCTGCAATGGTTAGTACCGTCGGCAAAAGCCTTCTCATATTTGTTCTCCCATCGTAACTTCCCTCAAAAACAGGTCGCCCACCTCACTGCTGGGAACCGAGCACACACAGGGCGCGAGTGTTGCTGCGGTAGCCGATACGGCTGGAGAGCCGCGTGCCATCCATGCCGTCAATGAAGTCGAAGAGCCAGGCCGAGGCCGGCCCGGAAGGTACCTCGGTTGCGCTCCAATACGTGAAGCCGGTCAGGATAATCCGGCCCTTGATGTGGTACTTATAAGGAACCGTATTGAAAACGAACGTGCCGGTGGCGCGCACGTCAAAGATCCCGTGCAATTCGTCAATGTTCGGCAGCCGCCAGCCGGAGCGTGCGCCGGGGTCCAATTTGCGGCAATAGCTCTTCGCTTCGTTCCAGTCCACATTCGAACCATTATCATGCGCAGTCCACGCCTGGCTGGTCGCCGGATCAGTCCAAACGGCTACAGGCTTGGTATCGCCGGCGCGGCCGACGGCAGGCAGCGCCAATAGCAGGCAGCCGGCCATAAGCAGGATAGTACTTTGTGAGTCCGGGTGTTTTTCATGGTGGCCCCCCGGACCGTTATGCTAGCATATCCAGCGCCGCTTCCCGGGAGAGTCCTCGTCAGCGAGGCGGCGTATGTCTTCCGCAGGCGCGGCGCCTCACCGCCCCCGGCAACGGCGCTTCGTCCGCCAGGGTATCCAGTCGCCCCATAGCGGCGTCGTCTTCAATCCGGCCATCCACGCCTCTCGTCCAATTCGGCAAACCACGTCCGGAATGCGGCAGAACAGCTTGATCTCTTTTACGCTGCCCATCGTCTTCAGCCTGCTCTGCACCGCACGTGTACAACGGCAGCCCTGCTCCACGTCCGTATCGGAAAGAATCCAGCCTCGCAACAGGCATTCACAACAATCCGCAAATCTTCTTCGCAGTGATTTCCGTCACTTGCAGCCCTCGGGCGGCAACCGCCCCATCCGCCCCATGCTACATTCCCAATCAAGAGTCCGTTGCTCAGTCGTCGGAGGGGCGGATCACGAGGCGTGGACAATCCTGGGTAGTTCCGCGCAAAGTTGCGAGCGACGAATGCCTGCCGGTGCCGACCGGCCCCACGCCGTTGCGGGTTACAAGCGGTCTCTTCGCCGTGAGGGTTAATCAAGCGGCTCGGGAGCGCTCCTCAGATCTTTCTGGTTTCGGTCAACTGGTTCGCAAACGCGTCGGTGAGCGGAACTATTCGCCGTTCAGCCCTTCATGGCCCAGCGCGCCATCTCCGCCAGCTTCGGCGGCTTGCCTTGCAACAGGATGGCTACGCGGAAGATGCGCGAAGCGGCCCACACAGTAACCACCGCGAAAGCCAGCGCGCCCGCCAGTCCCACCCACGGTTGCCACGCCGGAACGCCGCCGGGCATGGCCTGGCGCAACAGCATGAGGACCGGGGTAAACGGCGGAATCAGCGACATCACCGTGACCAAGGTGCCGTTCGACTGCCTGAGCACGGCCACCAGCATGAACATCGGGATGATGCAGGGCAGCAGGAGCACAACGGCCAGATTCTGCGCGTCCTGCGGGGTGCTGCAGCAGGACCCCAGCGCCGCGGCGAAGGAGCAGAGCATAATCACATCGGTCAGCAGGTACACGTAGAACCAGGGGATGATGGTGAGCGGCAGCAGGCCGGCGAGTCCCAGGGCGTTCACCGCCACCGCGCCGGCAATCACGTACAACAGGGAACTGGTCACGGAGACGCCCACCGAACCTAGCACTTTGCCGGTCATGAGCTCGAGCGGGCTGGCTGCGCCCAGCAGCGTCTCCACGATGCGCTGGCTTTTATCCTGGGTGACGCTTTGCAGCATGGGCGCCGTGCCCACCATGACGATCATGGCCAGAATCATGGCCACGCCGAAAGGCACGAAGAAGCCTTCCAACTCGCGGCGTTTGCGCGCTTCATGCACCTCGCCCGTTCTTTCGTCGCGCTCCACCAGGCTCAGCCCCTCGATGGGAACCGCGGCGGACAGGCCTTTATTGCGGTTGATGTCGATGCCGAGCTGCTCCAGACGCGCCAGGCGTACGCCGTTGCTAATGGGGCCGCTGAGCCACATGCGCATCTCGTCAATGCCGCCGGTGTTGGCGTAGTAGGAGACGCGGGCGTCGGGGCGGGTTTCTTCGCCTTTCCACTCGTCGAAATCGCCGGCAGGTTCGGCCGCCTTCAGCACGTTCTTCCCGATTTCGAGAAAGGCCACCAGTTCCCTGCGGCGGACGCGGCCGGAGAGCGCGAGCAACTGATCGGTGGAATTGGCGGCCGGCGCGATTACCTCGAAAACGTAGCGGGGAGCGATCTGCTGGTGCGTCTTTTTATCGAAAAGTTCCCGGTCGTTCTTTTCTCGCGCGGCGCTCACCAGGGTCCCTGCCACGATGCCCGTGTGGTCGATGATGGCCACGTGACGGTCATGCAAATCCGGCTTGCTATTGAGAAACGACATCCCAATGGACCCGCCGCCGAACAGGATGGGAGCCAGCACCAGACCGAAGATAAACGCCTTCGTGCGAACGGTGGCCACGTAGTCGCGCTTGGCAATGGTGATCACCTTATGCATTCGCATGGTTCGCCTCCTCGGCCGCGGGGCCGGCAATGCGCATGAAGATGTCGTGCAGGGAGGGCTTCATGAGGGAGAAGCTGGTGACGCGAGCCTGCGCCACAAGGGCGCGCAGAACTTCCTGCGGGTCCGCGCCGCGCGTCAGCCGCAGTTCCTGCGTTTGTCCCAGATCGCGGATCTGTTCCACTCCCGGCAGATGCTGCACCGCCGCGAAGCCGCCGTTGGCGGTGACCCGTATGGTGTCGTCGCCGTACTGATCCTGAATGGAGCCGAGGGTGCCGTCCAGCACCTTCCTGCCGCGAAAGATCATGAAGATGTAATCGCACATGGTTTCCGCCAGGTGCATGTCGTGGGTGCTGAGGATCACCGTAACGCCGCGCCGGCGGAGATCCAGAATGGCCGAGCGTATGGCTTCCGCGCTCACCGGGTCGAGGCCGCCGAAGGGTTCGTCGAGGATGAGAAGCTTCGGTTCGGGGATCACCGTGGCGATGAACTGAACCTTCTGGCTCATGCCCTTGCTGAGGGTTTCCACCTTGTCGGAAGCGCGGCCCGCCAGGTCCAGCCGCTCCAGCCAGCTCCCCACCTCGGCCCGGACATTGCGGCCCGAGCGCAGCTCCCCGTAGAACTCCAGCACGGCCTGGACAGTCATTTTCTGGTAAAGGCCGCGCTCTTCGGGAAGGTATCCGATCAGGTCCGTGCTGGTTTCCGGCCGGCCATCGCCGAAAAGGCGGATCTCACCGCGATCGGGGTAGAAGATATTCACGATCATGCGCATCGTGGTGGTCTTGCCCGAGCCGTTGGGCCCGATAAACCCGTAGATCGAACCCTCGGGCACCGTCAGGGAGACGTCGTCCACCGCGGTCACACTCCCGAAGGTCCGGGTCACGTGGGAGATTCGTACAGCGTCCATTCCCTGGAATGGTAGCAGATCGAGGGCGCGAACCGGCTCGCGAGCTCCGGTTCTGTTTGGCGACGCGGGCTCGCGGCCTTTGCGCTTATTCGGCGATGGCCAGTAGCGCGCCCCAGTGGAAGCCGGCGCCGAAGGCCGCGAAACAGACCGGGGCGCCTGGACGCGGAGGCGTGACGCTCGCCCACTCCGCCGCCGCAATCAGCATGGAAGCCGAGGATGTGTTGCCGTAACGGCGAATGTTGGAGTAGAAGCGCTCGGGTGCGGCGCCAACGGCCCTGGCCACGCGGTCCATCAGGTTCTGATTCGCCTGGTGCATGATGAAGGCTTCCACATCGCGGGCGTCCACGCCGCCGCGCGCGAGCACCTCCGTTATGGCCCGCGGGATCTTGCGCGACGCCTGCAGAATCACCGACCGTCCGTTCATCTCCACGGGTCCGGAAAGCGGCAGCCGCAAATCGGCCGCGAACGCGCCATCCGAGCCGAGACGCCAGTGGACAACGCGCAGCAGGCCCGGACCCTCCCGCACCAGGCACGCGCCCGCGCCGTCGCCGAACAGAATCGAGGTAGCCTTTTGCGCGGGTTCGAGGACAATGGCGCCGGACATCTTTTCGGCGGCCACCACGAGGACAGGACCGGCCGACGCGGCAAGCTGCGCTGCCAGGACCAGGCCGAACAAGCTGCCGGCGCTGGCCACCGGCACGTCCATGGCCGGCGTCTCACCCAGGCCCAGTTGCGCCGCCACGGCCGCGGCGGGACCGGGGAAGCGCTGCGCCGCCGAGGCCGAGGAGACGATCAGTAACCGAACATCCGCCGCTGCGCACCGCGCGCGCTCCAGACAGTCCTTCGCGGCGGCGACGGCCATGGCCACGACATCTTCTTCGGGCGAGGCATAGCGCCGCTCCTCGATGCCGGACACCTCCAGAATCCACTCGGGCGTGCAGTCCAGAAGCGCGGCCAGCTCGCTGTTGGGGACCACGCGCGGCGGCAGCCAGGCACCGAAGGCGACAATCGACGTCATGCCAGGCGCGCGGCCAGGTACCGCTCGATTTTCGAGATGGACTCGAATTTTCGGGGATTCAGGTCGGAATCCGGTATTTTAACGCCGAATTCCTTCTCCAGCGCGGTAATTACCTCGGGCAAAGCGAACGAGTCGAGATATCCGCTCTCGAACAGCGACTCCTCCTCCGCGGGCACCTCAGGGTTTTGGGACACTTCCTTCAGAATCGCCACGATCCTGTCCTGGTTGCTCATTCTCCGGCTCCTCGCGCACCTTCAAAAACGTGTCGTACTGCAACATCAGGTCCGAGAACAGCGCCTTGCCGAGGAGGTCGTAACCCGCGCCGGTAAAGTGGACGTAATCGGCCTGCGCGAATCCCGAGACCACCCATTGCTGCTTCGACCCCGCTCCGCCCATGCGCTGCCGCCAGTCCCAGAACGCGCAACCCATCTCCATGGCAACGCGCCGCTGGATCTCGATCACCTGGTCGAGCCACGGAAACGGCCCCACACTGCGGCGCCGGCGGAGGTAACAATCGGGCGGACCCACCACAAGTATACTGGCCACCGGCGTGGCCCGGCGCACTTTCCGGATGACGTTGCGGAAAGTCTCGCGATATTCGTCGGGGGAAAAACTTCGGCTGAGCGCTTCGTTGGTGCCATAGGCGAGAATCACCAGCGCCGGCGCGCGGCTGGCCATGATCGCGGCGAACAAAGGGTCGTCCCAGCCGTTCACGATGCCGGCCTGGGCGCCGTTAATGCCCATGGTTTCCCAGGTAATGCCGGTGGGGTTGTCCACGGCCCAGCCAAGCAATCGAACCGGCGCGGAGGAGCCGGTGCGCAGCAGATAATGCGTGGGGCCCACGCCCGCGTCGTGCGTCCAGACGCCGAGTCCGGAATCCCCGGAGGCGACAACCTCCGCGCTGTCGAATCCGTCAATGGAGAGGTTCATGATTCCGCCGCCGGTCTCCTGCAGGTAGTACAGCGCGGTATGGAAGCCGGCCGCGTCCAGCGTCACGGTCTGGCCGGGCCGGCTGGTCTCAATACCGATGCCGAAGCCCACGCGTCCGTCGCCCGGCGACGACATGGTCCCGTCGGTGTGCCAGTTGTACGAATTGGAGCCGCGCGCATCGTAGCGGCGATAGCCGCGGAAGGGCTGGCCGGGATAGACGAATCCGGGACCGCCGTCGCCGAACTTCGCCTGGGCGAGCTGCCGCATGGCGTTCACCCAGTCGTCGGAAGCGGTGTGGGAATCGCCGAACTGCAGCACGTGCACGGGGGCGGGATGCTGCTGCGCCTGGTAGAGCGTCTCGAAGAACGCGATCAGGCCGGCGGGATTGTCGAAAGCGAGCGGCGAGGCCAGGTCGTGGGTCACCTCATCGGCAGCCTGGGCTCGCTGGGCCGCGGAGACGTGGATAACCGCGTGGGTGGCTCGCTTCTTCTTTTTCTTTTTCGTCTTCTTCTTCGTGGAAGA
Organism: Bryobacteraceae bacterium; assembly: GCA_049520275.1. Taxonomy (GTDB): domain Bacteria; phylum Acidobacteriota; class Terriglobia; order Bryobacterales; family Bryobacteraceae; genus CAWACP01. The sequence goes on from JBEKPY010000028.1 coordinate 36,750, forward strand.
AGCGTCGGTGGTGGTCAGGCCGCTGGCGGGCGGCAGGGCCAGCAGCACGAACAGCGCCAGGGCGATTGCCTTCACGTCAGCGCGCGCTCTTCTTCTTCGCCACGGGAGGCACCGTTGCGGCCACGGGCGAGTCCGCCGCGCCATTGGCGGCCTTGTATCCGGCATATCCCTTCATCAGGGCTTCCTCCACCAGGCGGCCGACAATGGCGGCTCCGGCGGGCAGGGGGTGCATGAAATCGGCGCTGACGAGGCGTGGCTGAACACTATACCATTTTGCCATCGTCCCGGCGCCGCCCATCATCTCGAAGGTATTGAAGAAGGCGCAGCCGGTGTCGGCGGCCACTTTCCGCTGGATGGCGATGAGGCGCGCGAAGACCGGCGGGGTGACGATGTCGCCGCTGGAATCGCGCGCGCCGCGGTCCATGGGGCTCATGATCAGTACGGAGGCGGTGGGCAGCGCGGTGCGGACGCGATCCACCAGCGCACGCAGCTCGTGTTCGTAGGTCTTATCCACGTAGGCCGGGTAGACGCTCTCGTTGGTGCCGTAATTGAGCACCACCAGATCGGGGTCGGCGTGGCGCAGCTCCGCGGTCCACTGCTTCGGCTCGAAATACCAGAGCACCGCCTCCACCTGTCCGCCGTTGAGCCCGAGGCTGCTGTAGACGACGCCGGGCCGGTTCTTCTCGAAGCTCCATCCGAAGACGCGCGCCTTGCCTGCGACGACCCGCAGCATCACCGCGTTGGCGCCGGGAGGAAGAGGAAACTCGGCGAAACGCGGCCGCTTCGCGTCTCCGCCGGTGTCCACCGCGCCGATCTCTTCATCGCCCGCGGTGAGCCGCAGCGTGCCGCCGCCAGGCTGCTCCAGATACTGCAGCTCCATGCGGGTGTGGCCGGCGGGCAGCGTCACGGTGGAACTGGCGCCGGTTTCGCCGGTGAAGCTGACCCCGCCCAGCCCATGGAATCCATCGGCTGCGCGGCCCATGGTGGCCGCCTCGATGTGCCAGCCGCTGGCGCGCAGATCCACGCCGCGGTGCCCGTACCAGGCCCACGGTTTGGCGATCAACACAAAGCCGTGGCCCGCATTTCCGAACTGCTGCTGCAGCAGGGAGCGGATATCGGCGGTCACCGAATCGGCCGTGGTGGGGGAATCGCCGTAGTGCAGCACTCGCGTCACCGCTCCCGGCGTGCGCTGCTCGGTGCGCCACAGCGCCGAGTAGAAATGGCGGAGACTGCCGGTGGCGTCGGACAAGCCGGGCACGGCGTTGCGGGACATCGCCCGCGGCCGGTAAACGGGCTCCACGATTTCGTACACGGGCGGGTGCAGCAGCAGCTCGCGGGGCTCGAAGTCCAGCAGTTTCCTGTACTGCACAGGCGCAAAGCGAAAGCGCGCCGGGACGAACGGCGCCTGCATGGCCGTCACCAGCACGGCGAACGAGAGGATGGCGAGGGCGGCTTTGCGGGGCATCGTCAGAACCTGCCGTAGATGAACGGCGCCGACCCGGTGGCCGCGACGTAGCGGATGCCGATGACGAGCAGCGCCAGCGCCACCGCCTGCAGCGGAGCGGGCACCCGGTTGAAGGCGTTCAGCGACGCGGTGTACCAGGCATGCGGGACGTAGTGCGCGGCCACCGCGATGGCCAGCACCATCCAGAATCCCGGGGTGACGTTGGCGAAGGAAACCGTGCCCGAATCGATTTGCCGCAGCACGTCGAGCGCGGTGCTCACATTGGCCGAGCGGAAGAAGACCCAGGTGAGCACCACGAAGTGGAACGTCACCACGGTGCTGGCCACCCTCAGCACCACGCCCGGCTGCGGCTTGCGCTTCCCACGCATGGCCTGCAGGCCGCGCACTACCGCGAGTCCCGTGCCGTGCAGCATGCCCCAGATGACGAACGTCCAGTTGGCGCCGTGCCACAGGCCGCCCAGCGTGAAGGTGATGAAGAGGTTCAGATAGGGCCGCCAGCGAGAGCGCTGTCCGGGCAGCGAGAAGAAGAGATAATCGCGCAGCCAGGTGGAGAGTGAGATGTGCCAGCGCCGCCAGAAATCGGCCACGTTGAGCGCCGCGTATGGCCGGTTGAAGTTGGCCGGCAGGGTGATGCCCAGCAGCAGCGCCGAGCCCAGCGCGATGTCGGTGTATCCGGAGAAATCGTAGTAGAGCTGGAAGGTGTAGCCGTAGGCGCCGAGCAGCGTCTCCATGCCGGAGTAGAGTTTCGGCAGATCGAAGACGCGGTTTACCAGGCTTTCGCCGAGGTAGTCGGCGATGAGCAGCTTCTTCATGAGGCCGAGGCCGATCAGAAACAGCGCGCGGCTGCCGTCTTCGGGCGTAAGGCGAAGGCTGGTGTCTTCAATTTGCGGGAGCAGCCTGGCGACGCGCGTGATGGGTCCGGCGACGATGGTGGGAAAGAAGCTCACCGAGGCGAGGTAGCTCGGAAGCGACGGCGTGGGCGTGGCGTCTCCGCGATAGACATCGATGGTGTAAGTCATCGCCTGGAAAGCGTAGAAGGAGAGGCTCAGCGGCAGCAGCCATTCCCAGCTTGAGACGACGGGATGCGCGGTGGCCAGCGGGTCCAGCAGAAACGGCACGTAGCGGGAGGTGAGTATGAGCCCGCAGTTCAGCAGGATGCTGAGGCTCACGAGGAGCCGGGACTTGCGGGCGCCGAGCGCGCGGCCGATGAAAAAGTCGCAGGTGGCGGCCAGCGGGATGAGGCCGAGATAGATGGGGTGCCATTTGGCGTAGAAGAAGTAGTTGGCCGCGAGGATGACGGCGACGGCGAGCTTCCCGGTGCGCCGCGCGAACCAGTACGCGAAGAAGACCAGCGCCAGGAGGATGAAATACTCCGGGGATGTGAGCTGCATGCGGGGGCTGTCCGACTATAGGATAGCGGGCGGGCGGGCGTCCTCCATCCCGTGGTCAAGAGCGAATTCGACGCAGAGACGTGGACGGCGGAGGAGCGACCGCACCGCGACCAGTTGCTGCTTGGTACTGAGCGTGCCGCGACAAAAGATCGCTCAACTGACCATTGAGCTTCGCCGCTTGCTTCTCTGCATCTTGCGCGATTGGCGCAACAACCGAGTCCCACTCATTGATCTCCTTGGTGAGGGCTTCGACTTGGCGGCGAAGCTCCCGAGCCTTGGTCGCCTTCGAACTTCTGAACACGCCAATGAAGGCGCCGATCGCGAGCACTATTCCCGAAAGGTTCCACAAGGCGCCGGAGGGTCTGCTAGGAGACAGAGACGTAAAAGCACTCACCATCAGGATATTCCAAAAGAAAACGATCAGGACGGCACACAGGCAGCCCATGCCAGCGCTTCCTCCGGCCTGGTTGATTGCCTGCCTTTTGCCTTCGAGGGCGTGCTCTCGCCTCGTCTTCTCCGTTCTGAGAGAAGCGGCTTTGTGCTCAAATGCGCGAATCCTATCGCGGAACGACTTCTCGGCATTACCGAATGACTTCTCCGCAATGGCCTCTGCTTCCTGGGCGGCGCTCTTGGTGCGGTGCTGGAGACTCACGATCACGACATCCACACCCACAAGGGCCTTCTCGTCGCTATCTAGGGTTCGTTCAATGGATACGACCTTCGCCAAGTCATTGGGATCAGGCTCGCTGATCCTCGCCCACGCAACTGCATCTCTAGCGGCGTCAAGTTGTGCCTTAGCGGCGAGCGCCCGCGGTCCCGGGGAGGCAATCGCTTGCAGGAAAACGCGCTCCACATCGGCCCGGAGGGCATCAAAGTCACGATCCTGTTCCGCTTTAGCAAGGTATCGCCTATCTCTGTCCGATAGGAGCTCGAATTCCCCGAGGGCTTCGGCGGTCCGGCCGAGCAGGGCGTAGCACTTTGCTCGGGTGTAGAAGATCTCGGTGAAGTCAGGGCAGAGGCTGCCCGCTCTGGAAAGGTACTCTAACGCACGCTCGAGGTGTGCGCACATGGAATCCAGGCGGCCCGCGGCCTGTTCCGGCTCCCCCATCAGGTAAGTGGCAACGCCGGCATGGAAATATGCCTCGCCACAGTACTGACGCCACTTCGGGACCGTTGACTGCTCGGCCTCTGCATAACGAGCTGCCAAAAGGAGATGTTGTGCGGCCTTATTCAAGTCGACGACATCCACGCTTCGACTCCTGCCGTAAAGGAAGAGCTTACCGATTTGTAACTGGAGCGGAAAGTCAACATCGTTCTTCTGCTCCGCCCGGAGAAATGCCTCGAGTGCCTTGTCGAGCAGTCCCTTCTTGTAGTGGTCCTGGCCTAATTTAAAAAGCTCCCGGACTTGTGTCATAAGAGGAGCCTGTAAGGTCCCATGGATCGCAGAGAGCAGATCGATCTGGGTCTCCATCCGGTCCACCATCAATGTGAACCCCCAGTTCAAGAGCGCACCCATCTCTTCAAATCCGCCTCGGAGTGTTTCGTCGATATTGCGAAGTTGGTCCGTTTGTCGACCCATTTCCTGGGTCTGCTGCTGCGCGACCTCCAGTGCCCGCTTCTGGTATTCGACACTTTGCCGTTGCGCTGCGCGGACGTCGTCAACGCTTTGCTGGATGTCGAGGAGATAGTTATCCCACTTTTGTCGGCCGTAGTAATACGGTCGAAGGAACGTTGACGAACTCATCCTGGCCTCCCGTCACGGCAAATTTGATCAGAGTCTGTAGGCTTCTCCGCGATTATATGGCATTTTGGAGGAGAACGTTGGCCCTGTCTTTGGTTGCCGGATCAAATGAGTCAACAGAAGGTGGGCGGTTGCCGTCGTTCGGCACTCGACGACGCGAGCCGGAGACCGAAAAGGTCCCGGGCTCTTCAGGCTCGCAGGAAATCGTCTGGATCGATCCCCGCTTGCTTCAGAATCGCTCGCAGCGTCCCCTCGGGCATGTCGCCCGGATGATTGGGCACCGTCGTGTACCGATTCGTGCGGGAATTGAACCAGACCTCGTGACTACCAGCAGCCTGGCGGTCAAACTCGAAGCCGCGCGCCTTCAGTTTCCGAATGATCTCCCGGTAGCGGAATCCTGCCAGGCGGCCCATTCACGCTGCGACCACGATCGTGTAATCGCGCCGCTCGCTGGTAGTCGGCAGATTCGGAATGCCGCCGCGCTCGCGCCGGGCTTCAATCAGTTTCCGGGAAACGTCGCGGGCGATGTCGAGCGCTTCGGCAACGGTCCGCCCCTGCGCGACCAGGCCGGGGAGTTCATCCGACGTCGCCAGAAACAGTCCTTCTGGCAGTTCCTCGATTTGTATCCGAATCGCCAGCTCCATACGAGTTGATCCTAGCATTTCCATGCTCGCTGCATGCGGGGGCTGTCCGACTATAGGATACCGGGAGTTGCACGAATCGCGCCGGCCCGCTAACGCAATCGAAGCCGGGGTATGTCGGCAAAATCCGCCGTGTTCAGAGTCCACAGCACGGCGTCTCTCAGGATGGCGCACGCCGCAATCGCTAGGTCGATCTCCCGGCCCCGAGGCCTGCGCACGGACCGGTAGAGTTCCGCGCTTACCGCCGCTTCCGCCGGCCCGAAGGCGATCGCGGATTCCGCGGGAAACAGAGCCTCCTGGGCGGCGAGCTCCGCGGGCATACGAGGTCCCCGCAACCACTCGTAAAGGACGAGCGAAGGCAGCAGGATTCTCTCGCCCTTTTCGATCGCCTCGCGCAGCGCCGCAGAAGAACGCCGCGGCCCGGTCAGGCTGTCGATCAGAACCGAGGTGTCCAGGACGATCACGCTTTTGTCCGCCGCGTGGCCCGGCGTCCACCGCTTCGCCGCGCTTGCCGAACGGCGGCGAGCTCGTCGTCCACCGCCTTCCGGCTCCGCAAGGGAATCTTCGCGACCAGATCGTCGAAGGTGCGCAGCATACCCAGGCGTTCGCGCTCGCTCAGCCGCCCGATGCGCTCGTAGTAGTCGAGGATGGCGTCCCGCACAACCTCGCTCTTCGGCCGGGCGAGCCGCGCCGCCGCGTCCTGCAGGCGGTTCACGGTCGGCCGGTCAAGCGTAAACGTGACCTTCACTGATGCCATACTCACACCATATCACCATATAATCCCGGCGGTGCGACCACCGGCGGCCCCTTGGTATCATTGTCAGCGTATGGCGCAAATGACGTTGACGGCCGTATACATGAAGGTGCCCGAAGGCTGCGTCGCATTCGTCGAGGAACTTCCCGGTGCGAACACACAAGGGGAGACTCTCGAAGAAGCGCGCGCGAACCTTGAGGAGGCCGTCACGATGGTCCTTGATGCAAACCGCGAGCTATCCGAACAGTCGCTGCAAGGCGCCGAGGTCGTTCGGGAAACTCTGATTCTGCCCGCGGCGTGAAGCGCACTGACCTGATCCGTCATCTCGAACGGATGCCTGCGAGTTGTCGCGCTAGGGCGGCAATCGTCTTCGGTTTCACGACATCGTGCAGTGAACGATTTTCTTGCTCGTAAAATCTGCGACGATCTTCAGATTTCGCGGCCATAAATGGCAATATCTATACCTTTACGGGAGATGCACGGGCGACACAAGTTCGACTACGCCCCAGCATAGGCACAACGCGGCAGTCAGGGCTGCCAGCCCGCCGCGCGTGCGATGGAGAAGCTTGACCCACACGGCATAAGCCGGGAAGCATGAGACACCAAACGTAAACAGAAGGTGCACGCATGCAAGCCATGTGGCGGAGTCCAGTGGAAGCGAATAGCGCTCGGAATAGCGGACCACCTGCAGGCACCATGCGACAACGAGTGTTGCGCTCGCCAGAAACATGAAACGGCGCCGGAATCTCTGTTCCAGCTCCAGCCTGGCCGAAAACGTCTCATCGAACATGGACCTGTCACTAACGGGCGTGATTGCCGGCCCTGGTTGCAAGCGTCCGCCGTAGATGGTCAGTTGGTTTACCAGTGCAATGGACCCGTTTTCCATCTCACGGTCGAGAGCTTCCAGCCTGCCGGTAAAGTACCTGTAGGACCACAGCGACATCAGCCCCACCAGAAGGCCCAGGGCGGTAGGCACGCAGGCCTCTGAAAGGTACTCGGCTAGCACCCCCAACGCCGTGCTTTTGTCGGTACCAAGACCCCTAAACGAATTCACAATACCCAACAAAGTGCCGAACACTCCGACAAAAGGAGCGATGGACGCAATGGTGGCGAGGCTGTTCAGACCTTGCTTCATGTCCTCGTGAACGACGGCTGAGGCGCGTCCCGAAGCCCGCCTGACGGCCTGAATCACCTCTGCGGAGAGAGGAAGCGTCGACCCTCGATCAGTTTCATTCACGCCTCCATTCTGAACTCGTTTGTGGGTAAATGGAAGGCCAATTCCGTTCATTCGTGCACATTCGCGCAAGGATTGAACCAGACTTCGGGGCTCACTAGCGGTCTGGAGGTCGAACTAGACGCACACCATCAGCTTGACTGCCAGGCCGCTCATTCACGCCGCAACCACGATCGTGTAATCCCGGCGCTCACTTGTGGTCGGCAGATTCGGAATGCCGTCGCGCCCGCGCCGTGCCTCAATCAGTTTCCGGGAAACGTCGCGGGCAATGTCAAGCGCCTCGGCAACGGTCCGCCCCTGCGCGACTAGGCCGGGGAGTTCGTCCGACGCTGCCAGAAACAACCCTTCGGGCAGTTCTTCGACCTGTATTCGGATCGCCAGCTCCACGAGTTGATCCTAACATCTCCAGCTGCCGGCCACGCGTTTGCTACAGTGCGAAGTCAGCGGGCGAATGGTCAAACGGGTTCAGAACCTGTACGTCGGCGTAGCGCCGGTCGCCCTGAAAGTCCTCCGATAGCAGGTACCGGGCGCCAGAGCGCTGGGCGGCCGCCAGGATGAGGGCGTCCCAGTACGAGAGTTGTGCCGCGTCCATCCACTGCCAGGCTTGTTGCACCACACCGAGCGAAGTATCCACCGGCCGCCAATGGCTGAGGTCTTCCACGATCTCGCGCGCTCGGGCCGGCGCCAGACGCATCTTCCTCACCGCGTTCCAGTAGAATTCGCGGAGCACCTGCCAACTCAGCCGGCCTGTTCCCGCCGTCCACAAGGCTTCCAGCCACTCCGAGGCGCGCAACCGCTTTTCGAATTCCACGGGATCGATATAGTACAGCAGGAGATTCGAATCGACAAAGAAACCGTCACCGGCGCTCGTGCACGTCCTCGCGCTTCAGGCACCGCGCAGCGCCAGTGGCGGCCAACGGCCGGTTCGATTTCCAGCGTTCGAACGCTCGCCAGTATTCGTCGGTCACGCGCATCTGGCGTTCGAGCATTTCGCCTACCAACCGGGACATCGACGTGTTCTCCTCCGCCGCCTTGCGCCGTGCCCAAAGAACTGCCTCGTCTGAGATCCGGATTGTGACATTCTTTGCCACGGATTCAGTGTCGCACGGGCACGCGCCCTCCGGCCCTCCTCTGCGCGATCATATCCTCATGCCCCTCGAATTCACCACCTCCTACCTCGCCGACGCCCTCGCCGTCTTCCGCCAGTACAAGAGGATGGCCGAGCGCGCCATCGACCAAATCACCGACGACCACCTCTTCGCCCTGCTCGACAACGAAGCCAATTCCATCGCGGTTATCATGAAGCACATGGCTGGGAACATGCGCTCGCGCTGGACCGACTTTCTCACCAGCGACGGCGAAAAGCCCGACCGCAACCGCGACGCCGAGTTCGCCGCCCCGCCGCCCACGCGCGAGGCTCTCCTCAAAGTCTGGGCCGACGGCTGGCAACGCGTCTTCACGGCGCTGGAGCCGCTCACCGACGCCGACCTCACCCGCACCGTCACCATCCGCGGCGAGGCCCACTCGGTGATGCAGGCCATCAACCGGCAGCTCGCGCACTACGCCTGCCACTGCGGGCAGATTGTTCTGCTGGCGAAGCATTTCCAGGGTGCGAACTGGAAGTCGCTGAGCATCCCGCGCGGCAAGTCGGCCGAGTTCAACAAGAGAGTAGGCGCAGGCGAAGCCAGCCAGCGCTGACCTTTGAAACACACCCGTAACCCGGTTCTGGCATGCTGGAAGCTGGGTCTTGCCATGAACACGAACCCCCTCTCCCCTGACGAGCTGCGAAAAATGGACGCGTGGTGGCGCGCCGCGAACTACATCTCGGTCGGCCAGATTTACCTCTATGACAATCCCCTGCTCACCGAGCCGCTAACGCTGGAGCACATTAAGCCCCGCCTGCTGGGCCACTGGGGCACCACGCCGGGTCTCAACTTTCTCTACGTCCACTGCAACCGCGTCATCCGCCGGGACGACCTCAACATGATCTTCGTCATTGGCCCCGGGCACGGCGGCCCCGCGGCGGTGGCCAACACGTATCTGGAGGGCACTTACTCGGAGTTCTATCCGAACATGTGCCAGGACGTCGAAGGGCTGAAGCGGCTGTTCACGCAGTTCTCGTTTCCGGGCGGCATTCCCAGTCACGTGTCGCCGGAAACGCCGGGGTCCATTCACGAGGGCGGGGAACTCGGCTACGCGCTGGTGCACGCCTATGGCGCGGCCTTCGATAATCCCGGCCTGCTGGTCTGCTGCGTGGTGGGCGATGGCGAGGCGGAAACCGGGCCGCTGGCCGCAAGCTGGCACTCCAACAAATTCCTCAACCCCGCGCACGACGGCGCCGTGCTGCCCGTGCTGCACCTGAACGGCTACAAGATCGCCAACCCCACGGTGCTCGCGCGCATTCCGCGGGAAGAGCTGTTGGAGTTGCTGCGCGGGTACGGCTATCAGCCGTACGTGGTGGAAGGGCACGAGCCCGAGGCCATGCACCAGCTCATGGCCGGCACGCTCGACGCGGTACTGGAGGAGATCCGCGCCATCCAGCATCGCGCGCGCGTGGAAGGCGTCACCGAACGGCCGCGCTGGCCCATGATCGTGCTGGTGACTCCAAAGGGCTGGACCGGGCCCAAGGTAGTGGACGGCCTGCCCATCGAGGGTACGTGGCGAGCCCATCAGGTGCCGCTGACCGATTTCGCCGAAAAGCCCGCGCACGTGAAGCTGCTCGAAGACTGGATGAAAAGCTACCGGCCCGACGAGCTGTTCGACGAGAACGGCCACGTGGCGGCCGAGATTTCCGCGCTGGCGCCGAAGGGCCCGCGGCGCATGGGCGCGAACCCGCACGCCAACGGCGGCCTGCTGCTGAAGGATCTGCGCATGCCCGACTTCCGCCAGTATGCGGTGCCGGTGGCCACGCCGGGAACCAGCCGCGCCGAACCCACGCGCGTGCTGGGCAACCTGCTGCGCGACATCATGAAGCTCAACGAGCAGGAGAAAAACTTCCGCGTGTTCGGTCCCGACGAAACCGCGTCCAATCGGCTGGGCGCGTTGTTCGAGGTGACGGATCGCGAGCTGGAGGCGGCCCTTCTCGCCGGCGACGACCACCTCGCGCACGGCGGGCGCGTGCTGGAAGTGCTCAGCGAGCACCTGTGCCAGGGGTGGCTGGAAGGCTATTTGCTCACCGGCCGGCACGGCTTCTTCTCCTGCTACGAGGCCTTCATCCACATCGTCGATTCCATGTTCAACCAGCACGCCAAGTGGCTGAAGACCACGCGGCACATCCCGTGGCGCCGGCCCGTCGCGTCGCTGAACTACCTGCTCAGCTCGCACGTCTGGCGGCAGGATCACAATGGCTTCAGCCACCAGGACCCGGGCTTCATCGATCACGTGGTGAACAAGAAGGCCGACGTGGTGCGGGTGTATCTGCCGCCCGACGCGAACACGCTGCTCTCGGTGGCCGACCATTGCCTGCGCAGCCGCAACTATGTCAACGTGATCGTGGCCGGCAAGCAGCCCGGGCTGCAATATCTGGACATCGACGCGGCGGTGCGCCACTGCACGGCCGGCGTAGGCATCTGGGAGTGGGCCAGCAGCGACCACGGCACCGACCCCGACGTGGTGATGGCCTGCTGCGGCGACGTCCCCACCCTGGAGACTCTGGCCGCGGTGGACTGGCTGCGGACGAACCTGCCCGACCTGCGCATCCGCGTGGTCAACGTGGTGGATCTCATGACCCTGGAGCCGAAGAGCGAGCACCCGCACGGCCTTTCCGACGACGAGTTCGATACTATCTTCACCGCCGGCGCACCCATCGTGTTCGCCTTTCACGGGTACCCGTGGCTGATCCACCGCCTCACCTACCGCCGCACCAACCACGACAACCTGCACGTCCGCGGCTATAAGGAGGAGGGCACCACCACTACGCCGTTCGACATGACCGTGCTGAACCAGCTCGACCGCTTCCATCTGGCCATGGATGTGATCGACCGCGTTCCCAGCCTGCAGAGCGCGGCCGCACACGAGAAACAGATCCTGCGAAACCGGCTCATCGAGCACAAGCTGTGGATCGCGCAGCACGGCGACGACATGCCGGAGATTCGCGACTGGCAGTGGCCCGGCTAAGCTGCCTGCCACCGGCGGACGAATGCCGTCAGCCGCTCGCGCTGGCTTCGGCCGCCGCCCGCCGCACGTTCACGGTTGCCAGTAGCAGCAGCCCGCCCAGGAAGAATGTCACCAGCGAGAGAATCGCCAGCCGGTAGCTCCCGGTGAACTGAAGCGCCAGGCCGAACAGAAGGGGGCACAGCCAGCTCGTGCCCTTGTCGCTGATCTCGTAGACGCTGAAGTACTCGCCCTCCCGGCCCTTGGGAATCATCTGCGCGAACAGCGAACGGCTCAGCGCTTGTGTGCCGCCCAGCACCAGCGCCACCACCGCGGCCGCGATGAAGAACTGCGTTCGATTGCGCACCGAGACGTACATCGCCACCAGCACGCCGGTCCAGATGAGTAGACTGACCATCACGGCGGGCTTCGCCCCCATCCACCGTGCCGCCTGCTCGAACAACAGATTGCCGAAGAACGCGACAAACTGCACCATCAGAATCACCATGGTCAGATCCGCCATGGAGATCTTCAGCTCGTCGTTCCCAAATTGCGCGGCCAGCGCGATCACCGTCTGCACGGCATCGTTGTAAATAAGGTACGCGAGCAGAAACCGCAGCGTCTGCGGATAGCGGCGCATCTCGCCGAGTGTGGCCGCGAATGCGCGGAAGGTGCTGGTGAGGCCCTCGCCTTGGCTGCGCGAGCGGCCGGGCGGCCGGTCGCGAAGGCACGCCAGCGGAATCAGAGTGAATAGCGCCCACCACACGCCCGCCGACGCCAGGTTGATGCGCACCGCCAGGCCTTCGGAGATGCCCATCGCGCCGGCTTTCGCGAAAAGCCCCAGGTTCAGAGCCAGCAGCAGGCCGCCGCCGAGGTATCCGATGCCCCACGCTCTGGACGACACTGCGTCACGTTGTTCCGGTGGCGCGATGTCCGGCAGGAACGAATTGTAGACCACAATGGAGGCGCCGAACGCCAGATTCGAGATCAGAAACAGGATGCCGCCGGCCAGCCAGGCGCCCCCGGTGAGCAGGAACATCGCGGCCGTGGCCAGCGCCCCGGCGTAGGCGAACGCGCCCATCAGCCGTTTCTTGTGCGGGCTGAAATCCGCGACGGTGCCGAGAATTGGCAGCACGACCACCTGCGTCAGCACGGAGAGCGAGACCAGATAACTCCACCACGACCGCGGGTCCACCGGAATGCCCAGCGGGTGAATATGCCCGTCCGGGCCGGCGCCGGCTTTGGCGAGGGCGGTCAGCCAGGGCCCCAGAAAGAGGGTAACCACGGTGGTGGCGAACGTGGAATTCGCCCAGTCGTACATGTACCAGCCGCGCTGCTCGCGCCTGCTGTAAGGCAGTTGTGCCATGGCCGTTCGGCTATTATCGCCGATTCCGCGATGAGACTAGCGCCCCGGCCTTGAGAGGGCGCGCGGGCAGGTGCGCGGTGAAGCGGAGGCCATTCGCCATAGCCTCTCCCCCGCGTGTGCAACCTAAAAGTGAAGGCTGTCACCAATCACATCTGAATTCGTCTCACGGACACGCGGTGCGAGCCGCGTTTTTGCGGTGCCAGGCGAGAACGCGGCTGACGCCGCGCGTCCAGCGAGCCTGAAGCAATGGTGCGCTGCGGACCGCCCCAGCCCTTCGCTGTCAGCCTGGTTTGACACCACCGTAACCTGTTGGTAAGCTGGGTAGTTTGTAAGTCTCGAACGGAGATCGTCTGCCTGTATGAAAACCCAGTTCCCTTCCAGGGGGGAAATTGTGCGCCAATGGCACGTTGTCGACGCTGAGAACAAGGTTCTCGGGCGCGTCGCGAGTCAGGCTGCCCTGTTGCTGATGGGCAAGAACAAGCCCACCTACACCCCCTTCCTGGACACCGGCGATCATGTGATCGTGATCAACGCCGCCAAGGTCCGGCTCACCGGCCGCAAAGAAGATCAGAAAGTCTACCGTCGTCACTCCGGCTACCCCGGCGGTCTCAGCGAAGTGGGCGTGCGCAAGGTACGCGCCACCCATCCGGGCCGTCTGGTGGAAGACGCGATCCATGGCATGCTGCCGAAGACCAAACTCGGCAAGCAAATGTATCGCAAGCTGAAGGTGTACGCGGGCGATAAGCATCCCCATCAGGCGCAGAAGCCGGTGGCGTTGGAAGTGGAGTCGAGGTAAGCGAGTGCCAGCAACGTTGATTCAGCATTTGGCGACCGGCCGGAGGAAAACGGCCGTGGCCCGCGTGTTTCTGCGGCCCGGGAAGGGCCAGATCACGGTGAACGGCCGGCCCGTGGAAAAGTATTTTTTGAACGAGTCGACGCGGGCACTGGTCCGCCAGCCGTTGCTGACGGCGGAGGCGGCGGATAAATTCGACGTTCTGATCCTCGCCAATGGCGGCGGTCCCACCGGCCAGGCCGGTGCGATTCGTCTGGGCATTGCACGCGCTCTGGTGGAGTTCAACGCCGAGTTGCGCGCGAAGCTTAAGGAAGCGGGTCTGCTCACCCGCGATCCGCGCGCCCACGAGCGCAAGAAGTACGGGCAGAAGGGTGCGCGCAAGCGGTTCCAGTTCTCCAAACGGTAACGGCTCTCCGGGGCCGTTGCCGGCCACTCGCCTTCTGACGGGCTCACGCAAATTCCGCTTTGGGCCGCGTGCGCCTCGGAAGCCGGGTGAAACCGTCCACTCCGACCCATCCGGTCCGGTACGCCCCGCGGCCGGGGGCTCTCAACCAGGAGGCTTTTTTGCCGTCAATTTCGATGAAGGAATTGCTCGAAGCTGGCGTTCACTTCGGGCACCAGACCAGGCGCTGGAATCCGAAGATGAAGGAATACATCTTCGGCGAACGCAACGGGATCTACATCGTGGATCTCCAGAAAACGCTCAAACTCTTCAAGGACGCCATGCGTTTTGTGGCCGAACAGGCCGCCATGGGCAAGAACGTCCTTTTCGTGGGAACCAAACGCCAGGCGCAGGAAGCCATCGCCGAGGAGGCCACGCGCTGCAGCCAGTTCTACATTAACCAGCGCTGGCTGGGCGGGCTGCTCACCAACTACGCCACCGTCCAGAAGTCCATCAAGCGTTACAAGGAACTGGAAGTGATGGCCACCGAGAGCAACTGGGAGGGGCGCGCCAAAAAGGAAGTGGGCCGGCTGGACCGCGAGCGCAAGCACCTGCACCAGAATCTGGCGGGCATCAAGGACATGGGCGGGCTGCCCGACGTGCTCTTCGTGGTGGATTCGAACAAGGAAGCGATCGCGGTGAAGGAAGCGCGCAAGCTGGGCATCCCGGTGGTGGCCGTGGTGGACACCAACTGCGACCCCGACGAAGTGGATTACGTGATCCCCGGCAACGACGACGCGCTGCGCGCCATACGCCTGTTCACCACCAAGGTGGCCGACGCGGTGATCGAGGGCCGTTTGCTGGCCAACGAGCAGGAGTTCACGCCCGCCAAGGTGGTAACCGAGGAAGCTCCGGCGCCCGAGGATTTCACCCAGTACGAGCACTTCGATCCCAACCAGCTCGACCGGCTGATGTCGGAGAGTCTGGCCGAGGAGGATCTGCCTTCGACCTCGCTGCCGCGCAAGGGGCCGGGGACCGAGACGCCGGAACCCGACGTGGTCACCACCAGCACTCGCGGCGAAGTTTAATCGTGTGCGTCCAATTCGGGCGGGCAAGAAACGGGGGACAGACTACTGCGTGCACGTTTGGCGGCTTAAAGCTATCAGTAAGTCTGTCCCCGTTTTTGCCCGCCCGAATTGGACGAGGGACCCACTAAAACATCTGGAAAGATCGCCAAATGGAAATTAACGCCAAATTAGTGAAAGAGCTCCGCGACCGCACCGGCGCGGGCATGATGGAATGCAAGCGCGCCCTGGTGGAGGCCAACGGCAACCTGGCCGAGGCGGAGATTATTCTGCGCAAGCACGGCATCACTTCCGCCGCGAAGAAAGCCACGCGGGCCACGCGCCAGGGCATCATCGGGTCCTACATTCATTCGGGCGCGCAGCTCGGTGTGCTGATCGAGGTGAACTGCGAATCCGATTTCGTCGCGCGCACCGCGGACTTCCAGGATCTGGTGAAGGACCTCGCCATGCAGGTAGCCGCGGCCGATCCGCAGTTCATTCGCAAGGAAGACGTTTCGGCGGAAGCCCTGGCCAAAGAGAAAGACATTCAGCGCGCCCGCGCGTTGAACGAGGGCAAGCCGGAGAAGATGGTGGACAAGATCGTCGAGGGACGCCTGCAGAAGTACTACGAGGAGGTGTGCCTGTACGAGCAGCCCTTCATCAAGGAAAACACCACGATTGTCCACGACCTGATCAAGACGAAGATCGCAAAGCTGGGTGAGAACATCTCGGTTTCGCGCTTCGTCCGCTTCAAGGTGGGCGATATGTCGGTGATCGAAGAGACGGCCGAAACGTCGGCTCCGTCCGAGTAGTTTCGCTCCCCATGGCCAGATACCGTAGAATCCTGCTGAAGCTCAGTGGCGAGGCGCTGGCCGGCCAGGACCAGTTCGGGATCGATTCCCAGCGGGTCCGTTCGCTCGCCGAAGAGGTGGCCGAGGTGGCCCGCACCGGGGTGCAGATCGGTCTGGTGGTGGGCGGGGGCAACTTCTTTCGTGGGGTGGCCGCGGCCGCGAGGAACATGGACCGCGTCACCGCCGACCACATGGGCATGCTGGCCACCATCATCAACGCGCTGGCCCTGCAGGACGCTCTGGAGAAAGCCGGCGTCCCCACCCGGGTGATGACCGCCATCCAGATGCAACAGGTGGCCGAACCCTACATCCGGCGGCGCGCCATTCGCCATCTGGAGAAGGGCCGCCTTGTCATTTTCGCCGGCGGCACGTCCAACCCGTACTTCTCCACCGACACCGCGGCCACCTTGCGGGCGCTGGAGATTCATGCCGAGGTGGTAGCCAAGGCGACCCGCGTGGATGGCGTATACGACAAGGACCCGCTGCGCTTCCCCGACGCCGTCCTGTTCCCGGAGATCAGCTACCTCGACGTTCTGGCCCGGGCGCTGGGGGTGATGGACGCCTCGGCCGTGGCCATGTGCCGCGACAACCAATTGCCCGTTCTCGTTTTCAATCTGAACAAGTTCGGCAATATAATGCGAATGTCGATGGGCGAGCCGGTGGGAACCCTGATTCATTAGGTTGCTGCGCCGTGAAGTTCCCGCAGGCCGCTTATTATGAGGAACTCGCGCACACCGGACCGCGACCCGCTCTGTCGAACGCGAGTTCATGTTTTGGATGGCGCCGCGGGCTCGCGGCCCGTGCGCCCATGAGGAGACACATATGAAGAACGAACCGCACGCCGCCGCCGCGGCTCCCCAGTTCAAGAGCGTCAAGGAGGTGGAAGCCTCGTCGAAGTCCCGCATGGAGAAGGTGCACGGCGATTTGCAGCACGCCATGGCCGGCATCCGCACCGGACGCGCCTCCGTGAGCCTGTTCGACAACGTTCGCGTCGATTACTATGGGACCCCGACGCCCATCAACCAGGTGGCTACCCTGCACGTTCCGGAACCCGCCCTCATCACCGTCCAGCCCTGGGACACTTCCCAGATCGGCGTCATCGAGAAGGCCATTCGCGCGGCCGACCTCGGCCTGAATCCGTCCAACGACGGCAAGCTCATCCGCGTGCCCATCCCGGCCCTCACCGAAGAGCGCCGCAAAGAGCTGGTGAAGAAACTGCACGGCATCGCCGAGGACCATCGCGTGGCGCTGCGCAACATTCGCCGGGACGCCAACGAGGCGGTGAAGAAGCTGCTGAAGGACAAGCTGATCAGCGAGGACGACGAGCGCCGGGCCATCGACGACATCCAGAAGCTGACCGACGCCAACATCCAGAAGCTGGACCAGGCGGCGAAGGGCCGGGAGAAGGAAATTCTGGAGATCCGGTAGGGCGGGGCGTGGAACCGGCTGCGCGCCGGTCATCCGCACACAAACCAGGGAAGGGTTTTGCGCTCGTACAGGGGGTCGGCCGGGCAATGGCTGCCTCCCGGCATTGTTGTGACGGGCGAGGCTGTGCGCACCGACAAGCAATACCGATAAGCATCGGTTTCGGCAACGAGCTGCGGAAAGCCAGGTTCCCATCTGCACAGCGGAAATAACGGTCGAACGGGGGGCGCCAGGCGGGCAGGCTAACTTGCCGGCTCAGCGTTCCCGATGTCCCACATGGCTTCCAGGTCACGCTGGCTGTACGCCCGGAAGGCAATCAGCGTGTTGGTGGTTTTGATGCCCGGTATCCCCTGGACGCGCCCCGTCACCAGGTCGGCCAGTGTCTCGTGGTCGCGCACGCGCGCCACGGCGACGAGGTCATACGACCCGGCGACGGAATATGCCTCGGCAATGCCCGGCAAGTCGATCAGCGCCTGCGCGACCTCCGGCGTGCTCCCTTGCGCCGTGTTGATCAGAACTATCGCCGTTACCATAAATCCTCCGTTTCATTCATACGGGCGCGGCGCCACCCTTGCCGAGGCCGCATGGGCTTCCTAAGGGTCCAACCGATTGCGCGAGCCCGAGACATCGTGTGTTGCCCGGATTCTATCAAACGAAGCACCGCGCTCTGTGTGGGCCGCGCCGGCAACGAAGCCCTGAAGAAGCTGCTGAAGGACAAGCTGATCAGCGAGGACGACGAGCGCCGGGCCATCAGGCGGCGAAGGGCCGCGATAAGGAAATCCTGGAGATCCGGCAGGGACGGCGGAGAGCCGTGATCGAATCGGTCCGCCGGAAGTCAAGCCGATCCGGGGATTCCCTGGTGTATCGAACAAACCTGTCCCTGGAATCGAGGAGCGTGGCTATGACGCCCTGAACCGGGCGCAGTCAGGGTGCCGGGGGACGACGCTCTTTCAGGCTGCGCTCAATCTCGGCGACGCGATCTTCGGTATGACGCCGGCGGTTCGTCGAAAGTGGCAAGAAGAGACAAGCTCCCGCGTTCCCGCAGCTCGTGCGTTCTGGCCCACTGATGGAACTCGGTCAGCAACGAGGTCTCGATGCGCTTCATGTCAGTACGAAGCTGCTCCGTCACGTTCCTCAGTTCGGCGTCGGTGTGGCCCTCGATTCGCTCGGCGTGGCGAGTAAGGAGCGATTCCAGTTCCGCGCGGGTTACCGGCGCGTCCATAACGCTCATTGTAGTCCGCCCTCATGAGCTATGGTGGGCCGCAGCGCCGCGTGTCCGCTTCCCTATTTCGCACGCGTCAGCGTCAGTTTGGCCGTCTGCTTGTTCCCCTCCGGATCGCTGAACGCCACGTCGCCCTGCAACTGTGAATCGCTCACCACAGTGAGGCTCACCGCATATTTTCCATCGGGCGCCTCCACTTCGAACGTGAACTTGTTGTCCTCGATGGTTCCCTTCTGAATGGTGAGCGGCTCGTCGCCCTCCCGGCCGGCGGTGCCAGTAACGGACTTGCCGTCCTGCTTGAATTCGGCGGTCACCGGCATCGACTGCGCGGCGCCATCCGGTGCCTTCATGTCCATTGTGCCGGTCCATTTGCCGGAGATGTCCGCAGCGGACAAGGTCAGCGGCGCTGCCAGCAGGAACAGTGACAAGAGTAGTTTGTGCATGCCCGGTGCAGTAGCATTCCAAGGGCCAGGCCAGGCCCTGTCCACCCGCAAGCCGAGGCGGAGCAAGGGGATGGAGCTGTTCGCACGCGGGAATCTCCGTTCGAACCCGGACGGCGAACATCCCGGACCGGCCCCTCGGTTGACAACCATCTCAGGCTCCGGTATAGTGCTGAAGTACTGAGCTATCAACGGGTTGTCGTTGCTGGTGCAGCTACCGGAAGTCCCCCGCGGCAGATGAGTCCCGCACAATTGGCATGGCGTTCCGGATCGCACCGCCTCCTCAATCGTTGAACAGTCAGGGGCGCGCTCGGGAGTTTCGCGGGGAAGAGATTCTTGTTTTGAGCTTTGTCTCGGGAGTTAACCACATGGCCATCGGACCTGATGAGCAAACACCGGAAATGCCGATGTCGAACGGGGACGAAGACTACGGCCAGCTCATCGACGATTACAGCCACTTCGCACCGCCGGCCGAAGGCGAAGTGCTGCAGGGGACGGTCCTGTCCGTTACGGACAAGGACGTCATCGTGGACTTCGGCTACAAGTCCGAGGGGCTGGTCCCCAAAGAGCAGTTCGTGCTGCCCGACGGCAGCGTTCACGTCCGCGCCGGCGACGTCATCGACGTCATGGTGGACCGGCAGGGTATCCAGCCGGAAGGCTATATTCTGCTCTCGCACACACGGGCCAGCCGCCTGCGTGCGTGGGACAACCTCGAGAAGGCCCACCGCGACGGCCTGATTCTCTCCGGGCGCGTGCTGGCGCGGGTGAAGGGCGGCTTGTCGGTGGACGTCGGAGTGATCGCATTCATGCCCGGTTCGCAGATCGATCTGCGCCCCATTCACAATCTGGACACCTGGGTGGGCAAGGACATCCCGGTCAAGATCGTCAAGTTGAATCGCCGCCGCGGTAACGTGGTGGTCTCGCGCAAAATCGCCATCGAGGACGATCTCAACGCGCGGAAGCACGCCGCGCTGGCCGACCTGGGGGAAGGGTCGGTGGTGACGGGGACGGTGAAGAACCTCACCGAATACGGGGCGTTCATCGACCTCGGCGGCATCGACGGACTGCTGCACGTCAGCGACATGTCCCACGGCCGGGTGACCCATCCCAACGAGGTGGTCAACGTAGGCGACGAGATCACCGTGAAGGTGCTCAAGTTCGACCGCGACAAGGAACGAATCTCTCTGGGTCTGAAGCAGCTCATTCCGGACCCCTGGGAGAGCGTACACGAGCGTTACCCGATGGGGGCCAAGGTCATCGGGCGCGTGGTCAGCGTCACCGACTATGGCGCTTTCATCGAGCTGGAGGCGGGCGTCGAAGGGCTCATCCACATTTCCGAGATGACCTGGAGCCGGCGCATGAAGCATCCCAGCAAAGTGGTGCACGTGGGCGATCAGGTGGAGGCGGTGGTGCTCGAGGTGAAGCCGAAGGATCGGCGGGTCTCGCTGGGGATCAAGCAGCTCGAGGCCGATCCGTGGACCACGGTGGCCGAGCGCTACGCCATCGGATCGGTGGTGGAAGGCCGCGTGCGCAAGCTGACCGACTTCGGCGCTTTCATCGAGATCGAGGAAGGCATCGACGGGCTGGTGCACATCTCCGACCTGTCCTGGACCAAGCGCGTAAAGCATCCCTCTGAAGTGCTGAAGAAAGGCCAGCTCGTGCAGGCGGTAATCCTGAACATCGACGCGGCAAACCGCAGACTCTCGCTGGGAGTGAAGCAGTTGCAGCCCGATGCCTGGGAGTCTTTCTTCCGCTCGCACGCGGTGGGCGATACCGTACGCGGACGCGCCTGCCGTGCGGCGGCGTTCGGCGTGTTTGTGGAGCTCGCGCCCGGCGTCGAGGCGCTTTGCCACCGCTCGGAGATTCCGGTGGCCCCGGGCGGCGCCGGCCCGGCGGAATCGCCGCTGCCGATCGGCGAAGAGTTCGATTTCAAGATCATCCGCATGATCGAGTCCGAAAAGAAGATCGGCCTGAGTCTGCGCGCGGTATCCGACGACGAAGAAAAAGACCGGCTGAACGATTACCGCCGGCAGGCCGCCGCCGCCACCATGACCATCGAAGAAGTGATGCACATCCGGGGCAAGGACGAAGACTAATGCGGGTTTTGCCATCCCCGCGGGGCGTTGAAAAATCAGAGGAACGGTGAGGGCCGCGATAAGTCCCGCCGCAGGAGAAGAGACGATATGACAAAAGCGGAGTTGATCGAGGAAGTCTCGCGCGTGGTGGAAATGACCCGCAAGGACTCCGAGGTCATCGTAGAGGCGATCTTCGACAGCATTGTTCGCTCGCTTCGTGGCGGCGACAAAATCGAGATTCGTGGGTTCGGCAGCTTTCGCACGCGCCAGCGGCAGCCGCGCGTGGGCAGGAATCCCAAGACGGGAACGCGCGTGGAAGTTCCCTCGAAGCGCATCCCCTACTTCAAGCCGAGCAAGGAGCTCAAGGACCTGGTCAACACCTCTTCTTCGCGGGTGGAGGGAGCGGAGGAAATCGCGCCGCCGGTTGCCGCGGCCCCGGACGGCGCGCCGCCCAGCGCGTAGCCTGGCAGCCCGGCTATGGATCATCTCTGGAGTCCGTGGCGCTATCAGTATCTCCAGCAGGCGCCGGAACCGGACCAGGGCTGTCTGTTCTGCCGGAAAGCGGCGGAGCAGCGGGACGCGGAGAATTACGTTGTGCACCGCGCCCGAGCGAACTTCGTGATCCTCAATCTCTATCCGTACACCACCGGGCATCTCATGGTGGTTCCCTATGAGCACGTGGCCACGCTGGCCCAGGCGCAACCCGGCACGCTGGCGGAGATGATGGAACTTACTCGCCAGGCGGAGCGCGCGCTCGCCGCCATTTACAAGCCGCACGGCTTCAATCTGGGCATGAACGTGGGAGAGGCGGCGGGCGCCGGCATCGCCGGCCACATTCACATGCACGTGCTGCCGCGCTGGCGGGGAGACGCGAATTTCTTGTCCACGGTGGGCGAAACGCGCGTCATGCCGGAAGAACTGAACTGCACCTACGAGAAGCTGCTGCGGGAGTTCGCTCTGCCGGAGGGAACGCGGCTGTAGTTCGGCGCTCACTGCTGTGTGAACAACTCAACGCCCGAGCAGACGTAAGAGCATGCAATCGCGTGCGCCGCCGATGGCGCATGACGTGCCCTTCCCGGTTCGACGGGAGGCGCTGGCATGTCCTTCGGCCGTCGTGGAAGCTCCACGCTGCTCTCTCTCGCGATTCACTGTGGGGTGATCGCAATTCTGTTTCTGTTGGGCGGTTACAGCCCGCAGCCGCGCGTGCGGTTGGTATCCGAACAAAGGGTGATCCCGCTGCTGGATCCGCTGGCCGGCCTCGCGCGCACGGGCAGTGGCGGCGGCGGAAACCACTCGCTCACGCCAGCTTCCAAAGGCCGCCTGCCGCCGGTGCGCGAATTCAAAGCGCCGCTGCCGGTGGCCACGAGCGTGAAGCCTCCGCTGCTGGTGGAGCCGGCGCCATCGCTGAGCGCGGAGGTGCATGTCGCGACGAACCTGCTGCAGTTCGGCGATCCCAACGGAGTTCCCGGACCGCCTTCCAGCGGGCGTGGAGGCGGGGGTGGCATCGGCGATGGCGATGGACCCGGCGCCGGCAATAAACGCGGACCCGGCTACGGCGACGGAGAGCCCGGGCCCGGCGCGGGCAGCGGCCGCGGAAGAATCACTCCACCCGTGCTGGTGTGGAAAGTGGACCCCGATTATTCGGACCCGGCCCGAGCCGCGAAAGTGCAGGGGCTGGTGGTGCTGCGCGTGCAGATCGACGGAAGCGGGCGCATCCGGAACGTGCATGTGGACCGGGGGCTCGGACTCGGTCTAAACGAGAAGGCCATGGAAGCCGTTAGCCGCTGGAGATTCCTGCCAGGCACAAGAAACGGGAAGGCGGTGGCGACATCGGCCGTGGTGGAGGTTCACTTCCGGTTGTTGTAGGGCATTACCCGGAGCTCGTGATATATTGCCCTTCACATGCGCAAAAACCTGGCGGGCGAGTTGATCGCTGAGTTCCTCGGCACGTTCGTTCTGATGATGTTCGGGACCGGCGTGGTGGCCATGGTCACGCTTTTTGGAACGGGCGCACCCGGCGAGGTGGTCAAAGGCGGCTACACCAACGTCACCATCGCGTGGGGACTCGGCGTCACCATGGGCATTTATGTCGCGGGCCGGGTGAGCGGGGCGCATCTGAATCCAGCGGTAACGCTGGCGCTCGCGGTGTTCCGGAAATTCCCCTGGATCAAGGTGCTGCCGTACACCATTGCGCAAACCGCCGGCGCCTTCGCGGCCGCGGCGCTGGTGTTCTGGAATTACCGGCTGGCGTTCCTGAAGTTCGACCCGATGCTGGACCGTACCGCGGGCGTGTTCACCACGTTCCCGGCTTTCCCACACGAGCTGTCGGCCGGGTTCCTCGACCAGGTGATCGGAACGGCTCTGCTGTTGCTAATGATCTTCGCCATCGTGGACGAGCGCAATCAACCGCCGGCCATCCTCCAGCCGTTGCTCATCGGCCTCGTGGTAGTGGCTGTCGGAATGGCCTTCGGCGGCATGCACGGATACGCCATCAACCCCGCGCGCGATTTTGGCCCGCGCCTGTTCACGGTGGTGGCGGGCTTCCGCAACAATGGGCTCACCGACGGCAGCGGCGTGTTCTGGGTGCCGATTCTCGGACCGTTGCTCGGAGGCGTTATCGGCGGGGCGCTCTACGACCTGGGCATTCGCCGCTTCCTGCGCTAGCCCACTGCGCGTCACGTCCCCTCCCCGCCTACGGCACCGTCCAGGCGCCCACCTGGGTCCAGCCGGCGTGCTCGCCCAGCCAGTCCTGCACGTAGCCCCACACCTGCTGGCTCCCCGCGAAGCCCCCCGCGAAGGTCAGGTTCA
>JBEKPY010000029.1:0-60055 GCA_049520275.1 Bryobacteraceae bacterium
ACCATGAACCGCGCGCTTGCCATCACCAGCCAGCAGTTCGGGTTTCTGGCCGGCATCTTCTTTCTCGGGTATTTCTTCTTCGAAATCCCCAGCAATCTGCTTCTGCATAAGCTGGGCGCGCGGGTCTGGATCGCCCGAATCCTGGTGAGCTGGGGCCTCGTCTCCCTGTGCACGGGTTTCGCGCAATCGGCCCTGCACCTGTATATCGTGCGCTTTCTGCTGGGCATTGCCGAGGCTGGCTTCTTCCCCGGCATGATTCTCTACCTCACTTACTGGTTCCGCCAGAGGGAACAGGCGCAGGCGGTGGCGCTGTTTATGGCCGCCCTGCCGGTGAGCAACGTCATCGGCGCGCCCATCTCGGGGCTGATTCTCGACCACATCCACTGGTTCGCCATCGCCAGTTGGCGCTGGCTGCTGGTGCTGGAAGCGATTCCGGCCATCGTGCTCGGCGTGGCCACCTGGTTTCTGCTGCCCAACCGGCCCGAAGAGGCGGGCTTCCTCCAGCGGGATGAGAAGGACTGGCTACGCGGCGAACTGGCCCGCGAATCGGCACGGCAAACGCCCGTCAGCGCCGGGCGAGCCCTGGCCAGCGGACGCGTCTGGCATCTCGCGGCCATCTATTTCACCATGATTGTCGGCCTGTACGTGATGAGTTTCTGGCTTCCGCAGGTGGTGAACGGACTATCGGCGCATTACTCCAACACCACCGTGGGCGTGCTGGTGATGATTCCGCACGTGGCTGGCCTCGCCATCATGCTGCTGGTTTCCCGCCACTCGGACCGCACCGGGGAGCGCCGCTTCCACGTGGCCCTGCCGGCAGTCGCCGCGGCCGTCGCTATGCTGACGGTGGGGCTGGTGCATTCTTCGGTTCTCTCGATTGCGCTGCTGGCGCTGATGGCCGCCGGGATCTACAGCTTCCTCGGACCGTTCTGGGCGTTGCCCAGCCAGTTCCTCACCGGGTATGCCGCGGCGTCCGGCATCGCGCTGATTAATTCGGTGGGGAACCTCGGCGGATTCGTGGGGCCGTACACGATCGGCTCGCTCACCCGCTGGACCGGCACCATGTACTGGGGGCTGGCCTTCGCCGGCCTCAGCCTGCTGGCAGCCGCCGTGCTGGTAATCTGTTTGCCGGGAAAACAATATGAGCGCTAATTTCAAAGCGGAGCTGACCGCGTGCTTCGGGCAGCCGGTGGCGGAGAACCCCACCGGCGTGATGCAGGAGGCGGCCTTCGCGGCGCTGGGGCTGAACTGGCGATATCTTACCGTGGAGGTCCCGCCGGCCCGGCTGCGGGAGGCGATCATCGGCGTTCGCGCCTTCGGCATGCGCGGCATCAACCTGACCATCCCGCACAAAGTAGCGGTGATGGAATACCTGGATGAGATCGCGCCCGACGCCGCGGTAATCGGCGCGGTGAACACGGTGCGCTGCGATGGCGAACGGCTGATTGGAGAGAACACCGACGGCAAGGGCTTCCTGCGCGGCGTGCGGGTGGATGCCGGCGTCGACCCGAAGGGCAGGCGCGCGGTGGTGCTGGGCGCGGGCGGGGCGGCTCGGGCCATCGTGACCGAGCTCGCGCTGGCGGGCGTCGCCGATCTTGTGGTGGTGAATCGCTCGGTGAAGCGCGGCGAGGAGATGGTTGCGGATCTGGTGGCGAAGACAAACGCGCCCATCCGCTTCGAGCCATGGCAGGGAACGTATCGCGTGCCTGGCGACGCGGACCTGCTGGTGAACGCGACCTCCATCGGTCTGTATCCGGACATCGAAGCCATGCCGCCGGTGAATCTGAGCGGCGCGCGGCCGGGCATGCTGGTGAGCGATGCCGTCTTCAATCCGCCGGAAACACGGCTGCTCGCCGCGGCGCGCCAGCGCGGGCTTCCCGTGCTCGACGGGCTCTCCATGCTGGTCTGGCAGGGCGTGATTGGCTTTCAGTTGTGGACCGGCCAGGACCCACCCGTGGCCGTCATGAAGGAAGCGCTACGGAAGGCGTTGCGGGCGTAGACTTCCGCACTCGATGGGGGAACGGAGAGGGGAAAGAGGGGACACTCTATCTGAACGCAACCTGAGCCGATCCGGTGATCAGGTAGAATGTCCCCTGTTTCCCCTCTCCGTTTCCTGGTCAATACCGCGTCAAGTGCGGCGGCACGAAATCCGGCTCAAGCAGCCACACCGTGCGGCCGGGATAATACGCCGTCAGCTTCCGGTTCTCATCCGGACCGAGGTCGCGGGCCCACACCACGCGCGCTTCGTCAATGTCGGCTTCGTTCCACACCCACTCCTCCTGGAAAATGTGCTGCGGGGAGTAGCGGACGAACACCAATTGCCTGCCCGGCGCCTGCGCGAGCTCGCGGTTGACGGCCGTCCGTCGCACGTTCCCGTGATCCAGACCGTGCCACGTCTCGTACTGCGCCGCCGGCGACGGGGCCTCCGCGCTGTCCGCCACATGAACGCCGTACCAGAACAGAAACTGCGCGCCGCACAACAGCAGAATCAACTGCGCCGCTTCGCGTCCCGCCTTCAGCCGGCAAAGCTGCTGCAAGGCCACCACGCTCACCAGCACGAACAGGCAGGTGACCGCCGCGAGGTAGTGGAGCTGAAACGCCGGGAACAGATTGACGCCCAGCGCGAAAGCGGCCAGCGTTACTACCACCCAGACAAACCGGCGCTCGCGCAGGCTCGCAAAGAAGGCCGGCAAAACCAGATAGAGCGGAGCGAGAAAGAAGAACCGATAGAATCGGATGCGGTATTCGAGGCGCTCCAGAAAGCTCGCCACGGTCTCCCCGCGATCCCCGTGAAAAGACCGTTGCATCTTGTAGTCGAGCGCCTGCTGCGGCGTGAGCTCGCGGTGCGGGACCACGTTCGCCTGAATGGTGAGCGCCGCGGGCACGCCGTACTGAAACTGGCTGAGCGTGTAGGGCAGCGTGGTCCACGAACCGGTCACCTGCTTGTTCTGCAGCAGCGTGATGCCGAGAGCGGGCAGCACCACCGCGGAGGCGATCGCCCCAACGCGCGCGAACTTCCACGGCCTCGGCAAAAAGAACAGAACCACGCTCAGAACCAGGAACACCGATTCGTAGGGGCGAGTGAGCAGGTGCACGCCGAGGCCGGCCCCCAGGAATACGGCGTCCCTCGCGCGACCGTTCGCGCGCAGCCGGGGCAGGGCTCCAAACACGAGGCACCCCGCGGCGGACGCAAGCGCTCCGCCCCAGTAGGAGTTCATCCACGTGCACAGCGGACCGAATTCCACCACCGCAAGAACGCCGCCCGCCAGTGCCCAGCCAGGCGTGGTCCAGCCCCGCAGCATCCAGTAGCAAAGCGCGCAGAAGGCCGACGTGGAGAGGATCACGCCAGCCCAGGGATGGCCGAAAACCGCCCGCCCCAGCGCCAGTGCGAGTCCCTGGCCGACCGGATAGATAGAACTGTACGCCGGCTCCTGCAGAACGAAGAACGTCTCGAAGAACCGGTGCATCGCGTGCGGCGGATTAGCCAGACGAAAGTGGCGCAGGGTGTCGGCAACGAGAAGGTGGCTGAATTCGTCATATACATCCGGCGAGGGCGCGGGATGATGGGAGAGTAGCGCCAGCCGAAGAGCAACAGGGAGAATGGCAAGAAGCAGCATGCACCAGGCGGTTTTCGAAGCGAGCCGTTGCGCCAACGGCTCCATCCAGCGCCACGAGAAGGCAAACAGCACCAGCAACGCCGCCAGTGCGAACTCGATGCCGAAAGCAAGCATGGAACGCCTTCATTCTCCCAGACAGTGGAAGCTCGAAGACCTGGAACGCATGACCCGGGCGAAGAACTACTTCGCATGGCTGAACCGCCTCGCCGCGCGGGAGCTCGGCCAGCGCGTTGTCGAGGTTGGTTGCGGGGTGGGAAACTTCACCGCGACGCTGCTCGATCGCGAAGCGGTCATCGCCGTGGATAACGACCCGGCGTGCCTCGATCGTCTGCGTGGCCGGTTCCCGAATCACCCGAATCTGTACCTGTCGGCCGCCGACGCGAGCGACGATGCGTTCCTCGAAGTGGCCCGCTTCCACCCGGATTCCTGCGCATGCCTGAACGTGCTGGAGCACATCGAAGACGATGCGGGCGCACTGCGCAACATGGCAACAGTTCTGGAGCCGGGCGGCGTGGTGGTGCTGCTGGTCCCGGCGTTTCCGGCGCTCTATGGCCCCATCGACCGCAACCTCGGCCATTGGCGGCGCTACCGGCGCGGCGAACTCGCCAGCCTGGCCGAAGCCGCGGGCCTGCGCCTTCGCCGGGCCCGCTACATGAACACCATCGGCTTCTTCGGCTGGTGGGTGAACGCGCGCCTGCTGCGGCGGGACACGCAGTCGGCCGGGCAGATCGAACTGTTCGACAGGTACCTCGTCCCGCTGATGTCGCGGCTGGAGGATCTGGCGCCGCCGCCCTTCGGCCAGTCGCTTTTTGCCGTGATGGAGAAGGCCGCGTGAAGGTCTCCATCATCATCCCCGTGTACAACGAGTTCCGCACCTTCGCCCAGGTGCTGGAGCGCGTGCGCAACGCGCCGCTCCCGGCCGGCTGCTCCAAAGAGATTGTGGTCATCGACGACGGGTCAACGGACGGTACCGCGCAGGTGCTGGGGCAGCACGCGCGCGCGGGTATTGTGGTGGCGCACCATGCCAGCGTCAATGCGGGGAAAGGGGCGGCCATTCGCATCGGCATCGCCCAGGCCTCCGGCGACATCGTGCTGATGCAGGACGGCGACCTCGAATACGATCCGGGCGACTATGAGCGCATCCTCAAACCCATCGTGAGCGGGCGGGCGGACGTCGTCTACGGTTCGCGTTTTCTTGGCGTACCGGCGGGGATGGCCTGGAAGAACCGCGTGGCCAACCGCATCCTCACTTTCGCGGCGAACGTCCTCTACGGCGCGCGCCTGACCGACGTGGAAACCGCGTACAAGGCGTTCCGCATGCCCGTGCTGCGCGCAATCCCGCTGGCCTGCCGCCGCTTCGAGTTTTGTCCGGAGGTCACGGCCAAGCTGCGGCTTCTGGGATACGCGATCATGGAA
The DNA here is from genome assembly GCA_049520275.1 of Bryobacteraceae bacterium. Taxonomy (GTDB): domain Bacteria; phylum Acidobacteriota; class Terriglobia; order Bryobacterales; family Bryobacteraceae; genus CAWACP01. The sequence continues at coordinate 5,034 of JBEKPY010000029.1, forward strand.
GTTCCCATCCGCTACAACGCGCGGGGCATCGCGGAGGGGAAGAAGATCCGCGCGCGCGACGGCTTTGAGGCGCTGTGGACGCTGATTCGCTATCGCTTCGCTCCCCGCTCGGCAATCATTATGCGTCCTGTTCTCGCTCTGGCACTGGCTGGGATGGCGCTGCTCCGCGCCGACGTGATATCCGGCGCTCGCACGGCTTTGGCCGCGGGCGATTTCGCGCGCGCCGACGCGCTCGTGGAAGCCGACATCGCCCGGCGCGGTTCGGCGCCCGACGCTCTGGAAGCCCTGTCCTGGATCGCGCGCGCTTATCTGGCGGCGAACAAGATGGACGAAGCCGAGCGCTTCGCCTCGCGGACGTATCAGCTCGCGATGACCGCGAAGGCGCGCCACGGTATTGACGCCGACCACCATTACCAGATCGCCCTCGGCGCCGCCATCGAGGTGCGCGCGCAGGTGATGAACGCGCGCGGCGACAAACGGGAGGCGCTCGCATTTCTGCGCGACGAGCTGGCGCAATACCGCGAGACCCCGCTCGGCGCGCGTATACAGAAGAACATCAACCTGCTCGATCTGGTGGGCAAGCCCGCGCCGCCGCTCGCCGTCTCCGCTTTTCTGGGGGCGAAACCGCCGGAGCTGGCCTCGCTGCGCGGCCGGCCGGTGCTGCTGTTCTTCTGGGCGCACTGGTGTGGCGATTGCAAAGCCGACGCGCCGGTGATTGCGCGCATCCGCGAGGAATTCTCAGGGCAGGGGCTGGCGGTGATCGGCCCCACCGAGCTCTATGGATACGTGGCAGGGGGCGCGGACGCGGCTCCGGCCCAGGAGCGCGCGTACATCGAGCAGGTGCGCGAACGCTACTACAACAGCCTGAACGGCATGCCGGTCCCGCTCGACGGCGAGAACTTCCGCGTCTACGGCGCCAGCACCACACCGACGCTGGTGCTCATCGACCGTGGCGGCATCGTGCGTCTGTATCATCCCGGCAGCATGACCTACGACGAGCTGGCGGCCGCGGTTCGGCGGGTGGTGGGTGGTTGATCGCTTTGGTCCGCTGTCGCGCTTCGTGAGGTGGTACGCAAGCCGGGATTAGTCATCGGCGAGCGCTCCCCTTCGTCTGCCGCAAGCGGTAACATAATCTCTTCACCGGCACAACGGTAGCTGAAGCCTTGAAGTCATAGGAGGAGCCTTGGCGCTATACGAATTGACGAAGACGGCCATCACCTCGCTCGCTCTGAGCAATCAATGGAGCGTAAGCGCCATGGCGGTCGTTGACGAAGTGATCGCGAAACTTCCTCCAGGCAGTTTGAGCTACGCCAAGACGATTACGGCCACCAGGCGGGCCTGTCGCTAAGCTGCTTCAACAGTGAGCTTCAGGCGAATTGCTTTGAGCACTGCCTTGAGGCTGCTCAGGCTCGGGTTCCCCGTACCGGAAAGCATCTTGTACAGGCTCTCGCGGTTCAGACCGGTTGATTCGGCGATCCGGGTCATTTTGTGCGCCTTCGCGACATCGCGGAGCGCCAGCAAAAAGAGCGCATCGGAGTCCTCCTCATCGTCTTCGATGGCCGCCTTCAGGTATTCTGCCGCGTATGCCGGATCCTGCAGGCGCTGCTGTAAATCTTCTTCGTAGCTCCGCGTTCGCTTTGGCATTTCTTAATCGGCTTTGTAGTCGCGCCAATACTCCCGTGCACGGTCAATGTCATTCTGATGGCCGCGTTTTACTCCGCCACAAAGAAGGATGACCAGCGCCGGGCCGTCCTGCCCGCAGTAGATGCGATATCCTGGTCCCACGCCTTTAAACCTCAATTCGATGACTCCGTTACCGACGTCATCCCAGTCCCCCAGGGAGCCCAGGCGCAGGCGCCCTATGCGCTTATCGACCTGTGCTCTGGCCGCGTTATCCCTGAGAGAGTCAAACCACTCCCGGAACGGGCACCTTCCATCCTTAGTGAGATAGTATTCGACCTGCCGCGGTTGAGCTTCCACCTGCCCTCTTGCCGCGCGGGCGCCCCGCGACGGAAGTGTAGCTTATGGACCACACTATTCAGAATACCAGTCAAGGAGCGGGCGATTCAAGGGGAAACGTACCTGGTCGTACCTGGTGGCCTGCCCTTGTTCCGGCATAATGGACGCATGAACGCCGTGGACGCGGCCCGCCTGGACCGCTCGGCTTATCAGATTGCCGCGCTCGGCGAGGACGCGGATGATCGGGCGTATTGGCGAGCGAAGTCTCCCGCCGAGCGAATGAAAGCGCTCGAACTGATGCGGCAGATCGTCTATGGATACGATCCAGCTACCACCCGACTTCAAAGAGTTTGAGATTGCTGAACTCGAGTAACGTCGAGTATCTGCTCATCGGCGGATACGCGGTCAAGTAGTACGGTTTCCCGCCTGACTCCCGCGGAACTGCGGCAGAAACTGGTCGACCGAATTCGCACGACGATCATGAAGCCATGATGCGACAGCGTGACGTATGAGGAACTGGCGGCCCCGTCGGTTTCGGACAATCCTTCCCACAAGCGGACAGCCAGCGCATCGGCATCCCGCGCGCCTGCAAGCACTTCCAATTGGTAATCGAGTTGCCCGTGACATAGCTTCGTTATGACTACTTTCACGAGGGATGTGTGGTTCGGATTGCGCATTCTCCGCCGCAGCCCCTGGTTTACGGCAATTGCCATCCTCACGCTGGGCCTGGGGATTGCTGTGAACACCACGGTGTTCAGTTGGATCGATTCCGTCCTGCTGCGCCCGTTCCCCGGCGCCGGCGATCCGGGGGAACTCGCCCTTATTGAGACCGTCACCCCCACCGGCGAGTACCTGGCGGCAACATCCTGGCTTGATTACCGCGATTATCGTGACAATCTGAAGCTGGTCTCCGGCGTGGCCGTGGGGCGTTTCACGCCGCTGAGCGTCGGGGCCGGCGGAAGGACGGCGCGCGGCTGGGCGGAGCTGGTATCGCCCAACTACTTCGATCTCCTGAAGGTCAGGCCCGTGCTGGGCCGGGCGTTTCGGCCCGAAGAGGGACGCGAGGAAGGCGGCGCCCCGGTGGCCGTAATCAGCTATGGCATGTGGCAGGCCCGGTTCGGCGGCGACGCGAAGGTGCTAGGCAAAACCATCCGCTTGAACCGCCACGAAATAACCGTCATCGGCGTCGCGCCGCGGGGTTTCCACGGCAGCCTCGCCGGCGTGCTCTTCGACGTCTGGATGCCGGTGACCATGGCCACGGCGATGGGCTCCGGCGACGGCACCCTGCATTACCGTGGGACGCGCGACGAGACTTCCACCATTGTGCGGCTGAAGCCAGGCGTCACCATCCAGCAGGCGCGCGCGGAAGTCAGCGCGCTGGGCCGGAGGCTGGCGGCGATGTACCCGGACACCAACCGGGGCGTGGACCTCACGGTAACGCCGCTATGGCGGGGGCATATCGGCGCCCAGAGCATGATGTTGCAGCCGCTGCAGATTCTGGGAGTTTTCTCGCTGCTTCTCCTGCTGATTGTCTGCGCGAACGTTGCCAACCTGCTGCTCGCTCGTGCAGTATCACGGCAGAGGGAATTCGGCATGCGCCTGGCGCTGGGGGCCCGGCGTTCGGGCCTCGCGGCGCAACTGCTCATAGAGACCCTGCTGCTGGCCGCCGGCGGCGCAGTGGTTGGGGTCATTCTGGTCTTGTGGATGGGGCCGGCCCTTCTGATGCTGCGGCCCGTCTCCGATATTCCGTTGAGCGTCGGCGGCGAATTGAACCTGCCCACTCTGGGCTTCACGGTGCTGATTACCGTGGTCACCACGCTGTTATCCGGCACGGCGCCGGCGCTGCTGGCCGCCCACTCCAGTCTGAGTGAGACCCTCAAAGAGAGCGGGCGCAGCGGGGGCGCCGGTTCCGGCTCGCACCGTCTGCGCGGTCTGCTGGTGGTCAGCGAGATGACCCTGGTCATGGTGGCGCTGACCGGCGCCGGGTTGTTCTACCGGAGCTTCCGCAACGCGAGCGCCATCGCGCCGGGCTTCGACCGGACCAATGTTTCCGTATCTCAGTTCTATCTCTCGAATGCAGGGTACTCGGCCGGAGAGCAGCACGATTTCTGCAGGAAACTCCGCGAGCGGATGGAGGAGAAGCCGGGCGTGATCGGCGTCACATACTCGGATGTGATTCCCATGTCGATGGCCTCCGGGGCGGGCTCCGCGCCCTTTGACCAGGTGGATATCGAGGGATACGTTCCCGCGCCCGATGAGCAGATGATCGTCCATCGGGCCACCGTTCCGCCGGGCTACTTCAACCTGCTGGGCATCCCGATGATCGAGGGCCGCGACTTTACCGACCGCGATTCGGCGAACGCGCCCAGGGTGATCATCGTCAATCAGACCTTCGCCAACCGGTTCTTCCACAGGGGGAACCCGATCGGCCGCAAGGTGGTTTGCGACGGCGATCCGGCGACGGTGGTAGGGCTGGCAAGGGACAGCAAGTATCACACCCCGATCGAAGGCCCCACGCCGTTCTTCTACACACCGTTCGTCCAGAAGTTCGCGCCCGGCCTCAACTTCTCGGTCTTTCTCAAGACTGCCGGGGACCCGCTGGCGATGACTCCCGTCTTGCGTCGGGAGGCCCTCGCGCTCAACCAGGACGCGGTTTTCAGCACCACGTTGTTGTCCGACTCCACGGCCCGCTCGCTGTTTGCGCAGCGCACGGCGGCAAGCCTGTTGGGAGCGGTGGGCGGGATCTCACTGCTGCTGGCGGCGGTGGGCCTGTACAGCGTGATGAGCTACGCGGTGAGCCAGCGCACCCAGGAGATGGGAATTCGCGTGGCCATGGGCGCGCGGCCGGGCAACCTGCTCGCGATGGTACTGCGGGAGGGCCTTCGATTGACCGTTCCGGGGCTGCTTCTGGGAAGCGTCATGGCGCTCGCGGCGGCGCGTGCGGTAGGCGCGATGCTGGTGCATGTCGGCGCCTCCGATCCGCTCACGTTCCTCTCGGCGGCGGTCTTCCTCGCGCTGGTAGCCGCCGTTGCCAGCTTCGTTCCGGCGCTGCGCGCCATGCGCGTGGACCCCGTGGTCGCGCTGCGGAACGAATAGGAACCGGAGCCACACTCCATGAACATGCGGCGACAGTCACTTACTCGCCTGGCGCCGCAAAAACGCGGCTCGCGCCGCGTGTCCATGGCCGCTCAGCCGCGCAGATCCAGCACCTCGGTTGGCGTCGCGGGAACATCGTCAAACTGAACGCGAATGTGCGGGGCCGCGCCGTACTCGATGGTTCGGCAGCGAGCCCAGATGGCTGCCGTCAGCAAAATGGCAAGAACCACAAAGTAACGGGCCGCTTCGGAGAGCGCCCAGAATTCCACACGAACGCCAATGTCGGCCGCGAACAGGAACACCAGACCGTAGAAACCCGCCTTCACATTCAGGTTGGACCGCCCGGGAAGATAAGAACACGCAAACGGCATCTTGCGAAACCTGTACAGCGATCCGTGGACCAGCAGGACGCCGAACAGGACCAGCAACGCCAGGTGCTCGAGAGCCGGGCGGGCCGGCCAGATGACAAGGTAGAAAACAGCCGACGCCACGCATACCGGAAGCACCGTCAACGCGAACAGCGATTTTCGAATGGCGCGGAACCAGGCGGCGGGGCTGTGCACGGCGGTGACGCGAAAGACCCAGTTCGCCGGCAACGCAACCGGCAGCGCGAAGATCGCGCGGACGCCGATCACCGCAAAGAAGAGGAGGACAAAACTGGCCACCAGAAACGGGACATTAGGCTCGTACCAATGCCCGCTCGCCTCCGGGTAGAGAAAGCTTCGCGAGTAACCGAGAGCGATGGCCAGGCCGACGCCCGCGTACGCCGACAGCAACAGGCGATGTTGCCGGCTGCGCGCAATGGAGCGCGCGATGAACAGCAGGATGGCGCGTTCAAGAGGCTTCGCCAGGAACGCTCGCGCCAGCAAGGCGGCGATGCGGGCCGCGGGACGATAGCGATTGGAGGGAGCGAGATCCGGCTGCTCGATGATCCTGCGCGTGTTGCGCCGGAAGCAGAACGGGTAGGTGACGGCGAACAGGGACAACGCCAGGATCAGGCCCCACACGGCGCGGCTGGCCAGCGGCCCGAACGCCGGGTGAGTGGAGCCGTTGAGCTGCTGGAACAAACCGAGAAACCAGAAGGTCGGGATGAAGCGCAACGGCCATGAATGGGGCGCGGCGAGACCGTGGGGAGTAGCAAGCTGCGGCCGGACGAAGTAGACGGCCAGCAACAGCAGGAACAAGGCTGGCTGCAGGAAGCTGGAAACGCGCAGGAACGTGCGATAGCCGAAAAGCAGGGCCGCTACAGTCTGGAGGCTCAGGATGGAACAGCACACGAACAGGCCCGCGGCGCCCATGGCGAGCCAGTATGCGGCAACAGACCGCGCCGCATTGCCGCCCGGCGGGACGACCAGGAACGGATATGACACTCCCGTGAACAGGTTGACCGCAACAAGGCTTACGCCGAGCGCGGCGCCAACGGCGGCCAGTTTGGCCAGCAGCATGGTGCGGAGGCGCAGCGGCAATGGGCCAAGAATCAGGCTGTCCAGCCGATCCGGCACGGCCGTGTTCCACGCCAGTACGGCAATGAGCCCGGCCACCAGCATGGTGGTGGAGATCAGGAATTCCTGCTCGCCCCAGGCGGCGGCCAGAAACGTCCCGCGGGGCAGCAGCGACGTGGCGAGCGCCGGGATGCGCAGGATCGCGTAGACGAAGCTGATCGCCGCGAGGATGGCGGCGAACTGTCCGAACAGATTGCTCATTTCGCCGCCGCGCGCCAGCAGCTCGGGGTCCACCAGGCGGAAGAAGAAGTTCCCGTAGAGGACCCGGAACTGGCGGCGTTCGTCGGGCATGGTCAGGACTCGATCAATTCGACGATCGATCGCGTGACTGCCTCGGTGTCCTGCTCGACGGCCAACTGGCGGAAGATTCCCTCCAGCGTCGGAAGCGACATCAGAGCGCGCAGTTGCTCGATGGAATCGTTGGCCACCACACGGCCTTTGTGGAGGATCACGACGTGGGACACCACGCGCTCAACCGCCTCCAGTTCGTGCGAGCTGAAAAGGACCACCTTTCCGCGCGCAGCCAGCTCGCGGATGAGACTGCGCAGGACCAGCGCCGAGTCCACGTCAAGGCCGGAAAGCGGCTCGTCGAGGAGCACAATGTCGGGGTTGTGCAGGAGCGCCGCGGCAAGAAGCACTTTCTGGCGCATGCCCTTCGAGTAGGAGGAGATGGGCACGTAGCGGTCCTCATAGAGGGACAGAAGCCGAAGCATGCCCTCAATCTTCGCGGCCAGCTTGCGCTCCGGCAAGCCGCGCAACTGCCCCACCATCTCCAGGTACTCGGCTCCGGTCAGGTGCGGGTAGAGTTGCGCATCCTCCGGCACGTAGCCCAGCCGCTGCCGGTAAGCGATGCGGTGGCGTTCTATCGGCTCGCCGCGAAACAGGATGACGCCTTCGCTCGGCTCGATCAGGCCGGCAATCATCTTCAATGTGGTGGACTTGCCGGAACCGTTCGGCCCGAGGTATCCCGTTACCTGGCCTTCGCGGACGACGAAGTTCAGGTCGCGGACCGCCGGGATGCCGGAGTAGAGTTTGGTGACGCCACGTAGTTCGAGCATGGGCGTCTATGGGTGCCGCTCGATCGCGGCGACCGGCGTGGAGACGGTGCCGCGCTGACCAGCACCGGGGCCGGAGAGGTCGGTGGCGATGATACAGAACGACACGATTGCGATGTTCACCGCCAACCCCAGGACGAACTTCCACAGGCCGGACCGTAGGAGCCACTGGCGGAGGAGTGACACGATGCCGTCCAGCATCAGCGCCGGCCGATTCGATTGGGGCAGCTCGTCGAAGATCCACAGCATCTCGGTGGCGAATCGGCAGCGAAACTCGAGAGGATGCACCTCCAGCAGGAGGCGATACAAGTGGCGAGCCGGCACCATCAGACCCCCTCCAGCGGGTGCAGGTGAGGCCTGACTTTGCGAAAAAGACCTTTGAGCCGGGAAACTTCGGCATCGAGGACATGCCGGCCGAGGTCGCTCAGGCGATAGTAACGGCGCCGGCGATCGTCGTCACCAGCGGGCCGGGGAATCTCCTTCACCAGCGCGTCGTTCATGAGCTTTTCCAGGTTGTCGTACAGCGTCCCGGGCCCGAGCTTGTAGCGGCCTTCGGACAGGCGGCCGACCTCCAGCATGATGCCGTAGCCGTGCCGGTCCTGCTCGACGAGGGAAAGCAGAATGTACAGAGTGGCGGGCGACAGGGGAAGGAAGGAGTGGAGATCGTCCGTCATCTTCGCTTTACGATATATCGGATTTCGAGTATTGTCAAGGGCTGGTTCGGCCCGCGCGCGGCACCGGGTGAGCCGGTTCCGGCATAATAGATGTATGAACGCCGTGGATGCGGCCCGTCTGGACCGCTCGGCCTTTCAAATTGCCGCGCTCGATGAGGACGCGGATGAGCGGGAGTATTGGCGGGCGAAGTCTCCCGCCGAGCGCATGGAAGCGCTCGAACTGATGCGGCAGATCGTCTATGGCTACGATCCAGCTACCACCCGACTTCAAAGAGTTCTTGAGATTGCTGAACTCGAGTAGCGTCGAGTATCTGGTCATCGGCGGATACGCGGTGAACTACTACGGTTTCCCGCGCGCCACCGCCGACCTCGATATCTGGATTGCCATTGGCCAGCAGAACGCGCAGCGTGTGGCTCAGGCGCTGCGTGAGTTCGGCTTCGCACAGGCCGAGGCGGCGGCGTTTCTGGAACCGCGAAAGATCATTCGCATGGGTGTTCCTCCGGTGCGCCTGGAGATCCTGACATCCATATCGGGAGTCGAATTCGCCGAATGTTACGGCCGCCGCCTCGCGGTTGAGCTGGATGGCGTACCGGTCAACCTCATTCACCTCGACGACCTGAAACGGAACAAGGGAGCAAGCGGCCGCCTCAAAGACCGGCTCGATCTCGAACAACTGCAGTGACGTCCGATGGCCAGATGCAAACGGGCGTATAATCCTCAGGGCAGATGAACCCGCGATGGGGTCGGGGGCCAGGCATTGGCAGCGGAGGCGAGTGACAACGCCAGCGCCGCGACGGAGTTTTAGTACCGCCTACTGCAGCGTGAAGGTCACGTCGATGGGCGCTTCCACTTCCACCGCCTGGCCGTTCAGAATGGTCGGCTTGTAGCGCCACTGCCGCACCGCATCGAGCGCGGCCCCAACCAGGAGCGGGTGGCCCCTGAGGACCCGCAGACTCCGGATACTGCCGTCCGTTCCGATGACCCCGAGCAGGTTCACGGTCCCCGAAGTGTGCGTGGTTCGTGCGAGGGACGGATACGCGGGAATCACTTTGTACAGGATCATGGCCGGCTCCAGGTGGCTGACGCGGATGCGTATCAGGGGCGCCAGCGGGGTTACATCGGCGGTACGCCTGGCCACCGGCCGTTCCGGCGGCCGAGGGGCTTGTGGCGCCAGGTCGTCGAGGCCGATGCCGATCTTCGAGCCGCTTCCGGTGAACGGTTCAAAGCCCGTACTGTCCGGCGGCGCGTCGTTGAAGAAGTTGACGCGTTCGGGCACGGCGGCCGGCTGGTAGATGACGCGGCTGGGAACAAACGGGCTCGGTTTCACGCGCGGCCCGGTGGGGGCCTGTCGAACGGGCGTTGGCGCAAGCGGCAGCCACACCGCGATCTTCGTCAGGGAGAACGCGGGAAGCCGCTCGGCCCAGATCAATGGCAACACCACGAGCAGGCCAATTCCGGCCAGCTCCGCCGCGAGCGAGAGCAGTACGCTCCACGGTTTCGAAGTCCGTTGCCGAACCAGAATGGATTGTTCGAACATGCCTGGATAGACACCGTGCGCGGCGCGCGGGTTCCCGAATAAAAATCCGCGAATTACGGGAACAATTCCGGCCTTTGCGCAGTCAATTATGTTGCGGAAGCGTGCACGATGCGTCCGTCCCGCATGCTGACAACGCGGTGGCCGAAGGCGGCCGCCTCGGGGTTGTGCGTGATCATCAGGATGGTCTGTCCGAGCCGCTCGTTCAGATCGCGCAGCAGGGTCAGCACGGTGTTGGAGTTCTCCGTGTCCAGATTGCCGGTGGGCTCGTCGGCCAGCAGAATGGCCGGATGGTTCACGATGCCGCGCGCGATGGCCACCCGCTGCTGCTCGCCCCCGGAAAGAGAGCGCGGCTTGTGGTCGAGCCGGTTTTCGATGCCCAGCAGTTTCAGGATCTCTCCGAACTCCGCGTCCGCCTCGTCCCCCCGGTGCGCGATGTAGCGGGCGATTCGAATATTGTCCCGCGCGGTGAGCGTGGGAAGCAGATTGTATTTCTGAAACACGAAGCCGACCGTCCGCTTGCGCAGGTTGGTGCGTTCGCGGTCGGACATGGCCAGCAGATCGCGGCCATCCATCGTCACCGTTCCGGAGGTGGGCGGCGTGAGCCCGCCGAGGATGTGAAACAGCGTCGATTTGCCGGACCCCGATGGGCCGATCACCGACACGAACTCCCCTCGTTTCACGTCCAGGTCGACGCCGCGCAACGCGTGCACGTCCACTTCGCCCACGCGATACACCTTGCGCAGGCCGTGGACGGAGAGAATCGGCGCGTCATTCATAGGACAGGGCCTCGATGGCGTCCTGGCGTGCGGCCTTCAGCCCAGGCCAGGCCGCGCCCAGCAATGCGCCGGCCAGCGCGATGGCTGCGGCAATGGGCCACCAGTCGGGCACAATCGCCTGGATCAGACCTCCTGGCGCGAAGGTTAGAACCAGCCACCGCGTTCCGTACGTGAACACGATGCCCAGAATGGCGCCCAGAATCGCCAGCAACGTGGTTTCCCGCAACAGCACGTTCAGGACGAAAACCGGCGACGCCCCCAGCGCCTTCAACACGCCGATCTCGCGCGTGCGCTCCAGCACCGCCGTGTACATGGAAAGAAACACCACCAGAAACCCGACCACTACGCCCAGCGCGATGACCACCCAGATGAAACCCTGCAACATCGGTATGTTCTCCACGCTGAACTGCGAAAGCAGCTCTTCCATGGAGAGAATCTGATAATCGCCCATGCCGTTCGCCTTCAGGTAGTCGATAACCTGCGGCGTGTTGGCGGGGGCATCCAGCTTGACGTAGATCACCATCACCTTGCCGCTGTTGGCGGTGAGCTCCTGCAGGGTACTCAGCGGGATGACCAGGCGCGCCAGCTTGCCCGGCTCGAAGATGCCGCTTACGCGCCACGGCCGGTTCAGAACGGTAATGCGATCGCCGGCATGCAGCTTGTGCTGCCGCGCATAGTATTCATCGACGATCACTTCATCGGGCTTCTCGAACACCCGTCCCTCGGAAAACCGAAATCGGCCGCTCATCTGTTCGAATCTCGGCAGATCCAGACCGGTGATGGAAGAGAACGGACCGGTGGCCTGCATCAGCGCGCCGGTGGCCAGCACTACGTGCGGCTGCTTCTCCAGGAACGGTATGAATTTCTCCGAAAAGCCGGCGTTGAGCGAAAGGATAGCGGCGCCCGGCGCGCGAATAATAAGGTCGGCCCCGATGCCGCGCGAGCGCCGCTGCTGATCCTGCAGAAACCCGCGGCTCAAGCCCACCAGAGTCAGCATCATGGTGACCTGAACACCGATCGCGGCGGTGCTCAGGAGCGTTCGGACCGGCCGATGCCGCAGGTTTTCGAAAACGAGTTTGTTGATCAAAGCTGGAAGCCGCTAATGAGAATGGGTGCCTGCTCTTCCATTCTAGTGGACGCGCGGGGCCTCTCCGGCCGCGGCAGCGATGCCGGTTACCCAGCGCAGCCCGGCGGCCCGAAACCCTGCGAAGTGGCGGCACGGCACGACGGTATTATCAAGGGAATGCGTTGCACGGCCGGATGTTTCGGGCTCCTCCTCCTGGTTCTCCTGCCACCTATCGCGCGCGCTCAGGATAACTACGAAATCCAGGTCTACGGCTCCGAAACCGTGGCGCCGGGCCAGACCATGGTGGAACTCCACTCGAACTTCACCTTCCAGGGCGCCAAAGACCTCGTCGACGGTGTGCTGCCTACCGAACACGCCCTGCACGAAACTGTGGAGATCACTCAGGGCTTCACCCCGTGGTTCGAAACCGGTTTCTACATTTTCACCAGCTACCGGGACGGTCAGGAATGGCAGTGGGTGGGCGACCACATTCGGCCTCGCGTGCGCGTGCCCGAACAGTGGCACTGGCCGGTGGGCGCCAGTCTCTCGCTGGAGTTCGGATACCAGCGCCGCAGCTACTCCACCGACACCTGGACGCTGGAGATCCGGCCCATCGTGGACAAGCAGGTGGGGCGCTGGTACCTGTCGTTCAACCCCACGTTCGACCGGTCGTTCCACGGTTCCAGCGTGTCCCAGGGCCTCGTGTTTTCGCCAAACTTCAAAGCCGGCTACGACATCACGAAGAAGATCAACGCGGGCATCGAGTACTATGGCTCGCTCGGCCCGGTCACCGGTTTCGACCCGCTGCGCGATCAGCAGCAGCAGATCATACCGGCGATCGATCTGAACCTGAGTCCGAACTGGGAATTCAACTTCGGCGTCGGCGTGGGCATGACCGGCAGTACGGACCATCTGCTGGTCAAGCTCATTCTCGGCCGCCGGATGCGGTTTGGCCGCCAGTAGAACGAATCGGGACGCGCGGCGCCAGCCGCGTCCAGCGTTTCAAACACGTTACGGGTTACAATAGAAACCAAGTGGGGTCTTTCCGAATATGCACCGCCGCGGGATTGTTGTGTCTCTATGCAGCCGCAACCAATCTGCCCGCGCCCAACGGCGAATCCGTCGACGCGCTGATCGAGTCCGGCCATTGGAAACGGGCCCGGCAGGCGGTGGAGGCGCGTCTTAAGGCCAACCCCAACGACGCTCAGGCCTACGCCTGGCGGTCCAAGATCGAGTCCGGTTTCGGCGACCTGGACGGGGCCATTGAGGACGCCGAGCGGGCCGTCGAACTCAACCCGAACAGCGCGGCATTTCATGGTCAGCTTGCCGAAGCCTGCGCGCTGATGGCGGACCGGTCCTCGGTGCTCAAGGGCCTGGTCTACGCACGGCGCATGAAGAAGGAAATCGCCGCGGCGCTGGCCATCGATCCGAATCAAATCGACACCCTGCTGGTGGAGATGATGTACGCGTGGAAAGCGCCGGCCATGGCCGGGGGTGACCGCAACCGTGCCTGGCAGATCGCCGCGCACATCGGCCAGGTCTCGCCGGTCTGGGGGTACCTGGCTCGGGCGCGCCTGGCTGAAGAAGAGGGCAACGACAAAGAGGTGGAGGCGGCCTTGCGGAAAGCCGTCGAGGCGGACCCGTCGTTTTATCGCGCGCGCCTGGCGCTGGCACGCTTCTATTGCTGCAGCGCACAGCAGAAGCGATACGCCCTGGCCGAGCAGACCGCTCAGGAAGTCATCGCTCTCGACCCCTCCAACGCAGGCGGCTGGGAGATTCTGGCGCGCGTCTACGCGGCGCAAAGACGAGGCGCCCAGCTCAACGACGCTCTCACTCGCGCCGAGAGCGCCGCACCGGACGATCTCATACCGTACTACGCCGCCGCCAGCGTGCTATTCGAAACCGGCCAGGATTTCTCGCACGCGGAACAGTATCTGCGGCGCTATCTGAGCCAGCAACCGGAGGGACGCGAACCTTCCCAGGCCGAAGCGCTGTGGCTGCTCGCGGAGTTGTACGAACACGAAGGCCGCAAGTCCGACGCGGTGCGCGTGCTGCAGGCGGCCATCCATCTGGATCCCGGCTTCGAACCGGCACGCCGCGACCTGAACCGCCTGCGGCATACCTGATTACGGCTCGAACGGGACCTCCCGCCAGAATTCGGCCACCGGGCGGCCCTTCCACCACCGCTCATAATTCGCCGCCGCGCAGAACGAACGCGAGCGCATGCGATCGATGTAGACGATGCCGTTGAGATGATCGATCTCATGTTGCAGGATGCGCGCGTACCAACCCTCGGCGAGGATGGTCACCGGCGCGGCTTTCTCGTCCAGACACTCCACGCGTACGCGCCTGGCCCGCGGAACGATGGCCGTGAAACCGCCCAGACTCAGGCAGCCCTCGAAGAACTCCAGCGGATCCGGCTCCAGAACGGTGCAGGTGGGATTGACCAGCACGTGGAATGGAACCGCCTGGCGGCCGCGCTCGGCAAGCTGCTCTGGCGAGAGCTTGTCGAGGTACTCCGCCCGATCCTCAATCACGGCAAGCTGCAGCGGCACGCCCACCTGCGGCGCGGCCAGGCCCACTCCGGGCGCCGCGTGCATGGTTTCGCGCATATCCGCGATCAACTCCTCGATGGCCGGGTTGGCAATCTCCTCGGGCGAGAGCGGCCGCGAACGCCTCCGCAACACCGCGTGGCCAACCTGGACGATGTCGAGTATCATCGAGCCTCCTTTGCGGGTACAATGCACGCATGCCTACCCTTTCATCATGCCGCGCGTGGCTGTGCGCGGCGGCCCTCCTTGTTGCGCCGTTAGCCAGCGGACAGGCGTTGTCCGTCCACTGGGAGGAACTGACCGCCGCCGACTTCGTGAAGGCCATCGGCCAGGCGAAAGGCGTCTGCGTGTTGCCCTTCGGCATTCTGGAGAAGCACGGGCCGCATCTGCCGCTGGGCACGGATCTCATCAACGTGCGTTATGCCTCCCTGCACGCCGCCGCCGAAGAGTACACGGTAGTGTTTCCGGAGTACTACTTCGGCCAGATCTTCGAGGCGCGGCAGGAGCCCGGCACCGTCGCCTACAGCGCGCACCTGCAACTCGAGCTGCTGCAGGAGACCGTCGACGAAATGGCCCGGAATGGGTGCCGAAAGGTTTTGATCGTGAATGGCCATGGGGGCAACAACAGCCTGCTGCCGTATTTCGCGCAATCGCAGCTCGCATCGCCGCGCGATTACGTGGTTTATGTGTACGGGCTGCCCGAGCGCCGCCCCGGACGTCCGGCGACCACCGACAAGGTGGACATGCACGCGGGCCAATCGGAGACGGCGCATACGATGGTCTCGCGGCCCGACCTGGTTCATCTCGACCGCGCCGCCAGCGAATCCGGAGCCGACCAGCAGCATCTCAAGCTCCCGCCGAACGTTTACACGGGCATCTGGTGGTATGCGAAGTTTCCGGATCATTACGCGGGCGATGGGGGCGCGGCGTACCAGGCCCTCGGCGAGTTCGACATGAAGGCGTGGACGGACGGCATCGTGGAGGCCATCCGCGCCGTGAAGGCGGACGAGGCCGGCCCGCGCCTGCAGCGCGAGTTCTTCGAGAAGACGCGGCATCCGCTGGATACGAAGCAGTAACACCGCACCGGGCCAGCGGCGCCCGGCTCAGGCGTGGTCTCTCTGGAAGCTCTCGATCTCGTCCGCCTCGCTGTCGCTCAGGCGAAAGTCGAGTGCGGGGAGCACGCCCTTCGCCTGATCGGCCGAACGCATTCCCACGATGGCCGCCGTGACGGCCGGGTTGCGCAACGTCCACGCCACCGCAACGACGCCCGCGGACACGCCGTGCCTGGCCCCGATCCTCTTCAGCAATTCGGCCACCTCGAGGTTGCGCGAAAGCAGCGGCTCGTTGAACGCGGTCACGTTGCGGCGGAAATCGTCTTCCGGCATCGCCTGCACCCGCTCCCGGGTCATGGCGCCCGTGAGCAGGCCAGACTTCATCGGCGAATACACGATGACGCCGAGGCCGTTGCGCTGCGCGAAAGGCAGGATCGATTCCTCCACACCGCGCGTGAGCAGGTTGTAGGGAGGCTGCAGCGAGGTGATGGGCGCAATGCGCTGCGCGCGCTCCATCTGCGCCGCGTTGAAGTTGGAGACGCCGATCCAGCGGACCTTGCCCTCTTCCTTCAGGCGCACCATCGTTTCCCAGCCTTCCTCGATGTCCTCATCCGGCTCCGGCCAGTGGATCTGATAGAGGTCGATGACGTCGAGCTTCAGCCGCCGAAGACTGGCCTCCGCTTCCCGGCGGATGGAATCGCGCTTCAGGCTTCCGGCGATCTCTCCCCGGTCGTTCCACGCGCGCTCGCACTTGGTGAATACATACGGTTTGTGGGCCACCCCATCCAGTGCCCGCGCCACTACTTCTTCAGAGTGTCCGAGACCGTACACCGCGGCGGTGTCGATCCAGTTCACGCCGGCGTCGAGGGCGGTGCGGATGGCGGCAATGGACGCGTCATCGTCCTGCGGCCCCCATGCGAACTTCCAGCCTCCGCCGCCCATGGCCCACGCGCCGACGCCGATGCGCGTGAGTTCCATGTCGCTGTTGCCGAGCCGTTTCGTTTCCATAGTTCCCGATTGTACAGACGGCGGGATCAAAAGGAGAGTTAGCGGGACGAAAAAAGGGCCCGCGAACGGGCCCGAGGTTCTGTCCAGGAGAGAAAAAGGCGCTATTCGTAATGCAGGGCTTCGAGCGGATCCACGCGGGCCGCCCGCAGCGCCGGGATGAGCACGGCCACCAGCGCCACGGCCAGCATCAGCGTCGGCACGCCGAAAAAGGTGAGAGCATCGGTGGCGCTCACGCCGTACAGCAGGCTCGCGGTGAAACGCGACACGCCGAACGAAATGGCCAGGCCGGCGGCCACTCCAATTCCCGCCAGCAGCAGTCCCTGCCCGGCCACCATGCGCAGGATGCCGCGCGGCTGCGCGCCCACCGCCAGCCGGATGCCAATCTCTTTCGTGCGGGCTCGCGCGGCGTAGCTCATCACGCCGTACAAACCCAGCGTGGCCAGCACCACGCCCACCAGACCGAACACGCCCAGCAGCGTGGCGCACAGCTTCGGAAGCAGCATCGACTTGTTCACGTGCTCGTTCATGGTCTCGATGTTGAATACCGGCAGATTGGGGTCGAGAGCGCGAAGCTGCTCGCGGACGGCGTGCTCGAGCTGTCCCGGCGGCGTGCTGCCGCGCGCGATCACCGAAATGCCGAAGAAGCTCATGGCCTGCTCGGGATTGGGCTCGAGGTACAGGTACAGGCAGGGCTGGCTGGCTTCGCCGAGGGTCTTCGATTTCGTGTTCCTGACCACGCCCACCACCTCGTACTGTTTCTTGCCGTTCAACCCGTCGACGGAGATCTGCTGCCCAAGGGGATTGCGGCCGGGGAACAACCGCCTCGCCAGTTCTTCGTTCAGGACGGCCGTGGCGCCGCTGTCGCTGTGCGGGGCGAACTCGCGCCCGCGCGACACCGGGATGCCCATGGTCTCGAAATACTGCGCGCCCACGGTGTAGACGTCCGCTGTCTCACGCTTCGCGCCGTCCTTCCCCCTGGCATCCACATCGAGGCTGACCCCGCCCATGCTGAGCGGAATGCTGTCGACAAAGCTGACGGATCGCACTCCCGGCATGGCGGAAACCCGCTCGCGGACCTGAGCGAGAAACTGGCGGCTCTTCTCCGGCGAGTAATGGTTCAGCTTGGGATCGAAGGCCATGAGCGTCACGCCGCCGGTGCGCATGCCAAGGTCGATGGAGGAAGCGTTCTGCAGGCTCCGCAGGAAGAGCCCGGCGCACACCAGCAGAACCAGGGAAAGCGACACCTGCACCAGCACGAGAGCGTTGCGCAGACCGAAGCGGCGCAGGCCACCGAGCCCGCCGGCCTCGTTCTTCAACCAGGTGGTGAGGTCCGGACGCGTGGCGCGCAGCGCGGGGACCAGGCCGAATACGATTCCCGTCCCCACGGCAAGCACGGCGGTGAACAGGACAACCCGTAGATCCGGCCGGAACACGAACGCGATAGGAATGGGCAGCGGCAGCCTGAATTCGGCAATCGCCGACGTGGCCATCCAGGCCATGGCAAAACCGAGTGTCGCGCCCATCAGCGACAGCAGTACGCTTTCGGTGAGCAGTTGCCGCACCAGCCGCCAGCGGCTTGCGCCCACCGACAGGCGAATGCCGATCTCCCGCCTCCGCGTGGTGGCGCGCGCCAGCAGCAGGCTGGCCACGTTCACGCAGGCGATCAGAAGCACCAGCCCCACCACCACCGAGAACACCACGAAGATCCCCAGCGCGCCCTGGTCCAGGCCGCCCGGGAGGCCTCCCGCGCCGGCCAGCGTGAGCGGCGGCAGCTTCTCGCCCTTGCGATACGCGCCGTCAATTCGCCGCTTGATCGCGTTCAACGCGGCCGTGGCCTGCGCGCGCGAGACGCCGGGCCTCAGACGGCCAATGAGCATGACCCATTGGGCATCCCGCTTTTCTTTGAGCTGGTCCGTTGGCAGATCCGGCATGAGCTGACCGATCATAGCCAGCGGCGCCCAGAACTCCGGCACGAGGCCGCGGTCGGCGCCATGAAACTCCGGCGCGGTGACGCCCACCACCGTGTAGCGGGTGTTGTTCAGGAGAATGTCCTTGCCGGCGATGTTCGCGTCGGCCGCAAAGCGTCGCTTCCACAATCCGTCGCTCAGCACCACCACTGGATTGCGGCCGGCGGCGGCGTCCTCGTCGGGCAGAATTCCGCGGCCCAGTTGCATGGGTACGCCCAGCAGGCTGAAGTAGTTGCCGGCCACGGCCTGTCCCCAGACGCGTTCCGGCTCTCCGGCGCCGCCCACGCTGGCGGGTATGATGACGAAGTAGGCGGTGAGCCCCTCCAGCGCCGCTTTCCCCTGGTCGCGGTAGTCGAGGTAGTCTGGCCAGGCGAACGACCGGCCGCCGCCGAGGCTGACCAGCCGATCCGGCGCGCGCACTGGGAGGTCGCCCAGCAGCATGGCGTTCACCACGGTGAAGACGGTGGTGTTGGCCGCGATGCCCAGTCCGATGGAAACCGCCACGGCGGCGGTAAAGCCGCGGTTCTTTCCAAACGTTCGCAGGGCGAATACGATGTCCTGGCGGAGGGTGCTGAAAATCTGCATGGAACGCTCTTCGGTTGCTATTCGGGTTACGAATGCGTGGGCCGGAGAGTTCCTTATTATTGGGGACGCGAGGGAACGGCCTGGGAGTGGCCGCCTCCCTACTTCGCTACCACCTGCAGTGGAATGCTGGTGGTCTGGCTGGAGCTCGGGCCCACCATGATGTCGAAAGTCCCCGGCTCCACCACCCAGTGCATGTCCCGGTTCAGCATCTCCAGCTCCTTCGGCGTGAGCTTGAACCGCACCGTTGTCTTCTCGCCCGGTTTCAGACTGACTCGCTGGAAGCCGCGCAACTCCATCACAGGCTGCGTCACTGAGGCAACCTTCTGGTGAATGTACAACTGGGCCACCTCGTCCCCCGCCCGGCTCCCGGTGTTGCTCACATCCACGCTGACCGTGGTCTCTCCAGCGGCGCCGATCTCCGAGGGCTCGGCGCGCAGGTTGTCGAACTTGAACGTGGTGTAACTCAGTCCCCAGCCGAACGGGAACAAAGGCTTCCTGCCGTTGAACAGATAGCTGCGGTTCATGGACGGTTTGTGGTTGTAGTAATCGGGAAGCTCGCCGACGTTGCGCGGGAAGCTGATGGCGAGTTTCCCTCCCGGATTGACGTCGCCAAAAAGCACGCGCGCGGCGGCGGTTCCGCCTTCCTGCCCCAGATACCAACCTTCCAGAATCGCGGGAACGTGCTCCACCGCGTAGTTGATGGAGAGCGGCCGGCCGTTGATCAGGAACACGATGGTTGGCTTGCCGGTCTCCACGATGGCCTTGATGAGCTGGTCCTGATAGCCGATGAGGTCGAGGGAATCGCGGTCGCCAAGGTGGTCTTCGGACCACGCTTCGCGATTGGTACGCTCGTTCTCGCCCACCACCACGATGGCCACGTCGGCGCTCCGGACGGCCTCGACAGCTTCCTGGATGCGCTGTAACTGCGACTTTTCGTCGGGCAGCACTACCGGCTTGTCGTACCACGCGGACCACCCCTGCTTGCCTTCGGTGATTCGCGAACCCTCCGCGTACACCACCGTCGCCGCCGTGCCCACGCGCTCGCGGATGCCATCCAGAATGCTCACGCCGTGCGCGGGCTCGCGGCTGTAACCGCCCAGATGCACATCCGCCGCGTTGGGTCCGATCACCGCAATGGTCTTCAGCTTCGTCAGGTCGAGCGGCAGCAGATTGTCGTTGTTCTTGAGAAGAACGATGGCTTCCTCGGCGGTCTTCTCCGCCAACTGCCGATGCTCCGGGCTGTTGGTGATCTTCCGCGCGTAATCCGGATCGACGTAAGGGTTCTCGAACAGGCCCAGCCGGAATTTCGTGTACAGAATTCTCGACACGGCGCGGTCAATCTGCCATTCAGGCGCCTGGCCGGCCTTCACCTGCGCGAGGAGCGTGCGGTAGACGGAGCCATTGCTCAGGTCATAATCCACGCCCGCCGCCAGCGCCTGACGGGCCGCGCCGGCGTTGTCGGCCGCGATGTGGTGAGTCTCCACCAGCATCTGCAGTCCGCCGCCGTCGGAAGTTACGTAGCCCTTGAAGCCCCATTCCTGGCGAAGCACGTTGTCCAGCAGCCACGTGTTGACGTGCGAAGGAATGCCGTCGATCTCGTTGTAGGAGGCCATCACGCTGCCCGCGTGCGCCTCCTCAATGGCCGCGCGGAAGGCTACCAGAAACGCCTCGCGGAGGACCCGTTCGGAGTAGTTGGCGGGCGCCGTATTCGTGCCGCCTTCCGGCTCCCCATGAGCGGCGAAGTGCTTCGCCGTCGCCGCCACGTGATGACGGTCGATCAGGTAATTCGGACCCTGCATGCCTTCGATGGCCGCCACGCCGATGCGCGCCCCCAGATACGGATCCTCCCCGTACGTCTCTTCGGTCCGGCCCCAGCGCGGATCGCGCGCCAGATCGAGCACCGGCGTGAAAGCCTGCTCGACGCCGGCGGAAGCCATCTCGTCGGCCGCGGCCGTGAACACGTTTTTCACTTGGGCGGGGTCCCATGTGCTGGCCAGCGCCAGCGCCTGCGGAAAGCTGGTGGCGCCATAGGACATGAAGCCGTGCAGCGCCTCGCCCGCGAAGATGGCGGGGATGCCCAGGCGCGTTTTCTCCGCCAGGTATCGCTGCGCCGCATTTCTCAACACCGCGCCATCGTGCGTGTTCATATGCGCGTCCGCGTCGAACAACTGTCGGAACGCCTTGGCGGCCGTCTCGCTGGTGAACTGGCCGGTGGGATCGATGATCTGGCGTGCGAACGCCGGGTAGAGCTCGGCGCATTTTTCCTCGAGCGTCATGCGCCCGAGCAAATCGGCCACCCTCTGTTCGATGGGCAGGCGCGGATTCTTGTAGTCCGGCGCGGCGTCCTGAGCCTTGATGGCCATGGGGACCAGCAGAATTGTCCCGAGGCACACGAAGCCCCGCAGTTTATCGATCATGGATATCCTTCCTTCTGGCTGTATTCTATATGAAGCCTGGAAGGAAGGACGCGGGCGCAGGCCTGCGCGTTAGCGGGCGTCGAGTTCAGTCCACGCGCAGCGATTTGAGCGGGTCCATCCGCGCCGCCCTCAAGGCCGGGGCGGAACTGGCGATCGCGGCGATTCCGAAAAGGAAGAGGATCACGCCGGCGAAGGTTACCGGGTCCGTGGCAGCCACGCCGTAGAGCAGACTCGACAGGAATCGCGCGAATACGATAGCCGCCCCGGCGCCCGCCACCACGCCTCCAGCGACAAAGCGCAGGCTCTGCCCCAGGATCAACCCGACGATGCTGGGCTTGCTGGCGCCCAGGGCCATGCGCACCCCGATTTCGTAGGTCCTCTGCACCACCGCGTGCGAGACCAGCCCGTACGTCCCAATGGCCGCCAGCAGGAGCGCGGTCATCGCGAAACTCAGCAGCACGGCCATCGTCGAACGGAAGCCGGAGATGGAGCCGGAGACCATCGACTCCATGGTCCGCACTTCGCTCACTGGCACGTTGGGATTCTCATCGACGGCCAGCTTTCGAATCTCCCGCGCGACGCGCGCCGCGTCCGCGCCCACCGTGGTCTGAACCAGCAGGTTCATCGTCGCCGGCAATTGCTGGTCGCCCTGGACGGATTGAGCATAGGGCATGTAGATAGCCCCGCTGATTCCCTCCGGGACGCGATTCGTCAATCCGTATTGGTGAACGTCGGCCACCACGCCGACAATGGTGCGCCAGCGGTCGTCAAACGCCGGCTTGATGTGCTTGCCCACCGCATTCTCCCCGGGCCAGAAGCGCCGGGCCGTGGAGGCGGTCACCAGAATCACCGGGGCGGAATTCGCCGAGTCGCTTTCGGTGAAGCCTCTCCCCGCCAGTACGGGAACGCGCATCAGTGGAAGGTAGCCGGCGGTGATCGCGCCAGTCCACAACATGGGCGCGGGGAAATCGGCCGTTTTGGGGTGGTCTTGCACGTCGGCGGGGATATCGGGGAATTCACCGTCCAGGGGAACCGTGTTCGCGGCGGCCACATTCGCCACGCCGGGGATATCGCGCGCACGCCGCAGGAGCTCGCCGTAAAACGAGATGCATTTCGCGCGATCGTTACAGAAGGACTGGTTGGGCGTGATGCGCACCCTCAGCACGCGCTCCGGATTGAAGCCTGGATTCACGTCGGCCAGCGCGCGCATGCTTCGCGTCAGCAGGCCGGCCGCCACCAGCAGCACCACAGTGAGAGCCACTTCCGCGGCGATGAGCCAGCCGCGAAACAGGACCCAGAAACTTCGGGCGGAGCGCTGGCCACCGGCGCGGATGGCCTGATTGAGGTCGATCTGCGACGCGCTGAGCGCGGGGGCGATCCCGAAGGCCACGCCGGTCGCGACAGAGAGCGCGGCCACAAAAATCGCCACGTGTCCATCGATGCTCACCTCGGCGACGCCTGGCAGATCGTGCGGCAGTACGGACCGGAACACGGAGAGGGCCGCCACCGCCAGCAGCAGGCCCAGTGCGCCGCCCGAGGCCGCCAGAAAGACGCTCTCGGTCAAAAGCTGGCGGATGATTCGAAAGCAGCCTGCGCCAAGCGCGGCACGCAACGCCATCTCCTTGCGGCGGGCGGTGGCACGGGCCAGCAGCAGGCTGGCCACGTTGGTGCAAGCCACCAGGAGCACGATGCAGACCGAGGAAAGCAGCACCAGCAGCTTGCGGCGCACGTCTCCGACAATGTCCTCCTGCAACGGTATCGCGCGCGAGTCCATGTTCCAGTTGTGCGGCATTGGCCACGGGAACATGGTGTCGAGTTGCGCGGTGAGGGCACGGATCTCGCCCTGCGCCTGCGCCGCGGTGGCCTCCGGCTGAAGCCTGGCGATGAGCGGCACGAAATCGCCGCCCAAAAAGTCTTCCACGTTGGAGGCGTCCACGCGGGCTGGAATCCACAATTGCACGCGCGACGAAGGAAAGCTGAACGCGGCCGGCATCACGCCCACTACAGTGCGGTTCATGCCGTTCAGCGTGATCATGCGGCCAATCACGAGGCGGTCGCCGCCGAACTTCGTCTTCCACAAAGAGTGGCTGAGGATCACCAGGGCGTCTCTTCCCGGCCGGTCCTCGCCCGGTTCGAAGGTTCGGCCCCTCTCCACGGGTGCGCCGAGCAGGGAGAACAGGTTCGCCGACGTCACGCTGCCCACCAGGCGCACGGCTTCACCTTCGCCGGTGAGATTGAACTCCGCATCGGCGCTAACCGAGGCCACCTCCATGGTGCGGCTCTGTTGCTGAAAAAGAGCCAGGCCCGCTTTCGGGTAGACCGACGTGATGCGCAGCAGCCGTTCCGGCCGAGCGTACGGCAGCGGCCGGATTAACAGCGCGTTCACCAGGCTGAACATGGCCGCGTTGCCGCCGATGCCGAGGGCCAGCGAAAGCCCGGCCAGAGCGGTAAAGCCGGGGCTTCGCCGCAACATGCGCGCGGCGTACTTCAGGTCCTGCCAGAAATGTTCGATGGACAGAAAACTCCACACGTCGCGGCTCTCCTCCTTCGCCAGCGTGATGTTGCCCATTTCGCGGTCGTCCTGCGTCAGGGTGCGGTGAAACTCGATTTCCTCGGCCAGGTCGCGTTCCAGCCGCTCGCGCCGGCAGAAGAAGAAGATGTGCCGGCAAAAGCGCGGCAGGGAGAAAGCCATGGCTTGCCTCAGACCATTTCGAGCACTTTCTGAATGGCGCCGATCATCCGGCTGAACTCCGCGCGTTCGGTAGCGAGCTGCTTGCGGCCGGCCGCGGTGAGCGTATAGTAGCGTGCGCGCCGGTTGTTGTCCGACGCCCCCCACTCGGCCTTCACCCAGCCGTTGAGCAGCAGCCGCTGCAGGGCCGGATAGAGCGAGCTCTCGCCCACCTGGAGGACCTCGTCGGAGACCTGCCGCAATCGTTGCGCGATGCCGTAGCCGTGCCGGGGGCCGGCCACCAGCGCCCGCAGAATCAGCAGATCCAGCGTGCCCGGCAGGATCTCCATGGCTTTCGTATGTGCTCCCATCGTCTCTCGATGGAAGTATGCACGATTCGCGCTGACGAATCAATCCCCCTCGTCCGCGTGGTCCGCTTGTGTCGTTAACGTGTGGGTTGTCCGGTCCAATTCACACGTGACCTGCCCGCTTTTGCAGGAGCGGATGCGCCAGAATGGCTTGTTCGGCGGGCGGCGGCCGATGCCGCCCCAACCATGCCGGTCCCCGGAGCCGATGCTTGAGTTGCGGTGACCTCTCCACCGCGTCTCCACGTTTGCGGAGCCGTGGCTGCGAGCCAGGCCGAAGCGGCTGCGTTTTCAGATCTCCTATTCGCCCGGCAAGCTCGTCCATCATGCTCGCCGAGTGAAGCTTCGCGTTCATCGATTGAGACAGCAACTGGCGGAGCGGCTGGAGGTCTGGCGCCTGCTGCCGGTTGCTGCGTAGTCCTTGCGGACGGATTATCGGACGCATTTTTTCGAAATACACGGAGTGTCTGCCAACGGCTGCCATTCCGCCCGTCTCAGAGTCGGCTCGCCCATCCAAGACCCAAGCCGACCGTCCTGGTCAGCGACTCGACCGCCGTTCAGCATCACCACGCCGCTTTCCGACTCTGTTCCTCTGTCAGCCCCGCCGGTTCGGGTCGCTGACTGCGGCTACGGACGGATTACGGGATTTAAAAAGCTCGCAAGGGCGCGCCCCCGGTAGCCTGAAAATGCTATAAAATGTTGGCCATGCAAGCCAAGCCAACTCGGATCGTTCTTCGAGCCGCGAAATGGGTTGCCATTTGGTCAACGGCCATCGGTTTGACAGTCACGGCATCGTCCGCAGCCTATCGGGCTTACTCCGGTCCCGCGCTTCCACGAAAGCAGGTGGCCGTTCTTACGCTCAGTCATATTTGGGTGACGGCAGTTGACGGAAAATCGCTTTGGCAAAGTTGGGACGGCGCGCCACGCCCCTACCACCGTCCCCCCGATCCGATAGAGTTACTTCCAGGCCAGCACAAGATCACGTTTGAGTTCGGATACAATCCCATGGGCGGCCATGCTTATCTTAACGATCCTACACTAATCATGGATATTGTTGTAGAAGCTGGTAAGACATATAAAGCCCACCGGAAGATTCAATACTCTGGAGGAAAGACTTACGTGAGCCCAGGGCGGATAACTAATACCGCTAACATAGATCGCTGGTGGGTTGAGATCACCGAAAAATGAACATGCAAGTGAAGTCAACTCTGATCGTCCTGCAAGCCACGACACCCGGCTCGACTAACGCTCTTTGATTTTTCGCAACGCAGCAGCCGCCACGGTTCTGACGTTAGCGTCCGTGTCCTTCGCGGCGGCCTCGAGGGGCTCGACCGCGCGCGGGTCTTCGATTTCGCCTAGGGCCGTGGCCGCTGCCTGCCGGACGCCGGAATCCTCGTCGTCCTTCAGGGCGGCGATGAGGGGCTCGACAGCGCGCGGGTCTTTGAAGGCGCCTAGCGCGCCAGCCGCCACGAATCTGAGGCGAACATCGGTGCTCTTCAGAGCGGCGATGGTAGGCACGACCGCGACTTTTGCAAAGGCAGAAGTTGCGCTCTGTTGGACCTTTGAATCCGTGTCCTTCATGGCGGCCTTGAGGGGTTCGAACGCACGGAGGTCTTCGATTTCGCCCAAGGCCCTTGCCGCTACCTGCCGGACGCCAGAATTCGTGTCCTTCAGGACGGCGATAAGGGGCTCGACGGCGCGGGGGTCTTTGATTTCGCCCAGCGCGCCGGCCGCCACAATTCTGAGGATAACATCCGTGTCCTTCAGGGCGGCTATAAGGGGTTCAACCGCGCGGGGGTCCTTGATTCGGTACAATGCAGTAGCCGCGCTCTGTCGGACTTTTGGCTCCGCGTCCTCCAGGGCGGCGCTGAGGGGCTCGACCGCACGGGGGTCTTTGATTTCACCCAACGCAAAGGCGGCCCCAAACCTGACGTTAACGTCCGTGTCCTTCAGAGCGGCGTTGAGGGACTCGACCGCGCGGGGGTCTTTGATTTCGCCCAGCGCCTGGACCGCCAGAACTCTGACGTGAACATCCGCGTCCTTCAGGGCGGCGCTGAGGGGCTCGACCGCGCGGGGGTCTTTGATCTGGCCCAACGCAACAGCCGCCAAGGCTCTGACGTCAACATCCGTGCCCTTCAGGGCGGCGATGAGGGGCTCGACCGCGCGGGGGTCTTTGATTTGGCCCAACGCAACGGCTGCCATACCTCCGAGGCTAACATCCGTGTCCCTCAGGGCGGCGCTGAGGGGCTCGACCGCGCGGGGGTCTTTGATTTGGCCCAACGCAAGGGCCGCCCAACGTCTGACGCTAACATCAGTGTCCTTCAGGGCGGCGATGAGGGGCTCGACCGCGCGGGGGTTTTTGATTTGGCCCAACGCAGCGGCCGCCAAACCTCTGACGATAACATCCGTGTCCTTCAGGGCGGCGATGAGGGGCTCGACGGCGCGGGGGTCTTTGATTTGGCGCAACGCATCAGCCGCCACACGTCTGACGTTAACATCAGTGTCATTCAGGGCGGCGCTGAGGGGCTCGACGGCGCGGGGGTCTTTGATTTGGCCCAACGCAACAGCCGCCAAGGCTCTGACGTCAACATCCGTGCCCCTCAGGGCGGCGATCAGGGGCTCGACCGCGCGGGGGTCTTTGATTTGGCCCAACGCGTCGGCCGCCAACCGCCGAACGATAGAATCCTCGTCCCTCAGGGCGGCGATGAGGGGTTCGACCGCCGGTGTTCCGATTGTTCCTAACGCCACGCCCGCACGCAGTTGGACCTGGGGGGCCGTGTCCTTCAGGGCGGCGATGAGGGGCTCGACCGCGCGGGAGTCTTTGATAATTCCCAACGCATCAGCTGCCACAATTCTGACGTTAACATCCGCGTCTTTCAGGGCGGCGATGAGGGGCTCGACCGCGCGGGGGTCTTTGATTTCGCCTAAGGCCTTGGCCGCGTTCACTCGGACATCGATATGCTTGTCCCTCAGTTTGCCGATCAGTTGGTTGACGGGATCGGCCAGCCCGTACCCGGCCGGCACAGGCCCGAGCACGCAGAAGCAAACGAATATCCGCAAGGTATACCACCGCCTGACTTGCCAAAAGCGACGGCCCCCCAACGGAATCATGGGATCTCCAGAAATATAAAGGTACCAGAAATCTGTCTGGTCCGCCGCTCTAGCGCCCGACAGAGCAGTCGGTGCAGCGCCCGGTAGAACGTCGAGCGGCCCACGTTCAGCGGCTACGTGCCGGGGGATTCGCCTTTTCGGAAAACCTGATAGTCACCCACGTCACCCACTATGCTTAATTTGACCGTCACCCGAGACACGGCGGGGCTTGTGGTTTCGGCACTCATCGCTGGGGCCGGGGGATCGGGCCGCTTCACGCTTCCTCGAACTCTTCACCGTCGACATCCGCAACCGGAACACGCGTGCGACCTATGCGCGGGTCGCAGTCTGCGTCATAGCCTGTATGCGTATGGTGTTTGGCTGGCTGGTTATCGGGCAAGCGATGCCGGGCATCGGGGATGATCGCTAGGGGCCGCTACCCCGCTCCACGATCGGGCGCGGGAGTTGAGGCCGTGATAGGCTGCCACACTCTCCGCGCCACAGTGATTACGGATTACCTCACGAATGGCGGGCGTATCGAGGTCGCCCGGCGCATGGTCGGGCACTCGAACGCGAAAACCACGGGCCTTTACGACCGGCGCAACGACGACATCAGCGTTGCGGGGAATCTGAGAGGCTTCGGGATGGTGAATGCGATACACTGTGCAGGTATGCAAGTGAAGTCAGTACCAGCAATGTACGTCGGGCTCCTTGTGATCGCCTCGCTCCTGTCGACGGGTAGCGCCACAGGGGCCCAGAAAGGTCCGCCAGCACTCACACCACCACCCCAGCCCGCGGCTGGCAAAGCCTTAGTTATCGTCTACCGGCACGGGGGTTCGCGTGGCGGAGAGGGATACCCCATCATTTTTGTGAACCGCAATTTTCTGGCAAAGCTGCGGTATGCCACCTACACAGCACTTGAGGTGCCGCAGGGCCCGGTCGTTTTGGACGCAACATTTGAACAAGTGGATCGAGGTACGACTGGGCCTAAAGACCAGCTCGGGTTCCTTCCAACAAGCTACTTTCCCTTTACCTCGTTGAGTTTCGATTCGGGATGCGCTGGTCTGGATTGGTGGCGCCTGGGCAAGGCGCAGAGCGCGGACGTGGCGCGCTGTGAAGGCCAATTGCGCGAAGTCAGCGCAGTGCTGGGGGTCGCGGTACCCGAACTGCAACGCGAAATTCAATCACGATACCACATCCACATCATCAACGCTCGCCTTACCCCTGCTGATGAACTGCAGTTGGTAATCGCCTGGCTAGCTACTCACAATGCAGTCGAAGCTCCCGTCAGCGAGCGTTACTTAGCGGCGCACCCCGACTTGAAGGAACGGCTTCGGATGTGCGGCTCGTTGTTCCGTGTGGAGCGCTTGTTTGAGGGTTTAGGGGCCTGTCAAGTCGCGGTGAACCAAGCCGCCGCGACGTTAAACCCAAAAGGGCGTCGGATCGAACTTGAGGCGGAAGCGGGAAGAACCTACTACGTCAAGTACGATGTGCCCACCTTTCGCGAATCAACGATGGCGCTTGTGGATGCAGCGACGGGAGCGAAAGAAATTAGCCGCCTTCATGCGACCACAGATTGAAATCTGAACCTGTTGCGGTGCCACGGTGCAGTTCACGCGATTAGCGCCCGGCAGATCGTCGCGCGGCTGAGACTCAATCGCGCGGCAAGTCGTCAATCGGTTCGTGCTGATCGCCCCCCCCATCGACCTTTTCGTCTCCGCGGATCTCCACGTTTCCCGCCCTCCGCGCGTCACCTCTTATGTGACCCGTCTTCGGTTCCTCGTGTGCCTGCTGGCGTTGCCGCCCGGTGCCTTTGCCGACGCCGGCCTCGACCGCATGCTGAAGGGGATCGAGGGCCACTACAACCGCGCGAAAACGCTGCAAGTCCTGTTTACGGAAGAGTATACGGCGGAAGGCCGGAGCCGCCGCCCGGAGAGCGGCCTGCTGGTGCTGCGCAAACCCGGACGGATGCGCTGGGACTATACCGCTCCCGCCGGCAAGCTGTTCATTTCCGATGGGAAAACCGTTTATCTCTACAGCCCGGACGCGCACCGCGTGGAACGCGCCCCGCTCAAGGCCAGCGAGGACATGCGCGCCCCCCTTGCGTTCCTTCTGGGAAAGCTGGATTTCTCCCGCGAATTCAAGGACTTCCAGGCGCATCCCGAGGGCGCCGACACGCTTGTCACCGCCTTCGCCAACTCCGACAAGCTCCCCTATGGCAAGGTGGAAATGCTGGTGAGCCCCAGCTTCGAGATTCACCGCCTGGTGGTGACCGGCACCGATCAGTCCATTCTGACGTTCACCTTCGCGGGCGAGAAGGTCAACCCGAAGGTCGACGACGCCACTTTCCGTTTTCACATGCCTCCGGGGGCCATCCTGGCGGACGCGGAGGATCGGTAATGGCCGAATTCCTGCTCAAATACGCCGACCCCCGCGGAGAAATCCACCAGCAGGTCGCGGTGGCCGGCTCCGAAAACGAGGTCCGCGAGCGCTATTCGCAGCAGGGGCTGCTGATCTACTCCATCCGCCCTCGCCGCCAGATCGCCGCGATTCCCACCCCGCTGCGCAGAAAGAAGAGGAAGTTCAGCACCGAGAAGTTCCTCATCTTCAATCAGCAGTTCATGACGCTCATCCGCGCGGGACTGCCCATCGTCAAGTCGCTCGACCTGCTCTCGGAGCGTCTGTCGGACCCGAAACTGGGCGTCTGGATCAGGGCCGTCCGCGACGAGGTCCGCACCGGCGCGCTGCTCTCCGAGGCGTTCCGCCGCCAGGAAGTGTTCCCGCCCATCTACGTCACCTCCGTGATGGCGGGCGAAAAGAGCGGCTCTCTGGCCGAGGTGATCGAGCGCTACGTCACCTGGCAGAAGCTGGCCGTAGCGGTGCGCAAGAAGCTGATCACCGCGCTGATCTACCCCACGCTGCTCATGACCATGGTCATCTGCCTGATGGTGTTCCTGATCACCTACGTGGTGCCGAACTTCGCCGAGTTGTACCGCAGCATGTCGGCGCAGTTGCCCGCGGCCACGCGGATACTGATCGCGGTGGGCACCACGGCGCGCAACTACATTCTGCTGGGAGTACTGGGAGTTTTCGCCGCCGCCGGCGCGTTCTGGATGTGGTCGAAAACGGATTCGGGCGAGGAGCGGGTGGACCGCATCCGCATGAAGGTGCCGGTTTTCGGCGAGGTGTGGCTCAAGTATCTGGTGGCGCAGTTCTCGCGCATTCTCAGCACGCTGCTGGTGGGCGGCATCCCGCTGGTGCAGGCGCTGGAGACGGCGGCCAACTCCATCGGCAGCCGGGTGTTGAAGGTCACGCTGCAGGATGCTACCAGACTGGTCAAGGAGGGGCAATCGCTGTCGGCCGCGCTGGTGGCCACGAAGGTCTTTCCGCCTCTTTCCATCGACATGATCGAGGTGGGGGAATCCACCGGCGCGCTGCCCAGCATGCTCAACAGCGTGGCCGATTTCTACGAGGACGACGTCACCACGCGCATCACCGCGACGCTCTCGCTGATCGAGCCTGCCATCATGATCTTCATGGGGGTTTTCGTTACGTTCGTGCTGGTGGCGCTTTATCTGCCGATCTTCTCTCTGGCGGACAGTCTGCGATGACGAGGAACATGGTCACGAACGCAACCGGACACGCGGCGGCAGCCGCGTTCCATCGAGTGTCTAATCGACGCGGCTGCCGCCGCGTGTCCGCAAAGGTAGCATATGGCCTCCGATAAGATCGTATTCCGGGATCCCCAGCAGGAAATCGAGCATGCGCAGCAGGCCGCCGCACGCTACCGCTGCGAGTTCGTCGACCTGAAAAGCATCCGTATCGACCCGGACCTGTTTCACTCGGTCCCCGTGGATCTGATGTTCCGCTACAACTTCGTGCCGCTGGCCAGCGAGAACGGCAGCGCGCTGGATATCGCCGTCGCCGACCCGCGCAACCTCAACCTGCTGGACGAGCTGTCCATCCTGCTCAACCGGAAACTGCGCGTCCGCGTGGCCACCCTCTCGCAAATCTCCGACCTCCTCAAGAAGACCGAGCAATCGCAGCGCGTGCTCGAAGAGGTCACCGAGGGCTTCGCTCTCGACGTGGTGGGCGACGAAGAGAACCAGGACGAAACGCTCTCCATCGACAAGCTGGCCGCCGCCGACAGCGACATCGCGCCGGTGATCAAGCTGGTGGACACCACCATCTTCAACGCGCTCGAACGCCGCGCCAGCGACATTCACATCGAAACGCGCGACCAGGAAGTGGCCATCAAGTACCGCATCGACGGCGTGCTGCACTACGCCATGCCGCCCATCGCCAAGGAGTGGCACTCCACCATCATTTCGCGCATCAAGGTGATGAGCGAGCTGGATATCGCCGAGCGCCGCGTCCCCCAGGACGGCCGTTTCCGCGTGCGCTACAAGAGCCGGCTCATCGACTTCCGCGTGTCCATCATGCCCACCATCCACGGCGAGGACGCGGTGCTCCGCGTGCTCGACAAGGAATCGATGAGCGAGAAGTTCGCCAAATTGTCGCTCGAAGTGGTGGGCTTTCTCGATCGCGATCTGGTGAAATTCCGCCGCTATATCAAGGAGCCCTACGGGATGGTGCTGGTCACCGGCCCCACCGGCTCGGGCAAAACCACCACGCTCTACGCCGCCCTCAGCGAGATCAAGAACGACGAAGACAAAATCATCACCATCGAAGACCCGGTGGAGTACCAGATCAAGGGCATCACCCAGATCCCGGTGAACGAGAAAAAGGGCCTCACCTTCGCGCGCGGCCTGCGCTCCATCCTGCGCCACGACCCCGACAAGGTGATGGTGGGCGAAATCCGCGACCAGGAAACCGCGCAGATCGCCATCAACGCCGCGCTCACCGGCCACCTGGTGTTCACCACCGTCCACGCCAACAACGTGCTCGACGTGCTGGGCCGCTTTCTCAACATGGGCGTGGAAGCGTACAACTTCGTCTCCGCGCTCAACTGCATCCTGGCGCAACGGCTGGTGCGCGTGATTTGTCCGCACTGCCGCACGAAGGTGGTCTACCCGGACGAGTATCTGGTGGAAAGCGGTTTCGTTCCGGCCGAGTGGCGCGAGGTGGATTTCTTCGAGGGCCGCGGCTGCTTTGAGTGCTCCGGAACCGGCTTTCGCGGCCGAACAGCCATTCACGAGCTGCTGGACCTGAGCGAGCGCATCAGAGAAATGATTCTCGACAAGCGCCCCGGCTCGGAGATTCGCCGCCAGGCGCGCGAAGAGGGCATGACCTTCTTGCGCGAGGCCGCCGTGGAAAAAATGCGCGATGGCATTACGACGCTGAAGGAGATCAACAAGGTCACCTTCATCGAGGGTTGAACATGGCCACGAATGAACGCGAGTACACACGAATAGGCGGACACGCGGCGGCAGCCGCGTTCCGTCGGGTACCCAGGCGACGCGGCTGGCGCCGCGTGTCCACTGCAGCATGTCTATCCTGAACACACTGCTGGGCGATCCGCCGCCGGCCTGGGCCTTCGAGCTCTCCGAGGCCGGCATCGCCTTCGGCCGAACCGCCGCGCCCGGCGAATTGAGCTTCCGGCCGCTGCCCGAGGGCGCGATTTCGGTCTCGCCGCTGCGCGACAACGTGCAGGCGCCCGACGTGCTCGCCCGCGAGGTGGCCGCGCTGGCGCCGCTGAACCCGGGCCACCGCCATCGCGCCGCGCTCATTCTTCCGGATTACTGCGCGCGCACCGCCGTGCTCGACTTCGACGCCTTTCCCGGCAACCAGGACGAACAGCGGGCGCTGGTCCGCTTTCGCATGAAGAAGACCGTGCCGTTCGAACTCGAAAGCGCCATCGTCTGCCACTATCAGCAGCCCGCCCGCGCCGGCGAGAAGATCGACGTGGTGGTGGCGCTGATCCCGCAGGAGATCGTGGCGCGCTATGAAGCTCCCTTCCGCGCCGCCGGGTTTCAGCCCGGTGAGGTGACCACCTCGGCGCTGGCCGCGCTGCACATGGTGGCGCCCGCCGGCATCACCATGCTGGCCAAACTGGGCGGCCAGACGCTCTCGGTGATGGTGCTGCGCGGCGCGGTGCTCAAACTGTCCCGCTGCGTGGAACTGACCACCGCGACGTCGTATGAGATCCTGTCGGTGCTGTACCCGACGGTGGCCTACATCGAGGATGAGTTGCACGCCCGTCCCCAGCGGCTGCTACTGTGCGGCTTCGGCCCGATGGCCGACGAGGAAGCGCCGCTGTGGCGTACCGAGCTGGGCGTGGAAGTGGAGCCGTTGCGCTCCCGCTACGGCTTGCCTTCGTGGACCAACGCGGGTCTGCTGGGCTATATGGAGTCGCTGGCGGCATGATTCGGATTCCCATCAACCTGGCCAGCGAACCCTTCCGCAAAACCCGCGCGGCGCTGGTGGGTTATGTGTCGGCCGCGGCGGCGCTCACCGTTCTGCTGGCCGTGCAGATTGTGTACATCGCGCGGCAGCGCAATCAGGCGTCCGACCTGCGCGCCGCAAAAGACAGCCTGAGCGCCCAGCTTGCCGCCGTGGACAACCGGCAGGCGAAAATCAACGCCACCCTGCGGCAGCCCGAGAACGCCGCGGTGCTGGAGGAGAGTGTCTTCCTGAACGCGCTGATCGAGCGCAAGGCCATCAGTTGGACGAAGCTGTTCAGCGACCTCGCCCAGGTGATGCCCTACAACGTGCGCCTCATCTCCGTGCGCCTGCCGCAAATCGATTCGCGCAACCGCGTCCAGCTCGACATGGTGGTGGGCGCCACCGACCCCGGACCGATCGTCGCGCTCCTGAAGAAGCTGGAAGGGTCGGCGGCCTTCGGCTCCACCGAGGTGCTGAGTTCCATGCCGCCCGGCCAGAATGAACAACTGTATCGCTATCGGGTGACGGTGAGCTATGCCCAGAAACTGTAGAACACGAATGCGGGCCAAAAACGGGGACGTGTTCATTCGTGGCTATGAGGTCGTCCGCCATGGCTAGAGACCTCGCTTTGCTCTGGCCCCCTCGCGATGGCGGCGCCGTGGCGCGCCTGGTGGCCATCGCTTTGCTCCTGCTCAACCTCCCCGCGCTTTGGATGGTGTTGCGCCCGCCCGGTGGTTCGCCCGCGGAACTCCAGTCTGAGCTGGCCGATCTTCGCGCCCAGGCGCGCCAGCGGCGCGATCTGCTGGCCCGCACCCGTCTGCTGGCCACCCGGGTGGAGTCCGGGCGCTCCAGCGGACAGCGCTTCATGGATCGATACTTCCTCGACCGCCGCAGCGCCGCCTCCACCATCGCCGGTGAACTGGTCGACGATGCCCACCAGGCCGGCATCACCCTCCGGGACGCCTCCTATCCCAGCGAACCCGTGGAAGGCAGCGACAACCTCAGCATGATGACGGTGGCGGCGAATTTCGACGGCTCCTACGCCGACCTGATCCACCTGCTCGATCGCATCGACAAATCCTCGCGGCTGTTGATTGTCGACAGCCTGCAGGCGGTGCCGCAGCAGGGCTCCGGACGCCTGAACATCGGCCTGCGCTTCGACGTTTTCGTACGCGAGTACCCGGACAACCTGGTGGCGGAGGCGGTCCGATGAAATGGGTGCCCGCGAAATTCGGTGCCGAACCGAAGAAGATGGCCATCCTGGGCGGCCTGGCGCTGGTGCTCGTCTACCTCGTGTGGAGCAATCTGTTCAGCGGCGGAAGTTCGTCCCAGCCGCCCCCTTCCCCGCAGGCGCGCGCGCTTACTCCCTACGCCGGCGTCGCTCCCGAGCCCCCGTCGTCCGCCGCAAGCGCGGCGCCGCCGCGAAGGCAGGTCGCCAATACAACCGCCGCGCGCGCTGCCACTCTGGAGGACTTCAAGCCGTCGATGAAGCGCGCCCGCCTCGCCGCCAGCGATCCCACCCAGGTGGATCCCACGCTCCGGCTCGATCTTCTGACCAGGCTGCAGAGCGCGAAGTTCGAGGGGGACATGCGTTCGCTGTTCGAGTTTTCGCAGGCCCCGCCGCCGCTCGCCATCAGGGAACCGGCGCACATCAACGTCGGGCGCGCGAGTCCGTTTGGCCCCCCGCCCGTGACGCCGCCCGGATCATCCAGCGCGAACACGCCGCCGCCGGCGCCCCCTATCCCCCTGAAGTTCTACGGCTTCGTCAACCCGGCGAGGCCGGACGTAAAGAGCGCTTTCTTTCTGGATGGCGAAGACATCCTGGTGGCCGGCGAGGGCGAGACCATTCACAACCGCTACCGCATTGTGCGCATCGGCGTGAATTCCGCCGTGGTGGAAGACACCAAGTATAAGAACCAGCAGACGCTGCCGCTGGTGGCCGAGGAGCAGGGATGAGAAGATCGTCCCCCCTCCGTCCCCGCAATCACGGCGAGTCCGGCTTCGCGCTCCTACTGGTATTCGTGCTCGCCGCCGTCATCGCCGTCTCGCTGTACTACGAGCTGCCGCGAGTGATGTTCGAGCGCACCCGCGAAAGGGAGCAGTTGCTCATCGATCGCGGAGAGCAGTACTCCCTCGCGGTTCGGCGATTCTACGTGAAGTTCGGGCGCTGGCCGGCGAAAATGGACGACCTGGAGAGCACCAACAACATGCGCTTTCTGCGCCGCCAGTACAAGGACCCGATGACCGGCGAGGCCAACTGGCGCATCCTCCATGAGACCGCCGGAGTGCTCACCGATTCGCTGGTGCATCCCGCCAATCAACAGCAACAGCAGCAGGGCCAGAACGGCGCGAGCGGCAGCCAGACCGGCGCCACCTTTGGGACGCTCACCAGCAGCCAGCCTTTCGGCAGCTCGCTTTCGTCGTCGTCCGACTCCAGCGCGAATACGGACCAGCCGGCCCCGAAGGCGTGGGGACTGGCGTCCCGTCCCAGCGACCGCGGCCCGCTGGGAACCTCTCATGGCGGCGTTTCCACGGGAGACGATACCGGGCAACCGGCGTATGCGGGCAATGGCCCGGGTGCGGGTCCCAGCCCGTACCAGAACCCGGACCAGAACCTAAACCCAAACCAAAACGAAAACCCCAACCCGAGCCCGAGCCCGAACCCGAGCCCGGCGGCCGGCGCACCGGCGGGGACAGATCCTAACGCACCCAACAACCAGACCGGCGCCGCCGGCGCGAACCCCAACTCCGTACTCCAGGGGATACAGCAGGGCCTGACGAATCCGCGGCAGTCGCCCGTTGGCACATCGGGACCGAACTCGGCGCTGACGGGCGGGGGAGTCGGCATCGCGGGTGTAGCCAGCAAAAGCCCACTACAGGGCATCAAACGCTATAAGGACCACAGCAAATACAAAGAGTGGGAATTCGTGTTCGACATGACCTCGCTGCAACAGTTGCAAAACCCGCAGCAGGGACAACAGCAACAGCAGCAGGGGCAGCAGCAACAACAACAGCAGCAACAACAACAGCAGCAACAACAGCAACAGCAGCAACAGTCACAACCGCCGCAGTAATTCGAAGTGGGGCAGGCTCTCAGCCTGCGCGGGGCTCTCAGCCCCGCCCGCCCTTGGGTTGCGGGCCGCCGCAATACCCCTCACGGCCGCACCGTAGCCGTGCGCTCCAGTTTCCCCCAACCCACCAGCCGCCCCCGCATGGCATACAGCACGGATTTGCCCAGCACGTAATACATCAGTTGGCGGTAATAAATCCGCTGCAAAAACAGCAGCGCCACGTCCCACGCCGCCACCCCCTCCAGCGCGTAGGCCAGCAGCGCGGTCCCCAGCTCCAGCAGAAACAAGCCGAGATAGTACAACAGCACGATTCGCCAATTCCCCGCGAACAGCGCGATAATCATGGCCACCTCGGCGAAAGGCGAGAGCGCCGCCAGCAGCACCTGAAAAATCCAGATGCTGGGCAGCGCCAGCATGCCCAGAAAGCCGTAGGCCGGATTGAACGTCGCGTCGCGGTGCTTCCACACGGCCTGCAGCGTTCCAAACGCCCAGCGGAAGCGCTGCTTCGCCAGCGCGCTGGTCTTCTCCGGCGCTTCGGTCCACGCCACCGCCTCCTCGTCGTAGCGAATCTCGTAGCCCAGCCGTCGGATGGAGAGGGTCAGGTCGGTGTCCTCGGCCAGGGTGTCGTGCCCGAATCCCCCGAGGGTGACGATCAGGTCCTTGCGCCACGCGCCGGCTGCGCCGGGAACCACGGTGATGGCGTTCAGCAGATCCAGCGCGCGCCGGTCCAGGTTGAACCCCATGATGTACTCCACCGCCTGGAATCGCGTGATCAGCGTGTGCCGGTTGCCCACGCGCGCGTTGCCCGATACCGCCCCCACCCGCGCATCCGAGAAGTGCCGCGCCAGCTTCCCGATGGTGCCGCGGCGCAGGATGGTGTCGGCGTCGAGGGCAATCAGAACGTTGTTGCGCGCGGCGGCAATGGCCCGGTTCAGAGCGGCCGATTTGCCCGCGTTCGGCTGCGTCAGAATCACCACGCGGTCGTCCGTGCCGAACTGCTCGTGCAGAACCGAGAGCGTGCGGTCCTTCGATCCGTCGTCCACCACCACCAGTTCGAGATCGTCGTATCCGTTCTCCAGTACGGATCGAACCGTCTTCTCAATCACCTTCTCTTCGTTCCAGGCGGCGATGATCACCGACACCGGCGGGTGGAACTGCGCGTCGAAGCGGCGCCGCCGGGCCTTGAACTTCTCCAGCACCGCCAGCGCGCCATACACCAGCGACCGCAGCAGCGTCAGGTAAATGGCCACCAGAAACAGCAGCCCCACGACCTTCTTGAAGTTGCCCTTGGTGATGAGCGCGCCGCCTTCGATCTCCGCCACGCGCATCTCTTTCGCCGAGGGCGCCGGCATCACTTCCGCGCGCGTCCGGCCCATGATGTCTTCGAGCGTGACGAACCGATAGCCCTTGCCGCGCAGCGTTTCGATCAGCGTGGGCAGCGCCTCCAGCGTGGCGTTGCGGTCCCCGCCGGCGTCATGCAGCAGGATCAGGTGATTGCTTTGCCCCTCCTCGGCGCCCTCCTGCAGCTCCGTGACCACCTCATTCACAATCTCCTCGGCGGTGCGCCCGTGCTCCCAGTCGCGCGGGTCCACGCTCTCCGCGATGGTCACGTACCCCTGTTGCTGCGCCTCTTCGATGGGAACGATCTCCTCCGGCGTGGTGGGCTCGCTGTCGGCGTTGTACGGGGGACGGAACAGGATGGTGCCGTGGCCCAACTCACGCTCGATGATCCGTAGCGTGGTGCTCAGCTCGATGCGCACGTGCTCGGGCGAGAGTTTGGCGATGTTCGGGTGATCGTACGTGTGATTGCCGATGGTGTGGCCCTCGCGGTACTCCCGCCGGATCAGGTCGACGTTCTCTTCGGCATTGACTCCCACCACGAAGAAGGTGGCGGGCACGTGGTGCGTGCCCAGGATGTCCAGCACCCGCGGCGTGTATTCGGCCGAGGGTCCGTCGTCGAAGGTGAGGCTGATCAGCTTGTCGTCCACCCCGCCGCTGCGCTCGATCACGTAGTAGGACGGGTAAGCTTCGTACTGCTCGAAAAAGTCGCCCGTCTCCTTGTCCAGCCAGACGTTGCGGCTGCCGTCGTGCGGCGTATCCACGATGCGCAGCACTTCGCCTTCGCCGTAACGGTTGGGCGAAGCGGCCGAGGTGAGCCGGAACAGCGGCCAGGGGTTGAAGCTGTCGTCCGGCCATTTCGGTTGTTGCAGCACCGTCCACAGGCCGGGGTCTTCCGCGCCCAGACGCCACACCGCCACGCCGCGGAATTCGGCGTCGGCGACGTCGGTGATCTGGTTCAGCGCCGTGGCCGCATCCAGGAACCACGCTTCGTGCCGGTCGCCGCCGGCGCTGTAGCGCAGCACCGGGTTCTCGCTGTCGCCGTCCCACACGATCCGCGCCTTGTTGGCCTCCGCGGCGGCGATGGTGTCGCTGAACTTCACCTCCGTGCCGCCCTTCTGTCCGATCACCCAGTCGTATCCGTAAGCCCCCAGACCGATCACCGTCTTGTTCTTCGGAACCAGCTTCTGCAGCTTGCCGAGCTGGCCGTAGAACCAGCCTTCCGACGCCACGGGCCCCGGCGCGCTCGATTGATAGTGTTCGTCGTAGACCATGGGCATGAGATAGTCGTCGATCTCTCCCAGGCGCTGGAGATCGTAGTTGTCGTCGTCCACGGGCACGGCCTGGGCCATCAGCAGTCCGGCGGGCTGCAGCTTCGCGCGCAGCTCCTCCATGAAACGGACCATGGCGCCGCGGTCTTTCGATTTCAGGTCTTCGAAATCCACGCACACGCCCGCGAACTTGTGCTCTTCGAGGTTGCTGTAGATGTTGTCGACAAGGTTGTCGCGGGCGTCGGCGTTGTTGAGCGCGCGATGCAGGTCGCCGGCCTGCCATCCGTCCCGGTAGTTGTTGATCTCGGCGAGGATCGGCAGGTGCGCCTCGGCGGCGATTTGCACCACGGTCTGGTCGGTGTTGTCGGATACGTCGCCTTCGCCGTTCTCCAGCACCAGCCACTCCGGGATCA
Organism: Bryobacteraceae bacterium; assembly: GCA_049520275.1. GTDB lineage: Bacteria > Acidobacteriota > Terriglobia > Bryobacterales > Bryobacteraceae > CAWACP01. Next base: position 44,842 of record JBEKPY010000029.1, read on the forward strand.
GGTGGGTGAGTTGCGAAAGGTGCAGGCGCAGCGAGGACATGCTGGCTTCGTCCCAGTTGACGTAATAGCCAAACACCAGCGGCTGGCCCTCATGGGGCAGCGCGGCCATGTGCGCATGCAACGCCGGGTTCCCCCCGTTGCGGATGTACTTGATGGGGTGGGCGTGATACGGGACATTCAGAGCCGCCTTCTCCCCGCGGATGATGCCCGGCACTTCCCCAAAATTGGCCAGATGCTGGACCTGCGGCAGCCCCAGAGGCGGCAGTTGCGCGTTGCTGAAAACGCTCAGCGCGAGCACCAGCAGCAGAACCACCGCAAGCACGCCGGCGGCGCCGAATATCCGCCGGAAGCGGCTCCAGCGCCGGCCGGTCGGATCGTAAAAAACGAATGAAGTTCCCATCCTGAGCCTTTTACCGAGTCGCCTTGATCCGTCGCCGTCCGGATGCGACTCAGTAGCGGGCTCCCCGCTCCATTCCGCGAGGATCTCCACTGACCGCCCCGCAGTTGGAGCCGGACGCACCCGCGCCCATTTTCATCCTCGGCCCCGTCCTTGTTCCGCCCCGCCGAACAGAGCCTTTATGAGAATAGTGTAGCCCGCTGTGGTGGAATCCCCTTCGCTGCTGCCAAACCGATAACGATCAAAGGTGGTTGGATGTACAATCGATACGGGCCAGAGCGGCAAAACGGAAATCCCGGCCAGCGGGGCGGGCGCCATCGGTCACGAAGAAGGTCGTTGAGTTATGAAGCGCTCAGTGCTGCTTACCATTTTGTGCGCGGCGTTCCTGCCCTGCGCACTCGGCCAGAGTGCATCCGGGAACGCGGTTGCCGGGATGGGATACCTGTATCCGTCGGTCACTGTGGCTCCCGGACAATTGATTACGGTCTTCCTGCAGGGGAATGTCCAGGGCGATATCAGCGCCACGGTATCGGGTGTGGCAGCACCAGTGTTGGAAGTGAGCCTGGGGTCCGGCTGCCCGTCCTCTACCCTCTGCTCCTTCCTGACGCCCGTCACCATCCAGATTCCGTACGACATAGAGCCGGACTGCGCTTTATATCCTCCAGTGTGCAACGTGGTGAAACTGGCGCAATTAATCGTGACGGTGAACGGCGTGGCAGGGGCGTCGATTGACCTGAACCCGGCGGCCGATCGCGTCCACATTCTCACTGCGTGTGACACGGTGGTTTCTGGCGCGAGCGGATCTGCGCCATATGGCGGATTGCCGTGTGCGCCCCTGGTGACGCACGCCGATGGATCGCTGGTTACGCCGGGGAATCCGGCACAGTACGGCGAGGAGGTCGTCGCCTGGGCAGTCGGGCTGGGGTTGACCACTCCGGCCGTTCCCACCGGCCAGGCAGCGGCCACCGCGACGCCGACGTCCGAGACTTTCATCCTCGATTTCAATTTCCGGCCGAATGCGCTGGCGACGCAACCGGTGCAACCTTCTTCATGCGATAACTGTCCCGGACCCGTGAGGCCTGGTCCGCTCTACTCCGGTCTTGTTCCGGGTTACGTCGGACTGTATCAGATCAACTTCATCGTGCCGCCACCGCCCGCGGGCACGCAGTCCTGCTCCGGCACGGTGCAATCGAACCTGACGGTGAGCGTGGGCGGCCTGGCCTCATTTGATGGCGCAGGGATCTGCGTCGCGCCGTAGCGTGACGCACGCGCTCCTGGACTCGGCGACAGCCAGTGCGGCGGCCTGAAACACGGACTCGGCATCCCGCACTGCCGGGCGCGGCGGGGGCTTTAGGCGCCACTGCTTCCCAGCATGCGCTCAATCAGCATCAACTGGCCGCGATGATGCATCTCGTGTTCCTTCGAGCCGATCAGCATGTCGAAGCGTGTGCGCGACGGCGGGTGGCCGCCCGGCGGCATGCTCACGGTCTCAGCCAGGAAGTCATCCGAAAGGCCCTCCACCTGGCTGGCGAATTTGTCACCGGTTTCTCTTAGCAGCGCGACGATTTCCGCCTTGGTGCGCGGCCGGGCCTGGTCAGCCTTCAACGGTTCGATATAGGCCATGAAGTCGAACCCGACCATGGTGGTGCGCTTCTCGATGAAGTTCACCTGCTCGTTGAACCGCGTGCTCAGGGCGATGTGGGTCAACAGTTCGCTACGGTCATGGCGCCCTCGGCAGGACGAAAGCCGTACTTGTCCTCGGGGATGTCTTCTGCAATCTTCATGGTGTTATTGCGCACCGTCCGAAAGGACTTTTTTAGCTTAGCCGGGCGTCACGGCGGATGTGTGCATCGGGCTGCGTCTGACGTCGCTGCCATTGGGGCATCTGCCCCATCCCTGTCAGGCGGCTCCTGAGAAAGCGGCTTGAAAACCTGGGCAGCCGGTTTGGCAACATTCCTGCAACGCTCTTCCAGGCCGTCGCCAGGGCATCTGGCGACGCCCGCCAATCCGGACAAACTACATGAACCACTTTCCGGCAGTCGATCCGATACCACTGCCAGCGCCCATCTGGCTGCTCAAGGCGCTGCACATCGTCACCTTGTCGCTGCACTTCATCGCGGTGGAGGTATTGCTGGGCGGCCTGCTGGTGGCAGGCGTGCTCAGCGTGGCGCGAAGGAGCCCCACGGCCCGCGCCGTCACCGCCGCCATCGCCAGACGCCTTCCCGTGGTGATGACCTACGTCATCAATCTCGCCGTGCCGCCGCTCCTGTTCGCCCAGGTGCTCTATGGCCGCGCGCTCTACACCAGCAGCGTGCTGATTGGCGCATGGTGGATCGGAGTGATCGGCCTGCTGATGGCCACCTACTGGCTGCTCTACCGTTTCGCCGCTCGTGTCGAAGGCGGACGCACGGCCTGGTGGGTGGGGCTGCTGGCGTGGGCCTTTGCCGGGACCGTGGCGCGCGTTCTGGTCAGCAACATGACGCTGATGCTCCGGCCCGAAGTCTGGCAGGCCATGTACCAGGCATCGGCCACCGGCGTGAACCTGCCCACGGGCGACGCCACCATCTCTTTCCGCTGGCTGTTCATGATGGCCGGCGGCATTCTCTTCGCGGGATTATGGCTGATCTGGCTCAGCGGCAACTCGCCTGTCGCGGAGGGCGAGCGCCGGCAACTCGCCCGCGCCGGCGGCTGGCTGGCAGCGCCGATGGCCATTGTCCAGGCGTTGGCGGGGGCGGTGGTGGTGGCCACCCAACCGAGGGGGATCATCGCCGCCATGGAGCGCAACTGGATGTACCCGCTCGCGCGCGAGGTCTGGCTCGGGGCCATGGTTCTCTGTCTGGCCGCGGGCTTGTTCGCGGTTTTCGCGCGCCGCACGCCCGGCGTGGTCGCGTGGGGCGCGGCGTTGGCGGCGCTGTTGTCGTCGGCCAGCATGACGCTCTATCGCGACGGCATCCGCGACACCACGCTCCTCAGCAAGGGCTTCGACGTGTGGCAGCGGACCGTGGTGACCAATTGGAGCGTGGTCGGCCTGTTTCTGGTTCTGTTCGTGGCCGGCCTTGCGGTGATTGGCTGGCTGCTCTGGGTGGTGGCGCAGGCGCAACACGGGCCTGCCGGGAAGGTGGTGGAAGCATGAGCGACGAGTTCACGCTCGACTCGAAAAAAATTGTGGCCGCTTCCGGTGAGGATCTGGCCACCCGCCGGTTGTTTCTGGGGGTGGCCAGCGCGGCGAGCCTCGGCTATGCCGCGGCCATCGGCTATCCGGTGTATCGCTATCTGGCATCGCCCATAGAGGAGAGCGCGATGGCGTCCGCGGTCACCGAGGTCGCTCTCCGGGACGCGCAGAAGCTGCCGCCGGGCAGCGCGCTGATGTTCAAGTTCGGCTCGCAGCCGGCCATGCTCATCCACCATCGCGATACGACGTGGACGGCGCTCGGCGCGGTGTGCACGCACCTGGGCTGCACAGTACAGTACGTGCCCGCGCGCGACGTGATCCACTGCAACTGTCACGGCGGCGAGTACGATCCGCACACCGGACAGAACATCTCCGGGCCGCCCCCGCGGCCGCTCAAACGCTACGTCGTGAAGCTGACCGATGAAGCCGCGGTGGTTTCGAGGGCGTGAGGAGGCCGCATGGGAAGCGCAATCTACAACTGGCTTGACGAACGGCTGGGCCTGCGGGACGCGATGGCTCTGGCCCGCGAGAAAGCGGTCCCGGTTCACCGGCACTCGTTCTGGTATTACTGGGGCGGCATCACCCTGTTCCTGTTCATCGCCCAGGCGCTCACCGGCGTGCTGCTGCTGGTTTATTTCCGGCCCGGCGCCGACGCCTACGAATCGGTGCGGCAGATCACCTATCAGATGCACTTCGGGTGGCTCATCCGCTCGGCGCATTCGTGGTGCGCCAACCTGATGATCCTCGCCATCTTCGTGCACATGTTCTCGGTCTTCTTCATGAAGGCCTACCGGCGGCCGCGCGAGTTCGGCTGGTTCACCGGACTGGCCCTGATGATGCTCACCCTGCTGTTCGGTTTCAGCGGCTATCTGCTGCCCATGGACGAGCTTTCCTACTTCGCCACCAAGGTGGGGCTGCAGATTCCCACGGGCGTGCCGCTCATCGGTCCGGCCATCGCGGACATGATTCGCGGCGGCGCGGAGGTGAGCGAATTCACCGTGCAGCGTTTCTTCGCGCTGCACGTGGTGGTGCTCCCGGCGCTGTTCCTGCCGCTGCTGGGCCTGCACCTCTGGCTGGTGCAGAAGCACGGCAACGCGGTGCCTCCCGCCGAGGAAGCGAAGCCCGCCGCCGAGCGCCTCAGCATCCCCTTCTTCCCGAACTTCTTCGCCAGGGACCTGGCCATGTGGCTGATCGCGCTGAACGTGCTGGCGCTGCTGGCGTCGTTGTTTCCCTGGGGTCTGGGCCGGCCGGGCGACCCGCTGGTACCCGCTCCCCCGGGCATTCATCCCGAATGGTATTTCATGAGCTCCTTCGAGATGCTCAAGGTGCTGGGCAGATGGTTCCCGGGCGCCGCGGGCGAGGCTCTGGGAATGATCATTTTCAACACCGGCCTGGTGCTGTGGTTCCTGATTCCCTTCTACGACGGCGCGAAGGATTCCGGACGGCGCGGACGCATCGCGCACTACTTCGGGCTGCTGGTGCTGTTCGTGCTCGTCATCACCACCGCGGCCGGCTATCAGGGGCTGAAATAGGAGACTGGCGATGAATTATCCATTCTGGGACGTGCCTCTCATCGGCAGCGGCTGGGTTATCGGCTGCATCGCGATTTTTCACATAATGATCTCCCATTTCGCGGTCGGCGGCGGCTTTTATCTGCCGCTGGCCGAGCGAAAAGCTCTGAAGGAGGGCCGCGAAGAGTGGCTGCAGACGCTGCGCGGCCACTCGCGCTTCTTCCTGGTGCTCACCGGTGTCTTCGGCGCCATCTCCGGCGTGGGCATCTGGTTCGCCATCGGCCTCACGCACCCGGAAGCCACCAGCACGCTGATCCACAACTTCGTGTTCGGCTGGGCCATCGAGTGGGTGTTCTTCATCGTCGAGCTGACCACGGCGGCGGTCTATTACTACACGTGGGGGCGCATTCCCGACGCCCTTCACGTCAAGGTGGGCTGGGTCTACGCCGGGGCGTCGTTCTGCACGCTGGCGATCATCAACGGCATTCTCACGTTCATGCTGACGCCCGGCGAGCCGTGGCTGCAGGTGGCCGGCACCGGCATGGAAGCGTCGCGCTTCTGGCAAGCCTTCTTCAATCCCACCTACTGGCCCAGCCTGTTTCTGCGCACCGTGGTTTGCGCATCGCTGGCCGGCGTGTGGGCGCTGGTCACCACCAGCCGCATCGACGGCGTGAAGCAGCCGAAGCTGAAGGTCGAGCTGGTGCGCTGGAGCGTGAAGTGGCTGGTGCCGTCGTTTGTGCTGATGCCGCTGCTGCTCGGCTGGTATCTGTGGATGGTGCCGGAGTCGCAGCGGGCGCTGCTGAGCCTGGGGATGTCCACCATCGGCTCGGGAGCGTTCACCCAGGTGACGCGCGCGGCGCTGGTGATTGTGATGTCGTCGGCCACCATTCTGGCCATCGTGTACTTTCTGGCCTACCGCAACCCGCTGGATTTCAGTTTGTCGCACGCGGTGGCCGTAGTGGGGGTGGCGCTGATGGCCACGGCTTCGGCGGAGTATTCGCGCGAGATGCTGCGCAAGCCCTACGTGGTGGGGCGGCACATGTTCTCGAACGGGATGCGGGTGAAATCGGTGGCGGCGGCCAACCGCGACGGCTATCTGGCGCACACCATGTGGACGCGAACCAACGTGAGCCCGGCGTACGCGCGCGGCGAGGCGATGTTCCGCGGCCAGTGCATGTCCTGCCACACGGTGGACGGCTACCGCTCGATGCGGCTCCTGCTGAACGGCCGCAACCGCGCGTCGATCACGAACCTGCTGGCCATGCTGCACGACTACAAACCCGATTCGCCGTATCGGCGATTTATGCCCCCGCTGGCGGGCACCGACGAAGAGGTGCGCCTGCTGGGGGATTATCTCGACCATCTGGAGAACGGCACGACCTCGGGCGCGGGCGGGCGGTAAATTCGCGAAACACATCTGTTGCAAATGAAACAGATGTGTTGTATGATCGCAACGGTGACCAGCGCCGAGTTCAAACGGTGGCTGGAGAAGCAGGGCTGCACATTCGAACCTGGCAAGGGAGGCCATCTGAAGGTGCGGCTGGGGCGGCGCTTTTCCGTACTTCCAATGCACGGCTCCAACAAGGAGATCGGCAAAGGCCTGACGGAGAAGATCAGGAAGGACCTCGTTCTCAGGTAAGGAGAGATCATGTTGCGATATCCCGTTAAACTGCAACGCGATTCCAATGGCACAGTTCTGGTCGGTTTCCCGGACGTGCCCGAGGCTCACACGTTTGGTGATGATCGCGAGGAGGCCCTCGCCCGCGCCGTAGATGCACTTGAAACCGCATTGATGGGTTACATGGAAGATCGCCAGGCGATCCCGGAGCCTTCGCCCTTCCGTCGCGGACCGAACGTCGCGCTCCCGGCGCTGACGGAAGCGAAACTGGCCCTTTATTCAGCGATGCGGGCGGGGCGGATCAGCAAAACCGAACTGGCCAGACGATTGAACTGCCATCTGCCTCAGGTGGACCGTCTGCTCGATCTGGGTCACAGCTCCCGGCTTGATCAGTTGGAAGGGGCATTCCGCACGCTGGGCAAACAGCTAACCGTGCAGATTCTCGATGCGGCCTGAGCACGACGTTTTGCAATGTTGGCTTTGGTCGGCCCGGGACAAGGGAGAGATGGATCTGTGTGGGGAACAACACTGCTGACGCTTATGGTTGCCCTGCCGATTTCCGAAGCAGCGATTGGTACCGCAGCTCACAAGCTCGAGCAGTTACACGACGCGGGGAGACTATAACTCTCCCAATTCCTCCAGAATCATTTTATAGTGGCGATCTGCGAGGTGGAATCCACTCGCGCGCAGTTCATCGAGTTTCGCGCGGACGCTGCCGACAAGGCCGAGAATCCTGGCGTCGGCATAGATCAGGGGAGTGCGGATCACAGAGAGGCCGCGCGATCTGGCGCATTTCACGCCCCGGCGCTCATCCATCAGCAGCGGTACCCTTCCCAGCGATTCCGCCACGAGAATTGCCTCGCTCTCGCCCAGATCCAGGCGATGCTCGCGTTGAAGAGAAGCCACGTGGCCAGCATCGGGGGCCGACGCAACGGAAACCCATTTCCCCAGTGCCGCCTGCACCGCTGCAGCCACGGGATAATCCAGCCCGCTTTCGACTACTTCGCGATAAACTGCGGGAGGAATCACCAGAGTGCCGTAAATCCTGCGGAGAAGGTCGAAATCCGATAGCAGTGCCAGGTAGTTCAGGGGACTGCTGTCGGAGACGACCGCACTCACTTCCCGGCCTGGCGCGTATGTTCATCGCGCCTCTGACGAAGGCCGGCGAAATCTTCCTCGTCGAGTTCCACCCGGAATTCGACCCCCGTACGGCGCAGCAGATCGAGAAACTGAATGCGCGTGAGGCCAAGCGCGCCGGCTGCCTCCCCGGTCGTCAAGCGATCATCAGCATAGAGCTTGAGTACGGCTTGCTGCTTGATCGAACGCAACAGTTCCGCTTCGGCGCCGGGGCCAACGGCGCCATCGGGAACATCGATCTCGAATGCCAGCTTCACGGGAACGCCTCGCAGTCACCATTCTACCGGAGTGTCACGCGACCGCAGTTTCGTTATCTGCGTTAATCCGTGCTCATCGGCGGCCCCCCTACCCCACCTGCTTCCGCCCAAACCCGCCCGTCGACACCATCGCCGGCGGCGGCGCGGGCGCGGTTTCTTCCGGCGGCGGCACCTTCTTCGGGCGCGAATCCAGCTTCGTCGTAATCAACTGATCGCGCACCTTCTTGTACTTCGGCGAACCGGGCGCGGCGCCCGCCGCGGCGGCCTCCACCTCGCGATCGGTCACCTCCAGCGCCGCCGGCAGGTACTTCGTCAGGTAGTTCTTAATGCGGTCCTGCACCAGCCGATGCGCCGAATGCGTCAGCAGGAACAGCACCTCGTCGCCCGCCGCATCGCAGAGGGCATGGTACACCTGCGAGGCCTTCTGCAGCCGCGCGGATTTTGCGGCGCTCTCCAGCTTCTTTGTCCGCGCCTCCAGCTTCTGCCACTGGTTCACGTCTTCCTTCGGCATGCCCAGACCGCTCACCAGCTCCGCCTTCTCCTTCGCCGTCAGCTTCTCGGTGAGCACATACATGAACAAGCCGAAGTTCTCCAGCTTGAGGTCGGCCCCGAACGGAATCGTCTGCTTCGCCTTCTGCAGTTTCTGGAAGCCCGCCAGATTCACCTTCCCCCCGGCCAGCGCGGGCGAAAACAGCTTGATCAGCTTCTCCTCTTCCAGCCCCGCCAGCACCAGCGACGGATCGGCCTCCTCGGCGATGTGATGCAGTTCCTCCAGCAGCGCGTCGGCGCCGATCTTCGTTTCCAGACCCGCCTCGCGGACGTTCTGATACTGGTTCCAGGTGCGCTCGTCCACGGTGAAGCTCAGCCGCGCCCGCAGCCGGATCAGCCGCAGCAGCCGCACCGGGTCGTCATAGAGGGCGTAGTTCGATACGGCCCGCAGCTCCTTCCGTTCCAGGTCGCCGATGCCGTTGTTCGGATCCACCAGCAACCCGCGTGAGGCGCGCGAGAGCGACAGCGCGATGGCGTTGATGGTGAAGTCGCGGCAGCGAAGGTCTTCGTGAATGGTGCCCGGCTGCACCTGCGGTTTCCCGCCCGGTTTGGGATACTTCTCCACCCGGGCGGTGGCGATGGTGGTCTTCACCTCGCCCGGAAACTCCATCCGAACGAACTTGCGATGTTCGTTGATCTCGGTGATTTCGGCCCCGCACCGGGAGGCGATGCTGCGCGCCAGCTTGACCGCGCTGCCTTCCACCGTGAAATCGATCTCGCGAATGGGGAATCCGCCCAGCATGTCTCGCAGCGCCCCGCCGGTGAGGAACAGACTGGTGTTCGCCTCGGTTGCGGCAGCCTGGACCTCGCCGATCATGCGGATCTGTCCGGCGCTCAAGTGATTCTCGAGCATGAACATGTAGTCGCTCATATAAGCCTCGCCATGCTGCCCCGCGGCTTAAGCCCGGGGGTGGTGCTCATCAATCGTGCTCCGAAGCCTCGATCGGGCGACATGCGTGTAAATCTGCGTGGTGGCGATGTCGGCATGCCCGAGCATCACCTGCACGCTGCGCAGGTCCGCGCCACCCTCCAGCAGATGGGTGGCAAATGTGTGCCGGATCACATGCGGCGTCAGCGGACGCCGAATCCCCGTTTGCCGGCCGTAATCGGTCAACAGTTTCCAGAAACACTGCCGGGTCATGCAGCTACCCCGCGCCGTCACGAACAGATAGGGGCTGGCGCGCCGCCTGAGCAGGCGGGGCCGGGCGCTCTCCAGGTACTCCCGGATGGCTGCCGCCGCCGATTCGCCCATCGGCACCAGCCGTTGCTTGTTCCCCTTGCCAGTTACTCGAATGAAGCCCAGGTTCAGCTCGATGTCGGACAACCGGGCCTGGCACAATTCGGTCACCCGGACGCCGGTCGCGTACAGCAGTTCCAGCATCGCCCGGTCGCGCTGGCCCAGCGCGGTAGCGCCGTCCGGCGCTTTCAGTATAGCATCTAACTCTTCTTTATTCAGGTATTTAGGTAGATTCTGCCACTGCTTGGGCAGGACCAGCGCGATCATCGGGTCCTGTTCAATGGTTCCGTTCTCAATCAGGAAGGCGTAGAAATTCCGCAGCGTGGTGATGTGCCGTGCGATGGTGCGCGTGGCCAGTCCGGCGCCGTACAGCGAGTCGACGTACGCGCGCACCGTCCCGGTCCCCGGCGGCGGCTCGGAGACTCCGCAAAAGGCCGCGAATCTCGCCAGATCCCGCCGATAAGCTGCGATTGTGTTGCCTGCCAGACCCTTTTCGATCCGGCAGCGATCCAGGAACGACTTTGTCCCGGCGGACAAACATGCAATGTCCGGCATTCGACCAATGTTACAATATCTGGGAAATTGTTTGGAAGCGAAACGCGTGAGGGAACTGGCGCTTGCCGGCGTCCACCAACAAAAAAGTCCTGGTCTTGCGTTTTGATCGCGAGACGCTGCCCGGTTTCGTGAGCCCGCAGTCGTGGCTTCAGGCGGACGGCCTGGAGCTGCTCAGCACCAGCGGGTCGGTGGCCACCATACCCTATAGCGAGGTCCGCTTCGTCTGCTTCGTTCGCGATTTCGACCAGGGCGAGCCCCGGCGCGAGCTGCGCACCTTCTCCACTCGTCCCAAGACCACCGGCCTGTGGCTTCGCCTGCATTTCCGCGACGGCGAGATCATGGACGGAGTCATGTCCAACAACCTGCTGCAGGTGGAGCCGCAGGGGTTCTCCTTCATTCCGCCGGACCCGGGCTATCAGAACCAGAAGGTGTTTGTGCCGCGGGCGGCGCTGGCCGGCATCCAGGTGCTGGGCGTGGTGGGCAGCCCGCTCAAGACACGCCGCCCGCCGCCGGCGCCCAAAGAGCAGTTGGAGATGTTCGACAAGGCCCACTGAAGGGGATTAGTTCTCCACTTCCTTCGCTTCCGGTTCCCCGGATTTCGCCGTGGCCTTGTCGTCCTCCGCTCCGGCCTTGCGGACGGTCACCGTCCCGCGGTCGGTGGTGATGTGCACCTCGGGCCCGTTGCCCACCGTTCCGGCGATGGAGCCCCTGTTGCCGCCCTCGGTCTCGTGCACTTCCAGCGGCGCGCCGAACTCATTGCGCAGCTCGCCCCGGTCCGTGCTGGCCTTCAGATCGAACTTCGCCTGGGGGGGCAGCGCCAGGTCGACGTCGCCGCTCCGTACCCGCACTTCCATCTTGGGCACGCCCGATTTGGCCGGCCGCAGCTCGACGTCCCCGCGATCGACGTCCAGGTCGAGGCCCTGCGAGAAATCGGTCAACTGGATATCCCTTGCCTGGGCGCTCACGCGAATCGGCCCCACCACGGTGTTCCCGGTGAGATCGCTCCCCGACAAGCGCACCTGCCCGGGGATTTTCGCGGCCTCGAACTCGAAGTTGGAGCCTTCGAACTTCACCGCCTGGGCCAGGTTCCGAAGCTCCACTTCGCCGGACCACGTGCCGCTGGCGGTCACCGCGCCGGCGATGTTGTCCAGTTCCACGTCGTCGCCGCGCGAAGCCCGCAGCTCCACCTTGCCCTTCACCCCCACGGCCCGCACCACGTCGCTCTTGTCCAACTGGACCCGTACGTCGCCGCCAATGTTCTGCAGCCGCACGCCGGCGTTGTCGCTGGTGATGTCCACGTTTCCGTTGACGTCGTTGATATCGAAATCGCCGTACAGCCCGTGCGCCTCGATGCTGGCGCCCTTCGGCACCGCAATCTCCAGATCCTCGGAAAGCTTGAGGCGGCCGTTGGCCTTGTCCTGATTCATGCGCACCACGATCTGGCCGCCATTGCTCAGCACCTCCAGCGGCGTCTGTTTGTTGGCGTCGTCGGCTTCCTTCTGCGACAGCGAGCGAATCGACTTTCGCCCCTCCACCTTCACGGCCGAATCGTCCACGCCGGTGATGCGCGCGTTGCCGCGGAAGGCTTCTATTACCACCCGGGGCGCTTTGCCGGCGGTTGCGGTGGTGGGGCTCAGCCCGTATTCGTAGTTCTCTCCCATGTCGGCGACAATGCCGCGCCAGGGGCCGCCGTTCCACCAACTGTGCCTGTGCGCCGCCCACGCCGTGGAACCGATAATGCAGATGAATACCACCAGCACCCACTCCCCGCCGGAGACGCCATTCGATGACAGCGGTTTGCCGCCCGCAGCCTGCACCGCGATCTCCAGCAGCCGCAACGTTCCCCAGCCAATCAGCAGGCACGGCCACCACGTCGCCAGCAGGTCCCAGAGCGGGATCTGCGGCCACAGACTCCTTGTGAGGAACAACGCGCCGATGGCAATCAATACCAGCGGACCGACTACCGACCCTCGCCTCATGACACGCCTCCCACCGGATGCTGCGGGTCGGCCGGCTCTTCGGGCCGCACCGCCCGCTCCAGCAGCTTCAACAGACCGAACACGATAATCAGAACCGGCCAGGTGCGCCAGAACGGGAATGGACCCAGGTGATCCACCGCCAGAAGAACACCCAGCGTAATCAGCAGCAGCGGCCCGCGGACCGCCTGCATCACTGTCGCGCCGCCGTAGGAGTTCATCTTCGCTCCTCCGATCCGTTGGCAGCAGCGGCCGGCACCAGCCGCTCGTAGAGCAGGTAGGCGCCCAGAGCGATCAGCAGCAGCGGCCAGTAGCGCGCAATCTGGCTGATTCGCAACAGATCCATCGTGTTCAACAGGAACAACACGCCAATGGCGATCAACAGCACCGGCCCGGCCGGGAATCCGCGCTTGCGCCCGGCGGGCACCAGGCCCGAGAACTCGTCCACGCTGTAACCGTACAGCCGCCGCTTCGCCGTGTGATACGCCTCGAAGGCCTGGTAGATGATCCACGCCGGGATCATCAGGCTGAACAGCACTTCAAAGCCGGGCGCCGCGTCGGAGCTGAGGATGCTGATGATCATGGCGAAGATCACCACGTGCACCAGCCCCTTCACGTACTGGCTGTTGTAAATGGCGCCGACCCCGGGGATCAGGCCCAGTATGAACGCCAGCCCAGGCGACGGCGCTCCTTCCGGCAGCGGCGGCGGAGGCGCCGGCGCGTTATACGGAGACCACTCCTGGGCACGCGGAGGTGGCGGGGCCGTTCCCGGACCGGCGGGTCCCGGACGGGCCGTGCCGCCCGTGGCGGCTTCCGCCGCGGCCGATGGCGCGGGTGCGTGTTCGGCGCAGAAGAGCGTCCCCTGTGCCGTGTGCTGACACGCGGAGCAAAGCGGCTTCCCGCACGCGCGACAATATCCTGTCGCCTCTGTTTCGGTATGGATTGCGCAGTTCATTTTTGTTCACTCCGCCCCGCCGAACCGTTGCCCGGGGCGCCCTTCGTCTGATTTCCGCCGGCGACCGCTTTCTTCGCCGGTGGGTTGGAGTCCTGTTCGGTCCACTCTTTCAGCCGGCTCTGGACCTCGATGACCAGCTTGAGGTTTTCGTAATACTTGACGGTCCTGTCCCAGGCGCGGTGCGCGCGGTCGTCCACCGCCAGCCAGATCTTCACCGGGTCCAGGTCCGACGGCTTCAATTGCCGCGGCTCGAGGCCGGCAAAGCGCGCCAGCATGGAGAACGACAGCACCGTCATGGCCATGCCCATGGCATAGCGCGGCTGCAGAATCGGCTCGATCCAGCGCCGCCGCCACCAGGGCCGTTTCCCCGCCGCGTTGTTGCCGGGGATGATGTGCAGAATCCGTGTCAGCAATTCCGCCGGCGGCTCCACGGCCGCGGCCCTCTCCACCAGGCTTACGGCGCTGCGCACGTCGGCGGTCAGCTCCGCGCACAGGGGGCAGGCTTCGAGGTGCCGCTCCAGATCGCGCCGCCGTTCCTGGTCGAGCGTGCCGTCGAGATAGTCGCACAGAAGGATTTCGAAATCGGCGCAGTTCATATGCCCACCTTCTGTCTCTTCAGCACTCTGGCCAATTCCGCGCGCCCCCGGTTCAACCGCGATTTCACGGTCCCTTCGGGCACGTTCAACACCTGGGCGATCTCCCGGTATTCCATCTCCTGCAGATCGCGCAGAATCACCGTTTCCCGCAGCTCCGGCGAAAGCCGGCGCAACGCGGTTTGCAATACCTCGCTGGCCTCGCGCCCGGCCAGCACGCTGTCGGCGTGACCGAGCGACACGGTCTTCTCTTCGAGCGTCGAGATCTGATCCTCAATGGAGTCGGTGGCGCGCTCGGCCCGCGTGCGGCGATAGTGATCGATGAGCAGGTTTCGCGTGAGCCGGGTCAGCCACACCACGAACGACCCCTCCCCGGACCGGAAGCTGCGCAGGTTGCGGAAGATCCGCAGGAACACTTCCTGCGACAGATCCTGCGACTCCGAGTCGCGGCTGGTGAAGCGATAGCAGATCGAGTATACGCGGCGCGTGTGCAGGCGGACGAGATCCTCCCATGCGGTCTGGTCGCCGCCGAGGCACCGCTCCACAAGTTGCGCGTCCGCGTCCACGCCGTTACGCCTGCTTTCGCCGGTGGTTGCACACGCCGGCGCCCAGGTCCATTTCGCCTGGGGTACCGCGATCTGTGCAACCGTCGCCATGGGGGCCATGCTCCTCGTTGGAAGCGCCGCGCCGCCGGACCGCCGGCGCCGATTTCCGCTTCCACTCTGTAGAACGAGGAACTATCATAGGAAGTTCGCTGAAAACAACTTTACTGTATTCCAGGAGTTACCATTCTATACGCCGCGCCCGCTCCGCAGAACAGCCAATCGGCGAGCGCCCTGCCACGGCGGGCGAGTGGCATCCGGCCACCGGCGGCGCGACGTACGGCTACGTCCGGGAATCTTCGCAAGCTGCGGCGATTCGAAGTGGGGCAGGCTCTCGGCCCAATGCCACTTAACTTTTCCACTAACGGAGACTTATACAGAATCCGTGGGGCAGCCTCTCGGGCTGCGGCCGGCCCTCGGCCGGCCTGTTCCCGTGAACAGAGGCCTGATTCTGCCAGCGAAGAGCGGGTCCCGGGGACCCGCGCAGACCGGGGGTCTGCCCCAGAAAGCAGCCAACCCGCAACCCAGGGGCAGGGCGGCCTGAGAGGCCGCCGCAGGCTGAGAGCCCAATGGCACTTAACTTTTGAGCCTGTCTGGCAAGTGGTTGATTCTCTGAGTTTGTGGGGCGGGCAATCCTGCCCGCAGCCGGCTTTCA